>DASVGG010000077.1:0-121092 GCA_036379655.1 Pyrinomonadaceae bacterium
CTGGTCTCGCACTGGAAGATTGCGTTGGTGGTGATCCTGGTCGCGGCGGCGGTGCTGTCGCCGACCAACGACATTCCGAACATGCTGCTGTTCGCGGCGCCGATGGTGGTGCTCTACCTCATCTCCATCCTCATCGCGTGGCTCTTCGCCCGCCCCCGCGTGGTGCGCTAGAGGGTTAAGCCGGCGGCGCGCGGGTCATTTCGCCGGGAGGTCGTTGACGGCGGCCCTGTAGGCGACGTAGAGGTCCGACAGGCCATCGGCCGAGGCCGGGTCGCCGCGCGCGAGGAGCGTGATGATTCGGTCGCGCTGTTCGAGGAGCGGCGCGACGGCCTCGCGTTGGCGGGCGTTCAGGGGCGACTCTTCGCCCGCGTCGAGTTCGCCCCGCAGCGTGGTGAAGAAGTCGCTCGCCGTCTGCCGCGCCGTCTCGTACTCGCCACGGCGCGCGTCGATGGCGGCCGAGGCCAGCGTGCCGCGTGTCTGGCTGAAGCGAAGCTCGCGCCGCGCCGCGTCTAACCGCACGGCCGCCTCGCGCGCCTTCATCCACATCGGCACCAGTCCGAGCAGGAAGACGACGAGGGCGACGCCGATATAAACGCCGGCCCTCCTCAACGCGCCGGAGAGGGGCGCACGTCTCGTCGTGCCGCCGGCCGCTTCGCCGGGGAAGCTCACAATCTTGCTCACTGCCTGACTCCTTCGGCGACGCCGTTAAAGGGTGTGCGCCCAGAGCTGCCGGCCGGGCACGTCCCGCAGCTCTCCGGCCCCGAACTCGTCGCGCAGGTAGAGGTAACTGAGCGCCAGCATCTCCTCGTCGAGCCGGTCGCTCACGTCCAACTCCCTGAGCGGGATGCGGTCGCTGAGCTGCTCAAGTGAGTCGCGTAGGAATTGCTTCAGCGTCTGCCTCTCGCAGTCCCCACCGGCCTCACGCCTGAGCGCCTGTACGATCTTCAAGGCCGACGAACCGCTGTACTCTTTACCACCCGCGCGAAAGACCATAACGTCTGTCATCCTTCACCCCTTCGCTAAAGTCTTCCAGAAGCTAACGCGCCGTTGCCCCTGCGGGAAACAGTGTGAACACTCACGCCGCCTGAGTGTTTACCCTTATGCCGAGGCGCGGCGGCGTTGCTATACTTTGCGTTAAAATTACTTTTTCTCTACAGGAGGCGGGCCGCATCATGATGCGGCCCCGTGGGCTTTTAAGGGGAAGGCTTTGGGCATTCGCGGTCGTCTGCTGATTCTCGCGGTCGTCATCGCCGTGCCGCTGGCGCTCGTCGGCGTGGCCGACATGCGCGGAGTGTGGCGGAGCAACCGCGCGCAGCTCGACGAGGCGCTGCGCCGGCAGGCCGAGCTGGCGGCGGTCGCCTTCGAGCGCTGGACGGACGCGCAGCGCCAGCCCCTCACGACGCTCGCCTTCGAGGCTGGCGAGCTGCGCAGCTTGCGCGCGCCGCAACTCGCCGATCACCTCCGTCTCACCGCGCAGACCAGGCCCTACTGGATTGACGCGCGCATCATCGACCGCGCGGGCGAGACCATCGTCGCGCGGCCCGTGGGTCGCGAGCCGCCGCCGCCCGCGCTGACCGACTACCTGCTCTCCGAGATCGGACGCCGGGGCACGTGGGCGATTGCGACCGACCGCACGCTCGACGAGTCGCGCCCCGTCTTCGCCCTCGCCGTCCCGGCCGCCGGTGAGGGCGCGGTGCTGGCGCGCGTGGACGGCGCGGCCGTCGGCGGACTCTTCCGCGATATAGAGATGTCGGAGAGCGCCGTCATCGTCGTCTTCGACTCGCAGGGCCGCCGCCTCTACCGCAGGAAGACGCCGGCCGAGCCGCTCGACCCGGCGGGCAGCGGCGCCCCGCTGCTCGCCTCCTTGGGGACGGGCAGGACGGCGGTCGTCGAGGCGGAGAGCCCGTACGACGGCGTGCGGCGCGTCTACGGGCTGGCGCGCGCGGGCGAGACGGGCTGCGTCGTCAGCGTCGGCATCCCGAGCGCCACGCTCTACGAGCCCGCGCTGCGGCAGTTCTACCGCCACGCACTCTACAGCCTGCTCGCGCTCCTCTGCGCCGTCGCCGCCGCGCTCTTCATCGCGCGCGGCATCGTGCGTCCCGTCAGCCGCCTGCGTGGCGCCGCGCAGGAGCTGGGGGCGGGCGACCTCGAAGCACGCGCCCCCGCTTCGGGCGGCGGGGAACTCTCGGAGTTGGGCACGGCCTTCAACGCGATGGCCGCGGCGATAGCCGAGCGCGAGGAGCGCCTGAAGGAGTTGGACAAACTCAAGTCGGAGTTCGTCTCCAGCGTCTCGCACGAACTGCGCACGCCTTTGACGACCATCAAGACCTTAACGCGCGTCCTTCAGCGCGGCGGGCAGACGGAGGAGGAGCGGCGCGAGTACCTCGACACCATCGCCGCCGAGTGCGACCGGCAGATAGATTTAGTCCTCAACCTGCTCGACCTCTCGCGCATCGAGTCGGGCGCGTACAAGGTTTCGCGCGCGCGCGTGAACCCGGCGGAGGAGGTCGTGGCCTGCGCCCGCGTCGAGGCGCACGCCGCGCAGACGCGCGGCCTGACACTGGACGTGAGTCTGCCGGCCGAAGTGCCGCACGTCGCGGCGGACCGCGAGGCGCTCAGGCGGGTCGTGTGCGGCCTGATTGAGAACGCCATCAAGTACACGCCCGAGGGCGGGCTCATCACGGTCGGCGCGCGCGAGTCCGCCGAGGACGGGACGGTCGAGATCACCGTATCCGACACGGGCGTCGGCGTCCTCGCCGAAGACTTACCGCTTGTCTTCGAGAAGTTCTTCAGGGGGCGCCCCGCCGCTTTGTTTCAAGGTGATGGCGAGCCGCCGGCTTGCACGTCCGAACGCGGGGAGGCGCCCGGCGTCGGGCTGGGGCTCTATCTCGCGCGGAGCATCGTCGGCCAACTCGGCGGCGGCGTCTCTGTGGAAAGCCCGCCGCCTGGCGAAACCAGAGGGACGGTCTTCACGGTGCGTCTGCCGCCGTGGTCGGAAGAGGAGAGCACGGCAGAGTCCGGAGAGAGAGAAGATGTCGAAACGCTTACTCGTGGTTGACGACGAGCCGAACCTGCTGGTCGCCGTCGGCGCGTGCCTGCGGAGCGAAGGGTTCGACGTGGTGACGGCGCGCAGCGGGGCCGAGGCGCTCGTGCGCGTGGCCGAGTCGGTGCCAGACCTCGTCGTCAGCGACGTGCGCATGCCGGGGATGGACGGCTACCAGCTCGCCCGCCAGCTCCGCTCAAGCCCGCGCACCGCTTTGACTCCGGTCGTCTTCCTCACGGCGAAGGACGAAACATCCGACCGCATCGAGGGCTTCCGCGCAGGCGTGGACGCCTACATGACGAAGCCCTTCGAGCCGGACGAGCTGGTCGCGGTCATCCGCGGCATCCTCGAACGCGTGCGGCGCACGCACGCCGAGATCGCGCGCCTCGTCGGCTCTGCGCAGGCGGAGGCCGCTCGGCAACAGCCGTTTTATGACGAAGCACCGACCGAGGCCGAAGAGCGCGTCGCCGGATCGGTCGCGCGCGGACTCTCGAACAAGGAGATCGCCGCCGAGTTCGGCATCAGCGTCCGCACGGTCGAGAACCACATCAGCCATATCCTCTCGAAGAAGGGCTTCGGCAACCGCGTCGAGATCGCACGCTACGTCCTCGACCGCACCCAGTCCGGCGAGAAGTCCTGAGCGTTTAACCCCTCCCCGCAACCTCACTTTTGGCGCGAATAAGTGTTATCACTCACGGCCGCTGAGTGGTAACACTGTCGCCCACGCCCCGCCTCGTTGCTATCCTCGGGGCGTAGATTCATCACGGAGGCACAACCCAGATGTTCAAGAGTTTCACATCATCGCGCCTGGCATCCGCCGCCGTGGCGGTCGTCGCCCTGCTGCTCTCTCTTGCCCAATCCGCCGCGGCGCAGAACGCGACGACCGCCACGCAGCCCGCGTCCCAGACGCCGCAGACGCAGGTCGCGTCAGAAACCGTCGTCGCGAAGGCCGCCGGGCCGCTCTACCGCGAGTACCGTGGCGTCACGCTCGGCATGAGCGCGGCGGACGTGCGCGCCAAGCTCGGCAAGCCGCAGGAGAAGAGCGACGTGATGGACTTCTACGTCTTCAACGACCGCGAGCGGGCGCGCGTCTACTACACGGACGGGAAGGCTTCGGCCATCATCGCCACCTACATCGGCAAGGACGGCGGCGCGCCCCCGCCCGCGGCGGTGCTCGGCACCGAGATCGAGACGAAACCCGACGGCTCGATGTACATGATGACGCCCTACAAGCAGGCGGGCTACTGGGTCGCCTACAGCCGCACGGCGGGCGACGCGCCGATGGTGATGATCACGATGCAGAAGACTCCCTGACACAGAGCAGGGAAGAGCGAGTCGCTACCCGCGCGGGCGGATGAGATAAGCATGGGCCGACGCACTTCCCTCATGCGTGTGGCCTCTTCACGCGGCGGAAGGACTTGCGCCCGGAAGCACCCTTCACTTCGGAGCATAACTACTTGTCACAGTTCGCCGGCGCCAACCCGACGGTGCTCCTGGCCGAAGATTCCGAAGACGCGCGACGCGTGCTGAGCCTTGAGCTTCAGTACAGTGGTTGCCGCGTCATCACGGCCGGCGACGGGCGCGAGGCGGTCGAGACGGCGCTCACGGCGCGTCCCGACCTCATCCTCATGGACCTGAACCTGCCGCTGCTCGACGGGCTCGCGGCGACCGAGCAGATACGCGCGCACGGCGAGTTGGACGCCATCCCGATCATCGCGGTCACGGCCTTCGACACGTACGGCATCCGCGAGGCGGCGCTCGAAGCGGGGTGCCAGGACTACCTGCTCAAGCCGCTTGGCCCCGGCGCGCTCGAACGCGCGTTGCGCGCCGCGCTCCCCGGTTGCGTCTTCGAGCGCGGCGAAGCGCACGACACGCCGAACGGGCACGCACAAGGAGGATGTATAATCAGTCGATGAATTATATGTCGCGCCGTGGTTGAGCACCGCGTTAGGCACCATCCGCAAAGTTGAATAACCCGTGCGGCCGGACGGCCGCAATGAAACCTACAATGACCGACGGGCGGATCATCCTCTGCGTCTTCGCGCATCCGGACGACGAGAGTTTCATGGCCGCGGGCGTGGCGTGCAAGTACCGCGAGGAGGGCGCGCGCGTCGCGCTCGTGACGGCGACGCTCGGCGAGGAGGGCGGGGCAGGCGACCCGCCCGTCTGCACGAGGGAAGAGCTGCCCGCCGTGCGCGAGTCGGAGTTGCGACGCGCCGTCGAGATACTCGGCATTGATTCGCTAGACCTGCTCGGCTACAGGGACAAGCAACTCGCGTCGGCCCCCACGGCGGAAGTCCGCGAAAGGCTCGTCCGGCTCCTGCGCCGGCACCGCCCCCAGATCGTCATCACCTTCGACCCCAACGGCTCCAACGCTCACACGGATCATGTGGCCATCAGCCGTTTCACGTCCGACGCCGTGCAGGCCGCGGCCGACGCGCGGTTCTTCCCGGAAGCAGGCGCGGCGCACCGGGTCGGGCGACTGCTGTGGACGACGCCGACGCCCTGCTGGGAACTCGCGCTGAAGGAGAAGCCCGGGGATGAGCCGGGCGTCGATTTCCTCATCGATGTAAGCCCTTGGTGGAGGCGGAAGGAGGAGGCTCTGCGAGCGCACCGCAGCCAGTTCAGGAACACCGCGCGCCTCTTCTTCGACCCGCCCGACGCCGAGCGCCGCTTGAGCCTCGAAGCCTTCCGGAGCGCGTGGGGCGGCGGCCGCGAGGGCGCCCCAGCGCACGACCTCTGGTCAGGCATGGGGTAGGCGTGTCGGCGAAATGTGCTCGGGGGTAAGCTGAAACTCGGCTGAAATACGCTCAGGTGGCGACCCGCTCACAGGTCAGTGAGCGCGGACTGCTTCCGCCGGATGCTACGTCCATACGAATCCTCTCAGGCATAAATATTCATTTCAAGCTGACAATAAAATTCTTGACAGCGGTAATAGATTACTGTTACATTCACTGTCAAGTTATCTGTTATGGCGGATTATGACATCGGCGAACTCTCGGAGTTGAGTGGCGTCACTCGGCGCAACGTTCACTTCTACGTGCAGCAGGGGCTGCTGCCTCCCGCCGAGGGGGCGGGGCTCGGCGCTCGGTACTCCGACGCGCACCTTCTCCGTCTCAAGGCCATCCCGCTCCTGCGCGCCCGGGGCTTGCGCCTCGACCAGGTCCGCGAGAGGCTTTCTAAACTGAACACGGCCGGGGTGGAGGCCCTGCTGGCCGAGCTTTCGAGGCCGGTAGCGGCCGTCGCCGACGCGGACGGCGGCCCTCTTAAGGGTGCCCCACAGGCCCGGACCCTTACCCGTTACCAGATCGCTCCCGGCGTCGAGCTGACGGTGGATGCCGGGGCCGGACACAGGACCATGGCCCGGGTCGCGGAGCTGCTCCGCGCGTGCGGGCAGATCTTCGGCGGCGATTACGGCCGCCCCGACGGAGGTGAAAGATGACGGTACTGCCCTGGGCCGAGGCTGACGAGATTAAAACCGGGACGCTCGTCGTGACGGGCGCGCCCGCGGCCTCCCCGCTCCCGCTCGAAAGCATGGACGTGGTCGCACAGGTCACGGGCCCGCTCGCCTCCGTCACCGTCACGCAACTCTTCGGCAACCCCTTCCGTGAGCCGGTCGAACTCTCCTATCTCTTCCCGCTCCCGCACGAGGCGGCCGTCTTCGACTTCGAGCTGCGCGCGGGCGGCAGGGTCATCACGGCCTCGGTCGAGGAGCTTGAAGCGGCGCACAGGATTTACGAGGAGGCGCGAGACCGTGGCCGTCTCGCCTCGCTTCTCGAACAGAAGAGGTTGAGCCTCTTCTCGCTCGACCTGGCCAACGTGAGACCCGGCGAGTCCGTCAGGGCCACGCTCCGCTATCAGGAGCGGCTGCGCTACGACGACGGCCGCTACTCCTTCGTCTTCCCTATGGGTGTAACTCCGCGCTACGCCCGCGCGCCTGAAGAGGCGGAGGGGGCGGAGGCGCCCGTCTCTCCTGAAGGCTCGCCCGCACCGTCAGTCAACATCTCAGTGTCTGTAGACGCAGGCGCCGAGATCAGGGACATCAACGCGGTCGAGAGCCCTTCCCACCCCGTTGAAGTAACGCGCCACGATGAGCGGAGGGCGCGGGTGCGTCTTGCAGGCGACCACGTCCCAAACAAGGATTTCGTCCTGCGTTATCCCGCCGCTGGCGAGGAGGTCGGGGCACGCGCCTGGCTCTCTGCCTCGCTTGCGGGGGCGAAGCTGCTGGCGACGCTCGTCCCGCCCGCAATGACGGATGACGCCGAGCCCCCGCCGCGCGAGTTCGTCTTCGTCCTCGACCGCTCGGGCTCGATGTCGGGCGGCCCTCTCGCCGAGGCGAAGAACGCGCTGCGCGCCTGTCTGCGGACGTTGGGGGAGCGCGACTCCTTCGCGCTGCTCGCCTTCGATGACCGGCTGGAGTGGCACCGCAAGGGGAGCGTCCCATTCACGCAGAGGGCCGTGGACGACGCCGACCGCTGGCTCGACCGTCTCGACGCGAGAGGCGGGACCGAGATAGCGGGCGCCCTCGGTTCGGCGCTCTCGCTCCCGGCCGATTCCGAGCGCAGGCGCTACGTCGTCTTCCTCACCGACGGGGCTGTGCACGACGAGGCCGGGACGCTTGAGGTCGTTAGAAGGAACCTGGGGAGCGCCCGCCTGTTTGCGTTCGGCCTGGGGCCTTCAGTCAACCGAGGGCTCTTGGCGAAGGCGGCCGAGGCGGGCCGGGGTACGGCCGAGTTCATCCAGTTGGGCGAGGATGTCGAGGGGGCGATCATCCGTTTCCAGGACCGCGTCTCATACCCCGTGCTCGCCGACCTGCGGCTCGAATGGGAGGGGGTGAAGGCGTGGGACGTATACCCGAGGTCTTTGCCCGACCTCTACGCGGGGCAGCCGTTGGAGGTCGTGGCGTGCGCGGCCCACGAGGGTGGCGCGGCCGAAGGCTCGCTGACGCTCGTCGGCACACGGGGTGGCGACGAGGTGCGAGCGAGGATCGCCCTGCCGCGTCCCGTCGCCAGGGACGGCGCGGTGGAGAGGGCGTGGGCGCGCGCCCGGGTCAACGACCTGCTGGCGCAAGGCTCGGAGAGTTTAGGCAATCTGCCGGGCGCGCGCGCGCAGGTCATCGCGCTGGCGGTCGAGCATCGGTTGGTGACGCAGTACACGGCACTGGTGGCCGTGGACGCCGAGGGCGAGGCTCGCGGCGACGGAAGGCCCCGGCAGGTCGCCGTGTCACAGCCACTGCCCGAGGGCCTCATCTGCGGCCCTCAGCCACCGATGATGGCGAGCATGTCAGTGTTTCGGTCGCCGACGGCGGCGCCGAAGAGCGCGGGCAGCGGCGGATCAATCTTCAACGTGTTCAGGCGGAAGCGCCCTCCCGTGGAAGCCTACCAGAACGCCGAGCCGGCCCCGCCACCTCCAAGTTCTTTCGAGGACGCGGCCCCGTACCAGGCGAGGCCCATGAGTTCGGCGGAGATGTCGAAGGCGTCGTCTTCAGACCCGGAGCGGGCTCTCAGGGAGTTGGCGCGCACGCAGAACGCCTCGGGCTCGTGGGGCGCGGGCGACGTGGAGGTCGAGTTCACGGCGGCGGCCGTGCTGGCCTTCGTACGCGGCGGCCACACGCGCCGTTCAGGCCACTTCAGGAGGCAGGTCTCGAAGGCCGCCCGGTGGCTGTTGGCCCGGGGCAACGCGGCGGGCTTCGCGGCGCGCGCTCTCTCTCTGGCCCTCGCCGAGGTGGAGGCGGCGGAGGCGGGGGCAGGCCCCACGGACCTCGGGCCGGGCGCCGGGGACGCCGCCCTGTCGGAGGAGCGGATCAGGGCGAGAATCATCGAGCTACGCGACTCGGGGGCGCATCCTGCTTTAATGGCTACATGGGGACAAGCCATAGGCGCGCCCCGTTCCCGAAGGTAGTGCGCCCGACCGCCCTCACGAAATATCTCATGTACGTTGTGTAGGGCGGCGGGCGATGCCGGGCGTTGGATGTTGCCAGGGAGTAGCAACGCGACCGTGTAAGAATGAGTATGACTAAGATGGCTACCTTTGAAGATGCGATCTCTATCGCCGCGCGGGCTCACAAAGGGCAGAAAGATAAGGCGGGTGCCCCTTACCTGCTGCACCCCTTAAGAATGATGATGCGGATGACCTCCGAGGCCGCGATGATGGCCGCGGTGTTGCACGACGTGGTCGAGGACACGGACTGGACACTTGAGCGGCTGCGCGAGGAAGGTTTCTCCGATGAGGTGCTGGAGGCCGTGGATTGCCTGACGCACAGGGAGGGCGAAAGCTATCAGGAGTTCGTGGAGCGTGTCCGGGTGAACCCGGTAGCGAGGCAGGTTAAAATCGCAGACCTCGAAGACAACATGAATATTCGGCGGATAAGCCAACTCGGTGCGAAAGATCTGGAGCGGCTGGAGAAATATCACAGGGCGTGGTGCGTGTTGACGGGCGCGGGCAACGTCTAACAGAGGCGCGGCCCGCGTAGGGTGACGCGCCTCTTAATCATACCCGCGCACCAAATACGCCACGTACCCGATCACCTCCCTCGCGATAGAGTACACGTCTCTCAACTCGAAATACTCCGCGTGCGCGCTATACACGGGCCTCACGCCGTAGCTCTCGACCGCCAATCTCGTGCGCGGGACGTGAAAGTATTGCGAGATCACGAGGGCGCTCTGCCACCCCCGCTCCTTCATCACCCGCGCCGCATTCCTCGCCGTCAGAGAGGTCGTCGCCCCTTCCCCGTCGGCAATAATGTGGTCTTCCGGCACGCCCTGACTGACGAGATACCTCTTCATCACTTCGGCCTCGTTAAAGCCCTCTACCCCCGTGCCGCCACTGACGATCACGTGGCGGAACAAGCCGCCGTGGTATAGCTCCACGGCTTTATCCAGGCGGCCGCGTAATCTGGCCGAAGGGCGGCCGTCGCTTTCGACGGTGTTGCCTAAGACAATCGCCACGTCGGCCGTGTGGATGTCATCACTTAACCCGTCCGCCACGATCAGCGCCGCCCCCACGAAGAAGGACCCTGAAATCAGGAGGAGTGATGCGAGTAGTATCTTCTTACTTCGTTTGTGCATCAGCTACATATGGTTCTGTTGCGCGAACCGCCTCTCGATTATAATCCGCCTCTCACGCTCTTCCAGCAAATCATGGCAAGTTTCTTCGTGAAGCACTCATCCTCGCCCTTCAAATGGCCACTCTCTAAGCTACAGGGACCTTGAGGAGATGACGAATCCGCACAGGTCCCTTTAAGGTGTCCCTCACAATTAACTGCTCTTGTATAATCACGCCTCTAAGGTCGGGTACTTCGCGGTGACAGGTGCCGGTTAAATGAGGAGCGTGACGGATGAAAGTAGAGGCGGAAGGCTGCGGCGCTACCTGATCGCCGTCTGGTCGGTGGCCGCCGTTTTCGCGCTGACGATGTTCGCCACGCGCTACGTGCAGATGGACGTTTCGGCCGTTTACCTGGCCGCCGTCATGTTCAGCGCCTGGCGCGGGGGGCTTGGGGCGGGGCTGCTCGCCACGGCGCTCTCGGCCGTCCTCGGCGCGTTCTTCTTTTTCCCGCCCGCCTACTCCTTCAAGGTGTACGGGGAGGATCTGCTTCAACTCGGCGTCTTCACCCTGGCCGCCCTCATCATCAGTTCTCTCAGCGCGGCGCGCGAGCGGGCCTTCGCGCTGGAGCAGCAGGCGCGGCGCGAGGCCGAGGCCGCCGACGCCGTCAAGGACGAGTTTCTCGCCGCCGTCTCGCACGAACTGCGTACGCCCCTGACAACCATTAAGACCCTCACCCGCATTCTTCTCAAGAAGAACCCGACCGAGGAGGAGCGACGCGAGTACCTCGAAGACATCGCCGCCGAATGCGAGCGCCAGATCGACCTCGTGCACAACCTGCTCGACCTGTCGCGCGTCCAGGTGGGGGGCGTCGAGATCAGCCCCGGACGCGTGGACGTGGGCGAGACTCTGCGGGACTGTGAGAAGATCGCGCGCGTCGGGGCGGCGGAGCGCAATCAGGAGCTTGTCGTCGAAGTAGTCCGAAGCCTGCCGCCCATTCGCGGCGACAGAAGTGCTCTGCGTCGCGCGCTCTGCGCCGTCGTCGAGAACGCCATCAAGTACACGCCGGAAGGCGGACGCGTCACGCTTCGTACCGTCTACGACGAAGGCGACGGGCATGTCGCGGTCGAAGTCGAAGACACAGGCCCGGGCATCAGTGCCGAGGACCTGCCGCGCGTCTTCGAGCGCTTCTACCGCGGACGTGCCTTGATGGAGAACGGCGCGGGAGCTAGTGAAGGGCAGGAGGTGCCCGGCATCGGCCTTGGCCTCCACCTCGCGCGCGTGCTCGTCGAAGGGATGGGCGGCTCGATCGGGGCGCGCAGCCGGGTCGGTCGCGGCAGCACCTTTACGCTGCGGCTCCCGGTCGGGCGGGACGAGCCGGACGGCGGCGAGGGCGAGTGGGCGGCGGCTCCCGCGTCCGTGGAGAACCTGGTGGAGGGTGCGGCGGGAGGCGGGAGGCTGCGGGATGGCTAAGCGGCTATTGGTCGTGGATGACGAGGCGAAACTACTGCGCGCCGTTGCCGTCACCCTGCGCGAAGAGGGCTACGAGGTGGCGACCGCGCGGAGCGGCGCCGAGGCGTTCGCCGCCGTCAACGCCAGCGTCCCAGACCTCATCATCAGCGACATCCGGATGCCGGGCATGGACGGCTACCAGCTCGCGCGGGCTTTGCGCTCGAACCCGCGCACCGAACTCATCCCCGTCATCTTCCTCACGGCGAAGGGCGAGCGCAAAGACCGGCTCGCGGGCATCCGCGCGGGCGTTGACGCCTACCTCACGAAGCCCTTCGACCCGGAGGAACTGCTGGCCGTCGTCTCCAACATCCTCCGCCGCGTGGAGCGCACCAGCGCGGAGCTGTCGCGCCTCGTGAGCACCGCGAAGGGGGAGGACGGCTCGTCGTCGCCATTCGCGCCCGACAAGGATTTCACGCCCACCGAGTCACGCGTCGCGCGGCTCGTCGCCGACGGCCTGAGCAACAAGGAGATCGCCGCCGAGCTGGGCGTGAGCGTCCGCACCGTCGAAGGGCACATCAGCAACATCCTCTCCAAGAAAGGCTGGAGCAACCGCGTCGAGATCGCGCGCCACGTCTTCGGGCGCGGCGCGTCCGGCTGACCTGCCAGTCCTGACTTTACACGCCGTCTTAGCCCTTCTGCCTCTCAGACTCGGCCCGCCCTCTCGCTCACTTTCCCTCCTCGGCTCTCCGCCCGCGAAAACCCATCGAAAGTCGGGCACGTGAAAACACCTGGAAAGGTCGGGTGAAGTCACGGTGTTTTATCGACCCCGCTCCCTTTAAGCTGAAGCTGATAAACGCAGCCGGTGTCAGGAGGTGAGCCCGTTGATCCATGCACTCGTCGCGACTCTGGCTTACGGCGAAAAGGGAGGAGACCGTCAATTGAGTCGGAGGGTTAACACGAAACGAAAAGGGCGGAGCCGCGGACTGCCCTGGGGCTTCGCCGGGGTGGCCTTCGTCGCCGCCCTGCTCTACTGGGAGCAGGCCGCGTTGCTGTACGTGCTTTCGACACTCGCCGTGTGCGGCCTGCTGCTCGTCGTCGCCTTCTCGGACCTCGAAGGCAGAGGTAAAGAGTCGGTGGAATCGGCAGGGAATGAGAACGCGGGGCCGGCCGTGGAAAGTGACGTAACAACTGTCACGCCTCCCCGCCGGGAGCGGCGCACGACGCAGCGAACGCGTCGCCAGAATGCGGCGTGAGAGCACGACCGGCGGGTTGACGTTATCGACAAGGGCGGAGGCGGTATGGAGGTCAAGTCAATCGTCGTGGCGTTAGTTCTCCTGGCGGTACTGTTCGTGTGGTACGCGTGGCTGGAAGCAAGTGAGCGCCGCCGCAAGAGTGTGGAGAACAAGCGAACTCCTTTTAACGACACGGGCGACAGATAAGCGGGGCTAGGGAGTTATGGAAGGCCGAATGAAAGTGTTGATCGCGTACGACGGCTCGGCTTACGCCGACGCCGCGTTGGACGACCTGCGCCGCGCCGGCCTGCCGCGCGAGGCGGAGGCACTAATCGTCTCGGTCGGCGACGGCCTCGTGAGCGCCTACACGTCGTTGGCCGAGGTCGCGGGGACGGCGCTCACGTCGGGCAGGGTGTTCCCGACCATCGTCGTGGCTAAGGAGCAGGCGGTGCGACTGCTCGCGGAGGCGCGGAGGTTCGCGGCGCGGGCGCGCGGGCGCGTCCTCTCTTACTTCCCCGAATGGGAAGTGCGCACCAGAGTCCTGGAGGGCTCGCCCTCCGAGGAGTTGCAGCGAAAGGCTGAAGAGTGGAGGCCGGACCTCGTCGTGGTCGGCTCGCAGGGCCGCTCGGCGCTCGGGAGGTTCTTCCTCGGCAGCGTGTCGAAATCGCTTGCCACGCACGCGCGCTGCTCGGTCCGCGTCGGCAGGCGCGGGATGGAGAAAGAGGACAGCGCGCCGGTAAGACTCGTCGTGGGCGTGGACGGGTCGCTCGGCGCGAGGTGGGCCGTCCGCGCCGTTGGGGTGCGCGAGTGGCCCACGGGGACTGAGGTGCGCCTCGTGGTCGTGGATGACGGCAGCGGCCCGACGCGGGCGGCCGACGTTCAGCCAAAGCTGGAGGAACTGGTAACGGGCTATAGGGAGAATGCGCCGATGAACGCGCGCCTGATGGCCGAGGGTGCACGGGTGGTGTTGGCCGACGCGGGGCTGCATGCGTCAATCGAGGTCAGGGAGGGTGACCCGCGACGGGTGCTGGCGGACGAGGCGCGCGCCTGGGCGGCCGACTCGATCTTCGTCGGCGCGCGCGGGCTGGGCAGTTCCGGCGAAAGTTGCGGGCTCGGCGGAGTCTCAGCGGCGCTCGTCACGAATGCGACCTGCTCGGTCGAGGTCGTGCGTTGAAGCCGCCTTCGTGGGCGGCCGGAGGGCGACATGATCTTCGGTTGGATTATCGCCGCGACCGTGGCGAGGACGATGCTCGAACTGCTGACGAGGCAGTGCCCGAAGTGCGGCCGCAAGCAGGTCGTGCCGAAGGAGAAGCTGACGGCCGTCGTGAGCTGCGGGAGGTGCGGCGCGGGCGTGCCGCCGAAACCCGTGCCCAAGGGGTGAGCCCGTGACAACGGCAGGGAAGGAGGGTGATGTTCGAATTCGTCGTCGGAACGCTTCTGCTGCTGCTCGGCTGGCTGTGCTTGAACCAGGTGTCACGGGGGCGCCGCCCGGACGGGAGAACTCCGCCCACGCTCCCTGAGTCGGAAGGGGCGCCGATGACCGTCCGCGCGACCCTCGGCCTGCTCTTAATCCTCAAGGGGGCGGCGCTGTTAGCACTCGGCATCTTTTCGCGGTGCCATGGCGCGGGCGGCTCAATCTCTTTTTAAAGATAGAAATTTTAAGGATAGAAATTTATGTCAACTATCAGCGAAGCATTCCTGCCCGGCGTCGGGCGCAAGTTCCAGGTCGAGACGACGAGCGGCGACCGCCTCGTCATCGTCATCCACGACGACGGCACGCGCGAGCTGTATCACTTCACGCGCAAGAACATGGACCGCCCGGCGTCCGTGCTGCGGCTCTCCGACGGCGAGGCGCGCCAGATCGCGGGCATCATCGGCGGCCTGACCTACGTGCCGCGCAGCCTCCCGATGGCCGAAGTCGTCCTCGAAGACCTGGTGCTCGAATGGTTCACCATCGAGTCGGGCACGGCCTGCGTCGGCAGGACCATCCGCGACCTCGGGGTGCGCACGCGCACGGGCGCCTCCATCGTCTCCATCATCGAGCCCGACCAGACCAAGCGCACCAACCCCGAGGCGGACACCGTCCTCAACGAGGGCGCGACGCTCATCGCCGCTGGCGACCGGCGCACGATAGGCGCGCTGAAGCGCCTGCTGGTGACAGGGGAGGCCGGCTGAACCTATGGACCACGTGATACTGCAAATCGGCCTCGCCCTCGCGCTCGTCGCGTCGGCCGTCGTGCTCGCGCACAAACTCGGAATCTCCAACGTCCCGTTCCTCATCCTCATCGGGATGGCGGTCGGCCCGCACGCGCCGCAGTTCGGCGTCTTCGACTTCCGCTTCATCGAGACGGGCTCGATCATCTCGTTCATGGGGCGCATCGGCGTCCTCTTCCTGCTCTTCTACCTCGGGCTGGAGTCGAACGTCACGCGCCTGATCGAGGCCGGGCGCTCCATCCTCGTGGGCGGGACCATCTACGTCGGCATCAACTTCACGGTCGGGCTCCTCTACGCCTACCTCGCGGGCTTCCCCATGCGAGAGACGCTGGTGATGGCAGGCGTGACGACCATCTCTTCGAGCGCCATCGTCGCCAAGGTCCTCTTCGACTACCGGCGCACGGCGAACCCGGAGACCGAACTTATCTTAGGCATCACGATGTTCGAGGACGTGTTCCTCGCCGTCTATCTCTCGCTCATCTCGGGCGTCGTGCTGAGCGGCGCGACCTCTGTGACGGGCGTGCTCACGTCGGGCGGTGTCGCGCTCGGCTTCATCATCGGCCTGATGGTCGTCGGGCGCTGGGCGACGCCGCTCCTGAACCGACTGCTCCGCATCTCGTCGAACGAGGTCTTCGTCGTCGTGGTCTTCGCCGCGCTCTTCCTGCTCGCGGGCCTCGGCGAGACAATCCACGTCGCGGAGTCCATCGGCGCGCTGCTCCTCGGGCTGATACTCGGCGAGACCGAGCACAGCGAGCGGATGGAGCGCCTCATCGTGCCGTTCCGCGACTTCTTCGGCGGCGTCTTCTTCTTCAGCTTCGGCCTCTCGATCGACCCGTTCAGCCTCGGCGGCGCGGTGTGGCTCGCGGCCGGGGCCGTCATCCTTTCGCTCGTCGGGGTGGTCGTCGCCGGGCTGATCGTCGGCCGGCGCGCGAAGCTCTCGCCGGTCGCCTCGCTCAACACCAGTTTCACACTGCTGGCGCGCGGCGAGTTCTCCATCATCATTGCCAACCTGGCGCTGGCCGGCGGGCTGGCGGCCATCCTCCAGCCGTTCGCCGCCCTCTACGTCCTGATACTCGCGAGCGTGGCGCCGCTTTTAGCGAAGGAGTCCGAGCGCATTTACGGCCTGTCCGCGCAGGTATTCGGGAGTCTCGGCAAAGGGAAGAGGGCAGATGAGGACGCAGCGGAGGGGCGGGTATAACCTGCGGCCGAGTTATAACCCGTGATAGACCCGCACCGGAGTCTTACATGACCTCGGCGACACAAGTGCCGGGCTATTCTTGGGGCGGCGTCGCCGCGGCCCCGCCCCTCTCATTGCCGCATCCTTTCCTTCGTACGCCCTATCAACAGGCGGTCGCCATACAACCCGCACCCGTGCAGCAAATCTCAACGCAGACCCCATCCCACGAGATTTCCCGCTGGCAATACGGACCCCTGTTCGTAGACGCGGCGGGGGCGGACGTGACCGCCGCGAGGACGGCGACGAGCATGAACAGGGTGGACAGGCGGCGGGCGAGTCGGTGTTTCAGCATGATGTTCTCCTTTGCTGTTGGTGACTTAAACCTTTGAGGCCGAGGGGGCCGTGACGCGAGGGGAATTTCATCTCGCGACGCGGAGTGTCGCCGTAAGGGTGGCTGAAAGTCTTGAAAATCAGGCTTGAAACGACATCAAATTTTCTTGAAAGGATTTATGAAAGGATTTATTAAATTTGGGCTAACAGCACTTTTCAGGCAAAGCCTTGAGGGGCGAGAAATCCTTACCAGAATTTCTCGCCCCTCATTTTGCCTTCTCATCCCTATCTGTTAATCAGCACGATGTCGCCGGTCTCGGTCCCGCGTTCGGCGACAATCATCTTGCCGTCGGGCGACCAGGCGAAACGAAAAATCGTCTCGGAGGTAAAATTCGTCAACTGCTTTGCCGGGCTTCCGTCCAGAGGTTGCAGCCAGATGTTCGAGACGCCGTCGCGGTTATCGATAAAGCTCAAGGCGCGTCCGTCCGGCATCCATCGAATACCCGCCTCGACGAAAGTCGTCGGGGGTCTATCGAACACTTTAACAGGCTCGCCGCCGTCGAACGGGAGGACGGCGAATTTGGAATACGTCTCCACCTGCGCGCGATAGAAGCAGGCGATAAAGCGTCCGTCCGGCGAGACGCGCGGGACTGCTGCTATTTTATCTGACAGTCGAATCGGCGCTCCGCCGCCGTCAATCGAAATCTTCCACAACGACGGCGAGTCTTTAATAACTGACATGTACACGACCCAGCGCCCGTCGGGCGAAATGTCGGGGCGCAGGTCGAAACCGCCGTTGGTTAATTGCGCGCGCTCGCCGTCATCGAGATTCATTTTCCATAAGTTCTGTGCGGCGTCGGCGGCTTTTGAGACATAAACCACGGTGCGCCCGTCGTCCGAAACTGTCGGCTCGAAGTTCGCGCCGGCGGTGGTCGTTACTTGTTTCTGCTCGCTCCCGTCCGCGTTCATCAACCACACGTCTTCTTTTCCGCTCGCCGTCGAACCGTAAATAATTTTTTTGCCGTCCCGCAACCATTCGACGCCTAACGTCCAGCCCAAATCTTTGCTGTTACCGGAATGAATCTGGACGGCTTCACCTGAGTTATCGCCCGGCGCGATCCACAGATTCGCGATGCGACGATGGAGGACTGTCACGAGCGACTTCATGTCGGCGGTGAGGCCGGCGCTCGTATAACTATTCAAATCCCTGGTAATCGCGCGCGCCCCGCCGCCGGGGTAATCTACTTGCCACAATTGGTGAGCGAACAGCGAGGCGTTATCGCGCGCGGCGACGATCAAACCTGTCCCGTCCGCCAACCACTCGATAGCTAGAATCGCGTCCCACTGACGAGTGTTTAGGATTTTCTGCTTACCGTCCTCCACCCGCACTTCGACCAGAGAAGCTAACGTGCTCGACGATTCTGAGGTTTGCATTCTCGCTGTAAAGATAATGACCTGACCGTCAGGCGACCAGGCGGGCGCGGCGTCGGTCGTCCAGTGAGAGCCCACGCGGACGGCGAGATGCCGTTGACTGGCGTCGTCAAGGTTAGCGATTATCAAAAGAGCTTCCTTGCGGCTCAAATCATTTCGCACGAACGAGAAGTGTCTCTTATCCGGCGCGAAACTGATCTGGCTGTCAACGTCCGCCAGGACTTTGCGCGCCGCCCCGCCCAGCACCGGAACCTGGTACAACCCACTCCCAGCCGCATCTTGAGCGTATTTGACATAGAAAACCGTGTTGCTGTCGGGAGAGAAAGTGATCCCTACAAAACGGCTGCCGCTCGGCGGAACGAGTTCGATCCCGCCCGCGATCTCTACCTGCCTCAACCACAAACTTTCCTGCCCGCGCGCGCTCTGAATGTAAGCAACATATTTGCCGTCGGGAGAGACGGCGGCACGCAAAACATGTCCGGTGTTAGTTAGCTGCGTCGTGCGCGCGCGCGGCGACGGCGACGCAAAATCGGAGGCGTCGTCGTCTGTTCGCGTATAACGAAACAGCCCTACGGCAACCGCGACGGCGAGCAGAAACATCAACGGCGCGAGCAATCTGGTTTGAAAATTAAAAAGCGCGTGACGATTCGCCAAATGTGAATCGCCGCGGCTCGCGGGCGGCGGGTTTGACGCCGCATGCGCCGTGACGTTTACGGCCTCGGAATCGCGTTCCTCATTCTCGTCTGCTCGCGCGTCTTTGCTTGCGGCCTCAACCGTCTCCGCGCTGCCGGTTTCCGCATCAGTAATCTCCGCGCCGCTAATTTTCTCGCCGACGTTGAGGTCGTGTTCGGCCCTTTGGCGTCCGATGTCCGGCTTGCCGTTCGTCGCGCCGTCCACCGCTTCAACGTCGGCGATAAAACGGTAGCCGTGCTTCGGGACGGTTTCAATGAACTGATTTTCGGTCTGATTCTGACCTAGCGCCTTTCGCAGCGTAAAAACATTCTGCGCAATCGTGGATTCTTCGACGAAAGCATCGGCCCAAATCTCTTCCAGTAACTCATCTTTGCTGACGACGTGGCCGCTCCGCCGCACCAACAACGCCAGGGTGTCGAAAGCCTTCGGGGTCAAAGGCACGGGGTCGCCGTCGCGCAGTAGAAGCCGTTTCTCCAAATCCAGGGTGAAGTTCTTAAAAATGTAGCGACGCGCTTTGCTTTCGATGTTCACAGCTCGATCCCTAATGCCCCGTCAGCTTGCCTCGGGGTCGCCGAATAGGAAAGGTGGAGTTTGGGGAGCGGTGCTCCCCCCGGTCAAGGGCGGGGTCAATCCCCCTCGTGAAGCCTGTGTGCGACGCGGTTGAGCTACGCCGCCGTCATTTAATAAATCCTTTAATAAAGCCTTTCAAGAAAATTTGAGGTCGTTTCAAGCCTGACTTTCAAGATTTTCAGCCACCTTTATACCTAGACTCTGCCTTGCGAAATGAATGTTTATACATATCCCTAGATGCCTAACGACCATCAAGGGATGTCAGCCCCGAGGTCTCCCCGCGTGCAAACTAAACCTCAAGGGATCAGCAAGGAGCCGGAATAATCATGAAAAACGAGTCAAGCGAACCTACGGTACTCGGTCTTGTCGCCCCAAGCCTCGGTGAGGCGGGTCGCCCATTCGCAAAGTTGCGCTCTTTATTAGCGATGACGCTGCTGGTTTTTCTGTGTCCGGTGATGATTTCGGCGCAAGCGGTTTCGGGGGTGACCGGAACCGTCACCGACCCGAACGGCGGCGCCGTCGCGGGGGCGCAAGTTACGCTCACCGATACGAAAACTTCCAGAGAACTGACGGTGACGACGAACGGTGAAGGGTCTTACACCTTTAATAACGTCCAACCCGGCGACGGCTATCGACTCTCCTTCTCGGCGCCCGGTTTTCAAGGTTTCGTGATCGATAACGTGCAGCTCGGGGTCGGAAGAACAGCAACCCAAAACGCACGGTTGGCGGCCGGAGCGGTCGCGGAGACGGTGACCGTCACGTCAACGGCCGGCGACGCGACGTTGAATACGACGGACGCCAGCGTCGGCAACGTGATAGGCCGTCGTCAACTGCGCGAACTCCCGATTCAGCTTCGCGGTTCTCCGGCGGCGCTTATCGGCTTACAACCCGGCGCGGTCGGAACCAACGTCGGTGTTACCAGCGCCACGCTCAACGCCAATCGCCTGGGCTCGGTCACGGGTTCTCGCGCCGACCAGGGAAACATCACCGTTGACGGCATAGACGCCAACGACGTGACAACCGGACAGGCATTCGTCACGGTGGCGAATGCCCCGATTGATTCCATTCAGGAGTTCAGGGGTATTTCGGTCGGGCCTAACGCGTCGGAAGGCCGCAGCAGCGGCGGCCAGATTATTCTGACAAGCAATAGCGGCTCCAACGAGTTTCACGGGAACATGCGCGAGTACTACCGGAACGAGGAGACGGCGGCGAACAGCTTCTTCAACAACAGGAGCGGGATCGACAGGGCGGCGCTGCGGCGGCATCAGTACGGCGGCAGCATCGGCGGCCCGGTGCCGATCCCGAATTTCGGCGAGGGCGGGCCGGGCTTCCTCAGCGGCAAGGATAGACTTTTCTTCTTCTTTGATCTGGAGCGTCGGCGCGACAGGTCACAGCAGAACAATTCACGGACAGTGCCCCTGCAAAGTTTCCGGGAAGGAAGAATCGGATACGTCAGAGCCACCCCGGTGGGAAGCACCACGCCGTGCCCGGCGAACAGTCGTCTTGACACCAGACCGGACTGCATCGAGTTCCTGACGCCTGCGCAGATAACGGCACTCGACCCACAGGGAAGAGGATTCAACCAGGAGCTTCTGTCTTTTATAAATAGTCGTTACCCCCAGGCGAACGACCTGACCGGCGGGAACGGTATCAACACGGGGCTCTTCCGATTCAACGCCCCTTTGAACAGAAACGACAGCATCTACACGGCGCGCGTCGATGCCAACCTCACCGACAACCAACGGCTGTTCGTGCGCACCACCATCACGCGCCGCGACTCGACCAACGCCCCGCAGCAATTTTCAGGTGACGAGGACGCCGTAGCATTCCTGGATAAAAGCTATGCGGTCGCGGGCGGCCACACCTGGACCGTCACGCCTGCCTTAACCAACGTGGCGACGGTCGGGCTTTCAAAGTCAGTGAACATCTTCTCGCCCGCCGACGCCCCGTCCTTTCCCAACAACTTTGCCTTCGGCGCGGGCATCGCGGCTCCGTTCGCCGGCCTCAGCTATCAGGACAGAATCGTCTACGTGCCGACGATTCGGGACGACGTGAGTTACACCACGGGGAAACACTCTTTCCAGTTCGGCGGCGTGTATAAGCCGATCCGCCAAAACCCGGGGTTAATTAACGACTTCAATTTCGTCACTCTAGGAATCGGGGGCGCGACGACCGCCCTGAACGCCTCGCTCCGTCCCGCCAACATTCGCGGAGGCTCGGTGGCCCCCTATGATGCCGCCTTCGCTTTTGCTCTGGGCAGGATCGCGCAGGTTGCCACTAACTTTACGTACGACCCGGAAGGGAACGCGTCGCCTCTGGGGAGCGGGCGGAGTCGCAGCTACGCATATAACGAGTACGAGCTTTACTTCCAGGACAACTGGAAGGTGCGTAACGACCTGACACTGAACTTAGGCGTCCGCTATCACCTTTATCCCGCCCCGTATGAGGTGAATGGGTTTCAGGCGGCGAACAACGTGGATTTTCAAGAACTGATCGACTTGAGAATTCAAAACGCCGCCAACGGAATTCTCGGGGTCGGCGCCGAGCCCCTGACCAGCTTCGACCTGAACGGGCGAGCTAACAACGGCGAGCCTCTCTACGCGACCGACAAGAACAACTTCGCCCCGAGAATCGGCTTCGCTTACAACCCCTCCTTCGAGGGGGGCGTTTTAGGCGCGCTCTTCGGCAACAAAAGAACCGTGCTGCGCGGCAACGCGTCCGTGGTGTATGACCGCGTCGGGGGCGGCATCACTTTCATCCAGGATCAGTCCAACTTCATCTTCGACACCACGGTCACGAGGCAGTTCGGCGCGGCCAACGCGAGAACGGCTCTCCTGAATGATCCGCGCTTCACGGGTCTGACCTCGCTGCCTGTTCAGAACGTCGCGCCGGCCATCACGCGTCCGTTCACGCCATTCGTAGATAGTGACGGCATACCTTTCGGACTGGCGCAGAGCCAGACCAATTACGTCGTGGCTAAAGACTTCAAGATACCTTACTCGTACACGTTCAACTTCGGGATGCAGCGCGAGCTGCCCGGCAACATGCTGTTGGATGTCTCTTACGTGGGGCGGCTCGGACGCAAACTCTTCACGCAGGCGGACGCCGCCCAGACGCTGAATTTCAGAGACGCGGCGTCCGGCCAGTTCCTCTTCGCTGCTCTGAACGCGATTCAACCGCAGGTTCAGGCGAACGTCGCGGCTAACCGGGCGCCCGCCACGGGTCTCGCGCCACAGCCGTGGCTCGAAAACCAGATCAACGCCGCCTCGTTGGCGACTTTCGGGGTGCCCTGTTCGGGCCTCGGACTAGGCGCCAATTGCACTGAGCTTTTAACAAACTTTCAGACAGACCTCGTCAGACAGGGGGGCACGGGCGACATCATTCAGATACTCTACGCCAACGGCCTGCTCAGGCCGAATGTCGGGATAAGCGCGCAGTTCGGGCTGAATTCTTACGTTACAAACCTGGGGTCTTCCGACTACCACGGCGGGCTTTTCAGCTTGCAGAAGCGTCTCTCTCGCGGATTCGAGTTCCAGTTGAACTACACCTTCTCGCACTCGATTGACAACCAGTCCAGCGTTGTCAATACGTTCGCGGGCGGGCTGCTTTGCGACGTGACGAACGCCGACGCCTGCCGGGGCGATTCCGACTTCGATATTCGCCACCTCTTCAACGCAAACTACATCCTGGACATCCCGTTCGGTCGCGGAAGAGCCTTCGGCCGTGACATGCCGAAGTGGCTTGACGCCATCGTCGGCGGCTTTACGTTGTCGGGTGTCGTCGGCGCCCGCTCCGGGTTCGCCATCAATTCGGCGAGCGGGGCTTTCCCCGTCTCGTTTTTTGTCAACAGTCCGGCGATTGTCGTGGGCGACCGCGCGGCGTTCAGATCAAACATCCGCGAGGAAGGCGGGGGGATTCAGTTCTTCAACGACCCCGTCGCGGCGGAAGCCGCGCTGCGTTTCCCGAGGCACGGCGAGATCGGCTCAAGAAATACTTTCCGCAGCCCGGCGTATGTGAATTTCGACATGGGCCTCTCCAAGAGATTCACGATGCCCTGGGCGGAAACTCACCGTCTCACACTTCGGGCGGATGCGTTCAACGTGACGAATACAAACTCGTTCAGCACGCCGAACCTCACCCTGGAGTCACCTTCATTCGGACGGATCACCGGTTCTTTAAGTACGCCGCGTGAGCTTCAGTTTGCGATTCGTTATGACTTTTAGTCGTAACGAACAGGTCAGGTTGAGGGTTCCGTAGCTCCGTTCACTTGATGCTCAGAGTCGCGGCTTTAACATCACGCTTAAAGCCGCGACTCTGAGCATCAGGACACCGCACGCTACTTAAATCGCGAAGTCACCAACTCTCGATTCACACCGTTACAAATAACAACATGAAAAATTACGTGCTTTGTCTCGCCCTGACGTTATCCGCCTTTTCAACCTACTCATTCGCACAGGTGCCGTACAACTCGGCGGTTCCGAACGGCTACACGAAGAAAGCGGTCGTCTCCGAACAGGTCGGGTTGACGCAGGTCACGATTACTTATCATCGCCCCTCGGTCAGAGGTCGCGAAGGTAAGATTTGGGGCGAGGTCGTTCACAAGGGCTTTGTCGATCAGGGACTCGGGAACGGCAAGCTGACGCCCTGGCGGGCAGGGGCGAACGAAAATACCGTCATCGAATTTGATAACGATGTAAAAGTCGAAGGCCAAAATTTGCCGAAAGGAAGATACGGATTTTTTATCGCGTATGACCCGTCGGAAAGCACGATTATTTTTTCCAAACGGTCGGACGCCTGGGGCTCATTTTTTTACGACGAAAGAGAAGACGCTCTACGTGTAAAAGTTAAACCCCAGCCGATTGAGAGAAGCGTCGAGAGTCTGAAATACGAGTTTTCAAATCAAACGCCGAATTCCGCCGTCATCCTCCTTTCGTGGGAAAAACTGTCGATACCTTTCAAGGTCGAAGTCGATTATCTGAAGCAACAGTTTGATGCCTTCGTGGCCGAGTCGCAGAATCCGCGCGGCTTTACGTCGCAGGGATTGAACATCGCCGCGAACTGGACTTTGCAGAACGATTACCAACTCGAAAAAGGACTCGAATGGGCGAGGTCGGCGACGAGCCCGAAATTTCCGGGCGACCCGACTTCATTCCCCGCGCTCTCGACTAAAGCGTTGATTCTCGACAAACTCGGAAAATCGGATGAGGCGGCGGCGGTTATCAAAAGCGCACTGCCTTACGGCAGCGTCGTCGAACTTCAGCAGTTCGGCAGGCAACTGTTAGCCGCGAAGAAGCCGCAAGTCGCGTTAGAGGTTTTTCAGTTCAATCACACCAAAAATCCGAATCAGTTTACGACGTTGATAGGCATGGCGAGGGGGCTATCCGCCAACGGCGAATACGCGAAGGCGCTGGAATTCGCTAACAAGGCTTTACCGTCGGCGCCGAATGATTCCAGTAAACAAGCGGTTCAGGCGATGATTGAAAAGCTGAAAGCAGGCAACGACATCAATTAAGGGCAACAAAATACTCGACTCGCCTCACGTCTCCTGGAAGGCCGGAATCTTAGCCTTTGATAAATCCTTTAATAAAACCTTTCAAGAAAATTTGAGGTCGTTTCAAGCCCGATTTTCAAGATTTTCGGCCGCCTTTATACCTACACTCCGCGTCGCGAGATGAAATCCAACTCCGGAGGACACGAATGAAAAGAAGCATCCTTATCGGCTCAGTCCTGACGCTGGCGCTCTTCTGCGCGCTCTCCGCCGGGAGCCCCACCGCGGCCGGCCGCTGCGGGTGGGAAAATTGCGTGAACATGTACAACGAGTGCGAGGCGTCGTGTAACGGCGTCCCGGTGTGCATCAAACGTTGCCAGCGGGAGTACTCCGCTTGCCAGTGCACTAACTGTGGTCTGTGCCCCATCAGGGACGAGCCACGAGCCCGCACGTCCAGCGTAGCCGTCAACCCCGGTACGGCTAACGGCTATGCCCTGACTTTCCCGGCAGACACCTTCTTCCAGCGTGGGCCGGCAGTGGCACCGTAGCGGCGCTCTCACATGTCGGACAGAGGAGGGGTGGGGCTTCAGCCTTGCCCCTCTGAATCGTTGGGCAGAACGGAATTGTCGGGCAAATCCATAATCACCCTAATTTGATCTAAGGCAGCTCCCCATCACCCCCCCCACATCTCGCAGCATTCCGGCTGCTTCTCTGTTTCACGGAAACTCCCACAGTCCAGGAGGGCTCACATGAAAGTCAGAAGTTTACTACTCGCGTTCATCCTGTCCGTGCTGTTCCTCGCCGGAGGAACGGCGACCCGGGCCCAGACTCTCGACCAGACCCTGAGCGGCTGCAACGGCGCGGCCCCCCTCAGAACCATCCAGGCAACCCCCTCCAACTACAAGTCGCTGATTCCGGGGCTACTCCCGGGCGACCGGCTCCAACTCGCCGCCGGCACCTACACCGAGGGGCTCAACCTCTGGTACAAGAACGGCGAGCCCGGCAAGTGCATCGTCATCGAGGGGCCCGCGAGCGGCTCGCCAGCCATTTTCACCGGGAGCAACAGTTGGAACGTCGTGAGCTTCAGCGACTCAAGCTACATCGCCGTCCGCAACCTGTCGCTCGACGGCCAGAACAAGGCGGGCGACGGCGTCAAGGCCGAGGCGGGTTCCGTGTCCGTTCACCACATCCTGATCGAGGGGTTGAGCTTCAAGAACTTCAACCCGAACGGGCTACGGGTGGGCATCAGCACCAAGTGCCCGGCGTGGAACTGGGTCATCCGCCGCAATACGATCACCAGCACGGGCACGGGGATGTACATCGGCGGCTCCTCCGGCGAGTTCGAGCACACCAACTTCCTGGTCGAGTACAACCTCGTGTACGGCACGATAGAATACAACGCCCAGTTCAAGCACCAGCTCAGCCGCAACACCTCAATCGGCGTCCCGGCGTCGGGCACGACGATCATCCGCCACAACGTCTTCAGCATGGAGACGGGCTCGATCTCCGGCGCCGACGCGCGGCCGAACCTCCTCGTGGGCCACTGGCCGCTCTCGGGCGCGGGCTCCTCGGACATCTACCAGATTTACGGGAACGTCCTCTACCAGAACCCCTACGAAAGCCTGTTCCAGGGTGAAGGCAACCTCGCCTTCCACGACAACCTGCTGGTGAAACGCACCGGCGGGGCGGTGCGTATCCAGCCGCACAACAGCGTGCCGAGGCGGATTGACATCTTCAACAACACCGTGGTCGCCCCCGGCACCGGCATCCTCGTCACGGGCGCCGACCCCGCCTACACGCAACGCGTCGTCGGCAACGCAGTCTTCGCCGCCACGCCCCTGAGCGGCGGCCAGCAGAGCAACAACGTGACGGGCAGCTACACAGCGGCCTCGACCTACCTTAACAACCCCATGGCGTCTTTAGGGTCGGGCCTCGACCTCTACCCGAAGACGGGCCAGCTCCAGGGCACCGCCATCGACTACTCCGCCTTCACCGGCCTGCTGGAGTGGGACCGTGATTTCAACAGCCGGCCGAGGGTCGCGACCTATCGGGGCGCGTACTCGGGCGACGGCGTGAACCCTGGATGGACGCCGGCGCTGGCCATCAAGCCGGAGCAGTCCACGGGTAACCCGCCGAGCCCGACCTGCAATTCCATCTCGGACGTAGAGCCCAATAACAGCATGGCCGCGCCGCAGGCAATCTCTGGAGCCTGCAACCAGATTTCAGGGACGTTCCTCAACGACTCGACCCCGCAGCAGCAGGAGTACGACTACTTCCGCCTGAGCTTGCCGGCGGGTCAAACGGTGACGGCGCTGCTGAACGGCCTCACCGTGGACTATGACCTCGAAATCTACGACGCGGCGGGGAACTATGTGGGGTCTTCATATAACGGCGGCACGACCGCGGAGCAGGCGTCGTGGACCAACACGGGCGCTTCGGCGACCAACGTCTACATCCTCGTCTTCCGCAACGCCTCGACGACGCGCACGACCTATCAGCTTAAGGTCAGCTACCCGGCGGGCTCGACCCCGCCCCCGACCTGCAATCCCATCTCGGACGTGGAGCCGAACAACAGCATGACCGCGCCGCAGGCGATTTCGGGTAGTTGCAACCAGGTCTCGGGGACGTTCCTTAACGACGCGACGACGCAGCAGCACGACTACTTCCGCCTGAGCCTCCCGGCCGGGAAGACTGTGACGGCGCTGCTCAACGGCCTGACGGTGGACTACGACCTTGAAATCTACGACGCGGCGGGGAACTGGGTAGGGTCATCGTATAACGGCGGCGCGACCCCGGATCAGGCGTCCTGGACCAACACGGGCGCCTCGGCGATTAACGTCTACATCCACGTCTATCGCGCCTCGACGACGCGCACGACCTATCAGCTTAAAGTCAGCTACTGACCTTGACGCGCCCGCCCCTCTGACGGGGGGCGGGCGCTTCTCGATTTGTTGCCAGGGGGCCGGGGCGGAAGTGAGGGCAGCGATGCTCTCAGACGCTGCCCGCGCGCTCGACGACCAGGACTCTCACCTCGCCGACGGGAGCGGCGAAGTGCTCGTCTCCCGCCTCCGCGTGGAATATCTCTCCGGCCTTCATCCGCACGACCTTCTCCTCGCCGTCCTCGCGGTAGTGCATGTCCACCTCGCCGTCGAGCACGACGAAGACCTCGGCCCCGTCGTTGACGTGCCACCTGTAAGACTCGTCCGTCCAGTGCAGGCGCACCGTCGCGCCGTCGATGGCGGCGATGTCGAGCGCGCCCCACGGGCGCTCCGCTTTAAAGCTGCGCGGTTCGATGAGCTTCATGTCCCTTCACCTCCTTCACGGAACTCCTCGATGATGGAAGTGCCAGAAGAGCCATCGCCCGTTAGCCACTGCCACTCCTCGTGCAGGCGGTAGCGACCGTCCGCGAGCACCTCCGGCACCGAACGGCAGCGCCCCATCCGCCACTCGCCCCGGCGGTTGAGCTGCTGGTAGCGCATGTCGAGACGCCCCTCCTCGTCCGCCTTCGCCAGCAGCGTCCCGAAGACGACCTCGCCGCCCTTGTAAGTAGCCCACACGACCTCGCCTTCCTGTCGATAGTGGAAGACCGTCTCGGCGCCGGTCTCGCCGCCCGGCGCGTTGCTGACCGTCCTGAAGAATCGCTGGTCGTAATTGTGCTTCATCGTTTGCGGGAAGTTTACCGCACTGTAGCTCAGGTTCGATGCATCGATTAAGATTCGGTCGTGTCGGTTCGTAGTTTGCGGCGCGCGAGGCGGAGGTCGAATGAAGGACGAAGTACACGCAAACGGGGAGTCACCCATTGCCTGCGACATGAGCGCGATTGATCCCGGGCAGAGGGCGAGGCACGTCGCCACGGGCGCGCACTTGTTCCGCGCCGTGGAGGAGATTCGGGAGCTGCCGGACGGCTACGCCTTCCGCCTTCCGCCCGATGCCGACGCGCTGCGCAAGACAGCGGAGTTCATTTCCATGGAACGGCTCTGCTGCCCGTTCCTCGGCTTCGCGCTTGAGGTCGAGCCGGAAGGCGGCCCCGTCTGGGTACGTCTGACCGGACGCGAAGGGGTGAAGGCGTTCATCCGTGAAGAGGTCGGCGGCCTCCTCGCCGGCTCCATCAACTGGGAAGGACTGAAGTGAACACGTGGGCGCGCTCCGTGCCCTTCTTCATATTGGCCATCGGCGGCGGCTACCTGCTGTGGCTCTGGCTCCGCGAGAAGTGGGCCTGGTGGACGGGCAGCGTCCGGATCACATCATGGGCGCGGGGTTGTGCTCATCCAAATTCAGGTAAGGCTCGAAGAGGAATTCCTCTCCGGGACGCACGGCCGGGATTACGAGGAGTACCGCCGCGACGTGCGCAGGTGGCTGTGAAGTTAAGGCGGCGGGATTTTATGTAATACAGCGAATTTTATGTGTTTCTAGATCCTAGGCCGTGGGTTCACAACGGAGACGGTCGTGTACCCACACAACCCCAATAAGCAAAGACCTCATCGGCAGATTTAGTGAGTTTCCACCAGGAGCTCGACGTATCCGTCCGTTCCATGCACGCGGATCCGCTGCCCATCCCGGATCAGCCGCGTGGCATGCTCCACCCCCACGACGGCCGGCAAGCCGTACTCCCGTGCGATCACGGCGCCGTGGGTCATCAGGCCCCCCACCTGCGTCACCAGGCCCTTGATTGTGACGAACAGGGGCGTCCAACTGGGGTCGGTGTAGGCGGTGACCAGGATGTCGCCCGCTTCGAGATCGGCCTCCGCCAAATCCAGGATGACGCGGGCACGTCCCTCGACGGTCCCGGCGGAAACCGCTAAGCCGACCAGCGCGCCGGCCGGCAGGTCGTCGCGTCGGTACGCCCCGGCTATGGCCTCGCCGTCCGACGTGAGTACGCGCGGCGGCGTGAGCGCCTGATACGACGCGAACGCATCCTTGCGCTGGCGGATGAGCTGGTCGTCCACCCGGTTCGTGCGCGCGATGTCGTGCAGCTCCTGGAACCTGAGATAGTAGATGTCTTCCTTCTCACGGAGCACGCGGGCCCGCACGAGGCGCTCGGCTTCCTTAAGCAAAGCCTGCTTGTAGACGAAGTAGCGGCTGACCATGCCGTACTTCGGATACTCCCGGTACCCGCTGAAGGTGCGGACCCGGTCGATCATCCGCTTCGTCTCTTCGGCCTTCCGCTCTCCGTCCGGCAGGGCTCGCAGGCGCTCCAGCACCTCCTGCTCCTTCCGCAGGGCCTCCCGCCGCCCGCGCTCGAAGCGTCGCGCGCCCTCGCCCGGCTCGAAGTTTTTGATGTTGCCGAGGAGGATGGGTACGAGCGTGGTGAGGCGCTCGCTCCAGCGCGGCCGCGTGATGTCGATCTCGCCGACGCAACGCATGCCGTACCGGTCGAGCCAGGCCCGGATGGCGTCCCGCGCTTCGCGCCCGCCCGCAATCCCCGGCAGCGCGTCCAGGAAGCTCTCGTCCGAGACGTGTTCCAGAAACGCCACCACCTCCGGATGCGGGCGGATCACGTCGGCGACATCCAGAAGCGCCAGCCCCATCTCCGACGTGACATTGTGCGGGACGGACTGCGTGAGCGTGTCGGCCACGTTCTTCTCACCCAGCCACGCCTGTAGTCGCTCGTTCAGCCACCACGCGGCCTCCATCCCCGCCATGATCACCTGCATGCTCCGTGGTTCGAACTGCACCCGCCGCATCTCCTGGATGTCCGCCACGATGAAGTCGAAGAGCGCCGGACCGGACTTCGTTTGGCTCTCACGCCTCGCGGCGGCAATCGACGCCTCGCTGCGCGCGATCAGCTCGGTGACGATGGCCGGGTCGGTCTCGATTGGAGGTGCCGCGCCGCCGCCCGGCGGCGTCCAGGCGGGGCCGGCATCCGGGAGCGACGGAACGAAGTCGCCACGGTCGAGGACGGTCTTGAGTGCGTCGCGGATCAGCGGATCGGACCTCCCGAAGCCGTCCAGCAGGTTCGCGCGGCTCGCCGGCGAAGCCAGAATCTGGGTGACATCGACGAACAGCCGCCCGCCGGCTTCGGCCATGGGCCGTGGGGTCGTCATCTGCCAGACGGAGAGCCCCAAGGGCTTGATGGGGTCGGTCATCATCTGCTGATGACCGACGGAGACGTAGACGTGGTTCTCCTGGTCGCTCGCCGTGGGGATGGGGAACAGCGTGGTGATCGGCCGGCTCTGGACGACCTGGAAGTCATCGTCAACCAGACACCATTCGATGTCCTGGGGGCTGCCGAAGTGCGCTTCAATCCGCCGGCCCAGTTGCGCGAGCTGCGCGACCTGCGCGTCCGTCAACGCTGGCTGTTCCTGCCGCTCCGGCTCGACCGCCTGTTCCTGTGTCCCGCCAGCCGGCGAGGCGTAAATGGCGAGCTGCTTGGTGGCAATCGTCCTGGCGATGACTTCGCCGTCTCGCACCTTGTACACGTCCGCGTTCACCATGCCGGAGACCAGCGCCTCGCCGAGGCCGAAGCTGGCTTCCACGGAGGCGACCTTCCGGTTACCCGTGACGGGGTCGGCCGTGAACATGATGCCGGCCGCTCGCGGGAAGACCATCTGCTGCACGACCACCGCCATGTGGACCTTCCGATGGTCTATGCCGTTTCGCAGGCGGTAGGTCACGGCCCGCTCGGTGAAGAGCGAAGCCCAGCACCGGCTGACGTGCTGGAGGATGGCCACCGGCCCCACGACGTTCAGATACGTGTCCTGCTGGCCCGCGAAGGAGGCCGTCGGCAAGTCCTCCGCCGTCGCACTGGATCGGACGGCGTAGGCGGTTTGCTCGCCGAGCAGGGCGAGTGGGCGGGTAATCGACGCCGCCAGATGGTCGGGGATGGCGATCTCTTCGACGGCGCGGCGTATCTCCGCGCTGAGCGCGCGGCTCTCATCCCGGTCGTCCGGCTTCAGGCGCGACAGCCGTTCGAGCCGTTCGTCTATCGACGGCGCTTCCGCCATGATCTGCCGGAAGGCGTCCGTCGTCACGCAGAAGCCACCCGGCACGCGGATGCCTTCGATCCGCGAAAGCTCTCCCAGGTGTGCGCCCTTGCCGCCGACGACCGCGACCCGCGTCCGATCGATCTCATGGAAACCCAACACGTAACAGCCCACCTGCTCCCTCCCTTGTGCGCTCTCTAACGAATGTGGCAGCGTCTCGACCGGCCCCCATCCTGCTCAAGACTTGCACTCATTACCTCCAAGCCTGAGCGCGCGATTGACTGGCTCTCCACCCTACGGAGGTGAAGGCATGAATGTTTCTTTAACGGCTGAACTCGAACAGCTCGTCAACGAGAAGGTCGCGAGCGGCATGTACACTTCGGCGAGCGAGGTCCTCCGCGAGGGCCTGCGCCTGCTCAAGGAGCGCGACGAGCTGCGCCGCGTCCAGATGGACGAACTGCGCCGCGATGTCATGCTCGGGGTGGAGCAGGTCCGGGCGGGTTGTGGGAAGAAGTACGCCGGCGGGGCGGAGTTGGCGGACGCAATCAAAAGACGCGGACGCCAGCACTCGAAGAAAAGCCGCGAAGGTGACGAGTAATGTCTACCTTGATCGTCTCCCCGCTGGCCGAGGAAGACCTCGAAGAAATCTGGAGCTTCATCGCCGAGCGTGACGTGGAGGCACGAATCAACTCATCGACGAGGGTCCGATCACCTGCTGGCTTACCCGGAGGCGGGCCGCGCCCGTCACGAGTTGTCGGTGAACCTCTGCGGCCTCCCGGTCAAGAGGCACGTCATCTTCTACCAGCCGACGGGCGACGGCGTCGAAATCTTCCGCGTGCTGCACGGCTCACGCGATGTTCAAGGCGAGAAAGCAGGAGGGTTCCGAGCCATGAGATCGAGTCGAAGGATCGCCCGGGGCGCCACCGGTTTCTACGAAGGCCGTGAACGCTTCAGGAGAGTTCCTCGGCCAGCGCGACGATGATGCCCCCAGGGCCTCGCATGTAGCAGAGCCTGTACTTATCCTCGTACTGGGCCACCTCGCCGACGAGTTCGGCGCCGTGGGCGCGCAGGCGAGCGACGGTGTCGTCGACGCTCTCGACTGTAAACATGACGCTCCGGAGGCCGAGGGCGTTCGGCGGCGCGACCGCCGGTTCGAGCTCGACCAGTTTCGGATGGCGAAACTTCGTCAGCTCAAGCCGCCCATGCCCATCCGGGGTTCGCATCATCACGATGTCGACTCGGACACCTTCGAGCCCGTTGACGCGGTCCACCCACGGGCCCTCGACCCGCGCCTCGCCTTCGCGCGTCATGCCGAGCGCGGTGAAAAAAGCGATAGCGGCCGCGAGGTCTTCGACGACGACGCTGACGTGGTCCAATCTCTTGATCGTCATGTCCCTGACCTTAACATACCCAACACATTCCGGTCGTAATGCCGGCGAGAAGGGCCGCGCTCGGCGATGAGCGGGGATAGTTTACATTCATTTATCTGCTTCGCTTTGACGAACGATTTCGTCAGCGACGCGCGCGACCGATGTGGTGGCGTCGATTGAAATGCCGTTCTTCGGAATGTCTTCTTTCGTCTGATGCAATCGCGCGATGAGTTCCCGTTCCGTCGGCTTTCCGCCGCCCCACTCAGAGTCTGGTCGCTCGTCAAGCCGCCGATTCAATGTGTCGAGGTCGATTTCAAGGACAAAAACGCCGTCGAATAAATCTATAAACTTTGCGAAATTTCTTGAACCGCCGCAGAAAAATGTCACCGCTTCATCCCGGTCGGCGACCAGGGCTTTTACTTTATCTACATGCCAGATGTGGTGCTCGTGCGCGAAGCCATCCGTCGGTTCACCGGTTTCCGGATCGCCCTGATAAGCCAATTCGCGGTCACCATGAATGGCATGGTAGCCGCGCCGCCGCAATTCATCGCAGACCGAAGTTTTGCCGGTGCCGGAAAGCCCTTCAATCAGATAATTTCTAATGCCCATTGCTGGAGGGTAACAAACAATAGGTGAGACGACACGGCCGTCTCTCACGGCTGTCGTGGCGGCGTCGGCTCCTCGGTTGCGGCGCCGAGTTAGCCGGCCGCATCCCAAGTCTCAGTAGGATACGCGCGGCCCAGGAGCGCCGCCAAAGCTCCGGCCTCCTCCACTTGAGCGCGCCGGATTACCAGCGGCGCGGCCAGAATCGGCATCGCCGGTACACCAAAGAGCGTCGGTCGCCGCATCGTGACGCCGACCGGCACCGCCAGCGCATCGGATTTCTCACTCATCGGGCTGGCTAACGGACGAGCGCGGGAAGGCTGTTGTCATGCCGCTGCTTATAGCACTGTTCCGATAAGCCTCCAACGGTACGGCCTGAAAGGAGTTCCGGAGAGTTCCGGGGCGAGCGAGCGAGAAAACGTCCAACCGCGCAGGTCAGTTCTCACTGCTGCGCGCCGGCCGAGGCCGGCTTCTTCTCTTTGAGCGCCTCGTCGAGCGCGGCGCGCAGCTCCGACGGCTTGACGCGCCCCTTGTGTTTGAAGACGAGCGCGCCCAAGCGGTCGTAGAGGAAGGTCGCGGGCAGCTCGCCGCTCCACGAAGGGTCCACGAGGTTGATGGCGGCGTCCGAGTCGTCGGCGTTCAGAAGGTAAGAGGGGAAGGCCGTGGCCCGCGCCTCGGCCAGAAACTCCGGAACGGCCCCCGCGATGTCCGAAGGGTCGTCGAGTGAGACGAGGGCGAAGTCGAGCGTGTCGGGGCCGTACTGCCCGCGAATCTCGACGAGGTCGGGGAACTCCTCGCGGCAGGGCACGCACCACGTCGCCCAGAAGTTGACGAGCAGCGGGCGCGCGCGCCCCGCCCCCGCGCCGAGCAGGGACTTGAGGTCTGCCTCCTTGATCTCGGTCACCTTCGGGGCGGCCGCCGCCGACTTCACGCCGTCGCCCTGCGATTTTGCCGCGGGCTTCACCGCGCCCTGCTTCGGCGCCGCGCCCGGCCCGGCGCACGCGGACGCGAGTCCAGCCGCGCAGGCGAGCGCCGCGCAGAGCGCCCCGGTCGTCAGAAGTCCCCTTGCCATTCCCGTACAGCCTTCCTCTCTTACCCGCGCTTGATGGAGCACCCGAACGCCTTGGCCTCGGCCTTCTCGACGGGCTTGCCGGCGAGCGTCGCCTCGATGGCGTCGCGCAGGTCGGACGACGTGATGACGTAGCCGTAGCGCGAGTTGTCGATGCGGCCGTGGTAGACGAGCTTGCCGGAGGCGTCGAGCAGGTACGCCTCGGGCGTGGCCTGCGCGCTGAAGCGGTCGGCGAGCTTGTTGTTCGGGTCCTTCAGGATGGCGAAGGTGAGACCCTTCTCGGCCGCGTGCGACTTGACCTCGGCGGCCGTCTCGGTCGAGTTCGAGTTGATGCCGACGACGTTGAAGCCCTTGGCCTTGTAGTCCTCCGCGAGTTTCTGCATGCGCTCGTTGTAGGCGTTCGAGATCGGACACTGCGTCGCGATGAAGATGAGCACGGTGCCCTTCGAGCCCTTCAGCGAAGCGAGCGAGTGCTCCTTGCCGTCGGCGTCGGGCAGCGTAAAGTCGGGGATGACCGCGCCGATGGCGACGCCGCCGTTGGCGTCGGGCGCGGCGAAGGCGAACGAGAACGCGAGGTTGGTCGCCCACAGCGCGGCGAATGAGAGCGCGATGATGAGTGCGACCACGTAGAGCTTCTTCATAAACTTACCTTGAACTCCTTATTCTGCTGGAAGTGGCCGGGGAGCCCGGACGGATTAAGCGGACTTCAGTTCAAAGTTAAAAGTTTCCGAGGCCATCCACGGCCCTGAACTTCCGTCTTTAACTTTGAACTTTCGGACTTTGAACTTGAGACTTTCTTCAGCGTGAAGCACAGGATTGACCGCCAACTCGACCGCGAGTTGGCTGTCGGACGGCAGGGGCTCCTCCGGCGGAAGCCGCCCCATGGCGACCGCCGTCTTAATCTGCTGGGCGATCTGTAGATATATCGGCAGACCGCTCGACGGGTCGATGTTGATGAACACGCTGCCCCCGACCGTCACTGTATCGGTCAACTAATACAGTGACACAGAGTACGGGGCGGGTCGAGGCGAAGTTTCAAAAAAGTTTCGGCCGCCCGTCATCCTTCCGCCCACGGGGAATGGCGCAAGACGGTTGTGGGCACCTAACTCTTATGCGCCGGACTGCTCGCCCATCTGACAATCATTCCGGAGTAGTTAACGACGGCGGCGAACGGCAGAGTCCAGACAGACAGGGCGAGCCACAGCAACGCGAATCGTCCTAAGCCCAGGGCTTCGGGGCGCGGCGCCAGCAAGAAGAGGGCGGCCGCACAAAGCAGGGAACCCAGGACGGGAGTCGAAAGCCACACGTAACGGGCGAACCGCCGGCCTCGAAGCAGCCCGAGCAGCGAAGGGACGCTCAGGTAAGAAGCCAGGGCGGCCAGCGTGGCGACGGCTTCGCCGGGTGTCAGTGCCGGCGACTCGCACATCTCCGGCAGGAGGAAAATCTGATACAGCGGGAAGACGACGGCGAGTCCGGCGGCGGCGGAGACTGCTATATCTACGCGCTTCATATTCGTAGCCCGGTCAGCGAAGACACCCGACGCCGGGCGTCACCCGCCCGCCCGCAAGATAGAAGTAGATGAAGGCCGTGGTGTCGAGGGACGTTTGCACGCGGTTGTGAGACGCGTCGTTCCACTCACCTGCGGACCCCCCGTTCGAGGCGGAACCGGTCATTCCTCCACGTCAGGGTGTAGAGCTTGCGGCCTCGCCCGTCCAACACTGCGATGCCCCTGCCCCGCCTCGGGAGCATGTAGGCCAGTTTCTCGTCGAAAGCCACGGGGAGGGACGCCCTGGTCACGTCGCGCCATCTGCCGCCCTCGTAACTCAGCAGCAACAGGGTGGGCCAGTTACCCGACTCCTTACTCCACTCCGGGTCGTAGAAAGCCCCGGTGCTGTAGGCGACGAGATACGCGCCGTTACTCTTCCTGAAGATGGCGAACTCGAACCCCGACGGGTTGTCGGAGGCGTCGTATAAGATATACCCATTCTTCACGTCAACTATATTCAGCCAGCCATTTCGTACCATCTCCTCACGGAAGCGGAGGTCGTACCCCTCCATGTAGCGTTCCGGCACCAAGAGGAAGAAATCCACGACCGTCTTCGGCTCGGGGGATTGTGCCGCGGCCGTCCCGACTCCGGCGGCGACGGCAATCGTCACCGCGCACAGAAGGCGGAAGAAGATGTCGGGTCTTCGGTTCTTAATCAGCATAGTTTTTCCCGGCCCCGTGGCGTCCGACTTTCTAATAAGACCTAGTGATCTTCCGTCTAAATTCGGTTATGGCTGTACGTGGGTTCCCACACCGGCGCGCCCGTAACTTGCCCACCCCGGGCCGGTAAGGGAGATGTCGCACGCATTCTTACCGGGTGGGGGACAGGTGACATCAGAATGAGGCCGGGGTCGGTTGTAAGCTTTTAAAGCGCGGCTCGGTGATGCTGAAGCTTTAGTCTCGGCCGAGAAAGACGATCCCGATGGCCCCGGGGCCGACATGCGAACCCAGCGCCGGTGAGATGGAGACGAGGGGCACGTCGAGCACCCCGAAAGATTTTTTAATCCGCTCGACGTAGTAGCCCCCGAGCGCGTGCGCGTTCGCGTGGGCCACCATAAATCTCAACTCCCGTTTACCGGCGGCTTCGCGTTCGACTATCTCAAACAGCTTGCTCCGGCCGCGCGCGGTACCCAGCGTCCGGGCGACGACCTGCACGCCGCCGTGATCGATGGTGAGAATCGGTTTTACGTTCATCAAATTGGCGACACCGCCCTTGAACCTCGAAAGCCGGCCGCCTCGGATGAGGTATTCCGTCGTCTCGATCAGGGCGAACAGCCGCACGTTCGCCACCGCCCAGTCAACGCGCCGGCGCACCTCCGCGAGCGGGAGACCCGCCTCAATCGCATCCGCCGCCTCGCGCACAATCAGCCCCAGCCCGGCGGAGATGTTCCTGGAATCCATGACCGTCACGTCCGCATCCTGCTGGACGGCGCGCGCGCCCAACTCCGCCGCTTGCAAAGTCCCGCTGAGCGCGCCCGAGACGGTGAGGACGAGCACCGTGCGTTCGCCCTCGGAGAGTTGTAAGTAGGCTTTGCTAAAGCTGGCCGACGAAGGCTGAGACGTTTTCGGGGTCACGTCCGACGTTGCGAGGAGTCTGTAGAACTCCCGCTCGGTGAGCGTCACTTTGTCGGCGTAAGTGTCTTCGCCGATGGTCACGAGGCAGGGCACGACGTGAATCCTGCGGCGGATAAACTCATCCTGCGGCAGGTCGCATGACGAGTCGGTCGCGAGCGTGATGGAGCGGGATTGAAGGCCGTGACGCGCGCGCGTGTGCTGGGCGCGCATGTCCTCCTGCCGGCAGTCTGACAGTTCGCCGTACTCCTTCAACGCCGCGAACACCACTTCGGGGTCGTTCGCGTGGACGTGGACGTGGACGCGTTCGCCCGACCCGGTGATGATGATTGAATCGCCCAGCGGGGCGAGCCTCTCTTTGAGGACGCCCCGGTCGAAGCCCTGCCCGGCCAGCGAAAGTTGTGTGCAGAAACGGTGTGGGATGTCGGCGAGCGTCAGCGCCGCCACGGCATGTATGTAATCTTCCGTTCGCTTCCGGCGCGCGAGCGGCTCGACTGTACCCGAACGTATGAAGCCGACGACGCCTTCCAGCATGTAGACAAAGCCCTGCGCCCCCGCGTCCACGACCCCGGCCCGCGCCAGCACGTCCAACTCCGAGGGAGTCCGTTTGAGGGACTGCTCGGCCGCGCGCAACGAGTGGCGCAGCAGCCCCGGAAAACCGCCGCGCGTTTCGCGGCGCGGCGAGAGACTCTCCGCCCAATCGCGCATCACCGTCAGGATTGTCCCTTCACGCGGCTCGGAGACGGCGGCGCGTGCCTCCGAGGAGGCGCGCGCCGCCGCCTCGACGAAAAACCCCAGGTCGCAGACCTCCTGCCCGCGTAGCCCCTCCGACAACCCCTGAAAGAACTGCGCGAGGATGGAACCGGAACTCCCGTGCGCCCCGGCGAGCGCCGCCTCGGCCAGCGCCACGCTCATCGGGTACACGGACGAGTCCTTACAATCCAGAGCGCCCTCCGCGACGTGGCGCAGCGTCAGCGCCATGTTCGTTCCGGTGTCCGAGTCCGGAACCGGGAAGACGTTGATGCTGTCGAGCTGCTCCTGCATCTGAAGGACTCGCTGCGCGGCGGCCACCACCGCGCGCTGCAACAGCAATCCATCGAGACGGGTGACGGACATCGCGGACCTACTTCTGATGATTTTTGAAGAGCCGGAGCCCCTGCATACGGTTTTCGGCGCCCGCGCGCATCCGGGCGATGTTGGCGCGGTGCTTGAAGATGACGAACGAAGCCGCGAACAGGCTGAAATAACCTAACCAGGAGTTGAGCGTGCCGAACTTCAAGTAAACGAGCAGCGGGAATAACGAAACCGACAGGATGGAGGCGAGCCCGACGTAACCGGTCAGCGCGACCGTGAGGAGAAAGACGACCGCGCCGATTGCCAGCGATGAGAGGGAGAGGTAGAGCAAAACACCGACCAGAGTGCCGACGCCCTTTCCGCCACGGAACTGTGCGAAGAGCGGGTAGACGTGGCCGAGGATGGCGGCCGAGCCGCAGAGGATGGCGGGCAGCAGCGGGTCGTGCGCGGAGGCGGCGTCGGTCTGTAGGCCGTGCGCCGCGCGTGAGATGACGGCGGCGGGGAACCACCCCTTGAACACGTCAACCGCCATCACCAGCAAAGCCCAACGCCATCCCAAAACCCGCAGCGCGTTGGTCGCGCCGGCGTTGCCGCTGCCGAATTCCCGAACGTCCACGCCACGCGTGACGCGCCCCACGACGAGACTGGTGGGGAAGCTCCCGCAGAGATAGCTCAGGAGAACCGAGGCCAGCAGGGAAGTCATCGTTCGACCCGCCCGAACCCTCCGCCCGGCACACGGGACGTGTCGGGGAAGTGAGTATGCAGCGCCAGATGGTAGCCTAACCCGCGCCGATTGTATACGAGCCGCCGCGCCCGCCCCCGTCACCCGCGCCGCGCTCAATCGTCACGTTAACAAAACATTGACTTATAACAGGCGCGGTGTAAATATGTGCCCCTCAAGGCGGTACCGTTTTGGCACTCTGAGTGGTGAAACCTCGTCACCCGCGCCCTCCTCTTTCAGGAAACCCAACGGAGACCCCTCATGCGAGTCGGCGTCATCTTCGCTTTCATAGACTTTCACCGAAAGGGACGAAAGTACCACGGCGCGCTCCAGCCGCTCATCGGCCCGCTCATCGCCGGGTTGCTGCCGCGTGACATCGAGATAGAAGTCATCAACGACACGTGGGAGGAGCCGCCGTGGGAACGGGACTTCGACCTGCTGTTCATCACGTGCATGCACTCGGACTTCGACCGCGCGCGCCAAATCTCACACTACTGGCGCCGCCGTGGAGCCAAGACCGTCTTCGGTGGCATCATGGCGAGCACCTACACTTCACTGTGTACTCCTTTCTTCGACGCCGTGGTGGTCGGTGACGCCGAAGGGAGCGTCCAGCAAATCTACAGGGACTTCTGCGCCGGGGAGTTGAAGCCGGTTTACGTCTCCGGCCCTTACGACCCGAGCCAGGTGCCCGTCCCGCGCTTCGACCTGCTGGCGGGTAAGCAGCTCATCCCCCTCTCGTTCGAGGTCACGCGCGGCTGCCCCTTCACCTGCGAGTTCTGCGCGCTGACGAGCATCGGGACGCGGCACCACGTCCGCCCGCCGGAGATGGTCGTGCGCGACATACGCGAGGGGCAGCGGATGTTGCGCGGACTGGTGCCCTGGTATCAGCGGCAGGTGATCGGCTTTCTGGACAACAACATCGGCGGCAACCCGGCCTACCTGCGCCAACTCTGCGACGCGCTGACGCCGCTCGGCATCAAGTGGGGCTCGGGCATCACCTTCAACGTCGTCGCGGAGCTTGACATGGTGAAGAGGCTCTCCCGCGCTGGGTGCCGCGCGCTGTTCATGGGGCTGGAGAGCCTCAACCCGGCGACCATCGCCGACATGCACAAACACCAGAACAGCGTGGATAAGACGAAGGCCGTGCTCGACCAATGCCGCAGGCACGGAATCCTCATCGAGTCTCCGCTCATGTTGAGCCCCGTGACCGACGACCTCGAATACATCCACGCGCTGCCCGCCCTGCTCAGGGAGTGCGGGCTGCACCTCCCGACCTTCCTCTGCATCGAGAGCCCGATCCCGGGGACTCCGCATTTCCACCGCCTCGCGGCACAGGAGGAGCCCGCGTTCCTGCCCGACGCGTACCTGCGCGACTTCAACGGCTACACGCTCGTCACCCGGCCGCAACGGATGTCGGTCGAAGAGTTCGTCGAGGCGTACAAGTGGGCGTTGCGGAACACCTTCACGGGGCGGGCCAAACTCGGCCGGCTCGGTCAAAATCTCCCGGGGCTGCTGGCGCGCGGGTGGCTGATTCCGGCGCTGGCCGATTTGAGAGACCACATCACCGATAAGGATCGGCCGCACCCGGGGCGGACGTACACCGCCGCGACGGACACGCCGCCCCCCGAGGCGACCAACGTCCCGCTCGCCGACGCGGACTTCGACTCGGAAGAGGAGCGGCGGGCGATCATGGAGCCCTGGCGCGTCACCGACGCGGAAGGGCGTGTCTTACCCGCGTGGGGCAAGTCGCTCAAGGTGTTCGAGTCGAAAGGGCGCATCTCGCCCCTCGCGAAAGAACTCGTGGCGGCCGTGTGAAAGGGGGCATTCGTGATGGACTTCCGAATGAAACATTATCTGGAAGACCCGTTCCTGGCGCACCTGTTTGAGGAGATCAGGAAGGCCGGGCCGTTGAAGTCCGCCCAGATAGACATCACGCACGTCTGCAACCTCCGCTGCCAGGGCTGCTATTTCTTCGCGGAAGACCTCGACCGGTTCAAAGCTCCGCAGGACGAAGCGGACTTCGACGCGTTCATCGAACGGGAGAAGGCGCGCGGGACGAACTACATGACGGTCGTCGGCGGCGAGCCGAGCCTGATGCTCGACCGCCTCAAAAAAATCTACGACAACTTCTGGCTCGTCGTCGTCACCAACGGCACTCGCCGCATCCCCTACGAAGGTTTTGAGAATCTGCCCATCGCCGTCTCCGTGTGGGGCGACCACGAGACGGACTCGAAACTGCGCGGGCAGGGCCGGCTCGATGTCTTCGCGCGCGGCCTCGCCAACTACAAGGACGACAAGCGCGTCGCCTGGTACTACACGACGACGCCGGGCAACGTCCACGAAATCGAGAGCGTCGTGAGGCAGTGTGTCGAGAACGGCAACTACGTGAGTTTTAACTTCTACGGCGACATTTCGCACGCGAGCGGGGCGGTTGACCACCGGCGCGGGTTCGGCGAGGTGTGCCGCGAGATAGACCGGATGATCGAGCTGTACCCGGAGAGAATCCTGCTCACCTCGTACATCGCGCGGTGTGTCGCCACGGGCGAGCTCTACGGCGACAGGTGGGGGCACGAGGTCTGCTGCACGCTGACCGCCGATCACCCGAAGAACGTGGAGCGCCTCAAGAACGGCAAGCCGTACAACACGCACTTCCGTGCCTACAACCCCGACCTCACGACGACGCGGCGCTGCTGCGCCGGCGACGACCGGGACTGCTCGAACTGTTTCGAGTGTTGGGCTCACTTCTCATGGATCATCCTGAACATGGAGCGCCACCTCGGTACGAAGCAGGAGTTTACGAATTGGCTGACGACCATGTTCGTCTTCTACCTCTCGAACCGCGTCGTTGATTTCGACTCCGGCGTCAGGCTCGTGCCGGAGATTCACCGGCGGCTGTCTTATCTGCGCGAGCCCGAGCCGGCCGCCGCCGTGCCTCTGCCCGAGCCCGGCGTGATTTCCGAACTCGTAATCGAGTCTCTTTGAGTCTCCAATCCTCAGGGGCGCGGGCTCCCGTCCCCGCGCCACGCGCATCCGATTCCTCCGTAACGTCCCCTCAACCGAGGGGCTGACAAACAAAAGCGCAGAGTCGAACCTATGACAAAGAACGCGCACACCTCTCCCCGCCTCGGCGCGAAGACTGTGATTGACATCCTGCGCTGGCGTGCGTCGCATCAGGCCGACGAGCCGGTTTACACATTCCTACAGGACGGCGAGTCGGGCGAGGCTCGGTTGACTTACGGCCAGCTCGACCGCCGCGCAAGAAGCATCGGCGCGCGGCTTCAGGCGGAAGGCGGCGGCGGGAAGCATGCGCTGCTCATGTACCAGCCGGGACTGGAATGCGTCTGCGCCTTCTTCGGCTGCCTCTACGCCGGCGCGGTGCCCGTGCTCGCCCCGCCCCCGCGCCCCAACCGCCCCGCGCCCGGCCTCCTGTCCATCCTCGCGGACGCGCGGGCGGCGTTCGTGCTGACGAACGCTTCGGCGCGCGCGGACCTCACGGGTCTGCTCACGGAGACGCCCGCGTACAAAGCCCCGCGCTGGCTCACCACGGAGGGGATTCCCGAAGACTTAGAGGCCGACTGGCGCGAGCCTTCAGTTGACGGCGACACCCTCGCCTTCTTGCAGTACACCTCCGGTTCCACGAGTGCGCCGAAAGGCGTGATGGTGAGTCACGGCAACCTGCTGCATAACCTCGCCATGATTTCCGAGGGGTTCAGAAACGGGAGGCAGGACGTGGGAGTCTTCTGGTTGCCCTTCTACCACGACATGGGTTTGGTCGGGGGGATTCTGGAGACGGCCTACGTCGGCGGCCACGGGGTCTTTATGTCGCCCGCCTCATTCCTCCAGCGGCCGGTGCGCTGGTTGCAGGCCGTGACGCGCTATCGAGGCAGCGTCAGCGGTGGGCCGAACTTCGCCTTCCGCCTGTGCGCCGACAAGGTCACCCCCGAGCAACGCGCCGACCTCGACCTGAGCAGTTGGCGTGTGGCCTTCTGTGGCGCGGAGCCCATCCACCCACAAACCCTCGAACGGTTCGCGGAGATTTTCGAGCCCCACGGCTTCCGCCGCGAGGCTTTCTACCCATGCTACGGCATGGCCGAAGCGACTCTCCTCGTCTCCGGCGGTGACGGCCCGGCCGCGCCCGTCACCCGGGATGTTTCGAGACGGGAACTCGAACGGAATCGCGTGCGTGAAGTGTCGGCCGGCGCAGAGGGAGCACTGACGCTCGTCGGTTGCGGACACGCCCTGCTGGGTCAGAAGATCGTCATCACGCACCCCGACACTCTGAACGAATGTTCACCCGGAGCCGTCGGGGAGATTTGGGTCTCCGGCCCGAGCGTCGCGCGCGGCTACTGGGGCCGACCCGAGGAGACCGCCGAATACTTCGCCGCGCATCTTGCCGGGACGGGCGAAGGCCCTTTTCTGCGCACGGGCGACCTCGGCTACCTGCGCGACGGCGAACTGTTCGTCACGGGGCGGCTCAAAGACTTAATTATCATCCGTGGTCACAACTACTATCCGCAGGACATCGAGCGCACCGTCGAGCAGAGCCACCCCGCGTTGCGGCACGGCGGCGGCGCCGCGTTCTCGCTCATCCCACCGTCGGGGACGGAAGAACGTCTCATCTTGATTCAAGAGGTTGAGCGCCACCACAGAAACCTCGACGCGGACGAGGTGATCAGAGCCGTCAGGGCCGCCGTGGCACAACACCACGGGCTTCAAGTCAACGCCGTCATACTACTCAAACCTTTATCCCTCCCGAGGACTTCCAGCGGCAAGCCCCGGCGGCAGGAATGTCGCGCCAGATTCCTGAACGGTGAACTGGAAGCTTTGGCGGAGTGGAGGCTGGAGGAGCATGCGGACTCGCCCGCCGCGAGCATTCCTGACTCGTCGCCGGATCATCGGGCTGAAGCCCCGGGGCGAGGTCGGACGGCCGAAGCCATTCAGGAGTGGCTGGTCTCAAGACTCTCGGCGCTGACGCGAGTAGACGCCCTCGATATCGACGTTCGAGAGCCGTTCGTGAACTACGGGCTCGATTCGGTGCAGGCGGTGGGCATAGCCGGAGACCTGGAGTGCTGGCTTGAGCGGAGCCTGCCGCCGACGTTGCTCTACGAATACCCGACCGTCGCCTCCCTCTCGCGCCATCTCGCGGAGGGCACGCCGGAAAGGAGAGCGGTCGCGGAAGCGTCAGACCCGCCGCCTACCCTACGGCCCGAGCCGGTGGCAATCATCGGCGTCGGCTGTCGCTTTCCCGGCGCCAACACGCCGGAAGCTTTCTGGCGACTGCTGCGCGAGGGCGTAGACGCCATCACCGAAATGAAGCCCGGTCGCCGGGACGCCGACGCGCTTTTCGATGCCGACCTCGACGCGCCCGGCGAGGTCAACACGCGTTGGGGCGGGTTCCTCGAACACGTCGAACAGTTCGACCCGGACTTCTTCAACATCTCCCGCCGCGAGGCCGCCCTCATCGACCCGCAACAGCGCATTCTGCTGGAGGTCGCCTGGGAGGCTTTAGAGGACGCGGGGCTGGTCGCGGAGAAGTTGGCGGGCACGCGCGCGGGCGTCTTTATCGGCATCTCGACGAACGATTACGGGCGCATGCAGGGGAACGATCCCGCACACGCGGACGCCTATGCGGCCACCGGCAATGCTTTCAGCATCGCCGCCAACCGCCTCTCCTACGCTTTCGACTTTCGTGGGCCGAGCATGGCGGTTGACACGGCCTGCTCCTCTTCGCTCGTGGCGGTGCATCTCGCCTGCCAGAGTTTGAGCCGTGGAGAGTGCTCGCTCGCGCTTGTCGGCGGGGTCAACCTGATTCTCTCGCCGGCCATCACGATGAACTTCAGGAAGGCGCGGATGATGGCGGCCGACGGCCGTTGTAAGACTTTCGACGCGCGCGCCGACGGGTACGTGCGCGGCGAGGGGGCCGGCGTGGTTGTGCTCAAGCCCCTTTCACACGCGCTGGCCGACGGCGACCCCATCTACTCCGTCATCCGTGGCAGCGCGGTCAATCAGGACGGGCGCACCAACGGGCTGATGGCTCCCAACGGGCGCGCGCAGGAGGCCGTCGTCGCTGAAGCTTACCGGCGGGCCGGCATTTCGCCGGGGCAGGTTCAATACGTCGAGGCGCACGGCACGGGCACATTCCTCGGCGACCCGATTGAAGTGAATGCGCTGGGACGTTCGCTCGCCGACGGCCGTGTCGAAGGGAGCCATTGTGCCATCGGCTCGGTCAAGACGAACATCGGTCACCTGGAGGCGGCAGCGGGCGTCGCCGGCCTCATCAAGGTCGCGCTGATGCTGAAGCACCGCGAGATTCCGCCTACGCTGAATTTCGAGCAACCGAATCCTCACATCCCTTTCGACAGACTGCCGCTACGCGTTCAGCGCACCCTTTCCGCGTGGCCGGGGGACGGCACCGAAGCCGTCGCGGGCGTCAGTTCGTTCGGCTTCGGCGGCACAAACTCGCACGCCGTTTTAAGTTCGGCCCCGTGGCCGGCGGAGACGCCACGCGCCGACGCCGAGGCGCTCGCGCCGCCCGCGCTGATTCTTTCGCTCTCGGCCAGGAGCCTGCCGGCCTTGCGGGAATCCGCCCGGCGACACCTTGAATTCATCCGGCGCGATGTCGAGGAAGCCTCCGCCCTCATGCCCGACATCTGCTACACGGCCGGCGCGAGGCGCACGCACCACGACCGCCGCCGTGCCTTCGTCTTCCAGTCCCCGCGGATGCTTCTTGAGCAGTTGGCGGCCTTCGCCGAAGGGTCGGACGAAGCCGTGTCGTCCATGGGCCGGACGAGCCGGCGTCAACCGAAGTGCGCGTTTATCTTTTCCGGTCAGGGGTCGCAGTGGCGCGGCATGGGGTGTGAGCTTCTGAAGCACGAGCCGATCTTCCGCGCGGCTCTGTCGGAGTGTGATCGCCTGTTGCGGCCGCACGCCGACTGGTCGTTACTGGAGGAGTTGCAAGCCGAAGGAGCCGACTGCCGTCTGCATAAGACGGAGGTCGCGCAGCCCGTCCTCTTCGCGGTGCAGATAGCGTTAGCGGCGCTCTGGCGTCACTGGGGGATCGTTCCCGACGCGGTCGTCGGGCATAGCGCCGGGGAGGTGGCGGCCGCCTACGTCGCGGGCGCGCTGCGCCTGGAGGATGCTGTCAGACTCGTCTATCACCGGGGGCGTTTGATGGAGCGCGCGGTGGGACGTGGCAGGATGGCGGCGGTCGAGCTTTCGGCGGAAGAGGCCCAACACGCGCTGGCCGGTTACACGGATCGTCTCTGCGTCGCGTGCGTCAATGGCCCGTCCTCCGTCGTGTTCTCGGGTGATTCGGACGCGCTCGAAGAAGTCACCGCCTCTCTCCTGCGACGTGAAGTCTCTTGCCGCGTGCTGCCCGTCAACTACGCCTTTCATAGTTCTCAGATGGACTCCGCGCAAGACGAGTTCATGCGGGCCATCCACCCGCTCGACGTTCAGCCGCCGGCCCTCCCCATCTTCTCGACCATGACCGGCGAGCCGAGCAACGGACGCCCCCTGGACGCGGACTACTGGCAGCGACAGATGAGGCAGCCGGTCCTTTTCGCGCAGGCCGTCGGCGGCCTGGTGGATGAAGGCTACGACCTGTTCCTGGAGGTCGGCCCCCACCCCGTCCTCAACGCGGCCGTTCACCAGTGTCTGCGCCAAAAGGGGCGCGAAGGCAGCGTCCTATCTTCTCTGCGCCGGGGCGAAGATGAGTCCGCCTCGATGCTGAAATCCCTTGCCGTGCTTTATGAGTTGGGGCATACGGTTGAGTGGGCGCGGCTCTACAAGCATGACGTTCGTCACGTCAGGCTTCCTTCATACGCGTGGCAGCACGAGCGTTGCTGGCTGGAGGCGCAGCCGCGAGGCGGCGACCTCGACGCGGAGCGCGAGAGTCGGAGTGAGTTGGGCGGTCACCCTTTACTCGGGCGGCCGTTGAGGCTGGCCGACCCGGCGGGAACCACCGTCTGGGAAAAGCGTCTCGACAGACGGCGGCTTCTTTACCTGAAAGACCATCGCTTCGGGAACGTCGAAGTGCTGCCGGGGGCCGCGTATATCGAGATGGCGTTGGCGGCGGCGGCGGGTGCCTTCGGCGACGAACCTCACGCGCTGGCCGACATTAAATTTCACAACGCCCTCTTCCTGCCCGAAGAAGGCTCTTGTACGCTGCAACTCATCCTGTCTCGTTCGGACGAGGCTGAAGCATCCTTCCGCGTCTTCGCTCGCGTGGAATCGAAGAAACATGAGGGCGCCGAGCCGACGCTGTGCGCCGAGGGTAAGATTCGCCTTACAACGTCGGGCGTTGAGACGGCGGGGGGCGCGCGCTTCAAGCCCGGCGAGACGCGGGGACTGGCTTCCGCCGAAGTCTCCGGCGAAGACTACTACGGGGAACTGCGAATCAGAGGCTTCCTGTACGGCCCCTCTTTCCGTGGTATCAAACAACTTTGGCGAGGCGAGGGTGAGGCGCTCGGCCGCGTCGAAGTCCCGCCCGAGATCGAGCCGGAGCTGGACGCCTACCGGCTTCACCCAGCCATCATGGACGCCTGCGCGCAGGTCTTGATGGCGACGGATGCCGACCGCGGGCGCGCGTTCATTCCGGTCGGCGTGGACGAGGTGCGAGTCAACAAGCGGCCCGGCCACGGCTTCTGGAGTCGCGCCCGCTCACGGGCGGGCGCGGAGAATGGCGCGGCCATGTTGGTGGGTGATGTCGAGCTGCTCGACGAGAGCGGCGAGGTGTTGGTCGAAGCGGCGGGGTTGCGCGTTAAGTATCTGGAGAGCGAGGCTCGCGGCTTCAATAACGTCAATCCGCGCGATTGGCTCTATCGACTTCAGTGGGAACCTAAAGAATTTTCGGCGGCGGAGCCGTCGGGCGTCGAGGGGAAACAGTCGCGCGAAACGTGGTTGATATTTAAAGACCTCGGAGGGGTGGGCGAACGCCTCTCCGCGCGCCTCGCGGAAGAGGGGCACAGGTGTGTCGAGGTGACGCCGGGCGATTCATTCGAGCGCCTGGGCGCGGACCTTTTCCGGATTAGTCCGGCGGGACGCGAGGACGTGGAACGTCTCTTCGGCGAAGCGGTCGGAGAAGGTCAGCAGCCTTACGCCGGCGTGGTCTACTTGTGGGGTCTCGACGCCCCCGAGCCGGACGGGATTGACGCCGCGTCTCTTGAGCGGGCGTGCATGCGGGAGTGCGGGACGGCCGTGCGGATCGTTCGGGCGATGTCTGCCGCCACGTCGCGCCGAGTCCCGCGTCTCTGGGTCGTGACGCGCGGAGCCCTGACGGTATCAGGCGCGGCGGAGCGGCCGGCGCTAGTCCAGTCACCTCTGTGGGGCTTGGGCCGAACAATCGCGCGGGAACACCCTTCCATCTGGGGCGGGTTGATTGATCTGGAAGGCGGGTCGCCCGCGTCCGACGACGGCGAGCTTGTTCGGAAAGAGCTGCGCGGCGGAGACGACGAAAATCAACTTGCCTATCGCCTCGGCGTGCGCCATGCGGCGCGCCTCGAACGTTGGCGCGGGGACGACAAGCGACCTTCGGCGCCGCGCCTGCGTGGCAACGGCAGCTATCTGATTACCGGTGGGTTGGGCGGCATAGGGCTCGTCATCGCCCGCTGGATGGTAGAGCAGGGCGCGCGCCGTCTCATTCTGCTGGGGCGCTCGCAACTCCCGGCGCGCTCCGAATGGGGCAAGGTTGAACGGGGGAGTCGGCTGGCCGTTCAGATAGATGCTATCCGTGAACTGGAATCACTGGGCGCGAGCGTGCATCTCGCCTCGGTGGACGTGGCCGACGAGGAACGGCTCACGTCCTTCCTCAAGGCTTACCGCGCCGAAGGCTGGCCGCCGCTGCGGGGCGTCGTTCACGCGGCGGGGGTCTTGCAAGATCAGATTCTCGCACAGCTCGACGAGACGACGATGGCCGCCGTCTTCCGCGCGAAGGTGGTCGGCGGATGGTTACTCCACAGCCTCACCGAAGAAGACCGTCTCGACTTTTTCGTTATGTTCTCTTCCGCCGCCTCCATGCTCGGCTCCGGCGGGCAGGGGAGCTACGCCGCTGCCAACGCGTTCCTCGACGGGCTGTCGCACTACCGACACGCGCAAGGGGTGCCGGCGTTAAGTATCAACTGGGGGCCTTGGGCGGACGTGGGCATGGCGGCGCCGGGCGAGCGAAGTGGCCGCCTCACCTCGGAGGGCGTGGGAACCATCCATCCCGAACAGGGCAGAGTCGTGTTCAGCCGCCTCCTCTCACAGGGCGCGGCACAAGTCTGCGTCGTTCCCGTCGATTGGGAGCAAGCGTTCCGACAGTATCCGGAGTTCAACGCGTCGCCGTTACTGGAGCGCATCAGGCGCGAGGTGATGCGCGCCGTGCCCGAGGCCGAAGGGGGGACGGTGGCGTCGATCCGCGCGGCCATCGTCGCAGCGGACGAATCCGAACGGCGTTCCCTGTTGGAAGCCTTCCTCTCGGAAGAAGTGGCGAGAGTGATCCGTCTCCCCGTGTCCGAGCTGAACGTGTCCGAGCCGATGAACACGCTCGGGATAGACTCCCTGATGAGCATCGAGCTGAAGAACCGCATCGAGCATCAGCTCGGAGTGTCGGTGCCCGTCGTGAAACTGCTGGAAGGCCCAACCGTCGGTGAATTTGCCGGGATGCTGCTTGAGCAGTTCGACGAAAACATTTCAGCAACACCGGGGCGCGCGCAAAACTTCGCCGGGGTCACTGGCGGCTCCCCCGTCGTGCAACTAATACCGATTCAGGCTTCAGGCTCCCGCCCGCCCTTCTTCTGCGTACACCCCGGCGCGCTCGACGTGCAATGCTATGCCGACCTGGCGCGTCACATGGGGGCCGACCGCCCCTTCTACGCACTACAGCCGTCAACCCTCGACAATTATCTCGACGCGGAAGCGGAGCCCGCCGCCGACTCCACCATCGAACAAGTGGCGACGGCCTGTGTTGAAGCCCTGCGGAGCGTCGCGCCGCGCGAGCCTTACTCGTTGGGTGGTTGGTCTCTGGGCGGTGTGCTGGCTTTCGAAATCGCGCAGCAGCTTGAGCGTCAAGGCGAGACGGTCGCCCTGCTCGCACTGTTTGACAGCCCGGCTCCGCCGTCAGGCGTTCAACCGGCGGACTATGACGACGCGAGCCTCGTTCCCGTCTTCGCCAGTTATCTGGGGGCGCGCTCCGGCCGGAGGTTGTCACTCAAAGCGGACGACCTCCGTGGGCTCGGCTTAGAGGAGAGGCTCAGGCGTCTCTGGGAGGATGCACGACGCGGCGCCGTCATCCCGCCCGAGGCCGACCCGGAGCAACTGCGCAAGCTCTTTGAGATTTACCAGAGAGGCTTGAGACGCGCGACCCGGCAGTTGTGGAATTACAGGCCACAGATTTATACGGGCCGCCTGAGCATATTCCGGGCCGCCGCCGCCTTCGAGGAATTCGGACGGGTCTTCCCCGACGCGGCGCTTCAGTGGTCTAAACTCGCCTCCGAAGGTTTAGACATCCACGACGCGCCGGGCGACCACTACACGATGTTCCTGGAGCCGGACGTACAAGTCTTAGCCGAGCGTTTAAGCTCGCTGTTGAAGGCGAGCGCGGGCGGGTAAACAAGAGGGGTGCGTTGCGAAAATTATTTTCAAGCGCGGAAGCTCTTCGACCAGGTCAGCTAGAAGAGCCAGCCGCCCGCGAAGCCCGCCCGGCGCAAACCCTTGACGATGTGAGGTTCCCGACGCATCAAGCGCCAAATCAATCCTGAGCGATAATTTTCAATCATCAGAATTACCGGCCCTTGATCAATGCCGAAGTGTCCGTTGGAAACCCATCCGACGTGGTTGCCGGAATCGCTCGGAAAGGTCGGGTTGAAACTGCACGAGATGCCGTACCGGTTCATCATCTCGCCCCAGTTCTCTCTGAAGTTATCGAGCGTCGGGAGCACGATCTCCGGCGCGAAGGGGAGCGAGGCGACCACCGTCCAGGGGGCGAGCGTGCCGTCGTCCGGGCCATAAGGGATGCCGCGCGCGTGGTAATCGTAGAAGCGCCGTGTGACGCCTTTGACCCGGCGCGTGGCCGGGCCGGGACCGTTGCTCGCCGTGATGCCCCAGCAATACTCGCCGTAGCCCACGAACTTCTTCGGATTGCGAATCGCATACCGCTGCTGCACGTAGCTGGCCCGGCGGCTGTTCTCGAAGTAATCGATGCCGCGCGCGCGCATGAAGTCATCTTGAATCCCGCGAAAGTCTATCCAGATGTGTGAGAGTTGATGAATGAAGAGCGGCCCGGCGTAGAGGAATTCGATGCCGTAAAGTTTCTTCCAACGATAAGTCCGCGTCCAGGCTTCGTAACTGTCGCGGGACAACGGGTGCGTCGGTGACCCGAGGCCGAGCACGTACAGGATAAGACCCTCGTTGTAGCCCTCCCAACGGTATTTGAGAAAGCCGCGCTCCGGCCTCCATCCGTGGGTGACGGTCGCCCCGCCGTTCCGCGCCCAACGCCAGTCGGCGCGGCGGTAGAGCGCGTCGGCCAGTTCACGAATCTCGCGCTCGCCGTCGGCCTCGCCGTCGAAGTATGCGGCGGAGGTCAATGCGCCTATGAGCAGAATCGCCGTGTCAATGGTTGACAACTCACACTGCCAGACGCGCCTCCCCGTGGTCATGTCGAGGAAGTGATAATAGAAGCCCTTGTAGCCGGTTGCGTCGGGCTCCGTGCCTTGCGGACTGTCCCGGAAAAATCGCAGCGTAGTTAAGGTACGCTCGACGGCGCGGGCGCGCGAGATGTAAGCGTTCTCGACGCCGACCACGTAAGCGGTGAGCGCGTACCCGACGGCGGCGATGCTGGCCGGAGCGCCGCCGCTCGTGTTGTCGGCCAGCAGCCCATTCTCCGGGTTGGTCTCCTTCCAGAAGTAATCGAACGTGTTGCGGTGCAACGCGGACAGAGCGTCGTCGTCGAAAGCCGGTCGCTTCATACGTAAACACCTCCGCCGGGGGCAGGCGTGAATTCAATCGTGATGTCCGTGGGGGCGTGCGGCGGCAAGGTGATGTCCATATTGAGTTCTCGCTCTTCAAACCTGTTCGCGCTGCTACTCATTTCTCGCGCCACCGCCAGTGTCGAGCGCGTCGCGGATGCCGTCGCCGAGCAGGAACCACGCGAGCATGGTGACGGCGAGGACGGCGGCGGGGAAGACCGTGAGGTGCCACGCCGTGCGAATGTAGGGTTGATACATGCCGATCATCTGGCCCCACGAGGCTTGCGGCGAGGGAATCCCCACGCCGAGGAAGCTCAAGCCAGCCTCGGCGAACATCGCGCCGGGAATCCCGAGGGCGAGCGCGACGATCACGGGAGTCGTCGTGTTACGCAGAAGGTGCGTCCGCATGATGTGGCGCGTCCCGCCGCCCATCGCGCGCGCGGCGCGCACGTAGTCGGTCTCCTTCAACGAAAGCACCTGCCCGCGCACGAGGCGCGCGATGCCGATCCAGCCCGTCAACGTCATGGCGAGGATGAGATTGCCGAAGCCCGCGCCCAGCGCGACCATCAGCAGCACGTAGAAGAGCAGGGCCGGGAGCGACGAGAGCACGTCGATGATTCGCATCACGACGTAATCGAGCCAGCCGCCCTTGAGTCCGGCCAGCGCGCCGATGGGCAGCCCGACGAGCGCGATGACCAACTGGCTGAGGACGCCGACGCTGATGGAGACGCGCGCGCCGTAGATGAGGCGCGAGAGCACGTCGCGCCCGAGGTCGTCCGTGCCGAGCCAGTGGAGACCGTTGGGCGTCTGCCACGTGGCTTTGAAGTCGCCTCTGTACGGGTCGAAGGGCGCGACCCACGGCGCGCAGAGGGCGATTAACACTTCGACGATGATGAAGCAGAGGGCGGCCACGGCGAGCCGGTTGCGCCGGAAGCGCAGCCAGAAGAGGCGCGACTTCGTCGGCCGCTTCTGCACGGGCGTTTGAGCATAAGTGCGCGCGGTCGCCGCCATCTCTACTTCTCCTTCACGAGGCTCACCCTCGGGTCAACGAGCGCGTAGAGGATGTCCGTGAAGAGATAGGCGGTGCTGATGACCGCCGTCCAGACGAGGGTCGTCGCCATAATCATCGGGTAGTCGCGGTGCTGAATCGCCGTTACGAAATAGAAGCCGATGCCGGGAATGCGGAAAAGACTTTCGACGAAGAACGACCCCGTGATGAGTCCGGCGGCGAGCGGGCCGCCGACGGTGAGGACGGGCGTCAACGCATTCTTGAAGACGTGCACGAACATGATGCGGCTGCGGCTCAACCCCTTCGCGCGCGCGGTGCGCACGTAGCCGGCGCGCATGGCGTCGCGCATGCTCGAACGCGTGTAGCGTTGCAAGACCAGAATGGGCGCGAGCGAGTTCGCGAGCACCGGCATGACCCAGTTCAAAGGGCCGTCCCACCCGCCCGTCGGGAGCCAGCCGAGGCGCACCGACAGGACGAATTGCAGGAGGACGGCGAAGACGAAACTGGGTATCACCAGGCAGAAGACGGAGACGGCCGTGCCCGCGTGATCTATCCACGTGTTCGGCCTGACGGCGGAGGCGATGCCGAGTCCGAGACCGACGACCGTCGAGAACGCGAGCGTGAGCAGTCCGAGTTGGACGGAGTAGGGCCACTGGTCTTTGAAAATCTGGACGACGGTGCGGCTCGGGAAGGCGAGCGAGTAGCCGAAGTCGAGCCGGACGGCGTTGCGCACGAAGATGAGATACTGTTTCCAGATCGGTGCGTCGAGGCCGTACTTCGTGTTGAGTTGACGCTTGATCTGTTCCGGAATCATCTGCTGGCGTTCGAGCGCGCGTGCGTCGAACGGGCCGCCCGGCACGGCGTGCATCAGGGCGAAGGTGATGAGCGAGACGACGACGAGGACGCCGAGGAGCCCCGCCAGTCTTGTAAGGATGTAACGCGCCATGCCTCCTCCGTCCTTGCCTCAAGCGAAATGACAGGCGACCTTGTGGCCTTCGTCCACGCGCCGCAGTTGCGGCTCTTCCGTCTCGCAGCGCGACTCGGCCAGCGGGCAGCGCGCGCGGAAAGAGCAGCCCGACGGGCGGCCTTCGATGTCGGTTACGTCGCCGCGCACGCCGCTCTCGTCAACGCGCCGCGAAGGGTCGGGCTCGGGCACGGCGGCGACGAGCGCCCGCGTGTAAGGGTGGCGCGGCGCGTTGACGATCTGCCGACTCGCCCCGACCTCCACCACCCGACCGAGATACATCACGCCGATGCGGCGGCTCATGAAGGCCGTGACGGCGATGTTGTGCGAGATGAAAAGGTATGCGAGCCGGAATTCGTCCTGAAGGTCGCGCAGGAGGTTGAGAATCTGCGCCTGCACGCTCACGTCGAGCGCCGAGACCGGCTCGTCGCAGATGAGGAGACGCGGGCGGAGCGCGAGCGAGCGCGCGATGCCGATACGTTGCTGCTGGCCGCCGGAAAACTCCGAAGGGTATCGATGCATGTCGCTCGCGTCGAGGCCGACGCGCTCAAGCAGACGCTCGACCGTCGCAGTTCTTTCGGCACGCGTTCCCGCGTCGTGAATGACCAGAGGCTCGCCGATGATCCGCTCCACCGTGAGGCGCGGGTCGAGGGACGCGAACGGGTCTTGAAAGACCATCTGCATCTGCCTTCGGACGGGCTTCAACGCGCGTTCGTTAAGGTGTGTGATCTCCTGCCCGGCAAAAACAATGCGCCCGCCCGTCGGCTCGTAGAGCCGCATGACGGTCAGCCCCAGCGTCGTCTTTCCGCAGCCCGACTCTCCCACCAGCCCGAGCGTCTCGCCTTCGCGCACGGACAGGCTCACACGGTCAACGGCGACGTGCTCAACCCTCTTCCCGCCGAAAGACGCGCGCCGGGTGATGAAGCTCTTGGTCAGCTCGACTGTTTCGAGGAGCGTCTCCTCCATCGGTAGCGCGCTCATGACGCCTCTTCCCGTGCGACCCAGCAGGCGCCGGCGTGCCCGGCGGAAAGCTCTTCGAGGGGCGGGCGCTCCTGCGCGCAGCGTGGGACGCGTGACGCGCAGCGCGGCTCGAACGCACAGCCCATGCTTTCGTCGCGCAGGCGGGGCGGGGCGCCTTCGATGGTCGGGAGGCGTTCGTGCCATTCGTTCAGGCGCGGGATGGAAGCGACCAGCGCACGCGTGTAAGGGTGACGTGGCGCGTCGAAAATCTCCGCCACGGGCGCGTCCTCGACGATGCGCCCGGCGTACATGACGGCGACGCGGTCGGCGAGCTGCGCGATGACGCCGAGGTCGTGCGTGATGATGATAACTGACGTGCCCAACTCGCGCTTGAGTTCGCGCAGCAGGTTGAGGATTTGCGCCTGGATGGTCACGTCGAGCGCGGTCGTCGGCTCGTCGGCGATGAGCAGTTTCGGCCTGCACGCGACGGCCATCGCGATCATCACGCGCTGCCGCATCCCGCCGGAGAACTGGTGCGGATAGTCGTCGAGGCGCTCGCCCGGAATCCCGACGCGCCCGAGCAGACGCGCGGCCTCTTCACGCGCCTCGCGCGTTGACATGCGTCGATGCACACGCAGCGGCTCCATGATCTGATAGCCGACCGTCAGGACGGGGTTGAGGGATGTCAAAGGGTCTTGAAAGATCATGGAGATGCGGTTGCCGAGAATCTCTTCCAGCGCGACCCTTGGGAGCGCGAGCAGGTCGCGCTCGTTCCCGTCGTCGTGAAAAATGGCGCGGCCGGACGTGACGCGACCGGGCGGGTCGATGAGCCGCATGATGGAGAGCGCCGTGACGCTCTTGCCGCAGCCCGACTCGCCCACTATCCCGAGCACACTGCCTTCGTCCACCGTGAACGAGACGCCGTTGACGGCCCGGATCACTCCCTCTCCCGACGCGAATTGTGTGCGGAGGTCCGCGACCTCAAGCAGCGGCTTTGTCACTGAAGGCGGATGATGCGAAGTGCGAATTATGAAGTCGGTAGTCAGGGCTAACGCGGCCTGCGCCAACGGTCAACGTCGCTTCTGATATACATCTGGAAGCGGGAAATGTCCAAGTAGCGGAAGACCACGTTGCCCGCGCGGTCGGGCTCGAAGCCCGTCAGGTAAGGCCACCAGATTTGATGCGTGACCATGTGTGTGAGGAAGATCGCGCCCACGTCTTCGACCAGAATGCGCTCGGCCTGCTGGTAGAGCGCCGTTCGCTTCTGCTCATCAACCTCGCGCCCGGCCAACGTCACCAGCTCGTCGAACCTCGCGTCCCGCCACGAGTGGCGCGGCGAGCCACGTTCGTCGGTGCCGCGCCAGAGGTGCGTGAGCATGTTGGCCGGGTCGAGAAAGTCGTACTCATACTGGCCGCGATAAAGCTGCATCGAGCGTTCGGAGCGGCGATGACTCCAGATGAGGTTTTCGAGAATTTGCAGATTGACTCTGACACCCAGATGCCGCTCCCACTGGTCTTTGACGTACTCCAACACGACATCGCGCCCGTTGGAGTAGAGGTCGAGCGCGAGCTGGTTGCCGCTCGCGTCCACGCCGCCCGGATAACCTGCCTCCGCGAGCAGCGCGCGGGCCAACTCCGCGTTGAAGCCCTGCACGGATTTCAGCTCCGGGTTGTGTGCCGGAAAATCAGGCGGGAGCATGGTGAAGGCGGGGGCGCGCGTGCCGATCATGACCTGATTGCAGAGCGTGTCGCGGTCAACGGCGTGCGAGAGCGCGCGACGCAGCATGAGGTTGTCGAGCGGCGGGCGCGTCACGTCGAGCGCGAGGTATTCGGTCTGAAAGTTGTTGAAAGAGCGGAGGTACGGCTGCACGTCCGGGTCTTGTCGCACCTGCGCGACCTCCTGCGGTTGGAGGATGGCGATGTAGTCGATCTCTTTGTTGAGCCACGCGTTGAACCAGCCCGTGGCGGGCGCGCCGACGAGTTGGACGAGGCGCTGGATGCCCGGTTTGTGCGGCCCGTTGTAGAAGGGGTTGGCGTCCCATTCGAGGCGCTGGTTGTGCTGCCAACTGAGCAGGCGCATCGGGCCGGACGAGACGAAGCCCTCGACCGTGTCTGCCCAGTGCTCCGGGTTCTTCTCGGCTTTATGTTTCGGCGCGGGGACGGCGGCCATGTACGCGAGCAGCGCGGGCAGATGAGGCACGGGGCCGCCCTCGCCGTGAATGCGGACGGTGCGCTCGCCGATTGCTTCCACGCCCACGCCCTCACGATTGCCCCGGCCTTCCTTCAACGCCCTGACGCCCGCGATGTCGTAGAAGAACCACGTCCACGGATTGTCGAGCGACGGGTCGGCGAGATGCCGGAACGTGAAGATCCAGTCGTGCGCGGTGATGGGCACGCCGTCGCTCCAACGCGCGCCCTCGCGAATCACGAAGTCGTAGAACTCCGCGTTCGGGCCTGCTGTATATGATTCGGCGAGCGCGGGCACGAGCCGCTGGTTCTGGTCGCGGCGGAGCAGTGGCTCGCCCCCCCAGTTGATCGCCACGCCCGCGCCGTAGATGTCGCGCGAGATGTCGAGGTGTCGCGGCTCCGCCGCCGGCTCATACAGAACCTGCTTTTCGAGCGGCGCGGCGTCGGGCGGGAGCTGTCGCCCCTGCGGCGTCAAGACCGGCTGACCTGAGACGTTGAGACCCGCGCCTTCCCGTTCGCCGACCGGCGTCGTGCGACACGCGGCCAGGGCTCCCGCGCCGGCGGTCAGGCCGGCAAGGCGTAGTAGTTCGCGACGTGAGATTAGCATCGGGGCTTGTGCATCCAGGTGTGCCGGAATGTAGAGCGGGCGGCGAGGCGTTGTCAATATTGAGAAGAAGTTGTGGCAAGCATTACCGTAGTCTGCTCGCTCGTCATATTGCTAAAGTCCACTTCACGGCCCCTCGGTAACGAACCACTTGAAAGGCGAGGAGTGCGGTTCGTGGGTGACTGGAAAGATTTACTGGTAGAACGTGAGGGGCGGATTATAATCGACAGGCAGTTCTTGTAGCAGAACCACGTAGAGGTGAGTCGTTGACAACCAGGACGGTACGCTAGGAGCCCAGGATCACCTTGCCGTCTTCTCCCCTATCTCTGGCACGCCCCCGGCAATTGCTCGCGGGGCCTGTCGATGCCCTGCCGCTGGACCTCTTTCGGGTTCTGGTAGGCGTGTTAGCCTTCGTCTACTTCCTGCGCACCTTCCTTGAGGCGAGGGATTTCAGCGGCCCCGGTGGGTTGATCGACCATGAACTCAGTCGCGAACTCTTCTGGTTCACCCGGCTGAGCCTGTTTCAGCCGGGCATGAGTCTGGCGATGTTCGAGGCGATCTACCTCATCGCCTGTTTATGCTCCTGCGCGCTGATCGTTGGTTACCGCGTCAAGACCTTCGCCGCCGTCCTGTACCTGATTGCGGTCTGCGCCTACCGCTGGAACTTCCTGGTGATGTACGTGGACGATTCCATCGTCCATCTGACACTCTTCTGGTTACTGCTGTTGCCGGTGGGCCGCACCCTGGTTCTGCGCGAGTGGCTCGTCGAACGTGGAGCGGCCTGGCGGCGCTGGAAATACGAGAGGGTGCCGGGCACCGCGACCCGCTGCTTCCTGTGGAACCTGGCCCTCATCTATCTGGTCGCGGGGTTGTGGAAGTGGGCCAGTCCGATGTGGCGCGACGGCAGCGCGCTCTATGCCGTCTTAAAACTGCCCATCTCGTTGACGCCGGAATTCTGGGGGCCGGAGCACTTGAGCTTGCTTAAAGTGCTGAACTACGGCGCACTGATTCTTGAGCCCCTGTTTCCCCTCATCTTCATTCTGCCCAAGGGGCATCCGGCCAAGTACGGTCTGCTCCTGGCGCTCTTCGGGTTTCACGTCGGAACCTTAGCCACACTTCAAATCCCCTTTGCAAACATCGCCTGCCTCGCGGCCATGATAATCCCGTTCGGCGGCGAGTTGATGGACAGACTGCGCGGTGATGCGCCGTGGTCACAACCGAGGCAAGCGACGGCGCGTGTCGGCCGTCGCGACGCGTTCGCGCTCCTCTTCGTCGTCGTCTTAACACTGGCGATGCTCAGTTCGGTCTCCCTGCCACGGTGGCGCGCGCCGACGCGCCGCGATGATGCAAAGGCTTCCGGGACTCTGACTGCCGCGAGCGGCGCCGAGGGACTTGGGCCACTACAGAAGGTCTTCTTTTCGTCTCTCTGGTGCATCGGCATCGCGCAACAGTACCAACTCTTCAACTGGATCGACGAGCGGAACTATTCTGTTCGATACCGGATCATCGAAAACGAGGGCGACGCGAGCGAGCGCGAGATCGAACCCGGCGCGATGTTTCTGGAGTCCACACGCGGCGTCTTGCTCCAGTTCTCTCTGCACGGCCTCACCTGGATGCGTATCGAGCCCGGTCGCGCGGCGGAGCTTCGCGGGAGCATCCAGACGCGAACCGCCCGCCGCTACTGCCAGAGGTTTCAGCCCCGGGGCGTGGTGGTCGTCTACTCGACGGTCGAGCGGGTCGTCCCCGGCGGTAATCGCGTCGAGGGCGACCCCGCGCTGTTGATGAGGTTCAGTTGTGACGGCGGCGAACCTGAAATGCAGGCCATGAATCTCGACCCGTAGGCGCACGCCTACACAACGACCTTCCGAGGAACTTTATGTGCGGCATCGTCGCCATTTTCTCGCCCGAGAAGCCAATCGTGCCGGAGTCGCTCGCGCGGGCGACCGAGCGGCTCGCACATCGCGGGCCAGATGAGCAGCATCATTGGACGGCGCCGCACGGGCGGGTCGGACTGGGCCACACGCGGCTCAGCATTATCGACCTGGTGACGGGGGCGCAGCCGATAGCCAGCGAGGACGGCCGGTTGCGCATCGTGGTCAACGGAGAGTTTTACGACCACGAACGGATTCGGCGCGACCTCGAAGCGCGCGGGCACCGATTTAGCACGCGCTCCGACAGCGAGATCGCCCTCCACCTTTACGAAGAGGCGGGCGCCGCATGCCTGGAGCAACTGCGCGGGGAATTCGCGTTCGTCATCTGGGACGAGGAGGAGCAGACGCTGTTCGCGGCGCGCGACCGCTTTGGCATCAAGCCGCTCTTTTATGCGCGCGTCGGAGGCATCCTCTATCTGGCCTCGGAGGTCAAGGCGCTGTTCGCCGCTGGCGTCCCCGCGAGTTGGGACAGGGAATCGATGTTTCAGAGTCTGTTCCTGTGCGCGGATCAGGACCGTGCGCTGTTCAAGGATGTTCGGCAGGTTCCTGCGGGCCATCATCTCATCGCCCGCGCCGGGTCGCTCCGGCTCTCTTGCTACTGGGACGCCGACTACCCGCGCGCGCGCGACGAAACGAATCAAACGGAAGCGGCGTGCGTCGAGCAGGTGCGGTCTCTGTTGGACGAGGCGGTTCGCCTCCGCATGCGGGCCGACGTGCCCGTGGGCTGTTATGTGAGCGGTGGAGTGGACTCCTCCTCCGTCCTCGGACTGGCCTGTGCGCACGCGCAGAGTAGAGTGGCCGCCTTCACGGTCGCGTTCGACCACCCGGACTACGACGAGAGTGCGAGCGCCCGCCGAACGGCCGAACACGTGGGGGCGGATTTCTGGCCGGTGTCGGTCACCACGAAGGAGTCCGCCGACTCCTTCATCGAGGCGGTCGGACAAGGAGAGATGATTCACTACAACGCGCACGGCGCGGCGCGCTACCGTCTCAGCCGCGCGGTGCGAGGGGCAGGTTACAAGGTGGTTCTTCTCGGTGAAGGCGCCGACGAACTCTTCGCGGGGTACGATTTCTCCAGTCAGGCGCTGTTGACCTCGGGGTCGCGCTCCGGCCCGTCGAAGTGGGTGCGTCTGCTGGCCCGGATGCTGCGGCCGATGAACCCGACCGCGCGGCGAATCGCGCTCACCTCGCCGTGGCTTGCGCGGGTCTGCCGTGTGTTGGACTTTCCCCCGGCGCTGCTCGACTACGTGTCGGAAAAGTTCGACCTGCTGCGACGCCTTGTCTCGGCTGACTTCCTTCGGACGTTCCCCCGCCGTGACCCTTACAGAGAGTTTCTCAGGCAGTTTGATTGGCGCCGGAAACTCTGGGGCCGGGAGCCGGCCAAGCAGATCATTTATTTGTGGATGAAGTCGCTCTTCGTGAATTACGTGCTGGCGGGCGAACGGCTGGACATGGCGCACGCGGTCGAGGGCCGGTTGCCGTTTCTTGACCACAAGCTCTTCGAGTTTGCCCGCTCAATCCCGGCGTCGCTGTTGGCGCGAGACGGCCGACAAAAGTATATCCTGCGCGAGGCCGTCAAGCCGTTCGTGACCGATGAGGTCTATCGCGGCGCCAAGCGCCCCTTCTTCGCGCCGCCGACGACGCTGCGCGTCGGGAATCCGATGTACGAGCTTTTGCAGGACCTCTTGCGCGGCCGTGTGTTCTCGTCCGTTCCGTTCTTTGAACAGACCTCCGTCATCGGACTGCTGGACGAACTTCCCCGTATGGATGACGAGACGCGCGCGGCGATGGACCCGGTCATCTATATGATGGCCTCCACCTGTGTTCTTCAAGACCGCTACGGCCTCTGAGCAGCGAGCGGTACTCTACTTCGCGGTCACCGACAAAGTTAACGGCTTGGTGCTATCACCGGAACCGGGGTTGTAGTACTCATAGACGCGGGACGGGAAGGTTTGCGCGCGCAGCGGAAATTTGGCGCGCAGCCGGAAGTTGAAGTCCACGCTCTGCCTGGCATTGAGGCCGTCCAGGTACAGGATGACCTGTTTCGCGGTGATGGTGTACTTCTCAATTTTCCCGCCGAGTTTGCCGCGCGTGGTGTCGAGTAGTTCCGCGAAGTCTTCGCCGAGGGGCTCGAACCCGGGCGGAATCCCGAGGTCGATCATCACCATCTTGGCCTTGGCCGCCGTGTTGTTCTGGACGCGGACGCGGGTCGTCACGGTCTCGTCCTGCGCCAGGCGTGTGCGGTCGTAGGTCAGGTCGATTGAGAGCGGCTCCGCGCCTCGACCGGTCCCGCCGCCGTCGGCGACGCGCGACCAGGGGACGTAATAGCGCCCGACGATCTGGTACTGCATGGAGCCGCGCCCGTTGAACGTCAATGCGATGCGGTTCGCGCCCGCGTGCGTGAACTGCTTCAGGTCTACGAGTTGGAGAAGGTCGTTATTGTCCCGCGTGACCTGCACGGAGCCGGCGGGCCGTCCGTCAACCGAGACGCTGATCGTGCCTTCGGTGTCGGTGTTCGAGCCGCGCGTGTGGGAGAGGAGGAACGCTTTCAGCGCGAGGATGGTCGCCTGCGTCGTCTGCCAGTTGCCGAGCGCGTCCTTCTTCGAGGTCAGGTAGTCGAGACCTTTCTTCGCCAGCCCCCCGCCCTGACCGGCCTTCAAGAGCGCCTGGACGGCGAGCGCCGTCGTCTCCAAATCGGCGGAGTCTTCACGCGCCGAAGTCGGGGTCTCGCCCTCCTGCTTCCAGAACGCCAGTTTCCCGTCGTCGCGGGCCTTCGACGCGAGTGTGCCCACCGCCGATTCCGTCCACCCCTTGTCCGTGCCGCTGTCGGCGGCGAAGTTGGCGATGACGGCGAGCGTGTAAGCATCTTCCTTGCCGGTCGTGTGCGACCGGACGTACTGCTTTGCTTTCTCGACCGCTTCGCCTTTGTAGCCGGTCGAGGCGAGCGCCCAGCCGATGTAAGCGGTGATGCGTACGAGGTCGGTGTTGTAGCGCGTCGTCGCGCCCTCGTTGATGAAGTAGGTGTCCGGTTTGAAGCTCCCGTCCGGCTGCTGCTGGGACGCGAGCCACGTCTGCGTCCGCTCGATCACGCGCGGATCGACTTCGTGGACGCGCGACATGTCGGAGAACTCCATCAACCCGTACGCCGTCAGAATCTTGTTCGCCGGGTCGTTCCCGAACCAGGAGAAGCCGCCGCCCTTGACCTCGAACGTGACGAGTTTCTGGTAGCCGAGCGAGATGTAACCTTCGGCCTTCGCCTGTATCTCCGGCGTCAACTTCTTGCTGGTCTTGAGATAGTCGAGGACGAGCACGTTCGGATACGTCGAGGAAGAAGTCTGCTCGAAGCAGCCGCCCGGCATCCGCAGGATCGAGTCGAGTCCCTCAACCATCTGCGAAAGAGCGCCGGGGTAGAACTTGACGAAAATCTTCGACGCATCAGGGATGGCTTCTTCCGGAATCGAGACCTCTTTGGTCGCCGAGCCTTCGAGCCGTTCGTTGTGGACGACAAGACGCTCCTCGCCGTTCGGGACGACGGTCAGGTTGCGCGCCACCGCATCGCCCGAGGGCGTGCCCGACGTACTCCCGCCGAGTCGCCCGGTCACCTGTAGCTGCTGGTCGCCGATCTTCGACGCCTTGAGACGGAAGTGTGCGACCGTCACCTCGCCCGCGCCGACCTCCACTTGCTTGTACGCGGTGTCGCCGCCCTCAAGCGTAAACCAATCATCCTGCCGCAACTCAAGCGAGACGCTCTGCGGGGAAGAGAGATAGTTGTAGACGACGACGGGCACCGCCACCTCGTCACCCTGCGTGACCGAGACGGGCAGGTCGAGGTCAACGAAAAAGTCCTGGAAGACGCGCAGGGGAGCGGTCGAGGAGCCGAGCGCGCCCGCCGCCGTCGAGGCCAGCGACGTGACGCGCCATGTCGTGATCGAGTCCGCGAGCGGGACGTTGACCGAGGCGCGGCCGTCGCCGTCGGTGATGAGCGCGGGGTTTGTGTAGAGCGTCTCGGGGAAGAAACTACGGACGCGCGGCCCCGCGCCGTCGCCTTCTTCATTCTTCGCGTCAGCGCCCCGCGCTCTTCTGTCGTCGGCGAGCATGTCGGCCGGGGCGGTCGCCTTCGCGGCGGGCGCCTGTAACATCAACGCCTCGGCCCGCCGCGCGTTAAGCGGCAACTCCTTAATCCTCCTCGCTTCAAACCCACCTCGTCCGCCGCCGTCGGCGGCGACCGTCACCGTCTCGGCGACGGCTGAGTTGCCGCCGAAGTACGAGCCGTACAGCGAGAGCCTGACGCCGCGTGGGCCGCGCGTCGCGAGCATGGTCTCGACCCTGCCGCGCGCCCCGGCGACCAGCGCCAGCGTCTTGTAGGTCGTCGTGTGGTGAGCCTCGCTCTCGAAGGTGACGCGATAGTTGCCCGGTGGAAGTTCGGCGACCGCGAAGCTGCCCTCGGCATCGGTGTAGACCCAGACGGCCTTGCCGTCGGAGACGCGCGCCGCGAGCACCTTAACGCCGACGACGGGCGTCCCGTGTTCGTCTTTGACCGCGCCCACGACCTGCACGCCGCCGCCCCCGACCACGCCTTCCTCTACCGTCGCGCTCCCTTTAAAACGGGTCGCGCGGATTCTCTCAAGCGGCCCATCGCGTTGAGCCAGGACGGGAACGGTGATGTCGTCGGCCGTGGCTTGGCGACCGTCGGGGCCGTTCGAGCGGAGCGAGAAATATACAGCCGTGTCGATCGCGCTGAACGCGCCGTCGCCGTTGACCGGGTTGCCCCAAGGGTCCGTGAGCGGTACGTTCCGCCCCGTCTCCGTGGACGCGAACGAGCGGAGGTCGCGTCCGAAGCCTTCCTTCGACGGCGGCTGCACTTCGTAATATTTCGTCATCGCGGGGACGAGGGCCTGGGCCAGTTCGGCGACGCGCCGCGTGTACAGCGAAGAGTATTCCTGACGTTTGACCTCGTAAGGCTCGCGGCCGTAGACGCCGCGCACGTCCTTGCCGGTGACCGTTCCGGCGGCGGCGAGCAGCACCTCTGCGGCGCGCTCGCGGCGTCCCGTGCGGTTCGCGGCCTCACCCTGAAAGTCGTCGAGCACGACCTGCTCGAAAGAGAATTGATGCACCTCGTAGCGAGGCGTCAGCAGCTCTTTCTGAAGATGCATGAACACCTTCTCGAACCCGGGCTGCTTGTCCGAAAGAGCGAAGACCGCTTCGTCCACAATCTCGACCCCGAGGGCCGCCGAGACGGGGCGTCCCGCCGCGTCCGTCGCGCGAAATTCGAGACGCGCGTCTTCACCCGGCTTGTAACTGTCACGCGCCGCAGAGACCGCGATGCGCAGGTCGTCCGCCGGGTCAACGTAGACCAGCCTGCGATCCGTAATCGGGTCGGCGTCCGACGTGAACTGGTAGGCACGAACCTCGACGGCGCCGAACATCTCGGGCGTCAGGTCAACGTCGAGGCGACCACGGCCCTCTTCCGTTTCGAGCGCGCGCGTCAGGAGCGTCTGCCCGTCTTTGACCACGTCCACGTAGACCGCCCCGCGCGCGCGCGTCGAGATGGTTTCGAGGCGCAGCTTGTCGCCGACCTTGAGCACGGCACGTCCCGTCCGGAGCATCAGGCTCTCCGGTTGCGAGCGGGCTTCGAGCGTGACGGTCGCCTCGCCCGCGCGGCCCTGCGAGTCGGCGGCCTTGAGCTTGAACTGCATGGCCCCGGTCGCGGCGCGCACTGGAACGACGGCGACGCCGCTCTCGTCGGTCTTGAACGGCGAGCCGGAGAGCTCTCCGCTGACGGTCGTCTCGGCGGGCCTCCCGTCGGGGTAGGAGGTCAGCACGAAGACGCGGTTTTCAAGACCGGGAAGCAACTGGCCGCTCTCGGGCACGGCCATGATGAGGATAGGGGTGTTCGAGACGAGGATGTCGCGCGACTTCGTCTCGGTGTGGTCCGCCGTGTCCTTGATTTCGACGCCGACCGAAACCGGCGCGCTCCCTTGCTGCGTCGAGCGCCCCGCGAGGAAGTCGGGCAGCTTGGACGAGAACGAGAAGCGGCCTTCGGCGTCGGTCTTCCCGTTGATGCGACCGATCTCGGACGCCTCCACGTCGAAAGATTTGAGCACCACGGTCACGCCCGCGTTCACAAGCGGTTTGCCGAACAGGTAGCGGGCCGTGACCTTGCCTTCGACGGTCTCGCCCGGCGAATAAAAGCTCTGCTGCTCGCGGCCCGCGTCTTTGCCGAGCACGATCTCGACTTTAAATTTCGGCAGCACGTAGCGATCAACCGTGACGGTCTTCTCCTGCGTGTAGACGGCGGCGTCTTCGCCGAGGATGGCGCGTACGTGGTAAGGGCCGAAGTTGACCTCGTCGGCCAAATCGAAGTCGGCCGACGCGATGCCGAAGCGGTCGGTGCGTCCACGGCGTTTGAAGACCTTGTTGCCCTTTGCGTCTTCGATCTCCAGTGTGAGAGGTTGGTCGGTAGCGGCGGCGCGCGTGGAAGCGTCGAGCGCGAGCGCGCGGAGATGTATCGTCTGGCCGGGTTGATAGAGCGGCTTGTCCGTCGTCAAAAGTATCTTGTTCCGGCGCTCAATCTGAACAGGTTGGTTGGCGGTGACGACACCGAGCGGCGTCTCCGCCGTGACGCGCAGAGTGCGCGAGCCAAAGCCTGCGGGCGGAACGGTGAACATGACCTCGGCCGTGCCGTGCGCGTCCGTCTCACCCTCGAAGAGTCTCTCCGAGGTCTCGCCGTTAACGAGCTCCAGTTTGATTCGGCTGTCCCGAAGAGGGTCGCCGGACTTCGATTCAGCAGCGACCACGCGCAGCGAAGCGCGCGAGCCGGCCGCGTACGCCCCCTGGGCCAGCAGGCGCACGACCGGCAGGCGCAGAATCTCGGAGAGCGAAACTATCTTCGTTCCGATTCTGACGCGGTGCCACACTAAATCTTCGAGAGCCATCTTTGGGGGCAGGCCGACGGAGACCTCCCACCGCGCAGTCTCGCGCGCGGAGGCGACGGGCCTGGTGGCCTCCGCGACGGGCTTGTCGTCGGGTGAGAGTACTTCGACGCGGAGGTTTCGGGAGCGCGCGATTGACTCGTCGTAGGGAATGCTCACACGGAGCGTGCCGTCACGATAGATTGCCGAGATGGAATCGCCGGCAGCCGCCACACTGCTTCGCGGGGGGGCGGTGTAGAGAAGCGCGGCAACGGCGATAAGAATCAACGTCAACACTGTGCGCGTGCGGCGTCTTGGTCTCGCGGTACTCATGGGCCATCTCCTACAGGTATCGAGTGCGAACGAGTCCGTCCCCACGTCCTTCATGCGGGCGTCGGTTGAGCGCAATCAATTCTTACCGAGGGTTAAGCGCCCCGGCCTCGTGCATTCGGTTGAACGTCGATACGGGGAGAACTTGCGCGTGAGTCTGCGGAGTTGGCTGACATCAGCGGGAGAGACGACGCGTGCCGTGGGCGGCCTCCGTATGTGGGGCTTGCCTCCGATTCAGACCGTGCGCCACTGTGATGGCGGCCGGGGGGTAAAGAGTTGTGTCGGCGTGGACGAGTGTCATGACGCGAGACTCCATCACGCGTCGCCAAAAAAAATCCTGTAGCAAATCAAAGTTCGCACGTTGTATATTCGTTGACGTGGCTTTGCCCGCCCCGGCCACTGCGTTCACCGTTAGTGGAACACACACTCAAGGCTCACTTGAAATTCGTTAGGAGTAGTTCCGCCCGTTCTGGAAGAATTCGGCATTAATAATGTTGTTGCACGCATGAAACAATGTATTGCGCTCGGGCCGCAGGTGTGTTATATAACTTGAGGCGCCGCCGAAGCGGTGAACATTTCAGAATCGGTCTTCGCGTGTAGCGAGCCGTCGCCCGTCATGAAGCTTATCAGGCAAACAGTTCTGGTCTATCGGGAAGGAAGTTCCGACAAGATTTACGAAGTTGACCTCTGCGAGGTGGGCTTTGAAAGTTACGTCGTCAATTTCCGCTACGGTCGCCGGGGCGCGCGCCTGAAGGAGGGCGTGAAGACCGTCTCGCCTGTCGGTCGCCTTGTTGCCGACAAAGTATTTCAGGACCTGATTCATTCCAAGACCAGGAAGGGCTACCGCGAGGTCAGCGCGCGGGCGGAGGAGGAGCCGGTCAAGCGTGTCGTCTCCGGCTCGACAGACCGCGCGGCACAGGCCCAGGCCGTCATTAACCGGCTGAGTAATCACGCGGCGGGCAAGAAGTATAACTGGCCGTTGGAGCGTGTCATCTGGCGCGCGGGCGAGTTGAAGCTGCGTGAGGCCGCCCCGCTGCTGGTCGCACACATCGGGAGCGGCGTGCCGCTCCGCGACTATTGCGCCGCGTGGGCGCTGGGGTGGTGTGGAGACGCGCACACAGTCTCCGCGCTCGGCCGGCTCTACGACGATAGTGCGACCCCGGACTTCGTGCGGCGCATCGCCGTCGAGGCTCTGTTGAAGCTGTCGGGTGATGAGGCGCGGGCGCTGTTCAGGCTGCGGACGTTGACGGAGTTGCCCGACCATGTGCGCGGCCTGGCGGAGCATGGCCCGACGGACGCCTTGGCCGCCGCGCTCCGTGAATACCTCGACGGGGACGACCACAAGCGTTACGCCATCCTCGACGCACTCTACCTGATTGACAACGAGCACGTACGCCCGGCGCTCCTCCAACTGCTGCGTGAAGCCCCGCTCAGGCCGAACTACTTTCAGCGCATCCGCCACATCTTCAAGGCGGCAGAGTATCGCCGCGACGCGGAGGTGTACGGCCTCATCGCCTACCGCTTCGAGAAAGAGAAGGCGATGTTCGGCAACACCTATTATCCGCTGACGGGAAAATATAACTGGTCTTACGTCTCGCTGCCGGGCGGGTCTTACTTCTCCGAGGCCCACAGGCAGATTAAGAAGGATGACGCGCCTTTCGCCTACGGCGGGCGCACACGCGCCTTCCTGCGCCAACGCGTGTGGCGCACGCTCAGGCGTCTGGGCGAACTGGGCGACGCGGAGGAGTACGTGCGCATGGCGGCGGGCGTCCTGCTCCCTTTCACCGACGCGGACGCGCAGCCCGTGCGCGAGTCGGGCGTCTACCATTGGCAGACGGGCCGCACCAGCACGGAGCACTGGGACGCTTACGCCCCCTACTGGGCCTTCAACTACATCCTCTACGCCAACAGCCCGCGTTACTTCCGCCGGGAACGCACGGCGGCGTGGCGCTGCCGCGCGTCTTACAAACCCGGCGACCCGGAGCCGGACGCGCGTGAGGAAGCCTTCCCCGAACTGTGGGAGCGCGAGCCGAGGGGCCTGCTGCACCTCATCTCCGAAAGCGACTGCCGCCCCGTCCAACACTTCGCCGTCAAGGCGCTCCGCGCCTGCGAACAGTTCACCGCCGAACTCGACCGCGAAGTGCTCCTGATGCTCCTCGGCCGCCCTTACGAGGTGACGGCGCACTTCGGCTACGAGCTGGTCAGAGCGCGTTACCGCACGGCGGAGCCGGACCACGCGCTCGTTCTCGCCGTCGCCAACTGCGCCTCGCCGGAGGCGCGCGCGGAAGCACAACGCTGGATTGAAGAGAGACGCGAACGGTTCCTGCGTGACGGCGACTTTGTCCTCGCGCTGGTCGCCAGCCCACGGCCCGACACGCGCGAGTTCGCGCGCCGGCTGTTGCGCTCGACCGCGCTCACGGACGCGGAGGCCGACGCGCTCGTCGCACGTCTGATCGCTTACCTGACCGGGCTGGACGCGGCGCGGGGCGTGGAGGCCGGCGACATCGCCGCGACGGTGCTCGGGTGCTTCGGGCAGCAGTTGCGCACGCTCAGCCTCGGCGTCGTCCTCGACCTGCTCACGCACCCGCTCGCGGAGGTGCAGGAACTGGGCGGCAACATCCTGCTGTTGCACGAGGTGAGGCCAAGCGAGCTACCGGAGGAGATCATCATCTCCCTCATCAACTCGCCGCACGAACCTTTGCGCGGCATCGGCGTCAGACTGCTCGGCGAGCTTCCGGACGAATCACTGCTCGAACGCGAGGGTCTGCTCGTCGCGCTCGCACGCCACCCACTGGCCGACCTGCGCGACGCCGTCCGTCCCGTCATCCGTCGCCTGAGTCACACAGCCTCCGCCGATTTCACACGCGGCCTCGCGCGACGACTCGTCGCCACACTCCTCGCGCCCGAAGCCATTGAAGGCGTACACGGCAGCCTCGCGCAGTTGCTGCGTGATGATCTGGACGGCGTGTGGGCGGACGACGTTGATAAAGACTTGGCCCTGCGGCTGGCGCGCGCGGCTTCTCCCGAGGCGCGCGAGGTGGGAGGCTACCTGATTGAGACCAAGGCGCGGCGCGACGCGGCCTGGGCGCAGTCATTCACGACGGACGAGATCGTCGAGTTGGCCGACGCCGAAGTGTTCGCGGCGCGGCGGGCCGCCCAGACGCTCTTCGATCTGGTGATTGATCGTTACCGGCAGGCCACCAACCCCGTGGGCCATCTGGACGAGGTGGCGCGGGCGGTGCGCCTGATCGACACGCGCTGGGAAGAGACGCGCGCCTTCTTCTTTGAAGCCTTTCGCGCGCGGCTGGGCGCGTCCGACTTCACGCCGGGCATCTTGGTCAGTGTCTGCGACAGCGTGCGCGCGGACGTACAGCAGTTCGGGCGAGAACTGGTGACGAAGTATTTCAGCGACGAGGCCGGCCCGGAGTACATGCTCAAGCTGAGCGAGCACCCGTCCGCCGAACTCCAACTCTTTGTGACCAACTACCTCGAACGCTACTGCGCCGATAACCCGCAACGCCTGCGCGAGCTGTCGCACTATTTCACGAGCGTGCTCTCGCGCGTGAACAAGGCGCGCGTTGCCAAGGCGCGGGTCATCGCGTTCCTCACGTCCGAGGCGCGGAAGAGCGAGGAGGCCGCGCGGGTCGTCGCCGTGATTCTCGCGCGCCAGTCGGCGACCGTCGCGGTCGGGATGAAGGCGGCCGCCATCGAGGCCATGCTGACCATCCGCCGGGCCTACCCGGACATCCCGCTCCCGCTCGACATCAAGCCCGTGGAGGTGCGCCGTGCTGTTTGAGTATGCCTATCGCGGCAGCAGCGCCGTCGTCAGCACCGCCGACCGGACGAGCATGTCGTTCGCGCCCGACGTGACGCGCGACCCGACCTTCTTCACGGGCAGGCTGCGTCAGCGGATCGAGTTCCGCGAGGCGATCAGCGCGCTGCACGACGTGGTCGTCTCCGACCTCCGCTTCAAGCCGAAAGACAAGACCGCTTACAAGGAGTGGGCGGCGAGGCAGGAGCAGATTGACTGGCAGGCGCTCGCCTCCGAGCGCACCGAAGTTGCCGGGCGGGTCAAAGAGTTGCAGGCGGAGCTGAACGACCTCCACGCGCGCAGTTCGCACCGCATGGGGCCTTTCAACAAGGCCCGAAAGGATTACTACAACTACATCGTCGAGAAGGAGGACTCTTTCTGGCGCATACTCTTCGACCCGGTCATCACCGTCCACCCCGACGAACTCTTCTTCGAGTGCTTCAGCCAGGACGAGTCGAGCTACGGGCGACTCGGCGCGGGCTACGAGGTCTTCGAGCATGTCGGCGAGTTCGCCTGCGGCACGACGAACATTGACTACTCGGCGGCGCTCTACGACGAGTTTCAGAAGATACGCACCTACAAAGAGACACGCTTCGAGATAGACCCCTCCGGCTTCGACGTGCGGACGACGGGCGAGGCCGAGTACAGGGAGAAGAAGATTGACCTCCCCGACAGTTGGGTGCGCGGCTTCCTCCAGGTCAGCTCGGCGATGTCTCTGCCCGCGCGCACGTTCGACCTCCACCCGATGGACATCCACAACATCTGTTTCGTGCTGCGCCGCCGTCGCGAACAGAAGGGGCCGCGCGCGATGCGCTATCACCTCACGCCGGGCGAGCCGGTCAGGGTGGTCTTCGAGCCGTGGGAGACGGAGGTCGTCTGTCCGCGCTCAATTTACGCGGGCGCGGACGCCGAGGTGATACGCGTCTGGGGGCGTCGCCGCATACACATTCTGGAACGGCTCATCCCGGTCGCACGCAAGTTCACGGTGCACCTGTTGGGCACGGGACTGCCCTCGTTTTATGTTGCAGACCTGGGCGACATGTCCTTCACGCTGGGGCTGTCGGGCTGGACGACGAACGACTGGTCGCGCGCGGGCAACTTCGACCTGTTGGCCCCGCGCATGGAGGTTGACGAACTGACCAAGCGGGTCGTCTTCGACGAGCTGAGAAGCGACTGGCGCGCAACGCCCGACGAACTGGCGTCGCGATTGCATCTTGATCGCGCGACGGTGCTCGGCGCGCTCGGCGCGTACACGCAGGCGGGGCGCGCGATCTTTGACCTCAACAAGCGCGTCTACCGCGCGCGCGAGTTGAGCCGCGAGCCGCTGCCCGTCGAGCGGCTGCGCTTCGCCAGCGAGCGCGAGGAGAGCGCGTCGCGCTTCCTCTCAGAGCAGGCCGTCGCTCTCGTCGCGGCTGAGCCGAACCCCGAAGGACAGCTTTCCCTGCGGGGCGCCGTGAAGGACAAGGAGAAGACCTTTCACCCGTCGCTCCGCCTCGACGCGGACGGGCGCATGGTGCACGCCGAGTGCACCTGCAACTGGCACCAACAGCACAAGCTCTTCAAGGGGCCGTGCGAACACATCCTGGCGCTGCGGATGGAGGCCGCGCGCCGGCAGCGGCAACTTTGACAACCCGGTTCGATTGCCAGGCGTAACGGCCAGGGCGTTCCCAAGGGCCTTGCAACCCGGACGGTGGATCGCCGTCCATGCGTAAAGCTCAGGGCATGCATCACTGGTCCGCTCTTAACTGTGCGGGGCAGGCTACCTGTGCGTTTCCCGGTGTGGCTTGCGCGAAGCGGAAGACGCACAGGTAACCAGCCCCGCTGGCGTTGAGCGACCCAGTCCTCAGGAGTTTTCGAAGGGGACTCGGGCACGCCCTGGCCGTTACGCGTGGCAATCGAACCTTCGCTTCCCGAGCGCACGCACTCCAAGTCATGTCAACCGAACGGCCACAAACCCGCGAAGAGCTGTACGAGCGCATCCGTCGAAGTTCGAGGGAGGAAGTCATCCTCGAAGACATGATCCGGCTCGGCTTCTGGCCCGCGCGCGGCGAACTGCCGCACGACCCCGCCGAGGAGATTCACCGCCGTGGAGAGTTGCAGCGCGAACTCAGCGAACTGCGCGCGGAACAACGTCGCCTCTACAACGAAGAATCGCTCATTAAAGAGATGCGCGAGCGCCGCTTCGCCGAGTCGCGCCGCAAGCGTCAGGAGACGAAGGAGAGGCGCGAGCGCGAACGTCAGGAGCGCGCCGAAGACTGGCGGCGCAGGCAAGAGCAGGAGATCGTCTATCTGGGCGAGGCGGTTTCGGGCGGCCTGAACCGCACGGAGTGCGACGCGGCGCGTTTGCAGAGTTACGGTCTTCAGCCGCTCGGCACGGCGGCCGAGATCGCCGCCGCCCTCGGCGTCACGGTGAACGAGCTGCGCTTCCTCGCCTTCGACCGCAAGACCTCGACGGTCTCGCACTACGTCCGCTTTCAAATCCCGAAGAAGACCGGCGGCGTGCGCCACATCTCCGCGCCCATGCCGCGCCTGAAGGCGGCGCAGCACTGGGTCTTACACAACATCTTAGAGAAGGTCGAGACGCACGACTGCGCGCACGGCTTTCGCGCGGGCCGCTCGATAGTGACCAACGCGCGCCCGCACGTCGGGGCCGAGGCGGTCGTCAACCTCGACCTCAAAGACTTCTTCCCCTCAATCAGCTACCGGCGGGTCAAAGGACTCTTCCGCGCGTTCGGCTACTCGGAGGCGGCGGCCACCATCCTCGGGCTGCTCTGCACCGAGCCGACGACCGAGGAGGTGGAACTCGACGGGAGCAGGTATTTCGTCGCCAACGGCGCGCGCCACCTGCCGCAGGGCGCGCCGACCAGCCCCGCCGTCACCAACATCCTCTGCCGCCGCCTCGACCGCCGGCTGCTGAAGGCCGCCGCGGACCTCGGCTTCACCTACACGCGCTACGCCGACGACCTGACCTTCTCCACCTCCGGCGAGAGCCTGCGCAACCTCTGCAACATCCTCGAACGCGTGAAGGCCATCGTCACGCACGAAGGCTTTACCGTGCACCCGGAGAAGACCAGAGTGCTGCGCCGCTCGCGGCAGCAGGACGTGACGGGCGTGGTCGTCAACAGCAAGCCGAACGTCTCGAAGCGAGAGCTGAAGCGATTCCGCGCCACCCTCTATCAAGTCGAAAAGGACGGCCCCGCAGGGAAAAGCTGGGGCCGCTCCCCGGATGTCATCGCCTCGCTCCAGGGCTTCGCCAACTTCGTCTACATGGTGAATCCCGGCAAAGGCGCCGAGCTTCAACGGCGTGTCCGCGCCGTCGCCGAGAAGTACAACTGGCAGCCCGCCGTAGTCGAACACCGTCCCGCCCCGCCGCGACAGGAGCCGCCGCCCGACGCCGTCTCACCCGAAACAGAACCTACCCAACCTGCGCCCGGCCGGAAAAAGTGGTGGAAACTCTGGTAGCTAAATCGGTTGAGTTGTAAATATTGATTTGAGGCAAGGAGCGCGTGAGGGGTACTCACCTATACAGCCACACCGAAGATAGTCTAATCGAAGCTTCGCCGGCTGCGGGGTCTGCCAACCGGTGACGGGAGGCATGGCGCGAGTTGCGTGTCAACTCTTACGCGACGGGTAACGCGGGCTGGGCTAAAGCCGGACGCAATCTAACATGGGCATGCACCCGGCCGCCGGCACGACGATTCTCATGCTCCACGAAAGGTGCGGGGCGGCGGGTGTTGCCGGGCGTTAGATGCTTTCGACCCGTATGGTAATATCCGTTCGTGGAGGCGAAATAATGAAGTCCTTGAAGATTCTGATTGAGAAACATCCCGACGGTTACGTGGCCTATCCGCTCGGTCTCAAAGGCGTCGTCGTAGGTGAGGGTGATTCCTACGAGGAAGCCTTAGCTGACGTGAAGTCAGCCATCCGGTTCCACGTTGAGACCTTCGGGACAGAAGTTTTCGATGATGAATCTCCCGTGCTGGAGGCGTTTGTCGCAGAAACGGGAGTCGCGGCGTAGTGGCTAAGTTCCCGGTCGATGCTCCGAAGGCGCGCGTCCTCAGGGCGTTGGAGACGCTCGGGTTTCGACTCGTACGCGAGCGGGAGCACATCGCCATGGTACGCGACAATGCCGACGGCACCCGGACCCCGCTGACCTTGCCTAATCACGCACAGATAAAGAGTTCAACCTTACGAACGATCTGCACACACGCCGGGGTTACGCGCGATGAATTCCTGCAAGCGTACGAGCAGAGCTAGGACGGCCACCTCACAGCGGCAACGCATCTAACAACGGCATGCACCCGACCGCCGGCACGACGATTCTCATATGCGAGTAATTGAAATACATAGGCTGGCTGATCTCACACATGAGGTTGGCGTACTCATGGAGCGAAATAAACATAGATGGTGGTTTCGCGGCCACACGTGTATTGAATGGGATTTGCTGCCTAGTATCCGACGAGGTTATTCAAGAGAGCAGGAAAGATATTTCTCTAATGATTTCTTCGTCCGCGCAAAACTCCGGTACCCTAATTGCCCGTCCGACGACGACTACGCCGGGTGGCTTGCGTTAATGCAACACTATGGAGTTCCCACGCGGCTTCTCGACTGGTCACGTTCGCCTCTGGTCGCGGCATTCTTTGCGACGGAAACCTATCAACGGCACTCTCACAATCCAACGGAGATGAGCGCATGCATCTGGGCGCTTGATCCAACCATACTAAATGAACGGCAGGGCCTTGAGCCTCTTTTGTATCCGCTTAATGCTCGAAGCTTGCAGGAAATGATTTTGCCATCTCGGAAAGGCATGGATACGACAGACAGTGTGGCGGCGGCAATGGCTGTTGAGACGGATTTACGAATGCAGATGCAGCAGGGAGCTTTTACACTTCATTCATCAAACAAAGCTCTGAATCTAATGCCCGGTTGCGAAGAGTGGTTACAAAAATACGTGATTCCAATCACAGCACTTCCTACAGTGGCACGGGAATTAGATTTACTAGGCTTTCGGCTGGGAGATTTGTTCCCGGACCTTGGAAGTCTTGCCGAGGAATTAAAGGGCGTCCATCGGCCATTATAAATTGCGGGAAGCATAACAACGGCATGCACCCGACCGCCGACCCGAGGGATGTCATCTTCGGTAAGCGCGCGGGATGTTGGCGGATAAGCCGCGGCCCGCGCAGGCTCTACAGGCGGCGCGGGGCTCACTGCTCAGAGACAAGCGGGACGGCGCGCCGTCTCTAATAGAGATAACCAATCAAACAGGCACTTATATGTCTGAAGGAAACCCTTCATACTTCAATAATGTTTTACCTTGACAGGGCAATACCCCTTCATTAGACTTCCGCTCGCTTCGCCGACGCGTCTGTTCTCACGGGGCCACCTGAGATTCCCCAGTCTCGATAGCCTCACAGTTGTAGACTCAACTTTCTTTGCTGTACCAGTCCATGAATTTTTCTCACTCACGAACCCAACTCAGCAACACGTAAGAGAAGAACTCTACCTTCGACGGTAGAGTTCTCCCTGTCTGCCGACAAAGCTTTCCTTCGAGTCGTTGTTCTTTCACATTCAGGCAGGATAGGGAGAGGTTGGACGTATTCGACGACCCCTCCCTGGAGCTAACTCACACCTTACCCAAGAGGAGAACTCAAGATGTTTACCCCTTCACGCTTACACCTCTGGAACTGCCTTGGTCTTCTGCTGATCCTCACAATTCTCGTAACCTGTTTCGACATCCCGAACCGCTTGCCAGGCTAAAGAGCTCTTTTATCAGTCAAGTGAGACTCACCTAATCCTCTTAGTTGTATGTTGGCAATAGGCAGGCAGGTCTTAGCATGCGTCCTATAATCAGTCCTAACATATTCATAATTTTCGTTATAGGACTCGGCACGGCACCCACACCACGCGACCGGAAATCCAGGAGGCGCGCCATGCGACAGAATCTCAAGCTCACATCCGACAGTTTGCATCCGACCGCGGCCCACCTATGGCGGGGCTGCGTCCTGCTCTCGTTCCTGCTCTGCGTCAGTGCGACGGCCGCCGCACAGACCACCGCAAACATCGAACTGCTGAGTGCTAACAGCACGAGCGGGCACGCCGGCAACGAATCCTCCAGCGCCCCACAGGCGAGCGCGGACGGCCGCTTCGTGCTCTTCCAGAGCGCGGCGAGCGACCTCGTCGCGAACGACACGAACGGCGCGACCTCGGACATCTTCGTCCGTGACGTACAGCAGCACACGACCGCGCTCGTCAGCGTCAACGCCGTGGCCACGGCGAGCGGCAACGGGGCGTCCTCCGAAGCCTCGATCACGCCCGACGGCCGCTTCGTCGTCTTCACGAGCGACGCGAGCGACCTCGTCGTCGGCGACACCAACGGGCGGAGCGATGTCTTCGTCCGAGACCTCGTCGCGCGGACGACGACGCTCGTCAGCGTCAACGCGGCGGGGACGGGTTCGGGCGACGGCCGTTCTTCGAGGGGGCACGTTACTCCCGACGGCCGTTACGTGGCCTTCACGAGCGGCGCCGGAGACCTCGTCGCCGGTGACACGAACCAGTTCGAAGACGCGTTCCGGCGCGACCTGTCGGCGGGCACGACCGTCCTCGTCAGCATCAACACGGCGGGCACGAACGGCGGCAACTTTACCGCGTCCGCGACGGCGCTCACACCGGACGGGCGCTACGTCCTCTTCGTCAGCGAGGCCAGCGACCTCACCGCCAACGACACAAACGGCATGGTGAAAGACATCTTCCGGCGCGACCTCCAGACGAACGTGACCGCGCTCGCCTCCGTCAACAGCGCCGGGACGGGCAGCGGCAACAACTTCGCGTCCGACCCTTCAATGAGTGACGACGGGCAGGTCGTGGTCTTCAGCAGTTCGGCCACGGACTTCGTCCCCGGCGGAGCCGGCTCCACCACCCCCTCCGTCTATGCGCACGACTTCGCGGCCGGCACGACCACCCTGCTCAGCAGTACGTCGAACGGCACGGCCATGGCCCTTCCACAAATCAGCGGCGACGGGCGCTTCGTCTTTTACGTGGGGCGGAACGGCTTCACAGACCCCCAGGGGAGTCACGACGCGGTTTTCCGGCGCGACCGTCTGACGGGCGACCTGCTTCAGCTTCCATACCTCCCCGTAGCCGGGGGCGCCTGCGACGATAGGGGCTTTGTCAGGTGCGTCAGCGCGATAGATACTTTAACCACGAGCCGTGACGGCCGCTACGTCGCTTACGCGCAGATTGAGCGGGGCGGCACCAGCAACTTTTTCTTGACGCCAGGCATTGTGATTCGTGACATGGTCGGCGGCGGAGCCGAGAGCATGTTTGACTCCTTCGGTGTCCCCGCCCTCGGCAACGTCATCGCCGGGGGGAAGATAACCTTCTCATCGGCCGTCAGCTACTCGGCCCTGGATGTCAACGCGTTCAGGGACGTTTACCTCCTCTCACCCCCGGCGCAGACCCGGCTGGCCTTCAGCACCTCGACCTATTCCAGCTTCGAGTCCCCGGGCTTCGGCTTCCTGCGCGTACGCCGCACGGGCTACCTCATCGATTCGACCTCGACCGTCAAATACATCACCTCCGACGGCACGGCGACCGCCGGCTCCGACTACGTCGCCCAGTCCGGCACGCTCACCTTCGCGCCGGGCGAGACCTCGAAGAACATCTCTATCCAGCTCATCGATGACAAAGTGGTCGAGCCAGATGAGACGGTGCAACTCACTCTCAGCGACCCGACGGGAGACTCCACTCTCGGTAGCCGGAGCAGCGCCACGCTGAACATCCGGAACGACGAGTTATACAGCTTGCAGCTCAGCGCCACCTCCTACAGCGCCTCCGAGGCGGAGGGCGGCATCTCCTTCACGGTCACGCTGCTCGGCAACCCGGTTGCCACCACGGTTAGCATTGACTACGCGACCTCCGACGGCACGGCCAGCGAACGCTCCGACTACATCATCCAGTCCGGCACGCTCACCTTCGCGCCGGGCGAAACTTCCAGGACCGTCCGCATCCCCGTCGTGGACGACAACCTCGTCGAGGGCGACGAGACCTTCAACCTCTCTCTCTCGAACCCGCAGCCGTCCGGCGCCGGGTTCGGGAACCCGATCAGCGCACAGTTGAAGATCGTGGACGACGACACGACGCCGCCCACGACGAACCCCATCGACGGCGCGCAGTTCTTCGTCCGCCAGCACTACCTCGACTTCCTCAACCGCGAGCCTGACCCGCCGGGCTTCCAGTTCTGGGTGGGTGAGATCGAGTCTTGCGGCGCCGACCCGCAGTGCCGCGAGGTCAAGCGCGTCAACGTCAGCGCCGCCTTCTTCCTCTCCATCGAGTTCCAGCGCACGGGCTATCTCGCCTACCTGGCGAACCAGGCCGCCTTCGGCCCCACCGCCGACGGCTCACCCGCACCCGTCCGCTACGGTCAGTTCATGCACGACGTGCAGCGACTACAGCAGAACCTCGTCTTCGGCCGGTCGGACTTCGACGCACAACTGGAGGCGAACAAGCAGGGGTATTTCGCGGGCGTCGTCGCGCGCCCCGAGTTCGGCGCCGCTTTCGCGACGACGCTGACGCCCGAGCAGTTCGTGGACGCGCTCTTCGCCAACGCGGGCATCACCCCCACCACTTCAGAGCGCAACGCGGCCGTCAACGAGTTCGGCTCGGCGGCGAACACCGTCAACCAGCCGGCACGCGCGCGCGCCCTGCGCCGCGTGGCGGAGAACTCCTCCTTCGCACAGGCGGAGTTCAACCGTGCCTTCGTCACGATGGAGTATTTCGGCTACCTGCGCCGCGACCCAGACGCGGGGGGCTTCGGCTTCTGGCTCGGGAAGCTCAACGACTTCAACGGCGACTTCGTCCGCGCCGAGATGGTCAAGGCGTTCATCTCCTCGGACGAGTACCGGCAGCGGTTCGGACAATAAACGCGTTGCGTCGCGAGTAAGCCGGCGAGGCCAAAAAGAAGGCGCGGCCGCCCTCGCTACGGCCGCGCCCCCACGGCATGGCGCGGTCTATCCGCGCTCTCTCCCCGCGAGCGTGTTCCCTTCCCTCACACGCGTGAATTGCAACCGGTGTTCCGCCCGAAAGAGCTTGTGACGCGAATGGTTGTCGAGTAAAGCCCAAAGGCTGGGCGCGTCGCTGATGTGGGCGTAGAGGACAAGATGGTCGGCATGGTGACCAACCGCGACTGAACGACGTTGTCATCAGGGCTCAGGAGAAGTGTCCGCCGAGGCGCTCCCGTCCGGCGCATACGTCGCCGACCCCTGGAGCCGGCGGGTGAGGCGCGCCCCGGTAAAGGTTTGGTGAGCCGCCTATGTCTGTCGCCTTCAAACCACCGAGGGTTCTATGACACGCGGCCTGACGGCCGAAGAGGCTGGCGCGCGCCTCGGGCGGCACGGCCCGAACGCTCTGCCGGAGAAGCAACCCGTCACGGCCTGGAGACGTTTCGCCGCGCAGTTCCGCAGTCCCCTCACCTACATCCTGCTCTTCGCGCTCGCCTCTGCCGGCCACGCGGGTCGTCCCCGGCGACGTGGTGAGGGTGGAGGCCGGCGACCGCGTCCCGGCCGACGGGATGCTGCTTGAGGCGCAGGGCGTCTCGGTGGACGAGTCGGTGCTGACGGGCGAGTCAGTCCAGGCGAGGGCGCTCTTCCAGCGCGTCTCGTCCCGCACCTCGTCCACCTCCAGGCCGGGCGTAGTTGATAGGAACGACGTAAGGATATCCCTCGGCGACGCAGCCGAGACGCGCGAGCCGGCCGGAACGCAGCAGAGCACGCGCCTCCTCTTCACTTATCCCCGTGATCATGGCTGATGTACCCGCGCCCTGCCCCGCAACCGCGGCGAATGACCTCGCCGTCAATTCGGGAGCTTCCGCATGACGACGGGCACGAACCAGCGGGCGACGCCGGAATACTTAAACCCCACGGCCCAACTTTAGTTGGAGTCGCGAGTCCTCCCCTGGGTCGGTGACATAATCCGCCGTTTAAGCGACACTGCCGCGCGTTAAGATTCTCTGAGCTTACATGGACGGGCGACGGAAGTAAGCCCCAAACCTTCCGGGCCGCCTCAAGCCGCACCCGCCCGCGCCGTCACGTAAGTAACCATCAGGCACCCGGAGGTACAGCCCATGTTCAGGTTCACCCTGCTCTCCCTCTTCCTCATGCTCGGCCTGGCCGCCGCGCCCGCCGTGGCCCAGAGCAACTACGCGACCCTTTCGGGGACGGTCTACGACCCGCAGCGGCAGGCCGTGCCGGGCGCGACAGTGCGCGCCACCAACGCGGGCACACGCGCGACGCGTCAGGTGGCGACCAACGAGCAGGGCGCGTTCCAGCTCACGGGGTTGCTACCCGGCGACTACGAGCTGACGGTCGAGGCCAAAGGGTTCGCCGCGCTGACACGAACGGTCAACGTCGAGGTCGGCCAACAGTTAACGCTCGACGTTGACCTGAAGATTACAGACGTGAGCACCACGGTCGAGGTCAAAGACGAGGCGGCCGTGCTGCGCACGACGGACGCAAGCGTCGGCGAGGTCGTCGAGCAGAAGTCCGTCCGCAGCCTCCCCTTGAACGGCCGGATGCTCATCGACCTTGTGCTCACCGTGCCCGGCGCGCACGAGAGCCACGGCGCGCAGGCCGGCGACATGAGCCCGCTCTACTGGCGGCCCGGCCAACGCTCGGCCGTCAGCATCGGCGGCAACCGCCCGAACGCGAACTACTTCCTCCTCGACGGCGCGACCAACACCGACCCGACCTTCAACACCCTGAACCTGAGCCCCTCGCCCGACGCGGTGCAGGAGTTCCGCGTGCAGACCGGGAGTTATTCCGCCGAGATGGGCGGCGCGGGCGGCGGGCAGGTCAACATCGTGACGCGGACGGGGACGAACGAGTTCCACGGCACGCTCTACGAGTTCATGCGCAACGACGCGCTCGACGCGCGCACCTTCAACGAGATGGGCGAGGAGTCGCAGCACCTCCGGCGGAACAACTTCGGCGCCTCCTTCGGCGGCCCCGTCCGTAAGAACCGGAGCTTCTTCTTCGTCAACTACGAGGGGCTGCGGCTCACCGAGGCCATGACGATGACGCAGACCGTGCCGACGATGGAGGAGGTCATGGGCGACTTCTCGATGAGCGGCACGACCATCTACAACCCCTTCAGCTCGCGCCCGAACCCTGCCTTCGATCCGACCCGGCCCGTCAGCGCCTCCAACCCGCAGGTCATCCGCGACCCCTTCCCCGACAACATGATTCCCGACGCCCTCATCAGCCCGCAGGCGCGGCTCTTCCTTGAGAAGTACGTGCCGCGCCCCAACATGGAGATGGGGATGAACGGATGCGGCGGGATGAGCATGACGATGATGGGAGTCCCGCAGGTGACGGGCGCGGGCGTGGACTGTAACAACTACATGGACGTGCGCGATATGCGCCACAAGACCGACCAGGCGACGTTCCGCTTCGACCAGAACTTCGCGCGCGGCGACAATCTCTTCGTCCGCTACTCCTTCAGCAGCGAGCGCGGCTTCACGCCGCAGAACCTGCCCGGCTTCGGCGCGCTGCACGACAACCTCTCGCAGCACGGCGTCGTCGGCTGGACGCACATCATCAGCCCCGCGATCGTCAACTCCGCCACCGTCACCGTCTCGCGCCTGTCGATGCACCGCTCGTCGGAGAACAGCGAGGAGAACGACATCGTCTCCGAACTCGGCATCCTCGGCGTCGGCTTCGGCGGGAAGGGCGCGTACGGCGCGCCGTACTTCAACGTGCAGGGCTACTCGCCGATGGGCGACAGCTTCATCGCGACGCCGATGCATGCCTGGGACACTATCCTCGAAGCGCGCGACACGCTGAGCTGGCAAATTGGCCGCCACAGCCTGAAGCTCGGCGGCAGCTACCGCCACTTCGTCTGGCCGATGTGGGGCTTCTTCCAGAATCGTGGCTACTACCAGTTCACCAACGGCTTCACCACGCAGACCGCGACGAACGACGGCACGGGCTCGGCGCTCGCGAGCTTCCTGCTCGGCCTCCCGGCGGTGAAGCAGCGTCAGGCCGGCATCCCGCAGATGCAGCTCCGCCAGTGGTACGCCGACGCCTTCGTGCAGGACAGTTTTCAACTGACGCGCAACACGACCGTCCAGCTCGGCCTGCGCTACGAGTACATGAGCCCGCTCCGCGACATCCGCTATCCGAACACGAATCTGACGTTCCAGAACGGCCGTCCCTTCGTCTTCGTCGGCGGACAGTTGGGCTTCCCCGAGGGGCTCATGCACTCGAACAAGCTCAACTTCGCGCCGCGCTTCGGCGTCTCGCACAACATCCCCCGGTGGGGCCTTGTGCTGCACGGCGCGTTCGGCATCTTCTACACGCCGGTGGACATGAACACCTGGTGCAACCAGCGCCACAACGTCCCCTACGTCTTCCCCGAGACGCAGCAGAGTGACAACTTCACGCCCGCCGCGGGGATCGTCGCCACGCACTTCAACTTCGGCCAGCCCGTGCTGGGTCAGACGACCGTGAGTTTCGCCGCCTTCGAGGCCGACGCGCCCCCGCAGTACATCGAGCAGTGGAGTCTCTCAATCGAGAAGAGCTTAGGGGCATCGACGACGCTGGAGCTTGGGTATCTGGGCTCGCGCGGCCTGCACCTCCAGCGTTCGCGCCTCATCAACAACGCGCCGGCCGGCCCCGGCGCCATCGGCCCGCGACGACCTTTCACGACCCTGAGCTTCCTGCCGGGCACGGTGCCGCCCGACAACATCACGGTCGCGAACACGACGTTCCCCGTCAGCGGCATCAACCTGCTGGAGAACTCCGCGCGGAGCTGGTACGACGCGGGTTACGCGAACGTCCGCCGCCGCTTCTCGGACGGCTGGACGTTCCTCGCCAACTACACCTTCGCCAAGAGCCTGAGTGACGCGCCCGACTTCCGCTCGCCGATGTTCGAGTCGGCCATCCCGCAGAACAACCTGAACCTCTCTCTGGAGAAGGGGCCGGCCTGCGACATCCGCCACCGCTTCGCCATGAGCCTGGTCTACGACCTGCCGGGAGTGGGGCGCAGCGGCTTCGTCAGGGCGCTCACGCGCGGCTGGCAGTTGGCGACCGTCTACCAGGCGCAGAGCGGCTACCCGCTGACCGTCTCCGTCTTCGGCGACACGGCCAACTCGGGGACGCTGCTCGGCGAGAACCCCGTCCGCGCCAACTACACGGGGCAGGAGGTCTTCGGGCCGGGGACGCGCACGGCCGACCGCTGGTTCAACCCGGCCGCCTTCTCGACGCCGGCCGCCTTCACCTACGGGAACGTCGGGCGCAACACGGTCTACGGCCCCGGCATGAAGACGCTGGACGTGGCGCTGCACCGCGAGTTCGCCCTGACGGAGAAGGTGCGCTTCCAGGTGCGCGGCGAACTCTTCAACGCGCTGAACCACACGAACCTCGGCACCCCGAACCGCTTCGTCAACACGCCGCAGTTCGGCACCATCACCGAGGCCGCGACGCCCGGGCGCGAAGTACAACTCGGCGCGCGCATCTCCTTCTAAACCGCGCGCCCCTTCAACAGTTGAGGCGCCGCGTTAATCATTTTGAGCGCCCCGCACACGGAGACGTTCGACGCTTCCATGTGCGGGGCGCTCTGGTCCGCGCCCCGTTTGGGCTGAAGCGTCTTCCCGACAAGAGGGCGGGCCGTCTCCCGGCGGGCAGGCGGCGAGTATCTAGACCAGTTGATCCAAGTCCGCCGAGCCCAACGGGCTCACGCCCGCGCCATCACCGGTGACTTTAGTGATGGTTCCCTCAGCCTTCATACCTGACTTCCATGATATCTCTTCCGGGCGGTGCCGGCGGCGGCTGAAGAAGCGTTCTGTAAGGCTGTCCGTTCAATACGTCGTCGGGTAAATCGCCGGTGGAGGTCGGCTCGGCGCTGCCCGGCCCTCGGTCGTCAGTCCCCGCTAACCGACGAGCTTTGCGTGTTTGCACTTAGCCACGCCTTTGTCATACCCCTCGGGATACCAGTAACCGGCGCCCTTGCAGTCAGGACATTTCGACGCGTCAACGTCCAGAGGCAGAGACTGTTGTGAGGCGTCTTCTTTCTCCGTCACGACAACTGAGGCAATACGGGGATTAACCTCCCTGTGCTCGATCAAATACCGGAGTTCCTTCGCGGCCCACCCTCCCCAACTGTAGTTAGCCGCCTTCGGCTTGGGCCGTGTCGAGTTCTCCCGCTTATCCTGTTCGACGTAATCCAGGATGTACGCGGCCTTGTCCAGCAGCCCGTTCGGACACTCGTCGATGAGAGGGTTGACTTGGTTCTTGTACGTCCCGAGGGCGATCAAGCGCCCCTTTAATGAGTCGCGGACGCCCGCCTCCGACGGCAGCGGCGGCAGGGGCAGCAGGCGTTGCGGCACGTACCTGGAGCCGATGCGCCCCGTGACGCGGAGCGCGGGCTTTTTCAGCTCGTAGGACTCCAGTATCCCCCGCTCGGCCAGCTTGGAGAAGGACGGCTCGATCTTCCCCCAGACCTGCGACGGGGCCGTGATCTTCTGCGAGAGCCCGAGGTGCTCGTGGGCCAGTTCGTTCAGGCCGAAATCGAAATCGCGCTTCCCTTCGTCCGCCAGCAGGTTGACCAGCTCGAAGAGCCGGCGCGTCAGGGGCGAGCGTAGCGACCGCAGCAGCTTGAAATCGATGGCGACCCCGGAACTGCGAACGTCATTCAGGAACTCCGGGTTGAACGAGATTTGCGTGAACTGCCGGTGGCTCCCGGTCATGCCCTCCTTGTTCGTCCGCATCTTGTCGGCCAGATACCTCGTCTTCCGCTCGTCAACGAACTTGTAACCGACGATCAGGCGCCGCTCTTCCTCGACACGGCCGGTCTGGGTCGGGTTGCTCCAGACGTTCACCCCCCGGTAGCTCGTCGCGTAGTACCGCTTGAGCGCGCCTTCGATGTCCTGCCGCGCCGCGGTCGTGTTGTCCCACCCGAGGATGTTCAGAAGTTCTGATTTTCTGAAGACGAGGGTGTTGGTCTGCTCGCCCTTCTCGAAGAGAAGCGTGAGCAGCCCGCCGAGCACGAGCGGGTCGGTCCCCCGTGGCAGGCCCAGTTCGCTGTCCGTGACCATCTCCAGTTTGCGCTCGACCTCCGTGCTGTTGGCGTCGGTGTATGAGGTCGTGAAGGAGCGGCTTTTGATGATCTCGGTCTCCCCGTAGCCGAGCAGGAGTAGGGCGCTCGGGAACAACCCGAAGGCGCGGTGGGTGCGGGCGATCAGGGCCGCGGAACCCTCCTGCTGGTTATCTTCGGCGGAGTCCGCCTTGGCGCTCTTGGCAGGCGGCTCTGTCTTTTTAGCCTTCTTGCTTCTGGTGCTACTGGTGGGCATGAAATACCGCTCCGTTACGCCTGCTTTTTCTCATCCCGTATATATAGATTTATTAATAAACTTACTCTACTTATAGCGGCGCCGCTGAAGTGCGTCGCGGAGTTCTCTGGCCCCGGCTAAACGAACTATAAACAACAATTGAATTCTGTTGTGACTTTCCTGATCATGCTAATAGCCTTTCCCGTTAAAGCTATTAGCCTTTGCTGATATGGCTAATAGCCTTTCCTAATAACGCTATTAGACTTTCCTAATATTACCGATTGCCTTTCCCAATAATGCCAATAGCCTTTCCTGATGTGACTAATTGCTTTCCCGTTCGCACTATTAGCTTTCCCAATACTACTAATAGCTCTTGGCTGATCTCACCTTCACGCTTGCTGACTGTAAATAACTGAACTTGCTTGGTTTACGTGTCATATTGCAGATCAGATGAGCCTCTTACGCTTTCAACTAACCGTGCTGGGAATTTCCTCTTATTACTAATAGCCTTTCCTGATACTGCTAATAGCCTTTCCTGAAGAGGCTATTTGTTATAAGGATTCCACGGCTTTCCTGATCGTACTATTTGTTCTCACATCAATCTGAGATAAACCCCTCATTTTCGCGCGAATATACAGCACTTTGTGGTCAACTTCCTATTATAAACAATATATGGATGTCGCGGGTTCCTGGCGCGGGCGGAAATGGCCGCTCCTACCCCCGGTATAACTCTCCGTCGGGCTAACTATTAGAAAAATCAGGAAAGTTACTCAAAAACCGGTTTGTAGCATTTTCCTACTTTACTGAAATGCTACCGTGTGAAAGAAATCGCCGCCGGCCCAGGGCCTCCGCCTACGGCTTTCGGCGCCGCCGGTCTTCCTTGGTCATCTCTTCGTAGATGCCCATCAGGGCGTCGTCGATTTTGACGGCGCGGCAGGCAAGCCGCAGGGCTTCGGAGTCCGTCACGTTTCTAACGCCCTTGCCCCGCATGAATTCCCTGATCTGGTCCAGGCATTCAATGTCGAAGCTATAAAGACTCGCCGAGACCTTTATGACCCCTTCCTTCATCGCCGCCGACTTCATGTCGGGTTTCGTTCTTACGGCCTTCTGCGAGGGTGTCGGCTGGGGGACGGCGGCACGCTGAGTCGCCAGTTCACCGTCCTGGGGTCGGTCCGCGGCTGCCGGGATCGCCGCCGGGGTGCGCTCGGACTGCTTCTCCAGTCTCTGGGCGAGCTGATTTTTGATCTCGTCAACTTTGCTCATTCTGCCACCTGCTTTCGCTACTGTAGGGCAAGGCGTTGATATATTCCTACTTTACCAAAGTAGCACAATCATAAAGAAGCAACTTCCAGGGCCATCTTGAAAACTTCCTCTTTGGCCTTAGGCGGGAGCGCGTTCCATCCGAGAAGGACGGCGTGCTGGTAGCACTGGCGGCGGGTGAGGACGCTGTTGAGAGGCTGTAGCCCGATGCGCTTGGCCGTGTCTTCCAGCCCGCGCGAAAGAATAGTTCCCTCCTGCACCTGGTTAAAGAGGAGCCGCGTTCTGTCGGTGGCATCGAGTTCGTTTATCAGCCGGGCGGTGTCCTGAGAGGTGAACAGGTCTGCCGGGGAGGGGGATGAGACCACGATGATGATGTCGCTCTCCAGGATTGACTCTTTGAGGTCGGGGCTGTCCATCCTGGGGGGCGTGTCGATCAACACGGTCGCGGAACCGTCCTCGCTGCCGAGCGGAAGCCCCCCGTCGGTGATCCACCGCGAGGCGGTGTTCTGGGGGTCGGTGTCTAAAACCCTGGCCTTATGCCCGGCCTCTACCAAGGCGAGACCCAGAAGGATAGTGGCGGTGGTTTTACCGGAGCCGCCTTTCCCGTTGCAGATCGTGATCTTCCTCATCGGGCGATTATACTTAAGTAGGAAGATAGCACAAGAGGGTTATAACACTATGCTACTTTATTAAAGTAGCGTAGTGCATCACTCGAAAGACTTTAACTTATTGAATTTTTCCGTGTCGTGCTCTCCTTTTATTTCCAAGCCTCTGGAGGACGTTCGAGACATCATCCATTGCCTTGAGGAAATCCGCCATCGTCTCGTTATGCAAATCCTCCGGCTCGATCTCCCGCATGGCGAAAAACAGGCGTTTCATCCCCTCCCAGAACATGTGGCGGGAGTCGGACGGGTCCACGTCCAACAACTCATCGACCAGAGACACGGCCGACACCAATCCGTCCGCAATGTCTGGCTCCGCAGACTCGCCGAGCATCTCTCTGACCCGCGCGCGCAGGCGTGTTTGGGAGCCCTGCACGGCGAGGTGGGAGAGTTGCTCGGCGTCTTGCAAGTTAATCTGGCTGGAGGTTAGGGCGTCCGTTACGTCGGAGGGGAACTGAAGCAGTGGTAGATATTGGCCGATGAAGCTGATTAGCGAGACTCGGCCCTATGTTTCCCGCTCAAGGATGCCACGGAGGTGGCGGGCGGCCTCGACGAGCGGGTCCGACGTGCGTCGGCGGCGACGTGCGGCGCGCATCGGGGTGTTTCGGATTTCATTCGCGGGTAATGTTTCACGTCGAAGAGAATATCCACTTATTTACCCATCAAAAGGCTAATAGAGTTCCGAACCTTTAGTATCCACTCGATCTCCTCGTCTGTCTGGTCTCCCTCCGTATATTCCTGAATGCGAAGCCTAATTCCTTGAGCCGCTCTCAAAACAGCTGGCGGAGTCGTTCACCTGAATCCTTCGTTTGCAGGCAGGAGTATACCGGCGGCAAAGATCAACACAATGCGTGAAACATATAGGAGAAATTTCGATTACCATAAGATGGATCATTTTAAAGTCTACAATGCGCTTGGATACACAAACTCTCAAGTTGTGGACCCTTAATGCTGTAGCGGATTTATGAGTGAGAAAGGGCTGTGTCGGTTCGACCATAAAGTGAGTCCCTTCGACCATAAACTGCCGGCTCAGATTCTTCCACGGCACGCCCGGCCGTCGGGCCGCACCGTCACGTCACGCTGCAAGCGCACGACGAAGCGCTGCTCCATCTCCACCAGCCGCTTGAGCCACGCCCGCAGCGCGGGTCGCCCAGGAAGTGGCCGACCAAGGGTATTGTGCGACCATTTAACTCTTAACTTTCAACTCTAGATTGGCATTAGGTATCTCCGCTTACGCGTAATCTATCGACTGTCGTGTCTGACACTCGTTACATAACTATCGCACTTTCTTATAATTAAGAATAAGTCAAAATAACTGTTGACTTATTGTGGAAGAGGCGTATTTTAATGAATCTCATAGCAAGTCGAGGAAAAAATTGCAGGAGAAGCGTTATGCCGAGCCGAGACAACCGAAAAGAGGTAGCCGGGCAGACGAGGGGAGTCCCCATGACTCGGTCGCAGGAGGAACCCTCAAAGGGTGACGAGGGGAGCGCGCGCGTTTCGCCAAAGGGCGGGATTGCGCAATTCCGCACCATCACGATGGTAAAACTGGCCTTGATCCTGGCAACAGCCGGGCTGCTGTTTTTTACGGTCGCGAGGTCAGGCGACGCACGTCGCGGCGGTCAGGGGCGGAGCGGCGGCGAGGGCGTTCAGGCGGTCGGGGAGAAGGCGCTGACGGCCGAGGCCCGGCAGAGGCTGGTCGAGGAGGGGAAGCAGGTCTTCCGCTTCGACACCTTCGGCGACGAGGTCTTCTGGGGCGACACGCTCAAGCTTCATGACGCCGTCCAGGGCTCGAAGTTCGGCGGGGTCGGCCCGGGCGTCAGCCCCAAGACCGCGCTCGCCGTCGGCCTCAAAGTAGACATGGAGGCGCTGCCGGCCGCGCTCGTCCAACAAATACAGGAAGGCAAGGTCGATCTCGACGACCCGGCGACCACGCTGGCCCTCATCAAGCTCGACGCCGTCCTCGGCGTTAAAGGGCAGTTCAACTCCGACGGCAGCCTGAAGACGATGGGCATCAGTTGCGCCCTCTGCCACTCGACCGTGGACGACGCCTTCGCGCCGGGGATCGGCCGTCGGCTCGACGGGTGGGCCAACCGAGACCTTGACGTTGGAACCATCGTCTCGCTGGCGCCCGACCTGACGGTCGTGCAGAACCTGCTTGGCGTTGACCGTCCCACCTTGAACACGGTCCTCCGGAGTTGGGGGCCGGGCGAGTTCGACGCAGAGGTCTTCCTCGACGGCAAGGCGTTTCGCCCCGACGGCAAGCCCGCTTCGACGCTGATCCCGCCCGCGTTCGGGCTGTCGGGCATCAACCTGCACACGTGGACGGGTTGGGGGAGCGTGCCGCAGTGGAACGCCTTCGTGGCGAATCTGGAGATGCACGGGGTCGGCAATTTCGACGACGAGCGTCTGAACGACCCCGTCAAGTTCCCCATCGCCGCGCGCGAAGGCTTCGCGCACATCCGCAACGAGGTTGACTTAATTACGCCGAAACTCCCGGCGCTGCACGCCTACCAGCTCTCCATCGACGCGCCCTCGCCGCCCGCTGGCAGCTTCGACGAAGTGGCCGCGAAGAAGGGTAAGGAGCTGTTCAGTAAGAAGGCCGGGTGCGCCACCTGTCACACGCCGCCGCTCTTCACGGAGTCAGGCTGGAACATGCACACGGGGGCCGAGGTCGGCATCGACGAATTCCAGGCCATGCGCTCGCCCGACGAGCACTACCGCACGGCGCCGCTCAACGGCCTGTGGACGCACCAGAAGGGCGGCTTCTACCACGACGGCCGCTTCGCGACCCTGCTCGACGTGGTCAACCACTATGACAACCACTTCAAGCTGGGCCTGACGGGGCAAGAGAAGGGCCAACTGGTCGAGTTCATGAAGTCGTTGCCGTCGCCGACGACGGCCGTGGACGTGAACGACCCCGTGGACTTCGTCGCGCAGCACTACCGCGACTTCCTCGGGCGCGAGCCCGACGCGGCGGGGCTCCAGTTCTGGACCACCGAGATAAACCAGTGCGGCGCCGACGCGCAATGCTTAGAGGTGAAGCGCGTCAACGTCTCGGCGGCCTTCTTCTTCTCCATCGAGTTCCAGCAGACGGGCTACCTCGCCTACAAGCTCTACAAGGCCGCGTTCGGCAACATGCCCGGCGCGCCCGTGCCACTGACGTTCGAAGAGTTCCTGCGCGACAAGCAGCAACTCGCCGCTGGCGTCGTGGTCGGCGAGCCGGGCGCGGACATGCGGCTTGAGCAGAACAAGGTCGCCTATTACAACGACTTCGTGCAGCGTACGCGCTTCACCACGGCCTACCCGACTTCGATCACGCCGGAGCAATTCGTGGACGCACTGAACGTCAACACGGGCGGCGCACTGACGCCGGAAGAGAGGCAGGCGGCCGTGGGCGAGTTTGGCGGCGCGGCGGCCACGGGTGACGTGGGCGCGCGCGCGCGTGCTCTGAGGCGTGTGGTCGAGAACGCGGAGTTCTCGCGCCGCGAGGGGAACCGCGCGTTCGTGCTGATGGAGTACTTCGGCTACCTCAGAAGAGACCCGAACGAGTCGCCCGAGCCCACGCTCGACTACCAGGGCTACAACTTCTGGCTGAACAAGCTTGAGCAATTCAACGGCGACTTCGTCCGCGCCGAGATGGTCAAAGCCTTCATCACGTCGGGCGAGTACCTGCGCAGGTTCGGCATGTAGGCCGAAGCGCATCCCCTAGTAACGGAAGACAGACATCAACATTTCGGAGGAACCATGAGGACCAGACACCTAAGCTCAATCGGCGCCCCGGCAGTTCTCGTCGTCGCCGCGATGATTTTCAGCGCCGCCCCATCGACGACCACGCGCGGACACGTCCTGCACGAGCCGCACACGACGCGGGCCGGGGCCGTGACCGACCCGCAGATCGCCGCCATCGTCGTCGCGGCTAACACGGTGGACATCGAGGCCGGCAAGCTCGCGCAGTCCAAGACCAGGAACGAGAAGGTCAAACAGTTTGCCGACACGATGGTCACGGACCACACCGCTGTAAACAAGTCGGCGGTCGAACTGGTGACCAGGCTCGGCGTCACGCCGGAGGAGAGCGAGACGAGTCGCGGCCTGACCGCGAGCGGCGAGCAGACTCGCGCCCGCCTGAGCAACCTCAGTGGCGAGGAGTTCGACAGGGAGTACATCGCCAACGAGGTCGCATACCACAAGCTGGTGATAGAAGCCGTGGACAAGACCTTGATCCCGAACGCGAAGAACGCGGAGCTGAAGGCGGCGCTCGTCAACGTCCGCCCCGCGCTGGTCGCACACCTTCAGCACGCCGAACAGCTTCAGGCCGAGCTGGGCGGCAAGAAACAGGGTAAAGGAAAGCAGACGCATTAAGGGCGCGTCACGAAACCGTGGGTGCGTGGAGATTCCACGGCACGCCGTCGGCGGAAGAGTTGGCCGCCGAATCTCCACGCACCGAGTTCGTGAACAGGGATGGACTTTAACTACTTCCGCAACACTTGAAAGGGTTGAGAATGTCTCCGAATAGATCGCGCCGGCATCAGGTCATCGCGCGCGCACTGCTCACCGCCTGCGCGGCGCTGCTCATCATCGCCGCCGCTTCGGCCGCCACCTACAAGCCGAGGATTCACACGGTCGCCCTGCGCGGGATGAAGAACGTCCCGGCGACGCTGGTGGTAAGGGCGGGCGACACGGTCGTCTGGAAGAACGAGGACGTTGTGCCTCACACCGCCACCGACCGGGGGAAGGCTTTCGACTCGGGGAACATCGAGCCGGGGGGCTCGTGGAGTTACGTGGCCGACAGGAAGGGCACCTTCTTCTACTACTGCGCCTACCACCCCAATACACGAGGCAGGCTCGTCGTGCGCTGAACGACCGGAGGGGAAACCATGTCATATCGTTTACTGAGAACGTTGGCGTTGGCGTCGGCGGTCATCTTGTCGAGTCTGTTGAGCGTCGCATGTGATGGGCGGAACGAAGGCGGGCCGGCCGCGAACGTCAACCGGGCCGCGAACGGCGGGGCTTCGTCGGAGGCCGCGCAGGCCCGCACGAAGCCGCAGCGGATCGAGATGGGGGACGACCTCTTCCTGCCGGCGCAGTTAACCGTCGCGGCCGGCACGAAGGTGACGTGGGTCAACAAGGGCAGCAAGGCCCACACCGTGGTGAGTAACGACAAGCTCTTCGACTCGGGGCTGGTGAACGTCGGCGGGGAGTTCTCGCACACGTTCGACGCGCCCGGCACTTACCTGTATCACTGCGCCCCGCACGCGAAGATGATCGGGCAGATAGTCGTCAAGTAGCCGACGTGTGAACGCAACCCCCAACGCTTCAGAGGACGAAGAAGATGAGTCTGCCGTTGCCGCCGTTCTCCTTGGAGAACATTCACCCGATCCTGGTCAACTTCACCGCCGCGCTGATACCCGCGTCGGTCTTCAGCGACTTGTTGGGGAGGCTGCTGCGTCGGGAATCCCTCAGACACGCGGCCTGGTGGACGCTGCTCTACGCGGCGCTGGTCACGCCCGGCACGGCGCTGTCGGGCTGGCTCTGGAAGAGGTCTATCGAGGCCGCGCTCTCCGCGGACGTGATAGCCGTCCACCAGTGGCTCGGGATTTGGCTGACCATCGCTTTCCCCGTTCTCGTGGTGTGGCGTTGGAGGTTTCACAAACGCGGCGAGAGTCCCGGCCACGCATATTTCATAACGGCCGTCCTGACCCTGCTCGCGCTGATGTACCAGGGCCACGTCGGCGGGAGCATGGCCTTCGGTTAGGCGTTGAAGATGAAAGTCGAGAGAGACGATAGTCCGTGCCCCGCCGCGCACGAGCGCGCGGTCGTGACCGTGAGGCTGACGCTGCTGTTGGTAATCGTCGGCCTCGCCCTCTTCTTTTTCACAGGCCCCGGCGGGAGCCTCCCTTAATTTTTGGCGGAATGTCGCGCGGGTGACATTCGCCGCGCGACAGACGCGTGACAATCCTCATATGGACTACAAGGAATTCCCCCTCGCCAACACATCCGACCTCGGCGACGGAGAGATGAAGGAAGTCTCCGCCGGCGGCACGAGAATCCTGCTGGCGCGCGTCGGCGGAGAGTTTCACGCCGTCGGCGCCACCTGCCCGCACTACGGCGCGCCGCTCGCCGAGGGCGCGCTCTGCGGCACGCGCGTCGTCTGCCCGTGGCACCACGCCTGCTTCGACGTGACCACGGGCGCGCTCGTTGAGCCCCCCGCGCTCGACTCTCTCCCGCGTTACGAGGTGCGCGTCGAGGAGGGCCGCGTGCTGGCGCGCGTGCCCGACGAGGCGGAAGACCGCGTGCCCCCGCGCATGTCTCGGCGCGACGGCGCGGACGCGCGTGTGTTCGTCATCCTCGGCGCGGGCGCGGCCGGTTACGCGGCGGCGCAGACGCTCCGCGAGGACGGGTTCCGCGGGCGCGTCCTGCTCGTCACGCGCGAAGATCGCGGGCCTTACGACCGCCCCAACCTCAGCAAAGATTATCTGCAAGGCAACGTCGAGCCCGAGTGGATGCCGCTCCGGCCGGACGACTTTTATAAGGAGCACGACATCGAGTTGCTCCGCGGGCGCGAGGTGACGCGCGTCAACGCACATGCGAAGACGCTCACGTTCTACAGCGGCGACACGCTGGCCTACGACGCGCTGCTCGTGGCGACGGGCGGCTCCGCGCGCCGCCTCAACATCCCCGGCTCCGACCTGAGAAACATCTGCCTGCTGCGCGGCTTCTCCGACGCCGACGCCGTCATCGAGACGGCCGGCCGCTCGCGGCGCTGCGTCGTCGTCGGGTCGAGCTTCATCGGCATGGAGGCGGCCGCCTCGCTGCGGCGGCGCGGCCTCGACGTGACGGTGGTCGCGCCGTCGCGCGAGCCCTTCGAGACGACGCTCGGCCCCGAGGTCGGCGCGCTCTTCCGCCGCGTGCACGAAGAGCGCGGCGTCAAGTTCAAGCTCGGCTCCATCGTCTACCGCTTCGAGGGGACGAGCGTCGTCGAGGCCGTCACGCTGGAGGGCGGCGAGCGGATCGAGGCGGACATGGTTCTCGCCGGCGTCGGCGTCTACCCCGCGACCGGTTTCCTCGAAGGCGTCACGCTCGACGAGGGCGGCGCCGTCGTCGTGGACGCGCGGATGCGCGCGGCCGACCAGCTCTTCGCGGCGGGTGACATCGCCAGTTTCCCCGACCCGCGCACGGGCGAGCGCGTGCGCATCGAGCACTGGCGCACGGCGCAGCAGCAGGGCCGCGTCGCGGCGCACAACATGGCCGGGAGGAGCACGGCCTTCGACGGCGTGCCCTTCTTCTGGACGCGCCAGTTCGACACGGGGCTGCTCTACGTCGGCCACGCCGCGCGCTGGGACGAGATCGTCTACCAGGGCGACGTAACGGCGCAGGACTTTCTCGCCTTCTACGTGAAAGACGGGCGCGTGCTCGCGGCGGCGGGCGTGAACCGCGACCGCGACGTGGCCGCCATCGAAGAGTTGATCCGGCTCAACCTGATGCCGGGGGCGGACGAGTTGAAGGGGGGCGCGACGGACTTCGCGGCGTTACTTCGCGCCCTCACCGCCGCGCCGAAATTCCGCGACGCGGGGGCTTGCGCAGCCTGACGCGGGCCGCCGTGTCGTTATTCGATAAGCCGTGGAGGACGCACGTTCTTGAATTCATGGGGACTCAAAGCGGAAGGCGCTTCCGAAACACCTTGTCACTGACCCCACCCGACACGCGCGCGGCATCGGCGCGCGTGGGGAGTAGTGAAGGAGAGTTGGATTATGGCAGTCGCGGCAACGTCACTCAGTTGTGCTGGAGGTACGAACGGAGAGGGATATTACGGCGGCCCCGCCGCACAGAACCGGCCGGAGGATGCCGAGCGCAACGGCCACCGCATTCAACTCTTCGACGGGCTCGTCCCCGGCGACATGGCCGAGATCACGGCCGCGGCGCGCGCGCTGCGCAAGGAGCGCGGCGAGTTCGTCTACACGCCGGGCGACCGGGCCGAGACGGTCTACGTCCTTCGGAAGGGGCGTATCAAGTTGTCCGTGCTCTCGGAGTCGGGCAAGGAGTTCGCCATCGACATCTTTCAGCCCGGCGACATCTTCGGCGAGTTCGCGCTCGTGGACGACACGACGCGCAGCAACATGGCGCAGGCGCTCGACGACACGCTGATGTGGGTCTTCGGCAAGCGCGACTTCCTCCGTCTGCTGGAGACGCGCCCGAAGCTGGCGATGAACTACATCCGCCTCGTCGGCGGCCGCCGCCGCCGGATGGAGAAGAAGCTCTCCGACATCACGACGAAGGACGTGGCGGCGCGCGTCTGCGAACTGCTCCACGACATCTCGACGACCTCGGCGGCCGCGCAGGCGTCGGCGCCCGAGCTGCTCGTCCCGCTCACGCATCAGGACGTGGCGAGCCTCATCGGCGCGTCGCGCCAGACGACCACGACTGTCTTGAACGACCTTGAGCGTCGCGGCATCATCGAGCTCGGGCGCGGGTGGATACGCGTCACGCACCTCAAGGAGTTGCAGGTCTACGTCGGGTCGCTGGCGCTGGCCTGCGCGCAAATTATTTTTCACCACTGTCAGTTGGCTGACATTCTCCTGACGGCCGCTCCGACATAATGTGCCTCACATTCGGAGAGCACATCGGCAGTCATCAGATCACGACTTACCACGACGGCCGCTCCCGCTCATCTCGGAATGAACTTCAAGGGGAAGCACTAAAACAACTCGCACGGGACCCTCCCGCGAATGCTTGAGGCGTTTGGCGCCCGCCACGGCGCTCCGCCACTCGCACGGCAGGGGTCTGTCTGAAACCCGCCGCCGGTCGTTGCACCAAGAGGCCGGGGCGGGGTGGGCCGAGGTGCGCGCGCGCGGGACGCAGGGTCGCCGCGCTCACCCGCAACAGCAAACAGTTCCGAACACTACACGAAGGAGAACCTAACCATGAGAACGAGCATAAGCAGGGCGAGGCGGACGCTGCGGCTCGCCGTCTTCGCGGTGTCGCTCATGTCGGCGGCCGCGCTGGCCTTCGGCACGACGAGCTACGCGGGCGGCGGGGGCGGCCTCGGCACTTCGCCCTTCGACTTTACGGACGCCGTCTACCGCTCCCACGGCGTCGTGCCCGAGAACATCGTGCTGCGCGTCGGCGACGCGAGCCGCACCGGCGACTTCGTTATCGACAACACGAACACCGACCCGAACCGCCGCAACGTCCGCACCATCGAGACGACGCCGGGCACGACCGGCTCCAGCGGCCTGACCTACGCCAACATCTTCGGCGTGCTCAACTCGACGAGCTTCGAGCGCAACGCGGCGGGCCAGTTGACCTCGCGCGGCGCGCAAGCCTTCGACACGGCCGAGCGCTTCCGCGTCTTCATCTTCCCGAAGGCGTCGAACGGCTCCATCCTCGACCCGTTCCTCCCGAACAAGCGGCAGGACAACGTCTTCGACACGCGCGACGGCTACTTCTCGAACGACCCGCTCGGGATGTGGGTCGCGGTCTGGGTCGTCTACACGCCGAAGGCTTTCACGGCCGAGGGACGCAAGGAACTCGACCCCATCGCCGCCACCAACGGCCGCGACCTCGACGGCACGCCCATCCTGACGAGCCCCTCGCAACTCGACGGCCTCGCCTCGAAGGGGCTCGTCGAGTTCCGCACGCGCCCCGTGGACGACCCCGTCTTCCGCTGGGTCATCTGCCCCATCCCCGAAGACCCGCGCGACGGCTTCATCCGCCCCGACGCCTTCATCCGCGACGTGCGTCGCTCCGACGGCACGTCCGTCTTCCCGGCCCTCCGTAAAAACTTCATCTGCCTCCAGTCGGGCGACTGGTGCGACTAGGCCGCGACGCCGCTTCATGCAGGGGCCGCCCCGCGCGGCGGCCCCTCCCCAAGTCACACAGGTCAACGTTATTCAGGACGGTTTCGGGCCGGAGCCCGAAGCCTCGGGACTCTTCTGCTTTTTTCAGACCCCAGTGGTCGCCCCTGCAAAGTTTCGGAAGGAGAACACGCCATGGCGAACATCTCGAAGATCAATCGAAGGGCCGAGAAGGAGAAGCAGCAGGCCGCGAAGAACCGGCGCGAGATCATCGCGGCGGGTCTGGGCCGCCGCGACTTAATCAAGATGGGACTGTTGACGGGCGCCGGGCTGCTTGTCGCGAAGTCGGGCCTGAGCGTCCGCGCGCGTACGAGCGCCGGCCGCCTCCTCGACAGCGGCAGCGGGAGCGGCCCGTCGAGCCCGTTCACGCGCCCCTTCGTCCAGCCGTTCACGCGCATGACGGTCAAGCAGCCGACGACCGTCCTGAACCCCGCGCCGACCGTCATCCCGAACGTCACCGGCGGCGAGGGGCGCACCATCAACCACCAGGCACTCACGCAGTTCGCGCCCGTCAAGTTTTACGAGGTCGAGCAGCGTCTTACGAACATCGTCACGCACCCAGACCTCCCGGCGCAGCCGCTCTGGGGCTTCGACGGGCTCGTCCCCGGGCCGCTCTACGTCGAGCGCTACGGCCGCCCCGTCCTCGTTCGCAACCGGAACAACCTGCCGGTCAACAACGGCGGCTTCGGTAAGAACGTCGTCACCACGCACCTGCACAACGGTCACACGCCCTCCGAGTCGGACGGCAACCCGTGCGACAACTTCGGCCCCGGCAAGTTCTACGACCAGCACTACCCGAACGTGCTCGCCGGCATCCTCTCGACGCACCAGGACGTGGGCGGCGACATACAGGAGGCGATGTCCACGCTCTGGTACCACGACCACATGCACGACTTCACCTCGCAGAACGTCTACAAGGGCTTGGCCGGCATGTACCTGCTCTTCAACGACCACGACACCGGCGACGAGACGACCGGCTTCCACCTCCCCTCGTTCGGCGACGGCGCGAGCGACGACAGCAACTTCGACGTGCCGATGCTCTTCAGCGACCACCTCTACGACGAGGACGGCATCGTCGCCTTCGACACCTTCAACTTCGACGGCGTGCTCGGCGACCGCTTCCTCGTCAACGGCAAGGTGCAGCCCGTGATGCACGTCCACCCGCGCCGCTATCGCTTCCGCTGGCTCGACGCGGGCCCGTCGCGCTTCTACCAGCTCTTCTTCACCGACACAAACAACCTCAACCAGAGAATCAAGTTCCACCAGATTTCGACCGACGGCAACCTGCTCGAACGACCCGTCGAGGTCGAGAGCATCCGCATCTCCGTGGCCGAGCGCGCCGACCTCATCATCGACTTCTCGAAGTACGCGGGCAAGACCCTCTACATCGAGAACCGTCTGGAGCAGCAGGACGGGCGCGGCCCGACTGGCAAGGTGCTGCCCGCGGGGCAGGGCAACCTCATCCTCAAGATCGTGGTTGACCTGCCGCCCATCGCCGACCACAGCGTTGACCCGGCGACCATCACCAGGTTCTACGGCCTGCCCGACAAGACGGCCGCGCCGCGCATCACGCGCAACTTCAACTTCGACCGCTCGAACGGCAACTGGACGATCAACGGCCGCTCGATGGACCCGGAGTGTCAGGAGGTGCGCGCGCGCGTGAAGAAGAACTCGGTCGAGCACTGGGTCGTCACCAACAGCTCGGGCGGCTGGCAGCACCCGGCGCACATCCACTTCGAGGAGTTCCAGTTCCTTTCCGTCAACGGTCAGCCGCCGGCCTCGACGGGGCTCGTCCTGAACGGGCGCAAGGACGTGATTCGTCTCGAACACAACATGCAGACGAAGGCGTTCTTCCGCTTCCGCGACTTCACCGGCAAGTACCCGTTCCACTGCCACAACGTCGTCCACGAAGACCACGCGATGATGCTCATGTGGGAGATCGTGGAAGGCGACGGCGACAACAGGACCAACCCGTAAAAGGAGGGGCCGAACCATGAGAAGCATGTTACGCGGAACGCTCACGGGGCTCGTCGGCGTCGCCCTGCTCTTCGGGCTCGCGCTGGCGCCCGGCGGGCGCGCGGAGTCCGGCGGCGAGAAGAAGCGCGTGAGGACGCCGCGCGAGAAGCTGGCCGAGCGCAGCTTCCCCAACGTCGTGCTCACCACGCACGAGGGCAGGAAGGTCAGGTTCTACGACGACCTCGTCAAGGACAAGATCGTCCTCATCAACTTCATGTACGTGAAGTGCGAGGGCATCTGCCCCGGCACGACGGCGAACCTCGTGAAGGTGCAGAAGCTGCTCGGCGACCGCGTGGGTAAGGACATCTTCATGTACTCGATCACACTGAAGCCGGAGGAGGACACGCCCGAGACGCTCAGCCGCTACGCGAAGGCTTACAAGGTCGGACCCGGCTGGCAGTTCCTGACCGGAGACCCGAAGGACGTGGAGCTTTTGCGCCGCAAGCTCGGCTTCATCGACCGCGACCCCGCGCGCGACGCCGTCAAGTCGAACCACATCGGGATGCTGCGTTGGGGCAACGAGCCGCTGACGCTCTGGGCGGGCTGCCCCGGCTCGCTCGCGCCCAACAAAATCGTGAAGGAGATCGGCCTCGTTGACTGGCCGACGGCCCCCGTGGCCGGGAGAGGAGGAGACGACAGATGAGGAAGCACCTTTTGATTACGAGGGCACTGCTCGGCGCCCTGTTGGCGACGACGGTAGCGACCGCCGCGTCGCAGGCGCAGACCGCGACGGAAGCGACCTCCACGGCGACTAAGGCCGCCGCGTTCTCGGTCGGCCTCGGGCCGGAGGGCGTCGCCACCGACGGCGCCGGGGTCTTCGTTGCTAACCAGTTCAGCAACACCGTCACCCGGCTCTCGGCCGACGGCGCGGTGCTCGGTGAATACAAGGTCGGCCGCCGGCCCGTCGCCGTGGCCTTCGATGGCGTGTCGGTCTGGGTCGCGAACTACCTCAGCAACGACGTGATGAGGCTCGACCCTTCGTCGGGCGCGGTCACGGGCACCTACGCCGTCGGCGAGGGGCCGGGCGGCCTGCTCGCGGCCGGCGGCAACGTCTGGGTGGCGAACCGGAACTCGAACACGGTGACGAAGCTGCGCGCCTCGGACGGCCTGACGCTCGGCACTTACGAAGTGGGCACGCGCCCGCTGGCGCTGGCGACCGACGGGCAGTTCGTCTACGTCACGAACAACAACAGCGACACGGTGACGAAGCTGCGCGCGTCGAACGGCGTCGCGGTCGCCACCTTCAAGGTCGGCGACGGCCCCTTCGGCATCGCCTTCGACGGGGCCAGCCTGTGGGTCGCCAACTTCGGCGGCAACAACGTGATGAGGCTCGGTACCGACGGGACGTTGCTGGGCACGTACGCGGTCGGCGACGGCCCCGTCTCGGCCATCCACAGCGGCGTCGTCGTCTACGTCGTCAACAACGGCGGCGACAGCGTGACGAAACTGAGCACGCAGGACGGCACGAACCTCGGCTCGCTGCCGGTCGGCCGGAGCCCCATCGGCGTGGCCGCGGCCGGCTCGACCATCTGGGTGACGAACTCGGGCAGCAACACCGTCACCAGGCGTTAGCCGAACCTCGCCGCGCCCTCGTCGCGGTGAACGTGCAGTGGCGCGCGCGGGCGGGCGAAGGGGAAGCCGCCCGCGCGCCCCGGCCGACTTGGTGAGTCTGGAAGGAGGTCGGTTATGACTAAGAGAATCTATTCAACGCTCGCCTCGCTCGTCGTCGCCCTCGTGACCGTCGGGGCGTCCGACGCGTCGGCGCGGTGCGACGGGCTACAGCATCACGGCCGGCGGCACGCCGCGAAGAGGACTAACGAGCGCGCACGCTCCGCGCGCCAGCGGGCGCGGACGCGCGGGCGCGTGGGGCGGCAGACGGTCGCGTACGTCTGTCCGATGCACCCGGACATCCGCGAGAGTTCGCGCGGGACTTGTCCGAAATGCTTGATGGAGCTGAAGGCCGAGCCGCGCGACGCGATGCCGAAGGGGAAAGCCGCGTCGGGCGGCATGTGAAGGAGAAGCGATGACCAACACACTTGCATTCGGGATGCTCGGGACGCAGGAGCTTCTGGTCGTTCTCGGAATCTTACTGCTCATCTTCGGCGGCACGCGCCTGCCGCAACTGGCGAAGGGGCTCGGCGCGAGCATACGCGAGTTCAAGCGCGGGGCGGCGGGGCTGGAAGAGGCCGCCGGTGTGGGCGAGGCGTCAGAACGCCGGCTCGAATAGGGAAGCGGGGCCGGCGATGCACTGCTTACTGTTGCTCGAATTCATCGGGACGACCGAGCTGCTCGTGGTGCTCCTCGTCGCGCTCGTCGTCTTCGGCCCGCGCAAGCTCCCAGAGCTGGGGCGCTCGCTCGGCCGCGCGCTCAACCAGTTGCGGGCCGCGTCGGACGACTTCAAACGGGCGTGGGAGACGGAGTCGGGCGGCGGCGATGCGGGGGCACGGATGCGGCTTTCGTCGTCGGAGACCGCCGAGGAGCCCGCGTCGGAAGAGCGGCGGGAGAGCGCACCCGCCTGAATGCTATTCGGAGTTGTTGACATGCGTCACATCTTGAAGAGTCTCACATGCCGGAGAGCATGCGCTTCGGCCGGAAGTCCACGCATGTTGCTCGCGCTTCTTGTGCTCGCCTTCGTCGCGGGCGGCGCGGGGCTCGTCCGCGCGCGGCAGGGCGTAACGTCCGCGACGCTCGGGGGGCGCGTCGAGGACGCGGGCGGGGCGGCCGTAGGCGGCGCAACGGTCGTCGTCGCGCACCTCGATACGGGGGGACGCCTGACGGCCGTCTCCGACGACGAGGGGCGGTATCGTTTCGCGTACCTGCCGGTCGGCGCCTACCGGCTCCGCGCGGAGTGCCCCGGCTTCGCCGCATACAGCAGGGAACTCGTGCTGACGCTCGGTCAGGCGGCCGACCTCACGGTTCGGCTGAGTGTGGCCGGCATCGAGGAGAGTGTCGATGTCGCCGCCGACGCGGTCGCGCTCGAAGTCGCGCGCGCGCAACTCTCCGAGACGATACTGCCGCGCGAGGTGGACGGCCTGCCCCTGAACGGGCGCAACTACCTCGACCTCGCCCTGCTCGTCCCCGGCGCGTCGCGCACCAACATGGGCTCCGTGCAACGCTTCGCGGAGACTTCAGCCGTCGCCGGCACCGGCCTCTCGTTCGCGGGGCAGCGCAACCTCAACAACGGCTTCATCGTTGACGGCCTCTCGGCCAACGACGACGCGGCCAACCTCGCGGGCACGTCGTTCACGCAGGAAGTGGTGCGCGAGTTTCAGGTCGTCACCTCCGGCGGCATCGCGGAGTTCGGGCGTGCTTCGGGCGGCGTCGTCAACGTCGTCACGAAGTCTGGGACGAACGACTTCAGCGGCAGGGTCTACGGCTTTCTGCGCAATCAAAGGCTCGACGCGCGCAGCCCCCTCGCCCCGCACAAAGACCCTTTCACGCAGGCGCAGTACGGCGCGACCTTCGGCGGCCCAATCAAGCAAGACCGGACCTTCTTTTTCTCGAACTTCGAGCAGACTCGGCTGAACAACGCCGCCGTCGTCACCATCAATCAAGGTGTGGCCAAGGCCGTCAACGCGCGCCTCGACGCTTCGGGCTACGGCGGTTCACGCATCTCGACGGGCGTCGTGCCCGCCGGCTTCGACGCGACCAACTTCCTCCTGCGCCTCGATCAACGAATCGGGCAGTCAAGCCAGCTCACCGCGCGCTACAACCTCTACCGGCTCGACGCGCGCAACGCGCGCAACGTCGGCGGCCTGAACGACGTGAGCCGTGGGACGGCGCTCGAAAACAGCGACCAGGCGCTCGCCCTGAGTCTGGTAACGACCCTCGGGCAGAGCGCGCTTAACGAGACCCGCATCCAGCTCACGCGCAGCCGGCTCTCCGCGCCCGTCAACGACGAGGCGGGGCCGGCCGTCAACATCTCGGGCGTCGCCAGCTTCGGCGCGGCCACCTTCTCGCCGACGCGGCGCGACGCGGACGTGTTCGAGGCCGTCAGTAACCTGACCGCGCAACACGGCGCGTACTCCTACAAGCTCGGCGTTGACTACCTGCACAACGGTCTTCGCATAGAGTTCCCCGGCGCGACGCGCGGCGTCTACACCTTCACCTCGCTCACGAACTTTCTCGCGGGCAACTACGGCAGTTTTCAACAGGCGTTCGGCGCGCCCTCGCAGGCGCTATCAAACCCGAACGTGGGGCTGTATGTGCAGGACGAGTGGAGGCCGCGCGCCGACTTGACCGTCAACTACGGGCTGCGCTACGACGCGCAGGTGCTCCCCGGCCCCGTCAGGACGGACACGAACAACTTCGCCCCGAGGCTCGGCATGGCCTTCGCGCCGGACTTCCTCGGTCGTGGGCGCGGGACGGTCGTGCGCGTGGGCTTCGGCCTCTACTTCGACCGCGTGCCGCTGCGCGCCGTCTCGAACGCGTTGCAGCGCGACGGCTCGAAGTACGTGGTCGTGCAACTCGCGCCGTCCGAGACGGGCGCGCCGCGTTTCCCCGACATCCTGCCCGCGCTTCCGACGTTTCTCCCGACGAGGCCGAACGTCACGCGCATAGACCCACGTATCGGCAGCGGCTACAGCGAGCAGGCCAACGTCCAGTTAGAGCGCGAGCTGCCGGGCGGCTCTCTGTCAATCGGCTACGTCCACCTGCGCGGGCTGCACCTCATCCTCTCGCGCAACGTCAACGCGCCGACGCTCACGGCCGCCGACGCGCGCCGTCTCGGCGTGGCGAACCTCGGCCGCCCCGACCCCGCGTGGGGTAACGTCAGTCGTTACGAGTCGTCGGGCGACTCTTACTACGACGGGATGTTCGTCTCCTTCAACGTGCGCGCGGCCGCGTGGGGCGGCGTGCGCGTCTCATACACGCTCTCGAAGACACTGGACACGGCGGGCAACTTCTTCTTCAGCTCGCCGCAGGACAGCGCGAACCTGCGCGACGAGCGCGGGCTTTCGGACAACGACCAGCGCCACCGCCTGACCCTGAGCGGCACGCTCGAAGCGCCGCGCTCCGGCGCGCCGGGCCTTTTGCGCGCGCTCGCGGGCTTCCAACTCGGATACATCTTCACCTGCGCGTCGCCGACGCCCTTCAACGTCCTGACCGGCAACGACCGCAACGCCGACACCAACTTCAACGACCGTCCCCCGGGCCTCGGGCGCAACACGGGGCGCGGCTTCGGCTTCGCCTCGCTCGACCTGCGCCTCTCGCGCCGCTTCCCGTTGACCGAGCGCGCCGAACTGGAAACGGTCGTCGAGGGCTTCAACGTGCTCAACCGCGCGAACTATCAGGTACCCAACAACGTCTACGGGACGGGCGCCGCGCCGCTGCCCTCCTTCGGCCGGCCCACGGCCGCGGCGGACCCACGGCAGGTTCAACTCGGCCTGCGGCTCACGTTCTGAAAACCGGTATAAGCCGTGCAGTCTCCCGCTCACCTGCCCGGCAGCAGGCTGGTCAACGCGTCCTTCAGCCGCTCGGCGAAAGTCGCCGTCAACGACCAGGGGCTCGGCTGCCTCACGACGTGGAGCGGGCCGCGCTTGTCCAGGACCTCGTAGTCGCCCGAGCCGTCGCTCTTACGGTAGAAGCGGATCGAGACCGCCGCGTCGCCGACCCGCAGGTCGCGGAGCGTGATCTCGGGGAGCCAGTCGGGCATGTGCGGGTCTACGAGCAGCAGCCGGAGCGGCGCGTAAGGGTAGAGGCCGAGCATCGACTGGAGATGTGTGAAGAGGGCCGAGGCCGACCACGCCTGCGGCGAGTTGGCGAGCGGGTAGAGCGCGGGGAAGGGATGGTCCTCGTCGCGCGTGTGGCCGCTGAAGACTTCGGGCAGTCGGTAGAAGTCGAAGAGCGCGGCGGCCTCGAACTGCGCCCGCGCGATCAGCTCGACGACCCTGTGGTAGCCGTAGCGCATGAAGGCCAGCGAGAACGTCCCCTGCTCGACGGGCCACACCGAGCCACGATGGTAGCTGTAAGGGTTGAACGCGGGGTGGTCGCTCGACAAAGTGCGGATGCCCCACCCGCTGAAGAGGTCGTCGCCGATGAAGCGCAGCGCCGTGCGCGGCACGAGCGCGTCATCGACAATCGCGGTCGCGAGGCAGTGACCGGGGTTCGACGTGATCGATTTAATCCGCCGCTTCCGGCTGTCGAGGCCGAACGCGAAGAAGCCCTCGTCCTCCATCCAGAACGCCTCGTTGAAGCGCCGCTTGAGTTCGCCGGCCTCGCGGAAGAGCCGCCGGGCCTCGTCCTTCTCGTCGAACCACCAGAGCACCTCCGACATGTGCAGCTTCGCCAGATAAGCAAAGCCCTGCTCCTCGCAGGTGGCGATGGGCGGCTCGACCTGCCGGCCGTCCTCGTAGACGACCGCGTCCGGCGAGTCCTTCCACGCCTGGTGGCGGACGCCCTGCTCGGAGCGCGTCTGGTACTCGTAGAAGCCGTCGCCGTCGATGTCGCCGTACTCGTCGAGCCACCTGAGAGCCTTGAGCGCGGGCGCGAGCAGCGGCCGAACCAACTCTTTATCGCCCGTCCAATGCCACAGCTCGGAGACAACGACGGGGTAGAAGCCGGACGTGGTGATCGAGCCGTAGTAGCGGCCACGCGGGTCGTAGTTGAGCGCCTTGAGCGGCCCGCCGTGCGCCTCGTGGATCATCCTCCCGGGCTGCTCGTCGCGCCAGTCGTTGACCTCCGCCCCTTGCAGGCGCGCGAGGACGGGCAGCGTCCCCTTCAACATGTCTGGGCCGAGGAGCGCCGCCTGCCACGCGGCCGTCAGCATGTCGCGCCCGAAGAAGGCGAGGTAGATGGGCAGCCCCGCCGCCAGCGTCCACGCACGCTCGCCGAGGTCGGCGCGGTAGAGGCGCAGCGACGCCAGGTCGCGCTGCGCCTGTTGCAGTGAGCCCGTGACGACGTGCGACAACGTTCGGTCGCCCGGTGCTTCGACGCGCGCGGACTCCGAGAGGAAAATCTTGCGGCGGCGGTCGTTCTCGTTGTGCGTGCCCTCGAACGCGCGGCAGTGGTAAAGGGGCCGAAGCGTCTCGCCGTCGATGAAGGGGATCAGGTTGAGGCACGCGTGCCACTTGGCGCGCGGGGCGAGTTCGACACGGAAGGAGAGTCGGCCGTCCGCATAAGTCGGTTCTGAGTCCGCGCGCTCGACGCGCAGGGTGAGCCCGCGATGAATGCGCGCCGTCCCGGCGTTGCCCTGTCGGTCGTAGTTGTGCTCGGCCCGGTAGTCGAAGCCGAGTTCCCAGACCCCTTCGGCCGCGTCGCGCCACGCGCGTTCCAGTGAACCGCGCTGCCTCCGGTCACCCTTCGTCTCGTCGATGTCGGCGAAGTCGGCGTCTACCTCAAGCGCGAGCGTGAAGCGCGTCGCGTGTTCGGAGTAGTTGGTCAGGTCAACGTCTTCGTGGAGCCCGTCGCCGACGTAGCGCGAGAGGCGCAGTTCCAACGTCTGCTCGGAGACGGCCTCCATCTGCCCGCTCCCCTGGTCGCGCGGCGGCGGAGGCGCGCCCGGCGGCGCGACGATGTAGTAGCCGAGCCACGTGTGCTGCCCGACGTTCGAGAGCGCCACGGGCGCGGGCGTCTCGTCGTCAATCAGGTAGCGGTAGCGCGACACGAGGCGCGTCTCGCGGACGAAGAGCCCGTGGTCGGCGCCGCCGTCGATGAAGCCGTCGCGCGCGGTCGCCAGCACGGTCTCGCCCTGACTGGCGTAGAGCGTCTCGCCGCGCGGCCGCAGCCGGACAAGATAGTTCTCACGGTTGACCAACATCCCGGCGCCGCCCGGCTTCATTCCAACTCGCCAATCTCGAAGCGGCACTTAGGAGTCTCACCCCGTTGGCAGGACTCTTGAACCGGCAGCCCGACGATCTCTGCCACAAGGGCTTCGGCAACCTCGCACACCTCTGGGTGTTCGGCGACCGCGGCCGCGAGCGGGCACCCGCCGCTGCGGATAAACAGCCTGTCGCCCTCTCTTTCGATGGACGGCGTCCCGCCGATGGCTTTTAAAATCTCGACGGCATTTTGCAGTCGCGCCTCCAGGTCGCCGGGGCCATCGACTGAAGCGTGCCGGGCCGCGAGCGACCTCCCGACCTCACGCAGCACGTCTTCGATGGCCGACGGCGGGAGGCGGTCTTTCAAAGTCGAGATCAACTGGTTGAGCAGCGCGTCGTAGGCTTTGGGAAATAGTCGCTCGGCTTCGGGCGTCAATTCGTAGGAATAGTGCGGCTTGCGTGAGCCCCGCTGGACGCCGCTCTGGCGGATGAGACCGTCGCGTTCGAGGCTGAGAAGGTGAGCGCGGACGGCGTTGTCCGTCAGCCCGAGCGCCTCCGCCAACTCGACGACGGTGCCGGACTTGCCGCGCAGCAGGCCCACGACGCGCCCGCGCGTGCTGTCGAAAAAACGCTCGTCCAGTTTGGTCGTCTTCATTGATCCTCCCCGCCTCGAAATATACACCCGCAAAGGTGAAAACACAATAAGTCAAATTAGTCATTGACTTATTCCGAGATGGGTGTATCTTAAGAAAAAAGGCGGATAACTCAGTTGGTAGGGCGACTGGTGCGCCCTCAAGGAGAGTGAAAAGACGACATGACCATGAGATTGACTTACTACAGCAACATGGCCGCCCTGCACACGGCCCCGAGGACTGTCGAGCGTGTCGCGGAGGCGCGTCTGCCGACCGAGGCGGGCGAGTTTCGCATCATCGGCTATCGCTCACTCGACTCCACGGAAGAGTTCGTCGTGCTCGTCAAGGGGGAGTTGCGCCCCGACCGGCCGAGCCCCGTGCGCATCCACTCGCAGTGCATGACCGGCGAGGTCTTCGGCTCGCTGCGTTGTGACTGCGCGGGGCAACTCGACGCCGCGCTCCGGCGCATCGAGCGAGAGGGTCACGGGGCCATCGTCTACCAGCAGCAGGAGGGGCGCGGCATCGGCATCATCAACAAGATTCGCGCCTACGCCTTGCAGGACGAAGGCGCCGACACCATCGAGGCCAACGAGCGGTTGGGACTGGGCGCCGACCTGCGACAGTACGGCCAGTGCGCGGAGATACTGCTCGACATCGGCCTACGCCGTGTGCGCGTGTTGTCAAACAACCCGACGAAGATTCGTGCGCTCGCGCGGGCGGGGCTCGAAGTGGTCGAGCGCCTGGCGCTGGAAGTCCCATCGGCGGGCGTGGCTTCGCGCTATCTCAGGACAAAGAAGGAACGGATGGGGCACCTGCTGCAACTGGTTTGAGGAGGGGATGAGTTCCTCACGGTGCTGGCCTCGGATCAAAGTGGGCAGCGCGACCCGAAGCAGAACCTCGTCCGCGCGCGGCCATTGTGCACGCGCGCGGACGAGGTTAGCGGGGAGACTACTGGAAGATTCTCCCGGACACCGTGAAGAAGAGGGTCTGGATGCTGTTGACGCCGGGACCGCCGACGTTGGGTCCGTCAACCTTGAAGAGGTTCGTGCTGAGGGGGCTGCCCGTGACCCGGTGCGGGACGGTCGGGTCGCCGAGGTAGCCGGCGGGGGCCGCCGGGAGGAACGCCGGGTCCCAGCGGAGGAAGACGTTGTTCCCGCCGTTCATCGACATGCGGAAGTCGCAGGGCGAGCCGCCGCAGCCCACGTCGGTGGTCGTGTTGATCTCGCCGTCGGCGTCGGCCACCACCGTCATGACTCCGAAGGGATGCGTGATGGTGTAGGTCGCGCCGGGGGTCAGCGCGTCGATGCGGACGCGGATGCGGTCGAAGACGATCTGCTCGCCGACCGCCGCGTCCTCGGTGGTGAAGGCGGCCTCCTTGGCGAGCACGAGGAGCGCGTCGTCGCCGACGTTCCTCGGAATCTCGGCCTCGGCCGACCAGTAGAACGCCTCGCCCGGGAAGTTGATGAGCGCGGTCGTGACCGAAGGGGCGCCGGCGACGCTGGTCAGGCAGAGCGTCGCGCTGTTGAGACACAGTTGAAGCTTGCGGCCCTGCTCGTCCTGGTGCCAGAGCGGGAAGCCCGTGCGCGGGTCAATCGGCCCGACGGCCTCGTTCGGGATGCTCGGGTTGAGGCCGACGCCGCGCAGCGGGACGAGGTGCTGGCTGCCGGCGGCCGTGTCGGTCACCGTCAGGTTGGCGCGGCGGAAGCCGACGGCGAGGGGGTTGAACCTGACCGTGGCGGTGCACGTCCCCACGGTCGTGAGCGTCGCGTTGATGCAGGTGGTCGAGACCAGCGTGTAGTCGGCGGCGTTGGTGCCCGTGATGGTGACGTTCGTGATGGTGACGGTGCCCGTCGTGCCGCCGTTGTTGATGGTGATGACGGTGTTCGGCGAGAGCGTCCCGGTGTTGAACCTGCCGAAGTCGATCAGGCTGAAGTTGCTCCTCAACGTCAGGGTCGGGGCCTGTCCGAGCGCGGCCGTGCCGAAGGTCGCCAAGGCGAAGAGGGCGACGAACAGGCGCAGGGTCTTGTTGCGAAGGTTGGTGTAGGGAGTGTCTTTGAGTGACTGCATTGGAATTTCCTTTTCGCAGGGGACTGATGTCCTCTGACGGGTTGAGTTTGATGAAGTGGTACAGGGCTTCGAGGCCGGTAAGACGCTCGCCCTGCCCAGGGAGGCTTGCCCACCGCGAGACGGAGCGGTGACTGGGAAGAGACCGTTACTTCCTCTTAACTTTTCAGGGGGAGACGCGCCCTATGCGAAGACTTCCTCCGGAACGTGAAGCGACGGAACGAACTACGGCAAGCGAACGACCCGCCAAGCAACCCTCATACCTCGGCGAGGCACGCGCGCCCGAACGCTAATTGGAGGCGCGGTGACCGCAAGTGTTGTTCGGCGCACGCGGTGTGAAGCCGGCGCCGAAGGTGTTTCACCGTAAGTCAGTCCCGCGTTCATCTTGTTTCACTTTGGACGCCGACGCTCACAGCGATGAGCACTTCAGACTCGCACGCCATCAGGCGCCACATCCTTCGGCGCACTTCACGACCGTAGAACCGGCGAGCGGCAGCCGTCCCTTTAACGCCGAAGGGGCTTGTGCGCCGGTCACGGTATAACTGTTGCTCCGCCTTCCGGCCGTCTCACCGATCTGCCCCTAACGTTATCCGCGCGTTGGTTCTGTTCAATCAACGCGCGGCCGGGTACGACCATATGTAATTCTCGACGCACACATCCGACCCCGGTCGCGCAGTCGCGGCCGGCCGTCTCCGACCGCGCGCGAACGTCGCGGCCCGAGCGGTGTTGACGCCTTAGCGCGCGCGCCGTGTGAGGAGACGTGCGTCTCAACTTCGCCGCGCGCGGACGTGGTTTCGGTGTGAACGAGAAGAGAATTTTTATTCGATGTATTTTCGCGACGCGACTCAACTCTGTTGCGTAGTGCCCTTAACCTCATCGGCGATTTCCCAAGACATCAACTCACAACAGACGCCTGAAGCCGGCGCTGACGTGAAGAGTGTTTCGGCAGTCAACACAAGCTTCGTTGTATCCCTCTGGAGTAATGTATGAACCGCTTCCTCTTAAAGTTTACCGCCGCCGCCTTGGCGCTTGCGCTGTGTCTGGCCCCCGCGTGGGTCGGCGTCGCGGCGCAGGTGTCTCCGCCTTCAACGCCCGTCCGGGGTTACGTCGTGATTGATTTAACCCCGGCCGGCTCGACTACCTCGTCGGCCGCCGGAGTATCCGGCGCGCAGCAGGTCGGCAGCGCGGGCTTCGCCACGGCGGCCGGCCAGCCCGTCGTGAGTCATGCGTTGCTGTGGAACGGCTCGGCGGCCGGCGCGATAGACCTCGGCCCGGGGACGGTCGCCGCGGTCGGCGACGGCCAGCAGGCGGGGAGCGCGAACGACCACGCGGCTTTGTGGCTGGGGACGGCGGCAAGTCGAGTTGATTTAAATCCGTCCCAGTGGGATCAGTCGGTCGCCGCCGGTGTAGCGGGCGGGCGACAGGTCGGCTCGGCGACGCGGCGCGTGCCGTGTACTACGAAAAAGGGGAGCTGTCCCGACGGGACGAGGGCCGAGTTTCATCCGTTCCTGTGGTCGGGGTCGGCGGAGAGCGCCGTCGATCTGACGCCGTTCGGGCTCGGCTTCGGGGCCGGGCGCGCGCTCGGCACGGACGGCTTACAGCAGGTCGGTATCGGTCTGGAGGTGATAGGCATCAACGCCTACACCGGGCCGTTCGCGGTCCTCTGGTCGGGCACGGCCGAAAGCGCCGTCAACCTCAATCCCCCCGACTCCGGCACGTCGCAGGCCAACGCCGTCGCGGGCGGGCAGCAGGTCGGCTACGGTTACACCCCGAAGCGCGCGCTGCTGTGGAAGGGAAGCGCCGAGAGCGTTGTCAATCTGCACCCGGACGGTTACACGTCGTCCGAGGCCAACGCGACCAACGGCTTCGAGCAGGCCGGCTCCGGCTACATCTTCGACCCCGTCACGCTGGTCGGGCACAGTCACGCGCTGGTCTGGTCGGGCAACGCCGCGAGCGCGATAGACCTGAACCAATACCTGCCGGACGGCTTCACCGACGCCGCCGCGACCGGCATCGACGCCGACGGGAGGGTCGTCGGATGGGCCGGTCGCGGTTCGAGCGACCCCGCCAACGTCCGCGCGGTGATGTGGGTGCCGGTCGCGTCGGAAGAAGCGTTCGCGTCTACACTCTCGCTCGACCGCCCGAGCATCGTGGCCGGCGAAGCCGTGCGTGTGACGGTCAAACTGAGCCGGCCCGCGCCGCAAGGCGGCGCGGTCGTCAACCTGTCGCACACCATCCTGTCGCCGACGGCCGGCACCGCCGCGTCCCCGCTCACGGTCGAGACGCCGCCCGCCGTGACCGTGCCCGAGGGCGAGTCGGCCGCGAGTTTCGACGTTGTCACCGAAGTGACGACACTCGACGGGTTCACGCGTCCTTACCTGATTAACATCCAGGCGACGTACGGGGCCACGACGCCGAATGCGATGTTGACCGTCGAGCCGCCGCGCTTCCTGTCGTCGCTCTCGGTCGCGCCGGGCAGCGTCGCGGGCGGCGCCAACGCCACGGCGACCGTGACCCTTAATGGAGTCGCCCCGGTGGGCGGCGCGCTCGTCGCGCTCAAGAGCGACAGCCCGGCGGCGGTTGTGCCGTCGAGCGTCCTCGTCCCGGAGGGTCAGACCGGGGTGACGTTCAGCGTCAAGACCAACGCGGTCACGTCTTCGACCACCGCGACGCTCGCGGCCACTTACGGCAGCTCGCTCCCGGCCACCGGCACGGCCAAACTAATCGTCAACCCTCCGGCCGCGCAGCCGTCCGACACGGTCTCGATTCAGCGGGTCGAATACGTGTCGTCCAAGCGGGAGTTGTCGGTGCAGGCGACCGGCAGCAACGCTTCGGCGACGCTGACGGTTTACGTGGCGGCCACGGGGCAGGTCATCGGTGTCCTCGGCAACAGGGGCGGCGGGCGGTACGACCGCACCTTCAGCGTGACGACGAATCCGCAGACCGTCGTCGTAAGGAGCAGCCTGGGCGGCTCCGCGAGCCGCGCGGTGAGTTTGAAATAAGTCGAACCGGAGTCTCGACTCGCACCGGAGTGGTGCGGGTCGAGACTCACGGGCGGTCTTCCTGGGGCGGCGGCGCGCATGTTTCACCGTAAGACACGCGCCGCCGCACAGTGATTCATCCCGAAAGCGCCCGCACCCGGTAGGCGCCGCGAATAGTGAGAAAGCACACCGCACCGGGAGAGGTATGGCGATTGCCGACCGTGACAGACTGCGACACGTTAATCCTTCGACCACGGCTCCCGAAATGCCCAACTCCCGAACCCGTAGCCGAGGGGCAATCACCTCTTAGCACCGTGACTCATTTTCTTTCCGGAATGAGTCGTCACCCCGAATTGTCGTCGTGCGTATCACCGCGCGTCGGAATGCTCTGTCAACACACCGAAGCCGAAGGACGCGGAGACCCAGACAGCCCCGAGCATAGGGGCGGTCACCTCCGAACCCGACGGCTTGTGTTGCTTCGCATCCCGCGCGCCGCGCGACGACATTGACCTGAGCGCCTCCGTGCGAGACCGGCATCCGGTGGGTCCACCGGCACGGCTGGCGCCCAGCCACGTAACACCCGTTCAAGAACCCGACGCGCCCTGTCTGCCCCCGGCTCGACGGCCGACGCGGGGCGCTTCGAATACCCCTTTGGACCGTCGCCTCAAAGGTTCAGTTTCTGTCCCAGAATGTTTCAGAAGGAGAATGGTTAATGGCAAACATCTCGAAGAGAGATCGAACGAGAGATAAACGGAGCCAGATCGCCGCTAAGAACCGGCGCGAGCTGATCGCCGAAGGTTACAAGCGGCGCGATCTGCTGAAGCTCGGGCTGCTCACCAGCGCGGGGATGCTCATCCCGAAGTCGGGGCTGAGCGCCCGCCCGCTGACCAGCGCCGGCTTCGTCTATGACGACACCCCGCAGAGCCGCCCGACCACCCCGTTCGTCGAGGACATGCCGCGCCTCGTCGAGAAGCAGCCTATCCCGGTGTCCAGCCTGACGGGGCCGACGCCCAACGCCGTCCCCAACACGGCGGCGGGTGAGAGCCGCTCGATCACACACCAGGCTTTCGCGGATCAGCCGCCGCAGAAGTACTACGAGGTTCACCAGAAAGCCTTCCAGGCGAAGTCGCACCCCGCGTTCACGGCGCCCTCGACCCTGTGGGGCTTCGACGGCATCTTCCCCGGCCCGCTCTTCAAGGCTTTCTACGGCGAGCCGATGCTCGTGCGGCAATGGAACGACCTGCCGCCGCAGGCGCAGAACGGCGGGTTCGGCAAGAACTCGACGACGACCCACCTGCACAACGGCCACACCCCGTCGGAGTCCGACGGCCACCCCTGCTTCTTCAACGACCAGGGGCACTTCTACGACCACCACTACCCGAACGTGCTGGCCGGCTACAAGTCCACGCATCCCGGCCTCAACGCCGCGGGCATCCCCGGCGACCTCAAGGAGTCGATGCACACGCTGTGGTATCACGACCACCGCTTCGACTTCACGGCGCAGAACGTCTACAAGGGGCTGGCCGGGATGTTCAACCTCTTCCACAAGAACGGGCAGTTCGACGGCGGCGACGAGACGACCGGTTTCCGCCTGCCGAGCTACCCGAACTTCGACATCAACATGGTCTTCAACGACGCGGTCTACGACCTCCAGACCGACCAGTTGGCCTTCGACCTCTTCAACCTCGACGGCATCCTCGGCGACAAGATGCTGGTCAACGGCAAGGTGCAGCCCGTGCTCCACGTCAGCCCGCGCCGCTACCGCTTCCGCTGGCTCAACATGGGGCCGTCGCGCTTCTACCAGTTCTTCATCACCGACACCAACAACGCCAACAAGCAGTTCTGGCAGTTGAGCACGGACGGCAACTTACTCGACCGTCCCGTCAAGGTCAGCAGCGTCCGCCTCTCGGTCGCCGAGCGCACCGACGTGGTCGTGGACTTCACCGGCCTCGCGGGCAAGACCTTCTACATCGAGAACCGGCTGGAGCAGACCGACGGCCGTGGGCCGACGGGTAAGGTGCTCAACGCCGGTCAGGGCACGAAGATTCTGAAGATCGTCGTTGACCAGCCCGCCGTGGCCGACAACAGCGTCAACTTCGACACGGCGATCCCGGCGCTCCCCGCGGGCCAGCCCTACTTCTACGGCTACCCCAGCACGACCGACCCCATCCGGGTCACGCGCACCTTCAAGTTCGAGCGCAATAACGGACAGTGGGCCGTCAACGGACGGTTCCCGGACTGCATCGAGCCGCCCCGCTTCGCCATCAAGCGGAACACCGCCGAGAAGTGGATCTTCCAGAACAACTCCGGCGGCTGGCAGCACCCCATCCACATGCACTTCGAGGAGTTCCAGACCTTGAAGATCAACGGGGCGGCGCCGGCCACCTCCGGCCTCGTCCAGGCGGGTCGCAAGGACGTGCTACGCCTTGAGCACAACATGCAGGCCGAGGTCTACTTCCGCTTCCGCGACTTCACCGGCAAGTACCCGATCCACTGTCACAACGTCGTCCACGAAGACCACGCGATGATGGTGCTCCTCGAAATCAACGACACCGGGGATCTCAAAACGAATCCGTAGAAAGGACTGGCCGAATGACGAAGAACATCAGCAGAAGGAACTTGATGGCCCTGCTCGGCGTCGCCCCCCTCGTCGGCGCCGCCGTGGTGCGGGGCGAGACCCCGAAGCCGGCGGCCGGGCCTCGACCCGAGGACATCGCCTCGCGCGACCGGATCAGGCAGCGCCACTTCCCGAACGTCGAGCTCATCACCCACGAGCGCAAAAAGGTGCGCTTCTACGACGACCTGATCAAGGACAAGATCGTCGTCATCAACTTCATGTACGCCAAGTGCGAGGGCATCTGCCCCGGCATCACGACGAACCTCGTGAAGGTGCAGCGGCTGCTCGGCGACCGGGTGGGCAAAGACATCTTCATGTACTCGTTCTCGCTCAAGCCGGAGCAGGACACGCCGGAGGCGCTGGCCGAGTACGCGCGGATGCACAAGGTGGGGCCGGGCTGGCAGTACCTGACCGGCGACCCCGCCGACCTGGAGTTGTTGCGGCGCAAGCTCGGTTTCACCGACCCCGACCCGGTGGCCGACGCCGACAAGTCGAACCACATCGGGAACGTCCGCTACGGCAACGAGCCCCAACAGCTCTGGGCGGCCTGCCCGGGGATGAGCAACCCGAGGATGATCGTCGAGTCCATCGGCTGGCTGGTGCCGGCCGAAGACCGCGCCCCGGCGAAAGGAGACAGCTAATGACGACCCAGATGCGAACAGTGAGACGCCCGACCGGCGCGCTGCTCATCATCGCGCTCACGCTGCTCGCGGCGGCGTTCGCCTCCGCGCAGACCGGCACCACCACGACGCCGAAGCAGGTGGCCGCCACCGACTCGACGGCGGTGACCAGCGTCGGCCTCGACGCCGGCGTCACCAGCATGGCCGCCGACGCCAACGGCAACCTCTACGCGTCGCTCCAGTACACGAACAAGGTCGTGAAGCTCAACGGCGCGGGGACGGTCATCGGCACCTTCGCCGTCGGGCGCAACCCGACCGGGCTGCTCGTTGACAACAACAACGGCGGCTGGCTCTACGTCCTGAACAACGCCGACAACACCGTCTCGAAGTTGAAGCTGGACGGCACGCCGGTCGCCACTTTCAACGTGGCGGGCGACGGCCCCGTCCACGCGGCCCTCTACGGCGGCGTGCTCTACGTCGCCTGCGAGCGCAGCAATACGCTGGTGCGCCTCTCGTCCACGGACGGCACGGCGCTCGGCTCGACCGGCGTGGGCGCGCGCCCCGTCTGGGTGGTCGTCAGCGTGACCACCACCAAGTACTACTACTCGGGTTCCAACCTCGTCAGCGCGGACGGCAGCGCCATCACGCCCACCGGCGACGGGACCATCCAGGACTGTCTGGACTGCGGGGGCGAATCGAGCACCGTTGACGCCTCCACGACCACCGACGGCGGTGGCACGGCGCCCCCGCCCGAGTCGGGGACGGGCGGCACGACGCTCGGCGGCGCCACCGAGAGCTCGACGACCAGCACCCGCACCACGAAGACGGTCACCACCGTCAACGTCTACGTCTCGTGCAACAAGGCCAACGAGGTGTGGAAGGTCTCGTCGGCCGGCGCGCTGGTCGCCAAGTTCGCCACGGGGCGCGGGCCGTTCGGCCTCGCCGTCAACAGCCGGGGCGAGCTCTTCGTGGCCTGCTTCTGGGACTCGTTCGTGCAGCGGTTCAACAGCTCCGGCACCGTGCTCTCCAAGACGGTCGTGGGCGACGGCCCGGCCGGGATGATCCCCTACGGCGGCAGCAACCTGGCGGTCGTCTCGAACGGCGCCAACAGTGTCACGCGGCTGTCGTTGGCGGACGGCACGATCATCAGCAAAGACCTGGTGGACAGGTCTCCGCTGATCGGCGCCGCCACGCCCTCGGCGCTGTGGGTCGCCTGCACGGGCAGCGGCACCATCGCGAAGCGCGCGCTCTAACGGGCGCGGCCGAGCACCACACGAAGCCCCCGGCGGTGAAGGGTTCTCCCATCCTTCGCCGCCGGGGCGATATTCTTTCGAGGCGGCCGGGAAAAGATTCCTGCGTGCGGCGTATTTCCGAACGCGGCAGGAGACACTGTCATATAAGGGGGACTGAACACAGATGCTAACAGCCAGTGAACCGTTCGAGGCGCGCACGCTCCGGGCGCCGTTACTCCTTGCACTGATCCTGCTCTGCGCCGCGAGCGCCGCCGCGCAGACGACCACCTTCGCCGGCCGGGACTACCCCATCGTCGGCAACAGCCACATCGCCGCCGACTTCAACGGCGACGGCCGGCCCGACCTGGCCGGCGCGGGCATCAACGTCCGCGTGGCGCTCAACAACGGCGACGGGACGTTCCGCCCCTACGTCGAGTACCCGGCCGGCGGCTTCACGCAGGACGTGGCTGCGGGCGACCTCAACGGCGACGGCCGCGCCGACCTCGTCGTGACGAACGACAGCGAGCAGACTTCGCTGACCGTGCTGCTCAACAAGGGCGACGGGACGTTCGGCGCCCCCGTCGGCTTCCCCAACGTCAACGGCTACGACGGGCCGTCGGTCACGCTCGCCGACTTCGACCACGACGGGCGGCTCGACGCCGTCGTCGCGCACCAGTTCGCATGCTTCGGCGCGGGCTGCTCCGTCGGCGACTCGGTCTCCATCTGGCGCGGCATCGGCGACGGTAGTTTCCAGTCGCCGCAACATCTCACCGTCGGCTTCGCGCCCTACAGGGTGCAGGCCGCGGATGTGAACAACGACGGCAACCTCGACCTCGGCGTCGCGGGGGGCGACGGCGGCGTCTTCATCCTGCTCGGCGCGGGCGACGGGACGTTCCGGCAGTCGCCCGACCTGACGGTCGTGCCGGGCGTGGACAACACCGACCTCGCCTTCGGCGAGTTCAACGGCGACGCGATACCCGACTTGGCCGTCGCCGCCGACGCCGATCACAGGACGGTCGTCGTGCTCGGCAACGGCGACGGGACGTTCCGCCCGTCGGCCTCCATCCCGGACGCGCTCCAGGAGCGCCCCGGCGAGTTGACCGTCGCCGACCTGAACGGCGACGGGTTCCAGGACGTGCTGCTCGGGATGGCCGGCTGCTGCACCGTCAACGGCGACGGGATGCTCGGCGTGCTCTACGGCAACGGCGCGGGGACGTTCAGCGCCGTGACGCGCTACCTCGTCCCCGGCTTCGTCGTCCAGAGGGGCGGCGGGGCGCTCATCGCTTCGGACTTTAACGGCGACGGCAAGCAGGACGTGGCCTTGCAGGTGCGCGGCAACAACCCCGGCACCACCGTCCTGACCAACACCACGGGCGTCCCGCGCGCGACCTTCTCCCTCGGCAGCGTCCAGATTGCGCCCGCGAGCGTCGTCGGCGGCACGCAGGCCGAGGTCAACGTGTTGCTGGCCCCCGGCGCGGTCGCCGCCAGCAGCACTTCGCTGACCGTGACGAGCAGCAGGAGTTCGGTCGTCCCCGCGCCGACGGGCGTCCGCATCATCGCGGGGATGACGAACGTCAGGTTCAAGCTCGACACGGCGAGCGTGACGACGACGCAGACCGTCACCATCACCGTCTCGGCCGGCAGCGGCGGCTCGCGCAGCGCGACGTTGACCGTCACCCCGGCGGGCGCCGCCACGCTCGGCTCGTTGCAGACGCAGCCCTCCACCGTCACGGGCGGCACGTCCTCGACCGGCGTTGTCAGCCTGACGCCCGGCACGGTCGCGCCCGCGGGCGGCGCCGTCGTCTCGATTACCAACGACAACCCGTCGCTCGTCACCACGCCCTTCAACGTCACCGTCGCCGCCGGGCAGTCTTCGGCGACGTTCACCATCAGCACGCAGCAGACGGGACTGACAACCCCGGTCACGATCACCGCCAACTATGCGGGCGTGACGCGCAGCGCGACGCTGACGGTCGCCGCGCCTTCCAACGGCGCGTCGGTCGCCGCCGTCACGCTCACGCCCTCGACCGTCGTCGGCGGTTCGGCGCAGACCGTCAGGGCGCTCGTCACTCTGAACCAGCCGGCCCCGCCCGAGGGGGCGATAGTCACGCTGTCGAGCAGCCACCCCTCGGTCGCGAGCCTGCCGCCGTCGCTCGGGATAGCCCCCGGCGGCTCAAGCGGCTTCGTTGACTTCAAGACCACCGCCGTCAGCACTTCGACGCAGGTGACGGTCAGGGCCACGTACGGCGGCTCGACGCAGAGCGCCGTGTTGACCGTCAACCCGGCGCCCGCGCCGGCCGTGACGCTGACGGGCGTCACGTTGAATCCGACTTCCGTCACGGGCGGCGCCGCCTCTCAGGGGACGGTCACGCTCAGCGGCCCGGCCCAGTCGCCGACGGTCGTCAACCTTTCGTCGAGCAGCGCCGTCGCAAGCGTCCCGACCAGCGTTACGGTTCCGACGGGCGCTTCGTCGGCGAGCTTCGGCGTCGCCACCACGTCGGTCACCTTGTCAACGAGCGTGACCATCACCGCCGTCTCCGGCAGCGTGACGCGCACCGCCACGTTGACCGTCAACCCGGCGACGCCCGCCGACACGGTCTCCATCCAGAAGGCCGAGTACACCTCGTCGAAGCGCATGCTGCACGTCGAAGCCACGAGCTCGCGCTCGGGCGCGACGCTACAGGTCTTCGTCACCTCGACCGGGCAACTGCTCGGCACGCTGACGAGTAAGGGGAACAAGTACAGCGGGGATTTCAACGCTGCCACCAACCCGCAGAACATCACGGTGCGCAGCAGCCTCGGCGGCTCCGCGACGCGGGCCGTGAACGCGAAGTAAGCGGACGGCTTGAGTCGCGGCGGGGTCGGGCTTCCCACGTCG
>DASVGG010000078.1:0-8804 GCA_036379655.1 Pyrinomonadaceae bacterium
GGGCATCCCTGCCCGCCAAAGCGTGCGCCAGCACGCTTAGCCGTCATTCTTTATCTCTCAACCTTGAGACTTACAGTCTCACTGCAATTCGCGCTGACGCGCTCATGGCGGGCAGGGATGCCCGCGCTCCCGGCGTGTGACGGCCTGATCTCACTCGTACCTGAGAGCAATCATCGGGTCTACTTTCGTTGCTCTTCGCGCCGGCACGAGGCAGGCGAGGAGGGCCACGCCGAGCAGCGCCAGCGAGACGCAGGCGAAGGTCAAAGGGTCCGTGGCCGAGACGCCGTAGAGCAGGCTCGCCATCACGCGCGTGAGCACGAACGCCACGACGAGGCCACAGCCTACGCCCAGGAGCGTCAGCCCGAGCCCCTGCCCGACGACGAGGCGCAGGATGTCCGCCGCGCGCGCGCCCAGGGCCATCCGCACGCCTATCTCGTGGCGGCGCTGCGCGACCGAGTAGGAGATGACGCCGTAGATGCCGACGGCCGCGAGCAGCAGCCCCACGCCCGCGAAGGCCGCGATGAGCACCATCTGGAAGCGTCGGCGCGCGACCGACTCGGACATCACCTGCTCCATCGTGCGCACGTTGTAGAGCGGCAGGTCTTTGTCTATCGCCGCCAGTTCGCGCCGGAGCGCGGGCGCGATCGACAGCGGCTCGCCCGACGTGCGCGCCACGAACGTCATCGCGCGGTAGGGGAACTGCGCCGACGGCGCGTACATCTGCGGGTACGGCTCCTTGTCGAGCCCGCCCGTCCGCGCGTCGCCGACGACACCGATGACGGTGATCCACGGCGTGTTCTCGGGGTTCCCGAGGTTGACGCGCTTGCCGATGGGGTCTTCGCCGGGGAAGTGTTTGCGGGCCATCGTCTCGTTGATGACGGCCACGTCGGGCACGCCCGCCCTGTGCCGCTCGGTGAGGCGCTCGCCGCGGACGAAGGAGATGCCCATCACCTCGAAGTAGTCGGGCGAGACGGTGAAGACCTCCGCGTCCTGCACCTGCTCGGGCGGGAGCGGCGGGCGCCCCTCGACGACGAAGGAGAGAAAGTCGCGGCCGCTGCTCAAAGGCAGGTCGTTTACGACGGCCGCGCGCTCGACGCCCGGTATCGTCGCGGCGCGCGTCGTCAACTGCTCGAAGAAGGCCGCGCGTTGCGGCTCCTCGTTGTACTTCGTCATCGGGAGCGCGAAGTCGAACGTGACGATGCGGTCGGCGCGGAAGCCCGGGTCCACGGCCTGTATCGCCACGAAGCTGCGCACCATCAGTCCCGCGCCCGCGAGCAGCACGACCGTGATGGCTATCTCGGCAACGACCAGCGTCGAGCGCAGACGGCGCGCGCCCGTCCCGGCGGTCGCGCCGCGCGAGCCGCCCTCCTTGAGCGAGACGGACACGTCCGCCTTCGACGCGCTCAGCGCCGGGAGCAGCCCGAAGACCACGCCCGTCAAGACCGACACGCCGAAGGTGAAGGCGAGCACGCGCGCGTCGAGTCCGACCTCTTCGAGTCGCGGGATGTTGCCCGGACTTAAAGCAACTAACAACTCGACGCCCCACGCCGCCAGCACGAGCCCGAGCCCGCCGCCCGCGATTGAGAGCAGCACGCTCTCCGTCAACAACTGCCGGACGAGTCGGCCGCGCCGCGCGCCGAGCGCGGAGCGCACGGCCATCTCCTGCCGCCGCGCCGCCGCCCGCGCCAGTTGCAGGTTGGCGACGTTCGCGCACGCGATGAGCAGCAGGAACACGACCACTCCCATCAAGACCCACAACGCCTGCCGCACGTTCCCGACGACGCGCTCGTGTAAGGGCTCGACCTTCACCGTCCAGCCCGCGTTCGCCGCCGGGTACTGTTCGGCGAGGCGCGCCGTGAGGGCCACCATCTCGGCGCGCGCCTGCTCGACCGTGGCGCCCTCCTTGAGGCGGGCGAAGACGTTGAGGAAGTCGCCGCGCCGGGTCGATTCGTCGAGCCTGAGCGCGAAGGGATACCAGATGTCGGGCGGGCGCGGGCCGGGCACGGGCGTCTTGAAGTTCGCGGGCGCGACGCCGACGATGGTGTGGACGTTGCCGGTGATGTTGATCTGGCGGCCGATGACCTGCGGGTCGCCGCCGAAGCGGCGCTGCCAGAGGCCGTGGCTGATGACGACGACGCGGTTCTTCCCCGTCGCCTCCTCTTCGGGCAGGAAGCCGCGGCCGAGCGCGGGCGCGACGCCGACGACCTGGAAGAAGTTGGCCGAGGTGGACATGCCCGAGACGCGCTCGGGCTCGCGGTCGCCCTCGGTGATGGTGCCGCCCGCGTACCCGAAGGCGGCGACGCCCTCGAAGCTGCGCGCCTGCGTGCGCCAGTCGTTGAAGTTGGGGCCGGAGGATGGCTCGTCCATGATGTCCGAGCCCGGGTTCATCTCGCGCACCCACACGAGGCGCTCCGGCTCGGGGTAAGGCAGCGGGCTCAAGAGCACCGCCTTCACGACGGAGAAGATGGCCGTGTTCGCGCCGATGCCCAACCCGAGCGCCAACACCGCCACCACCGCGAACCCCGGACTCTTCAACAGAGTCCGCACCGCGTACCGCACGTCCTGAAGCAACGTTCTCATGGATTCCTCTCCCCCGGGAGCGTGGGCATCCCTGCCCGCCAAAGCGTGCTCAAGCACGCTTAGCAGTGAAGCTTCATCCCTCAACCTTGAGTTGTAACGTCTCTCTGCCTTCGCGCTGACGCGCTCCCGGCGCCGAGTGGCCTTATTCGTAGCGAAGGGCCACCATCGGATCGACCTTCGTCGCGCGGCGCGCGGGGAGGTAGGAGGCGACGAGCGCGACGAGCGCGAGCAGGAGCGCGATGCCGCCGTAGGTCAGCGGGTCGGCGGCCGAGACGCCGTAGAGCAGGCTCGCCATCAGCCGCGTCAGCAGGAACGCGCCGAAGAGCCCGAGCCCGAGCCCGATGCCGACGAGCGCCATCCCCTGCCCCACGACCATCCGCAGCACGTCGCGCGCCTGCGCGCCCAAGGCCATCCGCAGACCGATCTCGTGCGTCCGCTGCGCCACGCCGTAACTCATCACGCCGTAGAGACCGACGACCGCGAGCACCAGCGCCAGCACTGCGAAGACGCCGAAGAGGAACATCGAGAAGCGCCGCTGCGCGAGCGAGTCGGAGACGAGCTTCTCCATCGTCGTCACCTTGTAGACCGGCAGGTCCTTATCGACCGACGCGATGCGCCCGCGCACCATCGGCGCCAGAGACGCCGGGTCGCCGTCGGTGCGCACGACGAGGAAGAGGTCGCCGCCGTTCGGGCGCTGCGCGTAGGGCACGTAGTACTGGCCGCGCGACTCGCCCTCTAAACCCTCGTTGCGGACGTGGCCGACGACGCCGATGATCTCGCGGAAGCGCGGCTGCTGCTGACCGCCCTCGAACGTGATGCGCTTGCCGACGGGGTCTTCGCCCGGCCAGTACTTCTGCGCCAGCTTCTCGCTGATGATGGCGACGCCGGGCGCCTCGGCCGTGTCGCGCGCGTCGAAGTAGCGGCCCTTGACGAGCGGGATGCTCATCGTCTGGAAGTAGTCGTCCGAGGCCATCCAGCGGTCGCCGTGCGGCGCGCTCTCGCCGGGCGCGACCTGGCGCCCCTCGATGCGGAAGCTGCCCGACTGGTTCCACCCGCTCATCGGCAGACTGGTGATGGTCGCCGCGCTCTTAACGCCGGCCACGCCCCGCACCTCTTCGAGCATCTGCACGTCGAAGGCCGCGCGCTGCGCGCCCTCCTTGTACTTATTCATCGGCAGCGAGACCTGCATCGCCAGCACGCCCGCCGGCTGGAAGCCCGGGTTGACCTGCTGCAACTGGATGAAGCTGCGGAGGAGCAGGCCCGCCCCGACCAGAAGCACGACGGCGAAGGCCATCTCGATGACGACGAGGAAGTTGCGCAGCATACGCGGAACGCCGACCTGACCGCTGCGCCCGCCCTCCTTGAGCGTGTCGTGGAGGTTGGTCCTAGAGATCTGGAACGCGGGCACGAGGCCGAAGACGATGCCCGTCACCACCGACACGCCGAGCGTGAAGAGCAGCACGCGCGAATCCAACCCGACCTCGGTCGCGCGCGGTATCTTGTGCTCGTTCAACTTGAGCAGCAGGTCAACGCCCCACATCGCCAGCAGCAGTCCGACGGCCCCGCCCGTCAGCGAGAGCAGCACGCTCTCCGTCAACAGTTGCCGCACCACGCGCCAGCGCGACGCGCCGAGAGCGGTGCGCACGGCGATCTCCCTCTGGCGCACGGCCGCGCGCGCCAGCATCAGGTTCGCGACGTTTGCGCACGAGATGAGGAGCACGAACGCGACCGCCCCGAGCAGGATGAGAAGCGGCGTGCGCATCTTGCCGACGACGAACTCGTCGAGGGGCGTGAGCAGCAAACCCCAGTTGCTCTCGTCGGCGCCGGGCATGTACTGGCGGCGTAGCTCCCCGGCGATGGAGTCAAGCTCGGCCTGCGCCTGCGGGCGCGAGACTTCGGGTTTGAGCCGCGCGAGGACGCCGAGGTACTCGTTCGTGAGGCCGGTGTTCGGGTCGAGTTGCTGCGGCGTGAAGGCGATGGGCGACCAGATGTCGGGCGCCTGCCCGCTCCACTCGCGCCCGAACTCGACGCCCGGCGGCATCACGCCGACGACCGTGTAGGGCTCGCCGTTGAGCATCAGGTTCTTGCCGACGATCGCGACGCCGCCGAAGCGTCGCCGCCAGAAGGCGTCGCCCAGAACGACGACCTTGTTGTTGCCGACCTGTCCCTCCTCGGCCGTGAACGTGCGCCCCTCGGCGGCCTCGGCCCCGAGCAGCTTGAAGAGGTTCGGCGTCGCCGTCATCCCCTGAAGCCGCTCGGGATCGCCCTCGCCCGTGAGGTTGACGGACCAGCCGGTCACGGCCGCCATGTCGGAGAAGGACTTCGCGTTGTCGCGGTAGTGCGCGTAGCCGGGGGAGGAGACCGACGCCTTGAGGTCGAGCTTCGGATAGTTGTGGTTGATGAGGACGAGCTGGGAGGGTTCTTTGTAGTTGAGCGGCCTCAAGAGCACCGCGTTGACGACCGAGAAGATGGCCGTGTTGGCCCCCACCCCGAGCGCGACGGCGATGACGGCCACCGCCGTGAAGCCCGGACTCTTCAACAGCACGCGCGCCGCGTACTGCACGTCCTTCCAAAGCGTGCCCATCTCGCCACCTCCGGTGTCAGTGCTTGCGGAATGCGGATTTCGGATTGCGGATTGATGAGAGCCTCGCCCTCGTCAACCCCCAATCCGCACTCCGCACTCCGCAATCGACTAGAGCTTGAACCCGCTCTCTTCCAACTCTTCCTCGGCCTTCGCCTCGTGGGTCTCTTCGACGACCTGGCCGTCGAAGAGGTGGAAGGTGCGGTCGGCGTACTTGGCGTAGCGCGGATCGTGCGTGACCATGCAGATGGTGGCGCCGCCCGCGTGCAGTTCGCGCAGGAGGTTCATCACGGCCTCGCCGTTGGTGGAGTCGAGGTTACCCGTCGGCTCGTCCGCGAGCAGGATGGAGGGGTTGCCGGCGACGGCGCGCGCCACGGCGACGCGCTGCTGCTGACCGCCCGAGAGCTGCGAGGGGTAGTGCTTCATGCGGTGCGACATGCCGACCTTGAGCAGCGCCTCCTCGACCCGCTCGCGCCGCTCCTTCGCGCCCATGTCGCGATAGGTCAGCGGCAGCTCGACGTTCTCGTAGACGTTGAGGTCGCCGATGAGATTGAACGCCTGGAAGATGAAACCGATCTCGCGGTTGCGGATGCGCGCGCGCTCCGAGAGCGAGAGGTTCGCCACCGGCGTCCCGTTCAGGATGTACTCGCCGTCGGTCGGCGAATCCAGGAGGCCGAGGATCGAGAGCAGCGTGGACTTGCCGCAGCCCGACGGACCCGCCATCGAGATGTACTCGCCCTTCTTGATGTCGAGGTGGATGCCCGAGAGCGCGTGCGTCTCGACCTCGTCCGTGTAAAAGACCTTGCGCACGCCGTCCAGCTTCACAAGGGGTTCGCTTGTAGCGCTCATCAATTCTTCCTTTCGTAAACCGTAAACCGTAAACGGTGACAAGTAGGGGAAACCGTCGAACTCGTTAACCGAAAACCGCGACAAGAAAGAACAGCCTTCGACTTGTCACGGTTTACGGTTAACGGCTTACGGCCTTTACTAATCGAGCCTTAATCTGTCCACGCCGTCCCACTGCGAGGTGTCGGAGAGGATGACGGTGTCGCCCACGGTCAGGCCCTCGACGACCTCGACGTTGTTGACCGAGGTGCGGCCGAGCTTGACCTGCACGCGCGTGGCTTCGCGCCCGTCGGGACCGACTTTGAAGAGCGAGACCGTGGCCTGCCCGCCGCCGCCCGTCGCGGGGCGACCGACGTAGAGTACGTCGTTGAGGCGCTCAAGTTCGATGGTTCCGTCCACGCTCAGGTCAACGCGCGCGCCCTGCGGCATCGGGCCTTCGAGGTCGATGTCCACGGTGAAGGTGCCGTTGCGCGCGGCCGGGTCGATGCGCTGGACGCGCCCGGCGACCGTGCCGCCGCCGCGCGTGTCGATGGTGGCGGGCTGGCCGAGCGTGATGTCCTTGATCTGCGTCTCGGGAATCTGGAGCGCGGCCTTGAGGCTGCTGGGGTCCGCGACGCGCGCGATGTTGGTGCCGGGCGTGATCTGCTGCCCGACCTCGACCGTCACTTCCTGAAGGACGCCGGCGGTGCCCGCGCGCACTTGAAGCGAGGCGACCTGCTCCTGGTTGAGGCGGAGTTGCGCGCGCAACTGCTCGATGCGCGCCTGCTGCGCGGCGATCTGCGCGGCGACCTGCGACTTGTTCTGCTCGATGCGCTTCTTCTCGACCTCGACGCGGCCGGCCAACTGCTCGACGCGGACGCGCGAGATGCGCAGGTTGAGCGTGGCGACGAGCCCTTCCTTGGCAAGCTGCTCGTCGGCGTCGAGCTGAATCTTGGCCTGGTTGTAGTCGGACTGCACCGACGCGAGCGCCGCCTGCTGCGTCATGCGGTCGCTCTCCAGCCGCGACTTGAGGTTGTTCATGTCGGCCTCGGCCGACTTGATCTGGTACTCGACATCGACCGTGGCCTGCTGCAACGTGGGGTTGGAGAGCGTGACGAGGACGGTGCCGGGGCCGACCGTTTCGCCGGGCTTGACGAACTTCTGCTCGACGCGCCCCTCGACGGGGGCGGCGATCTGGCGAATCTCTTCGGGGATGAGCGTCCCCAGACCCCGCACGTTGCGGAGCATCTGCCCGCGCTTGACGGTGTCGGTCAGCACGGTCGAGCGCGAGACGCTCGGCGCCGCCTTCGGCAGACGCGAGAGCCCGTAGGTGATGAGTCCGACGGCGAACACGCCCAGCGTCGCGTAGACGGCCATCTTCATGCGTCGCCGGTTCTTCCGCTGGGGCCGTTTCACGTCCATGGCGGAGCGCGGCGCGTCGAAAGAGGGGCGCTTCACATCCGCGGCGGGGCGGGGCGCGTCCGTAGTGGTGCGTTTTACATCCATAGCCAGTTGCTTTACGTCTCTCATAGGGGTTGCTTTACATCCGTAAGGAACACTTCCAACTCGCGACGCACCTCAACAAGCCCCGTACCACTGTCGCCCGCCCCCGCAACCGCCCGTTTTTCAGCACTTTTCACCCGCAACGCACGCACCCGCACCCGCCCGGTGTCCGTTTCCGCAAACCGAAATCCCAAAATCGAAAAACGCGTGCGCGAATCGGCGGAAGACCGAACGCGGGACCGAGGTTAATTTTTCACGTCTGAAATCCAAACCGGCGTATCATGCGGGAGCCATTCCATCAACACGAAAGCAAGGCTGTCGCTCGTTACGGGAAAACGTTTATGGGTCATCTGAAGGCTCGACTGCTGGCGGTGGCGATCATCGCGGTCTCCGTGGGGCTGATCTACTTCAACTGGCACCAGTTGAACACGGAGGGGAGCTATTCGCCGAAGCTGGCCGCGTTCGGGCCGGTCGGCGTGGTGGGCGGCATGTTCCTGCTGCTCTTCCCGGCGAAGGGCGGGAAGCCGGAGACGGCGCGCGACAAGGTCATCGCGCTCGTCGTCTTCGGCGCGGGGCTGGCGGCGGGGCTCTATAACTGGTACTTGATGGACCCGGGCTTCTTCGGGAGGTGATGGGTGCGGGGCTCGGACGAGTGCCCTGACTGAAAAGGATTTGAAATCTCAAATTTGAAATTTCAAATTAAAGTCTTGTGCGGCGGGGCGGAAAGTGATTCAATGCGCGCCGCTCCAACAGCCCCGACGACCCCGGAGGAACTGACGAACATGAGGCTCCGCAGTCTGTGGGCGGCCAGGGCGCTCCTGGCCTGTCTCGCTCTTTCGTGTCTCGCGGCTCACACGGCCTCGACGGCCTCTGCGCCGAGGGTGCTGCCCAACCCCGTCCTCTACCTGAATCTCCTTGAGTACTACCAGACCGGCGGCAAGGACTACGTGCGCTATCGCTACGGCGTCCTCAACTCTTCGGACTACCCGGCCGAGATGTTCGCCGCCGCGCCCAACCTGCCGCCCTGCGGCAAGAACGCGAATTCGGCGCGCACCTGGGTTGACTTCTACGACCAGTCGGGTAAGCGTCTCTACGGCTTCTGCGCTCTTTCGAAGCCCGCCGACCTCAACTCGATCTGGTTCGCGCTGGAGGAGGGCGTTGTCCCGCCGAGCTACGTCTACATCGAACTCAACGACCGCGCCACCAACACCAAGTACAAGTCGAACCTCTCCGAGACGACGCCGTGAGAGGGGTGTTGGGTGTTAGGTGTTGGGTGTTGGTTCAAACCAAAACCTAACACCTAACACCCAACACC
>DASVGG010000079.1:0-110158 GCA_036379655.1 Pyrinomonadaceae bacterium
CGCTTCGTCGTATTCGCGCTCTCGCGCTCATGGCGGGCAGGGATGCCCGCGCTCCCGGGGGGTACGTCTAAGCGAATGCCACCTCTTTCAACGACTCAAGCGACGGCTCGATCTCTTCAGACGCCGACTCCTTGTCGAGCAGCGCGGCGAGGGCGGGCGGCGTCTCGACTTCCCTGCCCACCAGCGGCTCGACTATCGACTCGAACTTGGCGGGGTGCGCCGTCGCGACGACGACCCAGTGCGGCGTCGCGAGCAGCGCGCGCACGCGGACGGCCGCCGCCGTGTGCGGGTCGTAGACGCGGCCGTGCGCGGCGGCCTCCTCCGCGATGGTGCGCTCGATCTCTTCGTCAGAGACGGTGAAGGCGCGCGCGAAGCTCGTCAGTTCGTCGAAGTCCGGGTGGAGGTGGAACAGCCGCTCGACGTTGCTCGGGTTACCCACGTCCATCGCGTTGGCGAGCGTGCGCACGGTGGGGCGCGCGGCCCAGGCACCCGACGTGAAGTAGTCGGGCACGGCGCGGTTGGCGTTCGTCGCGAGCGCGATCTCGCGGATGGGCAGTCCGGCGGCGCGCGCCCAGAAGGCCGCGACGGCGTTGCCGAGGTTACCCGTCGGCACGACGAGCCCCGCGCGCGCGCCGCGACGGCGCAGGTACCAGAGGCTCGCCGCCGCGTGGTATGCGGCCTGCGGCAGAAGGCGCCCGAGGTTGATGCTGTTGGCCGAGAGCAGCCCGCGCGCGTGTTTCAACTCGCGGTCGGCGAAGGCCGCTTTGACGACGCGCTGGCAGTCGTCGAAGTCGCCGCGCACGGCGAAGGCGCGCACGCCCGCGCCCCAGCAGGTCAACTGCTTCTCCTGCCGTGGCGAGACGAGCCCCTTCGGATAGAGGATACGGACCTCGACGTTCGCGCGCCCGGCGAACGCCGCCGCGACCGCGCCGCCCGTGTCGCCCGAGGTCGCGACCAGAACGGTCCGCCGCCCCGGCAGGCGCGAAACGCACGCGGCGAGGAAGCGCGCGCCCACGTCCTTGAAGGCAGCGGTCGGGCCGTGGAAGAGTTCGAGCAGCGCGGTCGTGTCGTCGAGTTCGACGAGCGGGACGGGGAAGTCGAAAGCCTCGCGGCAGATGTCTGACAGATGGACAGACAGTTCGTCGCCGTCGAAGAAGGGCGCGAGAAACTTCTCCGCGATGTCCGACAGCGATTCTCGACCGTCGAACTCTTCGAGTTGAAACTGAGGAAAGTGCTCGGGCACGTAGAGCCCGCCGTCGGGCGCGAGGCCGGTCTGTATCGCCTCCGACAACCCGAGCGGCGGCGACGCGTCGCGCGTGCTGACGTACTTCATCATCATAAGTATGAACGATGAACGATGAACGATGAACTGAAGACAGACGGTTTTCAGTTCATCGTTCAGCGTTCCTACTTCATCGTTTCACTAACGACGCGCGCGCCCTCTTCGCTGACGCTTGAGACCCACGAATCGACTTCGCCGACGCCGCTCGACCTGAACGCTTCGACCATCGCGGCGCGTACGCGCGCGGCCGTCTCGTCCGAATCGACCAGGGCGAAGACGGTCGGGCCGGAGCCGGAGATGGAGGCGCCGAGCGCGCACGCTTCGAGCGCGGCGGCCTTCACGCGCGCGAAGCCGGGGATGAGCGCGGCGCGTTGCGGCTCGATGAGAACGTCTTCGAGGCAGTTCTTCAAAAGCTCAAGGTCGTCCCTGAAGCATGCGGCGACGAGGCCGGCCAGTTGCGCGGACTGGCGAACGTGGTCCGCGAGCGGGACGGTCGGTTGCAGGACGGCGCGCGAGTCGCGCGTGTCAACGCGGACGTGCGGGCGGACGAGCACCGTGAGCAGCCCGCGCGGCACGGGGAGGCGCACGCAGCGCACGGGGTCGGTCGAGACGATGAGCGTGAGCCCGCCGAACAGCGAGGGCGCGGCGTTGTCCGGGTGCGAGGCGCCGCTCGCCACGCGCTCGGCCGCGAGCGCGTAAGGGAGCAGCGCCTCTTTCGGCAGCGGCCGTTCGAGCAGCGAGTTTGCCGCGACGAGCGCCGCCACCGCCGAGGCGGCCGAGCCGCCCATGCCCGACCCCAACGCGATGCCTTTGCGCACGTGCACGTCGAAGCCGAAGCCGGGGCGCAGGTCTTCAAGCAGTTTGATGAGGCCGACGGTCGCGGTGTTCCGCGCGGGGTCGAGCGAGATGGCGCCGGGGGCGAGCGTGCCCGTCGCGTCAACAATTTCGACAACGCGCGCGGACTCTTCTTCCGTCAACGTTACCGTCACTTCGTCGCCCGCGGCCTCGACGGCGTAGCCGAGGATGTCGAAGCCGACCGCGACGTTCGAGACGGTCGCGGGCGCGAAGGCCACGGCGCTCCTCATAGCGGCGCCCCCAGGAAGGTCGCGAGTCGGAGCAGGTCCGCGAAGACGCCCGCCGCCGTGACGGCCGGCCCCGCGCCGGGGCCGCGCACGATCATCGGCTGCGCGTCGTAACGCTCCGTGCGGAAGCTGACGACGTTGTCGCTCTCGCTCAATGATGCGAACGGGTGCGCGACCGGGTAGGGTCGTAAAGAAGCAGACACGCGCCCGTCAGACTCTATCGTCCCGACGTAGCGCAGCACCTCGCCCCGCGTGCGCGCGGCGTTCAACTGTTCGGCAACTTCGATGTCGTGTCTGCTCAAGTTGTCGAAATACTCTTCGACGGTCGAGGAGCGCAACGCTTCGGGGACGAGACTTTCGACTTCGACATCTTCGAGTTCTATCTCCATCCCCATCTCGCGCGCGAGGATGACGAGTTTGCGCGCCACGTCCATGCCTGACAGGTCGTCGCGCGGGTCGGGTTCGGTGTAGCCGCGCGCGTGTGCCTCGCGCACGACCTGCGAGAAGGGCTTCGCGCCGTCGAAGGTGTTGAAGATGTAGGAGAGCGTGCCGGAGAGCACGCCCTCTATCTTTAAGACTTCGTCGCCCGTGTCGAGCAGGTCGCGCAGCGTGTGGATGACGGGCAGGCCCGCGCCGACGTTGGTCTCGTAGAGGAAGTAGCGACCGCGCCGCCGCGCCGCCGCGCGCACGGCGCGGTACTGCTCCATCGGGCCCGTGTTCCCCTTCTTGTTCGGCGTGACGACGTTGATGCCACGGTCGAGCCATTCCGTGTAGCGCGCGGCGACGCCCGCGTCCGACGTGGCGTCGATGAGGACTGCGTGCGGCAGGTGCTCCGCGAGAACGTGGTCCGCGAAACGCTCGATGTCGGGGTCGGCGCCTCGGTCGTTCAAGTCATGCTTCCAGTTGCTCAGGTCAACTGTGCGTTCGGCGAGGAGCATGCGGCGGCTGTGCATCACGCCGCGCACGCGCACGTCTATCGAGCGGCGGCGGCGCAGCTCTTCGAGCCGCGCGTTGAGTTGGTCGAGGAACGTGCCTCCTATCAAACCCGTGCCGATGACGCCGACCGAGAGCGTCTGGTGCGAGAGGTAGAAGGCCGAGTGGACGTTGCGCAACGCGCGCGTCGTCTCGCGCTCGTCGATGACGGCCGAGATGTTCCGCTCCGAGGCGCCCTGCGCGATGGCGCGCACGCTGACGCCCGCGCGACCCAGGGCCGTGAAGAACTTGCCCGCGACGCCCGGCGCGTCAACCATGCCGTCGCCGACCGCGGCGAGGATGCAACAGCCTTCGGTCAGTCCAACCGTCTGAATCTGCCCCCGCGCCATCTCCGACATGAACGCCTCTTCGACCGTCCTCTTCGCCAGAGGCCCCTGCGCGCCCGGCACCGCGAAGCAGATGGAGTGCTCGCTCGACCCTTGCGAGATGAGGACGACCGAGACGCCCTCCGCGCGCAGCGCGCCGAAGAGCTTGTTGGCGATGCCGGGCACGCCGACCATCCCCGTCCCTTCGACGTTGACGAGCGTCATCCCCTCGACCGACGCGAAGCCCTTGACCGGCACGTCGGCCGACGACGCGGCGGAGATGGTCGTGCCGGCGGCGTCGGGGCGGAAGGTGTTCTTGATGTGGATGGGGATGCCGCCCGCGATGACCGGCGACATCGTGTTCGGGTGGATGACCTTCGCGCCGAAGTAGGCCAGCTCCGCCGCCTCGGCGTAGGAGAGCGCGGGGACGACGAGCGCGTCGGGGACGCGGCGCGGGTCGGCGCTCAGGACGCCGTCCACGTCTGTCCAGATGGTGACCTCCGACGCTTCGAGCAGCGCCGCGAAGATGGAGGCAGAGTAGTCGCTGCCGTTGCGCTTCAAGGTCGTCGCCACGCCGTCGCGCGTCGAGGCGACGTAGCCCGTGACGACGAGCGGGTCGGGCTCGCGCCCTTCGAGCCACTTGCTCAGCTTCGCGCGCGAAGTCTCCCAATCGACGGCGACGCCGCGCGCGTCCGACTCGACGAAGAGCACTTCGCGCGCGTCGAGCCAGTCGGAGGGGCAGCCCTTCCGCGCGAGCAGTGCGTTGAGGAACCGCGCCGACCAGACCTCGCCGTGGCCGGAGACGAACTCCGAGATGGGCTCGGACGGGAGCCGCGTGATCCAGACGCCGCGCAGGACCTCTTCGATTTCGTGGAAGTCGGCCTCGATGGTCTCGGCCAGGGCGCGCTCGCGCGCGGCGTCGAGCCCGAGCGCGGCGGCCGTCTCGACGTGGCGCGTTCTTAAGGCTCGGAGCCGTTCCGCGTAACCCTCGTCGCGCGCCGCCGCGCCCGAGACGAGCCCGAGCAGCGCGTCGGTCACGCCCGACATCGCCGAGACGACGACGGCCGCGCGCTCGCCAGCCTCACGCCGCGCAAGCAGAATCTCCGCGACCGAACGATAGCGGCCCGCGTCGGCCACGCTCGTCCCGCCGAACTTGTGTACGACCCAGTTCCCCATAAAGACCTCACACGGAGGCGCGACCATAGCCCACTTGCGCGCCCGCGCGCAACCGCCCGCGCGCGGGCGAACGTCGGGCATCGTACGGAGCGCGCGCGCGAAATAAAAAACCGACTTGCCAGAGGTGCCCGTGTCGGAACTATAATGCCCGCGCCCCACTCGGAAAGCGGAAGCCGCTGACACGCCTCTCATCACGGCGGCAGTGTGACGGCGCGACCCGGCGGGGCCGAGCGTTCACTTTCCCCCGTCACCACGATGAAAGCCCTCGTAATAGACGACAACGAATTGGTGCGCGACAACGTCGCGGAAGTTTTGCGCGGCGAAGACTGGGAGGTGTGCGAGGCCGACTCGGCCGAGCGCGCCTTCGAGATGCTCGGCGGCGAAGAGAGCTGGCAGCTCGTCTTCTGCGACGTGAAACTCTCCGACACGCACGAGGCCGAAGGCTACGCCGTGCTGCGGCGCTTCGTCGAGGAGCAGCCCGACGCGCAGATCGTCCTCATGACCGGCCACGGCTCGGCGGCGGGCGCGCTCGACGCCGTCTCGCTCGGCGCCTACGACTACCTCATGAAGCCCTTCGAGGTCGCCGACGTGCTGCGCATCGCGCAGGACGTGCGGCGCGCGCACGAGAAGCGCGAGCGGCCGGGCACCACCGGCGAACTGCCGCCCGTGCCCGTCTACACCTCGGACATCGACCTCGTCGGCGTCAGTTCCGGCTTCGTCGAGGTGATGAAGATGGTGGGCCGCGTCGCCGCGACGAATTTGCCCGTGCTCATCACGGGCGAGAGTGGGACGGGCAAGGAGGTCGTCGCGCGCGCCATCCACTGCCGCAGCACGCGCGCCGAGGGGCCGTTCGTCGCCGTCAACTGCGGCGCCGTCCCTTCGGAGTTGATTGAGTCTGAGTTGTTCGGCCACGTGCGCGGCGCCTTCACCGGCGCCGAGCGCGACCGGCGCGGCCTCTTACAGGAAGCGGACAGCGGCACCATCCTCCTCGACGAAATAACGGAGACGACGCCCGCCTTTCAAGTGAAGCTCCTGCGCGCGTTGCAGGAGGGCGAGATTCGACGCGTCGGGTCGAACCACACCATCCGCGTGGACGCGCGCGTCATCGCCGCGACCAACCGCGACGTTGAGCGCGAGGTGAAGGAGGGTCGTTTCCGCCAAGACCTCTTCTATCGCCTCAACGCCGTGACGCTCCACCTGCCGCCCCTGCGCGAGCGGCGCGAAGACATCATGCCGATGGCGCGCTACTTCGCCGAGCGCGCCTGTCGCGTGGGCGAGCCCGTCAGCTTCTCGCGCGACGCCGTGCGCGCGCTCGTCACGTACGACTGGCCGGGCAACATCCGCGAACTTGAGAACGCAATCATCCGCGCCGTCGCGCTCTGCGACCGCCTCATCCGGCCGGAAGACCTGCCCGAGCGCGTGCGCGAGGCCGACGCCGCCGCGCACGCGCTCACGCAACCCGCGCACGACGCGCCCACACACGAAGAGCATGCGCACGACGCCGCGCCGCCCTCGGCCGTTAACGACCCGCTCGTCTCTCTCTCGGAGCTTGAGGGGCGCCACATTGCGCGCGTGCTCGCGCACACCGGCGGCAACAAGCAGGCCGCCGCGCGCCTCTTAGGCATCGACCGCACCACGCTCCAACGCATGATCAAGCGCCACGGCCTCGACGTGAACGGCGCGCGCGCCAACGGCGACGGCAGGCCCGACTTCAACGGCGACGGCTCGCCCCCGAAGGCTTAAAATTTCCCATCCGAAGGCGCGCGGCGAGTTTCCAACCCCACGCGGAAGATTTCCAACCACGCGCGGCGGATTTCCAAAGGCACGCGGCAGATTTCCGAAGGCACGCGCGAAGTTTCCAACAGCGCGCGCAACGTTTCCGACGCCGCGCGCACGTTTTCCAAAGGTGCGCGCACGTTTTCCAAAGGTGCGCGCACGTTTTCCGAAGCCGCGCACAACGTTTCCGACGCGGCGCGGCGCCGTTCCGTTGAGGCGGGACGCCAAGCCGGGAGCGCGGGCATCCTGCCCGCCAAAGCGTGCGCCAGCACGCTTAGCAGTGAAACTCCATCCCTCAATCTTGAGTCTTACAGTCTCACTGCAATTCGCGCTGACGCGCTCATGGCGGGCAGGGATGCCCGCGCTCCCGGCGCGGAGTCACCTTATTCCGTTTTGCAAGTTCGATAAAAATAAGGGCCGCGATAACTCGCGGCCCTTCCCTTTCCCCCTTGTTAGAAACTTCAGGCGGCGACGATGCCGTGGCGGCCGGATTCGCCACGACGGGCTACGTCGCGGGCGATGGCGAGAATCTGCGTCGTGTCGAAGGGCTTCGCGATGACCCAATCGACCTGCGCGGCGAGCCGTTCGCTTGAGCCGACGGCCTCGCCCCAGCCCGTGACGACCGCGACGGGAATCTTTTCGTCGATCTCGCGGACGGCGTGCGCAAGCTCCCAACCGCTCATGCCCTGCATCCCGAGGTCCGTGAAGAGCGCGTCGAACCCGGCGCCGTCGCCGAACTTCTCCAAAGCCTCGCGCCCGCTCGACGCCAGCTCGACCTGGTAGCCCTCGCTCTCAAGGATGTCCGCGAGCAGCTCGCGCACGTTCTCTTCGTCGTCCACGACGAGGATGCGCGTCGAGTCGGGACGTGGCTGCGGGACGAGCGCGATGGGCGGCGCCTCGGCGGCCGGCTCCTGCTTCGCGGAGGTCATGGCCGCGGGCAGCTTGATGCGGAAGGTCGTGCCGCGCCCCAGTTCCGACTCGGCCTCGATGCTGCCCTCGTGGCGCCGGATGATGCCGTACGAGACGGCGAGCCCGAGCCCCATCCCGGCCTTGCCCTTCGTCGTGAAGAACGGGTCGAAAACGCGCGAGCGCACCTCCTCGGCCATGCCCGTGCCCGTGTCGGCCACGGCGATCTCGACCGTCCCCGAAGCCTCGCGCGTCGAGAGCGTCAGCACCCCGCCGTCGGGCATCGCGTCCACGGCGTTGAAGACGAGGTTGACTAAGACCTCGCGCAACTCCGACTCGTCGCCCATCACGCGCGCCTCGTCCGAGCCCAGTTGAAGCTCCAGACTGATGTGGACGCCTTCACTCTCGGCGCGGCTCTTCCAACGCGGGCGCGTTATCTCGCGCACGTCGAGCAGCAGTTGGTCAACGGTGACGGGCTGGAAGTCGTGGTCGCGCCGCTGGCGCGCGAAGTCCTGTATGCGCTTGATGGTCTTGGCGCCGTCCTTCGCCGTCTTGATGATGAGCTTGAGGCCGGCGTCAATCCGCTCCGGGTCTTTAGTGCCGAGCAACAGTTGCGCGCGGCCGAGGATGCCGGCCAGCGTGTTGTTGAAGTCGTGCGCGACGCCCGACGCGAGTTCACCGAGCGCGGAGAGCTTTTCAATCTGCGCGTACTGCTCGCGGATGCGCTCCTGCTCGCTGATGTAGTGCGACAGTTCCTCGACGTGGCGGCGTGCCTGCTCGGCCTGCTCGGCGGCGGCCTCGGCGCGCGCCTCGGCGGCGGCCTCGGCCTTGGCGGCGGCGGCCATCGCCTCAAGGTTGTTCAGATAAGTGCGGTAGGTCAGGTAGATGATGGCGATAATCGGCGCGGCGGCGACGAGCGCGTAGACGCCCGCCGTCGAGGCGAGCTTGACCGTGATGCCCGCGGCCGACGCGCCGCCGAAGTACGTAATCGAAGTCCAGAGGTACTTGTTGCGCCACGTCACCCAGAGCCGCTCGTTCGCCTTGAGCGCGGTGTGCCCCGCCACGATGGCCGTGTTGGTGACGTACTGCACGAGCCCCATCACGCAGAGCGCGCTGGCGAAGGCGCCCGAGAACTCGCCCCGGGCCAGCGCCGTCACGTCGCCGTAAACGAGTTGCAGCACGCCGTAAGTGATGAGGGTCGCGAGCCCCATCATCGCCGCGTTGAAGGTGCTGGTGAAGATGCTGATGGGCTTGCTGGCGTAGCGCGAGGCGACGAAGACCTCGGCCGCCCCGAGCAGCACCGCCACCTCGCCGCAGTAGATCAGCATCGCGAGGAAGATGAGGGCGTCGGAGAAGGAGATTTTGCCGGTCGTGCGCGGGATGGGCACGCACAAACGCGAGCTGATCAGGAGCGTGAAGGCGACCAGCAGCGGCAACAGCCGCACGTCGAGCCGCCCCAGAGGGAGATTGAGCGCCGCGTAGGCGAGGGCGACCCCGCCCACGGCGATGAACGTCCACATGTACGGCCTGACGAAGCGCTGCATGTTGAGATTTGTCGATTGATTCATCTGTTCACCGGTTCATTGATTTAATCATTCAATGAACAGATGAATCAATGAATCAATGAATCAGTTTCTTTCAAGGAAGACCGTGTCGTAGCGGCCGCGCAGCTTGTAGCCGGCCTTGTTGAAGAGCGCCTGCGCCGCGATGTTCTGCTCGTTGACGAGCGCGCTGACGCACTTCGCGCGCTCCAGCATCGCGCGGCCGAGCTGCGCCAAACAGCGCAGGCCGAGCCCCTTCTTGCGGCTCGCGGGGTCCACGTAGACGCCTTCGAGGTAGACGCACTCGGGCGTCTCGGAGGCGATGTCGGCCTTGAAGAGGAGGTCGCCGTCCTCGACCAAAACCCACACGCGGCCGTGCTCGATGCGGCGCGCGCAGCGCATGCGGAAGCCGTGCAGGTCAACGTCGATGGGGTTGACGCCGCTCTCCTCGTAGGCCATCGCCGCGTGGACGGGCATCACCAGCATCAGGTCGTCGAGCGTGGCCGGGCGCAGGCCCGCGACCGGCTCGGGCGCCGAGACGGGCCAACGTTGCTCGAAGAGCATCTCGCGCGAGAAGACGCGCGGCGCCTGCCCGGCGGGCGCGTAGTGCTTCCAGAAGCGCGAGACCGTTGACTCCTCGCCGAGAATCATGTGCGCGTTCTGCTGCCGCTGCGCGATCTGCGCGAACGCCTTGAGCGACCGCGACGTGTCGGCCGCGACGTAGACGGCGTGGCCGACGAGCGCGACCCCTTCGAGCCGGCCCTCCGCGTCGCGGCAGGCGTGGAACGTGCCGCGATTGAAAGGGCTCTCGAACCCGTTGTCGCGGATGAGCCCGCTCATGATGACGGCCTGCGCGGGGCGGCCCGAAAGGAAGTCCAGCACCTCGGACTCCGGGTGGCTCTCGGCGAGGGCGTGGGCGAGCGGGGGCGCGTCCACGGGCTCGGGGCGCGTGACCGGCGCCGTCACGCCGACCTGCTTCAACTCCTTCAACTGAGGCATCGACTCTCTCCTAACGTTCGCGTTCGCTCTGAGAACTTGGTCGCTCCTTGGGGGGGGCGGTTCGGCGTCTCGTCAATAGTCCAGGCAGTCGAGTCCGGTGTCGGGCTGCGGGGGCATCGCTTTCGTGGCGTCGCCGCCGGTCGTGGCCGACAGCGCCTGCGACACCGCGTCGGCGCTGAGCGTGCCGTCGGTGGCGTAGACGCCGTCGGTGGCGTAGACGCCCGTGCCCGCGAAGTCGTGGGCGAGGGCGCCGGAGCCGAGGAAGAGCGTCCCGCCGCCGAGCACCGTCCCCGCGCTCACGAGGATGTTATCGGTGGCGTAGACGCCGGAGCTTAAGAGCGTCCGGTCGGTCGCGTAGACGCCGTCGGTCGCGTAGACGCCGTCGGTCGCGTACACGCCGAGGGCGTAGACCCTCTGGTACTTCGCGATCAACTCGTCGCCGGTCGCGTAGCCGTACTTGATGATGATGCCCTGCGACCACGCGAAGGTCTCGCCCGCGATGGTCGTCTGCGGCGCGGGCGCGGCGGACGAAGTGAGCAGCGGCGCGCCGAGCAGCGTCAGCGCCGACAGGTCGCGGCGCACGAGCCTCGCGAGCCTCACCGCCCCTTCGACGTTCAACTCGCCCGCGCCCTGCTCCAACAGGTTCGCGCCGGGCAACTGCTGCGACGTGTACATGAGGAGCGTCTTGACGAGGTTCGGCGTCAGGCTCGGGTTCGCCTGAAGCATCAGCGCCGCCGCGCCCGCCACGGCCGGCGTCGCCATCGACGTGCCGTTCATGTACATCATCCGGCGCGCGTCCACGGGGCTCACGCCCGCGTCGAGGTCGGGGTATGCCGTAATCAGGTAGTTGTCTTCCGCCGCCGCGTCAACAATCTTGTTGCCGGGCGCGACGAGGTCGGGCTTGACGATGTTGTCGTGGTGTCGGACGCCGAGCAGGTCGGTCCAGCCGCCGCGCGTCGGCCCGCGCGAGCTGAACGAGGCGACCGCGTCGTCCGAGCGCGCGTCGGTGCCGAAGGTGTTCGCCGCCCCGACCGTGATGGCCGAAGGCTCCGTGCCCGGCGAGTGGATGGCGCCGTAGAGCTTGTTACCGGCGGCGTCCTTCCCGTTGTTGCCGGCGGCGGCGACGACGACGACGCCCGCGTCAACCAACTTGCGCACGGCCTTGCAGACGGGGTCGTTCTTGTAGGACTCGACGGCCGCCGTACCCAGACTGAGGTTGACGACGCGGATGTTGTAGGCCGCGCGGTTCTGGTAGACCCATTCAAGCCCGCCGAGGATGTAGGAGACGCGCCCGAGCCCCTTCGAGTTCAGGACGCGCAGGTTGATGACGTTCGCGTTCGGCGCGACGCCGATGTATTCGCCGCGCGCGATGCGACCGTTGCCCGCGACGATGGAAGCGACGTGCGTCCCGTGCCCGTAGGGGTCGTCCGTCCGACCCTCGCCCGTGAAGTCTTTGCTGTAGACGACGCGTACCGTGTTGTTGCGGTCGAGGAAGGCCGTGTGGCCCGTGTCGATGCCGGAGTCGAGGACGGCGATGCCGATGCCTGTGCCGTCGAGCCCCGTCACGTTGGTGCCCGCCGTCTCGCGCACGTTGTCGGTCCCCGTCGTGCGCGTGACGTGGCCGGCGCCCATCGTTTCGCGGTCGAGCGAGAGGAAGCGCACGCCCCTCTGCTCGGACAGGCGTTCGACGAGCCGCGCGGGCAACTCGACCACGCGCGCCTTCAGCGTGTCGAAGCGCCCGCGAGTCTTCATCTCGCCCCCGAGCGCCGACGCGAGCGCGGCGTCGAGCCCCGCGCTCTCCTGCACGATGACGCGGACGCGCCGCCCCGCCGCCCCGGGGTCGCGCGCAAGCTCCATCAGGTCGGGCGAGACCCGGTCGGTGGGCTCGTCCTGTCGGGAGGCTTGGGCCGTGGCGGCGGGGGAACCCGCGCGTACGACCTTCAGTCCGGCCCGGCTCGCGCCGCCGGGCGCGAGGCCAGAGCCCGCGAGACACAGCAGCGCCAGCAGAGATATGAGCGCCGCCGCCGTGTACGTTCTAACGTGTTTCACCTTCATCACCCTCCAATCGGTGCGTGCCGGGATCAATGTTCAGACGGGACCGGCATGCCCGTGGGCTTCTTCGGTGCGAGGGATGTCGAGCCGCACCTGTCACTACCTGTCGGGGGTTGCGCGCCGTCAACTTCCGGCGCGGGGCATTTTTTATAATTGATTGCTTCGGGCGACGCCTGCGAATCGGGCGTCGTCCGGGGAGAGAAGAGGCCACCAAGTATCGGGCCAACGGGACGCCCCGTCAATACGGTAGCGCTCACTTCATGCACGGCGTCTCGTCCCCCTCGATTAGAATCGACTGCGCTTGCAGGCTCGTGTCGCCGGCCATGATGCCGTCGCCGGCCATCGTCCCGTCGCCGGCCATGATGCCGTCGCCGGCCATGACGCCGTCGCCGGCCATCGTCCCGTCGAGCAGCGAAGAGACCTCCATGACGGGCGTGCCGCCCACCATCGTCGAGCCGTCGCTCGTCAGCAGCCAGCGGCCGAGCATGACGCCGCCCGTCATCATCGACGTGTTCAAGCTCTGCGCCCCGCCCGAGCCCTCGTTGACGCCCGAGCCCAACTGCGCCCCCGGCGCGTAGACCTTCTGGTAGAACGTGTAGAGGTCGGTGCCCGAAGCGAACGTGTGGTTGAGCACGACCCCCTGCGACCACCAGAACGTTTCGCCCGCCACCGTGCTCTGCGGGATGGGCGCGCCCGACGTGAGCAGCGGCGCGCCGAGCGGCGTCCAGGCCGAGAGGTCCGCGCGGACCAGCTTCGCCAGCCGCAAAGCGCCCTCCACGTTCAGAAGCCCCGCGCCCTGCTCCAGGGTGTTGTAGCCGAAGACCGGCTGCGCCGTCACCATCAGCAGCGACTTGACCAGCGCGGGGGTCAGGCTCGGGTTGGCCTGAAGCATCAACGCCGCCGCGCCCGCCGCGACCGGCGCCGACATCGACGTGCCAGACATGTACATCATCCGCCGCGAGGCGGGCTGACTCGCGTCCGCGTTCAACTCGGGGTGACCGGCCAGCAGCGCGTTGTTCGGCGCCGCCGCGCCGATGATCTTGTTGCCGGGCGCGACGAGGTCGGGCTTCAAGAGGTTGTCGTAGCGGCGCACGCCGCCGTCGTCCGTCCAGTAGCCGCGCGTCGGGCCGCGCGAGCTGTAACTCGTGAGCCGGTCGTCCGCGCGGCCGTTCGACCCGAAGCTGTTCGACGCGCCGACGGTGACGGCCGCGGGCTCGTGCCCCGGCGAGTGGATGGCGCCGTAAAGCTTCTGCCCCGTGGAGCCCTTCCCGTCGTTGCCAGCGGCCGCGACGACCACGACGCCCGCCGCCACGAGCCTGCGCACGGCGTCGCACGCGGGGTCGTTGCGGTACGAGTCCACGGTTGGCGTGCCAAGGCTCAGGTTGACGACGCGAATCTTGTAGAGCGTCCGGTACTGCAAGACCCATTCGAGCGCCGCCAGCAGTGCGGAGGTCGTCCCGCGCCCCTGCGAGTTGAGCACGCGCAGGTTCACGATCTTCGCCGCCGGGGCCACGCCGCCGTAAGCGCCGTTCGAAGGCTTCCCAGACCCCGCCGCGATGGAAGCAACGTGCGTCCCGTGCCCGTAAGGGTCGTCCGTCCGACCCTCGCCCGTGAAGTCAACGCTCGCCGCGACGCGGCTCAGGCCCGTCGAGTCGCGGAAGACCTCGTGCCCGGCGTCGAGGCCGGAATCAACGACCGCGATCCCTACGCCCGCGCCGTCGAACGTGGTCGTCGTCTGAAGCAGCCCGAGCAGCGCATAGCTCGTCTGCGTGCGGACGGCGGCCGTGCCCGTCGTCGTCTCGACGTGGCCGCCCGCGACGAGCGCGCGGTCGGGCGAGACGTAGCGGACTTCCGAGCGCGAGGACAGCGTGCGGAGCGACTGCGCCGGCACGCGCGCCGACACCGCGCCGAGTTTGACGAAGCTGCCCGTCACGCGCCCGCCGACTGAAGTGACGAGCTTGACGAGGTTGAAGACGATTTCGAGCAGCGACTTCTGCGACGAGTCCGTCTGCTGGATGATGACGTTGACCGAGCCGGAGTGCGAGCCGTCGGCGAGCGCGAGCAGGTCGGGCGAGAGCTTCGGCGCGTCCCCGGAGCCCCGTGCGGCGCGCGACACGCCGCACGGTAACGCGGCCACGAACACGCAAAGCACCACCGCCACACAGGACGTGGAAACCCACCCGCGCAGACGACAGTGCTTTCCAGACTTCACCTCAAACCTCCTCAATCTCCGGGTTTCGGGGATGCGTGATAATGCCTGACGGGGGCGACGGCTGAAGAACCGGCCTCTATTTTCGAGCAAGACCCGTTCCAACCTCCCGCCCCTCGACGCGCTCCGCCCGCCGCCACTCTTCAAACGGCCGAAACAGTCAGTTTGGACACTCCGCCCGAACGCTTCACGCAAAAGTCAGCACGGCGGATGTTGTTGAAAACAAACGGGAAATTCCGTCCCGCCCGGACGGCCAACGCCGCAACCTCCGCGCGTACGCGCTCGCGTGCGTACGCTACGCGCCGCTCAAAACGCCGCGTCCCGCGCATGCTCAAAACGCCTCCGGACGCGGCATTGTGCAGCAGGGCCGCGAATCCCGCCGATGCAAATTACACGGCAACAGAATCGTTCAAATCCCCCAACAATTTCACAATAAAGGAAATAACGGGCTTGAGAGGCGCGGGGATTTAAGATTTCAAATTTGAAATCCGCGATTCTCAAGCCCCGAATCTCCGCTGGCATGGCCGTTGCCGGTGGGACTGCGCCCTGAAGGTGAACCCCCTGACAGTTGAGACTTTCATTCAGGCGTCGCGGGCCCACAGGTCGGCGTCCGCTGGTGGGTCGTGCCGTTTCGCCTGAGTGAGATAAGAGGGTAAGGGGGATTTCCATGTCGCCGCCGATGAGCCCGATGTCGATGAGGATGAGTTGCACGCCTTTGCCGGCGTGCCCCGCGCGCCTGTTAGTCGCGGATGACGACGTGGCGGTGCGGAGCGTCTTGTCGGAATTTCTCAGCGCGGATTACGAGTGCGAGGCGGTCGGCTCGGCCGAGGAGGCGCTCAGGCGTTTGGAGTCGGGCGAGTTCCAACTCGTCCTGAGCGACCTCGCGATGCCCGGCATGAGCGGGCTGGAACTGATTCCGCGCGTGCGCGAACTCTCGCCCGACACGCTCGTCATCGTGGTGAGCGGCTCGCAGGAGATCGAGAGCGCCGTCGAGGCCCTGCGCGCGGGCGCCTTCGACTATCTCGTCAAGCCCTTCGACCTCGAACACCTGCAACTCGCCGTCCGCCGCGCGCTCGAACACCAGCGCCTGCTCTCGGCCAAGCGCGGCTACGAGACTTATCTCGAACGGATGATCGAGGAGCGGACGCAGGAACTCGACAGCGCCCTGCGCTCCTGCGAGAACGCCTACCGCCTGACGCTCAAGGCGCTCGTCGCCGCGCTGGAGACGCGCGACCTTGAGACGCACGGACACTCCGAGCGCGTCGTCAACTTCAGCCTGCGCCTGGGCGAAGAGTTGGGGCTGAACTCGGAGCAGATGCGGTCGTTGGAGTTCGGCTCGTTGCTGCACGACATCGGCAAGATCGGAGTGCCCGACGCCATCCTGCGCAAACCCGCGAAGCTGACCGAGGAAGAGTGGGTGCTGATGCGCGAGCACCCTCTGCACGGAGAGAAGATTCTCGGCGGCATTCCCTTCCTCGAAGGCGCGGCGCGCGTCGTCGCGGAGCACCACGAGCAGTGGAACGGCACGGGCTACCCGCACGGCCTGAAGGGCGATGAGATCGACCTGTGTGCGCGCATCTTCGCCGTCGCCGACGCCTTCGACGCGATGGTCAGCGACCGCGTCTATCGCGCGGGCCGCACCTACGAAGCCGCGCTCGCCGAGCTTGAAGATTGCGCGGGCGTCCAGTTCGACCCGCGCGTCGTCGAAGCCTTCCGGCGCGTCCCGCGCCCGGAATGGGAGCGCCTGCGTCGCTCCCGACCCGCCACGGCGGCCGTTGACGGCGGCACCTCGCTGACCCGCGCCGCGGCAGCAGCGTCCACGGCCGCCGCCACCCCCGCGCAAAGGCGCGCGCCGCGCGGCGATTTCGGTAACCGCACGCGCATTAGACATTTCTAATTCTTGACTGGCCGGGGCGGCGCGCGCCGCAATCCCGGGCACCGCTGAGACTGTTCGGCGGCGCTGTCTCCGGCCGGTCAGGTTAGTTTATGATTGCGTGCGCCAGGGACAGGTGCGGCGGGAAGTTTTGCGAGCGCGGGAGGCTTTATGACGCAGTTTGAGACGGTGGGCGGCGGCCCGGTGGTGATGCTGGTCGAGGACTTCAGGGATACGCGCGAGGTGATGCGGCGGATGCTCGAACTACAAGGGTGCCGCGTGGTCGAGGCGTCGAACGGGCAGGAGGCCATCGAGCTTTCGCAGCGCGGCGGGCTCGACCTCGTCCTGATGGATTTGAACATGCCCGTGCTCGACGGCTTCAACGCCACGCTGCGCATACGCGAGTACGAGCGGACGCGCGACGTGCCGGTCGTGGCCGTCACCGCCTACGACTCGGCCGAGTCGCGCGCGGCGGCCGGCGCCGTCGGCTGCTGCGAATACGTCGTCAAGCCGCTCGACCTCGACAACCTCTCCACGCTCCTCCAACGCCTTCTCCCGTCGCGCAACGAACTGAAGTCCGACGCGTAGGTCTCCGTGTAAAGGGTAAAGGGGAAGGGGTAAGGGATGACACCGTGTCTTTCCCTTACCCCTTCCCCTTTACCCCTGACCCTCTGTCCTCAGAAGGGCCAGATGTTGCCGAGGATGCGGCCGGCGCCGTTGCGTGCGCCGCCGCCGCCGCTGGCGCGGATGATCGTGGCCGCGTCCACCAGCGAGCGGAGCGGCACCTCGCCCGCGAAGCTCTGGTCGAAGCGCTTCTCGGTGATGAAGAGCGGGACGGTGAAGCCGCTGTCCAACTCGTAGTCGATGCGACCCTGATTACGGAACGCCTGCCAGACGACGTTCGGAATCGAGCGCAGGTGCACCGTGAGCGGCAGGTTCACGCGCGAGCCCTTGCGCCCGCCGATCTTGAGGTCGCCGTAGTGCGTGCCCTCGATGGCGTCCTGCCCCGCGAGCCGCAGGCTGTAGTCGAAGTCCTTCAGCGTGACGGGGACGAGGCCGTTCGAAACGTCGAGCCCGAGGCTCAGCGTCGCCGTCTGTTCGCGGAAGTCGATGGACTCAAGCGTCAACTCGCCGACCTTGATGTTGACCAGCCGGCCCCCCAGACGCCCCACGTCCGAGCGACTTTGCGCCTGCGCGCCCGCCGCCAACGCCAGCACGAACAGCAACGCGGCGAACGCCCTGCCCGCCGGCACGAAATTCACGAAAGCCCTCTTCAACATCCTCTCCAAACCTCCGCCCATTTTGAACTCTTAACCACGCCGGAACGGCGCCGTCGGCTACATCTTCTTAACAACCGCCGTGCCACGACAGCGACCCCAAAGGGCTTGAAAATTAAGAGTTTCAGAGGACTTTCCCGGCCAAGGTTTACACGAAAAGGGAGCGTCTTGCAGGGTATCGTGCGGAGACTTTTGGTCACAGGCGCTTGCCACGCCGCACCCCACGGGCGAGAATAAAACACCCCGGTACTTTTTGTTCAATGCACCTGACGACCCCGAGCGAAAACGTTTCAAAGGAGCGACCGACGCCGTGCGCCCTCTTCTCAAAATCATCCTCCTCGGCCTGTCATTCATGACGCTGACGAACTCCGAAGTCGGGGCGCAGACGCCCGGCCCCGGCGTCCCGCGCGAACTGGCGCGCCATCGCGCCGAGCACTACCGCGACGTGCGCTACCTGCTCGACCTTATGCTGAGGCCCGGCGCGGAGCGGCTCGAAGGCCGTCTGAAGGTGTCGGTCACGCTCGACGCGACGGCGGGCGACCTCGTGCTCGACTGGCGCTCGACGAAGAGGGACGAGGACGTGCGCTCGCGCGTCTCGGGGATCAAGGCGAACGGCCGCGCCGTGTCGGACGCGCGGTTCGAGAACGAGCACGTCATCATCCCGCGAACGAATTTGAAAGTCGGCGGGAACGAAGTCGAGTTGAGCTTCGAGTCGCCCATCAGCAACGCGGGCAGCGCCGTCACGCGCTACCTCGACCGCGAGGACAACTCCGAGTACGTCTACACGCTCTTCGTTCCCTCGGACGCGAGCACCGCGTTCCCGTGCTTCGACCAGCCCGACCTCAAGGCGCGCTTCACGCTCCGCGTCACCGCGCCCGAGAAGTGGAAAGTGGTCTCGAACACCGAAGGGGCCGTGCTGTCCGAGTTCGACGAGACGCCTGGCGGGCTCCCGCAGTCGCCCCCGAAGGGGATGCTCTGGCACAGCTTCCCCGAGACCGAGCCGCTCAGCACCTACCAGTTCGCCTTCGCCGCCGGGCCGTTCGAGGTGTTGGAGGTGCGGCGCAAGGTCCTGATGCACAGATACCCGCTCGACCCGAAGACGGGCCGCGCCTCTCCCGTGCACGGGCCGGACATTCCCACGCCGGTCAACGACGTGCCGCGCACGCGACTCTTCGTGCGCAAGTCGAAGAAGGAGCGCGCCGAGAAGGAACTCGAAGAGGTCGTCCGCATCAACCGCGAGGGCGTGAAGTTCTTCGAGGAGTACTTCGCGCACAAGTTCCCTTTCCCGAAGTACGACCTCATTCTCATCCCCGAATTCGCCTACGGCGGGATGGAGCACGCGGGCGCGACCTTCCTGCGCGAGGAGGGCGTGCTCTTCCCCTCCGACCCGACGACCGCCGACCTCGCCGCGCGCGCCGAAGTCATCCTTCACGAGGCGGCGCACCAATGGTTCGGCGACCTCGTCACCATGCGCTGGTTCGACGACCTCTGGCTCAAGGAGGGCTTCGCGACCTTCATGGCCTACAAGGCGTTCGAGCGCGTGATGCCGCAACTCAACGCGTGGAAGGTCTTCCACCTGCGCACGAAGCCGCTCGCATACCTGACCGACGTGACGAAGGGCACGACGCCCATCTGGCAGGAGATTCCGAACCTCTCGGCGGCAAAGTCGGCCTACGGCAACATCGTCTACCGCAAGGCGCCTTCGCTGCTGCGACAGGCCGAGTTCTACCTGGGCGAGCGCGAGTTCCAACGCGCCGTCCAACTCGTCGTCAAAGAGCACGCTTACGCCAACGCCACGTGGGAAGACCTCGTCGCGGCGTTCGAGCGCACGTCGGGCAGGAAGCTCGACGCGTGGGCCTCCGCGTGGGTCAAGCGGCGCGGGATGCCGGACGTGCGCGTGCGCTGGACGGCGAACCGGCGCGGCGTCGTCAACAGCTTCGAGATGCGGGAGAGCGACGCGCTCGGCGAGGGCGGCTCGTGGCCGATGCGCGTGAAGGTCCTGCTCATGCCGGTTGACGAGGGCGTCCGGCCGGAGGTGCTGACCGTCACGCTCGCGGGCGCGGGCGTGACGCGACTCCCCGAAGCCGTCGGGAAGAGGCGTGTTGCTTATGTCTTCGCGAACTTCGAGGACTACGGCTACGGACGCTTCCTGCTCGACGACCAGAGCCGTGCCTTCGTCGTCAAGACCTTCGGCGGGATCAAAGACGACTTCCTGCGCGCGCTGCTCTGGGGCTCGCTCTGGGAGTCTGTGCGCGAGGCCGAGATGGCGCCCGCCGACTTCGTCAGGTTCGTGGCCGCGAGCGCGGCGGTCGAAGACGACGACGTGATGCTCGCCTTCATCCTCTCGCGCGCGCAGACGGCGTTTACGCGCTACCTCTCCGACGCGCAGCAGAAGGCGCTCGCGCCGCAGCTCGAACGTCTCCTGCGCGAGCGGATGCTGAACGCCTCGACGCAGGGACAACGCATCACGTACTTCCGCACCTACCGCGAGGTCGCCACAAGCCCTGCGGCGCTCAACGACCTGAACGACATCCTCGCGGGCAAACTTCAGGTGCCCGGGATGACGCTGCGCTCGCGCGACCGCTTCGACATCATCCGCGCGCTCGTGGCCGCGAACGACGCGCGCGCGGCGGAGCTTTTGAAGAAGCAGAGCGAGGCCGACAAGACCGACGACGCGCGCCGCTACGCCTACGCCGCCGCCGCCGCCGCGCCCGACGCCGCGTTGAAGAAGAAGTATTTCGGCCAGTTCGTCGGCGACAAGGAGTTGGCCGAGAGCTGGATCGAGGCGGGCTTCGGCCCCTTCAACACGCCGCAGCAGTCGTCGCTCACGCTCCCGTACCTTGAGCCCGCGCTCGCGGAACTCCCGACGCTCAAACGCACGCGCAAAATCTTCTTCGTCAACGGCTGGCTCGCGGCCTTCATCGGCGGCCAGTGCGACGCGCGCGCCGCCTCCGCCGTGCGCGACTTCCTCGCGCGCAACGACGCGCTCGACCGCGACCTGCGCCTTAAAGTTTTGGAAGCATCCGACGGTCTTGAACGCTGCGTGCGCATCCGCGCGAAGTTTGCGGGCGAGACGCCGTGATAAAATCCACCCCGACCTAAATTCAACTTTGAGGGCGCCGCCACGACCCGGGAGAAAGAGAATGACTACCCAAGTCTTAGAGCAGCCGGCCGAAGAACGCCTCATCCGACGCCGAGCGTCCGTCGAAGAGTTCTGGTCGCTTCCCGAGTCCGTTCTTCCCACCGAGTACATCGACGGGGAGATCATCATGGCACCTTCGCCCACCATCGAACACCAATCAGCGTCCAGAAACATCGTCCGCAGTCTTGACAGGTTCGTGGGGGACGCGGCCGTTGACCAACTTTTCTACGCCCCGCTCGACGTGATTCTGCCGCGCGGTGATGTTGTCCAGCCCGACATCTTCTTTCTCTCCAAAGAGGACGTGAAGCGGGCCAGAAAGCAGAGACGCGTAAGGTGCGCGCCGCTGTTCGTAGTTGAGATACTTTCCCCCGGCTCAATCTCGCACGACACAATCAGGAAGCGTGAGTTGTACGAGAAGAACGGTGTGCGCGAATACTGGATAGTTGATGTTGAGGAGCGCACCATCGCACAGCTCTTCCTCCGTAAGAAGCACTACGTAGTGACGGAGTTGGGCGAGGCGGATGTCATTAAGAGTGCCGTGCTGTCGGGCTTCGAGATGACGGTTGGCGAGTTGCTCGGCGCGTGACCTAACAAAAATCAAGGCGGGCTACCGGGAGATGATGAAGGACGGGCGGCTGAGGGTCGTCACCTACAACGTGCACAAGTGCATCGGGCTCGACCGGCGCGAGCGGCCGGGGCGCATCGCGGCCGTGCTGCGCGAGGTGGACGCCGACGTGATCGCGTTGCAGGAGGTCGTGAGCGTCGAGTCGGACTCTTCGCGCGAGGCGCACCAGGCGCGCTTCATCGCGGAGGAGTTGGGCTGCCAGTTCCACCTCGGCGAGAACCGCAAGCATCGCGGCGGCGCCTACGGCAACGTCGTCCTCACACGCATGCCCGTCGCACACTGCCACAACTACGACATCACCTGGCGCTGGCAGGAGCCGCGCGGCGCGTTGCGCGTGGACGTGCGGCTCGACGAACCGGGCGCGGAGGTCGTTCACCTCTTCAACATCCACCTCGGCACGGCCTTCGTCGAGCGACGCCACCAGGGGCGCAAGCTGTGCAGCGAGTCGGTGCTGCGCGACCCGAATTTGAAGGGGCCGCGCGTCGTGCTCGGCGACTTCAACGAGTGGACGCACGGGCTTGCGTCGCGTCTGCTCTCGCAGGAGTTGCGCAGCGCGGACCTGCGCCAGCACCTCCGCACGCGCCGCACATACCCCGGCGCGCTCCCCTTCCTGCACCTCGACCACGTCTACTACGACCACTCGCTCGAACTCGAACGGCTCTCGCTCCACCGCAGCCGCCTCGCGCTCGTCGCCTCGGATCATCTGCCGCTCGTCGCGGATTTCAAGCTCAGTAGGCAGTAGGCAGTTAAGACAGGAAGACTTTAAGGGAACAAGTCACAACGAAACGGGGGCGGCGAGATTAACGACTCGCCGCCCCCGTTCGCTTTGGCTACTTCTTCTTTCTAACTGCTTACTGCCTACTTGCGTGCGAGGACGACGGGCGACTCTTCGCTGGCGCGGACGCGGCCGAAGAAGGCGCGCACCTCGGCGTACTTCTCGGCCGGGATGGTGGCGGCGCGCTGGACGAGCTTGCGCGTGTAGAGGAGCTGGCCGTCCTTGATCTCGTAGCTCGCGGTGTAGGAGCCGAAGTCGGAATCGACCTTGACGGGGTCGGGCACCTCGTCCACGTCGAAGCCGGCGGGGAGCTTGATGCGCACGGTCTCGCTGAAGCCTATCGACTCAAGCATCATCGGGTACTTGCGCGTCGGGCCGGAGAACCTGACGCCGTCGCCGCGCGTGAAGACGGCGGGCTTGAAGACGAGCAGGCGGTCCTGCATCGACTGGCCGTAACGCCCGGCGGTGAACTCCACGTCCAAACGGAAGCGCCCCTCGGCGTGCCCGTCCTGCGGCTCGATTTTGGTGAACTTCGCGCCCGCGGCGGCGCCCGAGACCCAACGCTCGATGACGCGCGCGAAGTCCGACGGCGCGAGCCCCTTGAACATGCCGCGCCAACGCGCGGCCGACTGCCCCTCCGTGCTCTGGCGCAGCCTGGCGGTCAGCGAGCCGTCGGCGCCGAGCCCGGCCTCGACCTCGCGGCTGATCATGTTCTCTTCGGGCGGGGTGACGGGCATGCGCACGAGCGCGCCGCCGTCGCCCGCCGCGATGAGCGCGAAGCTGCCCTGCTCGTGGTCGGGCAGGTCGCCCACCTGCGTCGAGGGGTCGGTCGCGTCGAAGACTAAGAGCCTGCCGAGCGTCGGGTGCTGGACGACCGAGGGCGCCTTCGTCTCGTCCGAGACGCGGACGGCGAGGATGCAGTGGTTGAACTGGCCGGGCGAGACCCACTCCTCGCGCACGCGCGTGCGGTCGCCCGAGTAGATGAGCACGGCATAGGAGTCGAGCTTGGCCGCGCGCAGCATGGCGCGCATGAGCGTCGCCTTGTCCTTGCAGTCGCCGTACTGCTTGGCGAAGACCTGGTGCGCGGGGTGCGGGCGCCAGCCGCCGATGCCGATCTGGATGGAGACGTATTGAAGGTTCTGGACGTAGCGGCCGATGGCCTGAATCTTCTCCAGCTCGGTCTTGGCCGAGGCGGTCAGCTCGCGCGCCTTGAGCGCGACGGGGTCGTCGGGCGCGGCCTGCGGGTCGGCCAGCTCCGTGTACCACCTGGACACGTCGGTCCACGTGTCGAAGTTGCGGAACGCGGCGGAGTTCGCGGCCGGGCCGTACTTGACGGCGAGGTGCGCGGCGATAGAGCGCATGGACGGGCTCGAAGGCTCGTCCTCGACGCGCGGCAGGTTGCGCATCTCCCACGTGTAGGAGTTGCCGCTCACCGTGGGGTCGAGCTTCGGCGCGTTGAAGACCGTGCCGGCGGCCTTCCAGCCCGTGGGGAGCACGATGGTGAAGCGCGAGACGAGCGAGGGCTTGTCGGTCTGGAACCACCACTCCTCCTGCGGGAACCAGGGCCGCTCCTCGGTCGTGTACTGGAAGCCGAAGACGGAGCCGACCTCCGCGTCGCGCTCGGCGTCGATCTCCTTGACGCGCGCCTCGTCGTAGAGGCTGCCGGTGTCCGCGACGCGGTCGAGCGTCTCGTTCTTGCCGTACTTCTTGACGGTGCCGTCGGGGCGGACGAGCCACGCGCGCAACTCGACGACCTTGCCGCCGTTGTCGGTGCTGTAGCCGACGGCGGCCTTGGCGTCCTCGAAGCCCGCGCGCGTGAGCATGCGGACGGCGTAGGTGGTGACGGTCGTGGCGCGGCCGTCCTCGCCGACCGTGAGGGTGGACTCGTCGTTGACGACGACGCCGGCCACGTCCTTCTCCTGCGGCGGCACGGCGGCGGCGGCGGCGGCCTTGAGCCACGCGGGCAGGTCGTCGCCACCGGCGGCGCGCGCGCGCGGCGCGGACGGGGCCAACGCCGCCGCGAGGGCGGTCGCGGCGAGCAACATCGCGAAGAGGTTCAAACGGCGAAGCATCATTTCCACTCCTTGTAAAACCGAAGTACCGAGGACTGTGTGTTTAGTACTGAGGACTGAAGACTGAGGACTGAGTGAAGACAAGAGTCTTCTTCTTCACTCAGTCCTCAGTCCTCAGTCCTCAGTACTTTTTATTTCGACGCCGCCGCGCCCTGCTTGAGGGCGATGGTGTGCTCGTCCTGCTTGTTGACCGAGTCGAAGTAGTTTTTGAGGGCCGCGTAGCTCGTGACGGGGAAGAGGAGCCCGGCCGAGCCGCCCTTGCCGAAGAAGAACTTGCGCTTGTAGACGAGCGTGCGCCCGTCCTTGGTGATGCCGGCGGACGGCTCGTAGTTGCTGATGTCGCCGGCCGAGATGGGCGCGGGCGACTCCGCGTTGTCGAGCGCGTAGCCCTCGGGCAGCGCGATCTCGACGTAGTCCTCCTCCGCCCACGGGTAGTGGAAGTAGACCTCGTGGCGGCGCGTCGCCACGGGGAAGCGCGAGCCGAGCCCCTTCTGGAAGAAGGAGGGCTGGAGGAAGAGCCGCTTGCCCGTGCGCTGCGCGTAGTCGGGCACGCGGACGTGGAAGCTGTAGACGAAGGGCTTGTCCGGGTCGCTCACGTTCTCGACCTTGATGTCGCTGATCTCGGCGGAGGCGAGCCGCGCCTTGAGCCGGTTCTTGAGCGTCTCCTCGCGCTCGGCGGGCGAGTCGTCGTCGTTGTACTCCTTCATGTCGGCGGCGACGTGGCCCGTGTACTCGATGCGCACGTCGCCTTCGAGCACGCCCTCCTCGGAGAGCGTGAGCTTGCCGGTTCGCTTTTCGAGCGAGCGCGTCGGCGCGGAGATGGGGCTGCTAACCCAGGCCGGCTCCTTCTCGTCGGCGATGAGCGTCTGCTGCCCCTCCTCCTGCCAGCGCAGCATGCCGAAGGGCACGTAGGTGGAGCCCGGGTTGAAGAGTCGCCACCCGTCGCCGACGCGGACGGCGATGCTGGCCGGGTTGATGAAGTAGTCGTCGGGGAAGTCCTTCGGGAAGAGAATGTCCTCGCGGTCGGAGGCACAGGCCAAACGCACCTCGAAGCCCGCGGCCGACGCCAGCGAGGCGAAGAGCAGGTCGATGTCCTTCCCATCGCCGAGGCCGCGCTTGAGCGTGTCGGCCGGCGACTTGTTCTCCTTGATCTTCTTGAGCTGCTCGGGCGTCAGGCCCAGCGCGTCGTCGTTGTAGCGCTTGACCTTGGCGCGGACGAAGGCGTAGAGCTTTTCGAGTTTCTGCTCGGGCGTCTGCGCGTCGCCGACCGCCTCGGTCGCGGCCTTGCGCACGTCGTCGTTGACCTTGACCAGCGACTTGAAGGACGCGCCCATGCGGCGGCCGTAGGCGTCCCAGAACTTGTTGGCGTCGGTCGCACGCTCGGACGTGTAGTAGACGAGCATCCACGGGCGGATGGAGTACTCGGGCGGCATGCGCGGCTCCTCGCGGAAGGCCGGCACGTTCGTCATCGAGGTGACGTAGTAGCCGTCCTTGTCCTTGAAGAAGGGCGTCGTGTTCCCCTGGAAGGTCTGCGCGCGCAGGCCGACGCGCTTGCCGCTGGAGTCCACCAGCTCTTCGCCGTAGGGCTTGATGTGGTAGGTGACGTTGCGGACGGGCACGTCGCGCGAGAACTCGAAACGCTCGTAGGAGATGATGCCGTTGCGCACCTCGCGCCAGCGGTACTCGATGACGGCGCCCGGCTCGACGCCCGGCATGGCGAACGACTTGGCCTTGACCTTGAGGCCGCTCGCCTTGACGAGGTCGCGCTCGAACACGTCCTCCTTCTTCAGCTCGACGACCTCGCCGCCGGGCTTGATGGTGCGGGCGGCCACGTCCTTGATCTTGATCTCGCGGCCACGGAACTTGAAGGCGGGGATGTCCACCTTGCTCACGGCCTCGCGCCCGCGCTCGTTGAAGACCTTGATGCGGACGTAGTGGTTGAGGACGGTGGCCGGCTCGCCGCCGTTCTCCTCGTAGGAGACGCGCACGTCCCAGAAGAGCACCTCGGCGTCGGCGTCCTTCTCGACGACGGGGGCGGAGACGGCGAGTTCGGACGGCTCGACCGGCTTCCAGTCCTTGTCGCCGCGCGCGAAGGCCGGCGCGGCCGCAAGCAGCAGGGCGAGGGCAAGCAGAGAGACGAGGGCGACAGACGCTCCGGGGCGCTGAAGGGGGTTGGGGGACTTCATTCTCTTGAACCTTTCGAGGCGGTAAGAGCCTTTACGGCAACGGTCGGGGTCGGACGTAACGGCTACAACTGGTGAAACGAACGCCACTCACAACAGGGAGGCGGCGCCGTGGCCGGGCGCGCTGGGAGTGGATTTTACGACGAGAAACAGGATGGGGCAAGCGAGAAATAAGGCAAAAGGACCAAGGACTCAGTCTCAGTCCTTCTTTATCAGGGCGATGGTGTGGCCGTCGTTTTTGCTCACTTCGTCGAAGTAGCCCTTGAGGCTCGCGTAGGAGCTGACGGGGAAGCGGAGCATCTGGTCGCCGCCCTTGCCGAAGTAGAAGCGGCGCGTGTAGACGAGCGTGCGCCCGTCCCGCGAGAGGCCGGCCGCCGGCTCGTAGTTGCTGAGGTCGCCTGCGTTGAAGGGTGCGGGCGACTCCGCGTTGTCGAGCGCGTAGCCCTCGGGCAGCGTTATCTCGACCCTGTCCTCTTCGGACCAGGGGTGTTGGAAGTAGACCTCGTGGCGACGCGTCGCGACGGGGAAGCGCGGGCCGAGCCCCTTCTGGAAGAAGGCCGGTTGGAGGAAGAGCCGCTTGCCCGTGCGCTGCGCGTAAGCAGGCACGCGGACGTGGAAGGCGTAGGCGAAGGGCTTGAAGGGGTCCGTGACGTTCTCGACCTTAACGTCCGTGACTTCGGCGCCCATCTGCGTCTTCCACGCATCGACGACCGTCTTCTCGCGCTCGGCCAGCGAGTCGTCGTCGTTGTACTCCTTCTTCTCGACGCCGAGGTGGCCCGTGTACTCGATGCGCACGTCGCCTTCGAGCGTGCCGTCCTCCAGGAGTTTGAACCTGCCCGTCCGCCGCTCGACCGACTTGTCGGGGCCGGCCGCGACGCTGCGCACCCAGAGGGGCTGCTTCGGGTCGGTGATGAGCACGTCCTGCGCCTCGACGGGCCACGGCTTCATCCCGTAGGGCGTGTACGTCAAGGCCGGGCTGAAGAACTGCCAGCCGTCGCCGACGCGGACGGCGATGAGGGTCGAGCCGAGGAAGCTCCAGTGCATGTAGCTGCGGTCGAAGAAGAAGTCGCCGTTGTTGCCCGAGAAGGCCATGCGCGCGTCGAAGCCGGCGGCGCGCGCCAGCGCGGCGAAGAGGAAGTCGATGTCGCCGCCCGTCCCCTGCCCGCGCCTGAGCGTGTCGGCCGCCGACTTGTTCTCCTTGAGCCTGGCGCGCTCGTCGGGCGTGAGGCCGGAGGCGTCGTCGCCGAGGTTCTTGACCCTGGCGCGACAGTAGTCGTAGAGGCGCTGGAGCTTCTCGGCGTCGGTCTTCGCGTCGCCGACGATGCCGGCGACGGCCGCCCTGACCTCTTCGTCGGGCTGCATCCGCGCGTCGAAGAACGCGTGGAACGACCTGCCCGTGTCTTTCCAGTACTGCTCGGCGCCGAGTTTCTTGTCCTCGGCGCGGTAGAGAAAGACCCACGAGCGGACGGCCCTCTCGGGCGGCATGCGCGGCTCCTCGCGGAAGGCCGGCATGTTCGTCGCCGCCAGGCGGTAGTAGCCGTCCTTGTCCTCCTCGAAGCGCGCGTCGCCCATGTTGATGGGGCGGTAGCGCATGCCCGAGTAAGGCTTGATGTAGTAGGCGACGGAGCGGACGGGGATGTCGCGCTGGAAGAAGAGCCCGAGGTTGTTGGCGTTGCCGGGGCGCGTCTCGCGCCAGCGGTATTCGATGATCGAGCCCGGCTCGACGCCCGGCAGCGCGAACGTCCTGGCCCGGGTCTTGAGGCCGCTCATCCTGGCGACCGTGCGGTCGAAGATGTCCTCCTTCTTCAGCTCGGCGACGGTGCCGTCGGGCTTGACGACGCGGGCGGCGATGTCCTTAATCTGCTCGCGGTCGTCGTAGCGCAGCTCGACCGTGCTCTGCGCGTCGCGCCCGCGCTCGTTGAAGACCTTGATGCGGACGTAGTGCTTCAGCGACAGCTCGAAGGACTGCGTCTCCTCGATGAAGACCTCCCAGAAGAGCGCCTCGGCGTCGGCGTCCTTCTCGACGACGGGCGCCGACGGGCCGAGGTCGGAGACCGCGAGCGGCTTCCACGAACCCTTCTCCATCCCGGCGGAGGCCGCCGTGGGCACACATGCAATAAGGATGAACGTGAGCAGGAGGGCGAGCTTCATCGGTTGAGCCTTTCGGGATGGTGAAAGAGTCTGACGGAGACGGCCGGGGCCGGACGGCGGATTTTACGTCGCGGGTCCGTGGGGCACAAGCGTGGAGTGAGCTTGTCGCTCGTCACTTGTCACTGCCTTTTAGCCTTTGGTAAGTTGCCGGAGGGGGATTCGAGCATGAGTTTCGGGACGATGACGCCGAAGGAGTTCGGGGAGCGCACGCGGGCCGGTGAAGACCTGCTGCTCGTGGACGTGCGCGAGCCGGAGGAGTACGAACTGGCCCGCGTCGAGGGCGCGCGCCTCCTCCCCCTGAGCCTCTTCAACGAGTGGGCGCCGACGCTCGACCCCGCGCGCCCGACGGTCTTCCTCTGCCACCACGGCATCCGCAGCGCGCAGGTCTGCGCCTACCTCTCGCGCGAAGGCTTCGAGAAGGTCTACAACCTCTCCGGCGGCATCGACCGCTGGTCGGCGGAAGTGGACTCGTCAATCCCGAGATATTAACGATGAACTATGAACGCGGAACGATGAACTGAAAGCCCGTTGTCTTCAGTTCATCGTTCCGCGTTCATAGTTCATACTTCCAATCATGGACGACCCAACCGCAGTCATCACGGCGCTTGAGAACGCGCCGTCCGTCATCGTGCCGCTCGTGCGCGAGGTGCCGGGCGCGGTCCTCAAGCGCAGGCCCGCGCCCGGCAGATGGTCGGCGCACGAACACGCGTGCCACCTCGCGGACGTGCACGCGCTCTTCTTCAAACGCCTCGAACAGTTCATCGCGCGGGAGCGCCCGCGCATCGAGCCCTTCGACCCGGGCACGCAGCGGCCCGACGGCGAGTTGTTGGAAGTTGACCTGGACGACGCGCTCGCGCGCTTCACGGAAGACCGCCGCCGGCTCGTCGCGCGCCTGCGCCAACTCCCGCCCGACATCTGGCGGCGCGAGGCCGACCACGATGAATACTCGCACTACACCTTCCTCATCATGTTCCGCCACCTCGCCCTCCACGACTTCCTCCACGCCTACCGCGTCGAGGAGCTGCTGCTGAAGAGGGACTGGAACGATGAAGTATGAACGATGAACGATGAACCGTAAGACAAGAGGGCTTTTCAGTTCATCGTTCGGCGTTCATACTTCATCGTTATGAGCTACACGGAAGAACACGCCGCCGTCTACCCGGCGGAGTACCTGGCGGGCATCGACCTCTACAACGCGGGCGAGTTCCACGCGGCGCACGACGCGTGGGAGGAGCGTTGGCGCGACGACTGCGGCCCCCGCGAGAAGCTCTTCCTACAGGCGATGATCCAGTCGGCCGTCGTCTTCCACCACGTAGAGATCGGGCGCCGGGGCGCCGCCCGCCGCATGTACCGCATGGCGCTGGAGAAGTTCGAGCGGCTCGGCGCCGCGCGCTTCATGTCGCTCGACATCGACGACTATCTCGCACGCCTCGCGCGCGCCGTCGCGTGGCTCGAAGAGGCCGAAGACCCGCGCGCCGCCGTCCAGCCCGCGGACTTCACGCCGCCCCGCATCCGGCTCCTGCCCGGCGCGGACGAATACGACTGACGCGCGTGCTCCTTTGGCTCACGCGACTTTGTGTTCTAGAATCGGCGCACAGCTCAAGCAGCACGGGCCGGAGGGAGAAGGATGTCTCAAGTGGAGATACTTGAAGGCGCGGAGGAGTGGCGCGACCGTTACGCGCGGTGGAAGCAGATCAACGAGCTGCGCGGCGACGACGTGGGCGAGCACTACCCGTGGGTCGTGAACCGGCGCGCGCCCTTCCGCCCGGCGCGGCGCGCGCTCCCGATGCTCAACCTCGCGCTCGTCACCTCGGCCGGCGCATACCTCGACGGCACCGAGCCCTTCGACACGACGATCTTCGGCGGCGACACCTCCTTCCGCGAGATACCCGTCGAGGTCGGCCCCGACGATTTGAAGTGGACCGCGCGCGGCTACGACCCCGCGCACGTCGCGGCCGACATGAACGCGCAGGTCCCCATCGACCGTCTGAAGGAGTTCGAGGGCAACGGCATCATCGGCCAGCTCAACCCGGTCTTCTGGAGCATCAACGGCTTCATCCCGAACGCCGCGCGCTTCGCCGCGACGGGCCTGCCCGAACTCGTCGAGCGCGTCCGCCGCTACGAGGTGCAGGCCGTCCTGCTCGTCCCGGCCTCGCGCCTCTGCCACCAGACCATCTCGCTGACCGCGCGCGCCATCGAGGCTGCGGGCGTCCCCACGATGACGCTCGCCGTGGACCGCGCGGCGGTCGAGTCGGCGCGGCCGCCGCGCGCCGCCTACTACCCCGGCGAGTTCGGCTGCGTCGTCGGCAAGCCCGGCTGGCCCGAATACCAGCGCCGCGTCCTCGACGAAGCCCTCCGCCTCATCGAACCCATCGACCAGCCCAGCGTCCGCAACCTCAACGTCGCCGCCTCCACCGCGGTCGAGATGGACCGGGGCGAAAGATAGTCTTCAAAAAATTTTACAGGGATAGACAGGATGGGCAGGATTAAGAGTTAATTCTCTTACCCTGCCCATCCTGTCTATCCCTGTTAATTCAGTTCGAGCGTTAACCGCCGAGCTGCGTCAGTACTTCTTCCACTTGCGCGAAGTCGAAGGGCTTGCCGATGACGGTGTCGGCGGGGGCGTCGCCCTGTGTGCGGGCGGCGTCGCGGCCGTAGCCGGTGACGACGGCGATGCGCGTGCGCGGGCTACGGCGGCGCACGGCGCGCGCCACCTCCCAGCCGTCCATCTCGGGCATGGAGAGGTCGGTGAAGACGATGTCGAACTCGTTCTCGCTTAAAGCGGCGAGCGCCGCGCGGCCGCCGTCGGCGCGGATGACGCTGTGGCCGAACACCTCTACCATCTCGGCCAACGTCTCGCGCACGTGCTCCTCGTCGTCAACGACGAGGACGGACAGCGCGCGCGCGTTACCCTCCGCTTGCGCGGGCGCCGACTGACAGGACTGACCGGGCCGCGCGGTTTCGGCGTGCGGGAGGTCGATGGTGAAGGTCGTCCCCCGCCCGGGCTGCGAGGCGGCGGAGATGTGCCCGCCGTGGCGCTCGACGATGCCGTAGGAGACGAAGAGGCCGAGCCCGGTCCCGTGCACGCCCTTCGTCGTGAAGAAGGGCTCGAAGATGCGCGCGCGCACTTCTTCGGCCATCCCCGTGCCGGTGTCGGTGAAGAGCAGGCGCAGGCGTTCGCCGCGACGGCGACAACTGACGTTGAGACGGCCGCCCTCCGGCATCGCGTCGATGGCGTTGACGACGAGGTTGACGAAGACCTCGCGCAACTCCGACGCGTTGCCGCGCGCGTGCAGAGACTCGTCGCCCTCGACCGTCACTTCGTAGCGCAGGCCGCGCGCGCGCGCGTCGTTCTCCCATTGCGTGCGCGTGATCTCGACGGCGTCGCGCAGCAGTTCCACGACGCAGACCTCGGCGTGCCCCTCGCCCGGGAGTTGGCGCGCGAACGAGCGTATGCGGCGGACGGTGGCGGCGGCGTCCTCGGCGGCCGTCAGGATGATGTCGAGCCCGCGCCCGAGTTCCGGGTCGCCGGCCGTGCGGCGCAGGAGTTGAGCGCGCCCGAGGATGGCGGCGAGCGCGTTGTTGAAGTCGTGCGCGACGCCCGAGGCGAGTTGGCCCAACGCGCGCAGCTTGTCGGCCTGCGCGGCGCGCTCGCGTTCGAGTCGCTGCCCCGTCACGTCGCGCGTCATGGTAAGCACGCCGGTCGTGCGGCCGTCGGTGACGAGCGGCGTCGAGTCCGTCACGGTGTAGCGTATCTCGCCGTCGCCCCGCAACAGGCGCAGCTCGACCGTCTGCGGCTCGCCGGCCAGCGTGCGGTGGAAGCGCTCCTCGGCCGCCGCGCGCTCCGACTCCTCGATGAGCGCGGTGAAGTGCAGCCCGATGAGCGACTCCTTCGGATAGCCGCACATCGCGGCGCCCGCGCTGTTGATCCACATCAGGCGCCCGTCGGGGGCGGTGGCGGCGATGTTCTCGCGCGCGCTCTCAAGGACGTGTTCCAGGAGCGACTGACGCTCGCGCGCGACGGCCTCGATCTGTCTCAACTCCGAGAGGTCGCGCACGGTGCAGACCGTGCCGACCCGGCCCGACCCTTCGACGACGGGCTCGGCCGTGACCAGCAGCGTGCGCCCGAGCGCCTCGGGCGTGTACTCGATGGTGACGGGGCGGCGCTCGGCCATCGCGCGCTCGACGATGCAGCCCTCGCCGCGCCCCGAGCGCAGGATGTCGCAGCAGCGCCGGCCCAACAACTCGTGCGGCTCGGCCGACTCAAGCCCCGCGCCCGCGCGGTTGACGCGCAGCAACGTCCGCTCGTTCGAGAAGATGAAGATGCCGTCCGACATCGCGTCGAACGTCGTCTCCCACGTGCGCTTGGCGCGCTCGACCAGTTGGAACAGCTCGGCCTGCCGGACGGCGAGGCCGGTCTGGTCGGCGACGGCGCGCGCGAGCGAGATGTCCTCGGGGCGCCAGCGGCGCGTCTGCCCGACGGTCGAGATGACGAAGCAGCCCGGCACGTCGTCGCCGACGCGGATGGCGACGTACATGATCGAGCGCGTGCCGAGCCCCTTCAGGATGTGCTCGTAGACGTGGCTGATGGCCGGGTCATGCTCCACATCCTCGAAGGCGAGGACGCCTCTGTCGCGGATGGCGTCGATGTGTCCGCCGATGAGTGAGATGGGATACTCGGCCGCGGCCGGGAGGACGCCCGGCGCGGTGTGGATAGCCTGCGTGCGCACGACGCCCGCCTCGCGGTCGAGCATGAAGACGGCGCAGCGGTCAACGCCGAGCTGCGCGCCCAGTTCGTGCGTCGCGGCGCGGAAGACTTCGTCGGCGTCGAGCGACTGGCGGACGGCGCGCGTGATGCGGTTGATGAGCGCCTCGCGCTCGGCCTGCGCGGCGAGTTGGCGCGCGTCGCGCTGGCGCGCGACGAGTTGCGCGGTCTGGCGCGCGAAGGCGACGGCCGGGAGCACGCTGCGGCGGTCGGGCGCCGCGCCCGAGCGCGGGTCGTCGAGCGCGATGAGTCCGACGAGCCCGCCGTCGTGCGCGACGAGCGGCACGAACAGTTCGTCCCCGTCGTGCCACGCTTCGGCGCCGTAGGCGGGGGCCGGGCGCGGCAGTCCCGACTTGAAGCGGCGCGCGTAGAAACGGTCAAGCAGGTGGTAGTGGCTCGGTGGGTAGTAGGCGGCGTAGCCGAGCGCGCCCACGTCGATGCGGACGCCGTGCGAGAGGAGGAGCGCGACCTCTTCGCGCGGGTAGGGGCGGTCGCCCGCCTGCGCGACGTACTCGGCCGGGACGTTCGAAGAGTGCGAGACGATGCGGCGCGTGCGCCCGTCCTCGTTGAAGAGGACGACGAGGCAGGTGCGGTAGTCGGTCAGGTCCGTGATGGTCTCGGCCAGCCCCGCGAGCAACTCTTCGAGCGCGCGGCCGTCCCCCACGGGCGCGGCGGCGAGCGCCGTGAGGGCTTCGAGCTGCCGGACGGACGCGCTCAGGTACTCGTCGGGCGCCTCGCGCTCGGCGGGGTAGATGTCGGTCATCGGCATCGAGCGTTCTCCCGTCGGGGGGAATTAACGAATGAGTAGTACGGCCGCCCTTATTCCCTTAAGTCTAAAGGCGGTGACGCGAGCGGAAGATGTCGAGAGGCGGGGCATTTCGGGCCACACGGACCCAGTTGAGGTTTACGCTACGTCCCCCTTGTGCGCGCCGCAAACGCGGAGCAAGTCTGAATATAACAAAGCTTTAGCGCCGTTGTCACCAACGAAATGGCAGGCAGTAAACAGTAGTCATACCGACTTGCACATCGGAATAAGGCGACTTCACGCCGGGAGCGCGGGCATCCCTGCCCGCCATGAGCGCGTCAGCGCGAATAGAGGGAGACTTAAAACCTCAACATTGTGGGATAGAGTTTCAATGCTAAGCGTGCTGGAGCACGCTTTGGCGGGCAGGGATGCCCGCGCTCCCGGCGGGGGACGGCCTTATGGTTTCCCGCAGGTCGGTATCAGTAGTCAGTAGGAAGACAAAGCGGCGCGCCCGGTCTGAAGACTGAGGCGCGCCGCTTCTTTTTCTACTGTCTACCGCCTACTGCCTGCTGCGCGGGCGGCCGTCCACGGCGCTGCGGGCGAAGTAGCCCTGGCGGTAGGTGAGGCGGAGTTGCTGCTTCTTCAACTCGGAGTTGACCAAGTCGATCTGCACCTTGCGGAAGGAGCCGTCCTTCGTCTTGTTCGAGGGCGAGTAGGCGATGAGGTACTGCGAACGCAGGTCCTCCTGAATCTGCGCGAAGGCCGAGCGCAGGTCGTCCTCGTTGCGGGGGAAGTAGGCGCGCCCGCCCGTCCGCTCCGAAATCTTCCGCAGACTGCCCTCGTCCACGCCCTCGAAGCTGAAGCTGTCGCCGATGCCGATGGAGTAGATGATGGCGTCGGCCTTGAGCGCGGAGTCCACGGCCTCCTGAAGCTTCAGGCGGCTCGACGTGTCCACGCCGTCGGAGAGGAGGATGATGGCGCGGCGCGTCTTGTCGGAAGACTCCGAGAGCACCTCGCGCGAGGTGACCCAGATGGCGTCCCAGATGGCCGTGGAGCCGGCGCGCGCCTGGTTGTCGCCGGAGATGGGCGGCGTCCCGACGAGCACGCCGCCGCCGATGTAGCCGGAGGGCGGCACGAACTCGACGCGGTCGATGGCGCGGCGCACCCGCGCGGACGAGCCCGTCAAACCCTGCTCCAACGTGGCGTCGCCGGTGAAGGTGAGCACGGCCACCTCGTCCTTCGCGGCGCGGATGACCGTATCGACGAAACGCTGCGCGGCCGACTTCTCCTCGGGGAGCGTGCGCTCCTGCGAGGCCGAGCAGTCGATGAGGATGGCAAGCGAGAGCGGCCGGTCGGTCTCGCGCTGGAAGGTGAAGACCTTCTGCTCGACGCCGTCTTCGAGCACGCGGATGTCGTCCTGCTTGAGGGTGGTGACGAACCGCTTCGACTTGTCCACGGCGGTGAAGAGGACGTTGGTGAGGTCGGTCTCGACCCGCTCCACGTCGTCGTCGTCAATCGCCTCGTCCCGCTGCGGCGCCGGGCGCTGCGGCGGCTGCGACTGCTGCGCGCTCACCCCCGTCCCCGCCGGCACCAGCACGGCGGAAGCCGCGAGCAACAGCGCCATGACGAAAGCGAATCTCTTTTGGCTTAACATCTCAATCCTCGTGAATGGTGAATGGAAATTGCCTTTACTCATTTACCATTCACCATTTACTTCCTTATCAAATCCCTGTCCGCCGTGTAGCCGCGCTTGGCGTTGACCTTGTACTTGCTTTCGCCGGTGTTGACCTTGACCTCGATGCGGCGGTAGCTGCCGTCGAAGGGCGGTTCGGGGCGGTAGGTGAGGAGGTACTGCGAGCGCAGCTCCTCGCCGATCTTCTTGAAGGCGCGCTCCAGCGCCAGCATGTCGCCCGTGTAGAAGGCGCGGCCGCCGGTCTCTTCGGCCATCTTCGACAGGTCCTTGTCGCCCGAGTCCTTGACGGTGCCGGCCTCGACGCCGGGGACGGCGCTGCCGATGAAGCCGCCCTTGGTCGAGAGGGCGAAGATGATGGTGTCGGTCTTCTGCGCGATGGAGATGGCGTCGTCGATGCGCGCGCGACTGTAGGTGTCGTCGCCGTCGGTGATGACGACGAGCGCGCGGCGCGGGCTCGACACGGTGCGCATCTTCTGGTCGCAGAACTCCCAGATGGCGTCGAACAGAGCGGTCTGCGTGCCCGGCGTCTTGACGCCGTCGATGGCGCGCTCCAGCAGGTCGAGGTTGCGCGTGAAGTCCTGCCGCAGCTTCACCTCGTCGTCGAAGGTGACGAAGGCGGCGTGGTCCTTGCGCGTGCGCGTGACGGTGTAGAGGAAGTTCTTGGCCGCCTCCTTCTCGAACCCGAGCTTGCCCGCGGTCGAGCCCGACGTGTCCATCAGCACGCCGATGTAGATGGGCAGCTTCTCAAGCTCTTTTATCTCGCCGACGAAGTTGAAGTCGGTGACGAGCCGCTTGTCCTCGAAGACGGAGAAGTTCTGTTTGAGGAGCCCCGACACGGGCACGCCCTTCTTGTCGAGAACGGTGACGGGGACGCGCACCTCGCGCACGAACACCTGCTCCTGCACCTCGTCGCGCGGCGGCGGCGCCGGGGTCGGCGTCTGGCGCGGCGTCGCGGCGGGCGTCGGCTGTTGCGGCGGCGCGGCCGTTTGGCGCGCGGCCGCCGCCGCGCCGCAGAGGGCGCAGGCGAGGACGGTCAAAGGGACGAAAAGTCTAGCGATTTTCTTCATAGACGGATGAAGGGGAGCGCGGGTCGAACCTCGGGGTCTTCAGCCGATTCGAGCACCCCATTCGATGCCCGTGGCCTGCGCGGTCGTTGCTTCCCCAGTGACTTAGAGTATACCGCCGAAATAGTTGTCAGAACCACCCGTGGTTCCGACCCTTATCCCAACGCCTCAAGAAATCCTGCGAGGTCGGGCGGGAGCGGGGCGGTGAAGCTCAGCCATTCGCCCGTGGCCGGGTGGTGGAAGCCAAGCCGCTCGGCGTGCAGGAACTGGCGGCCGAGGGCGGCGACGCGCGCGCGCAAGTTTGAGTCGGGAAGCGTCTTGTCGCGGCCGCCGCCGTAGGTCTCGTCGCCGACGACCGGGTGCTTGATCCACGCGAGGTGGACGCGTATCTGATGCGTGCGGCCGGTCTTGATCTGCACGTCCAACAGCGTGAAGCGCGTGAAGCGTTGCCGCGCGCGCCAGAGCGAGAGCGCCGCGCGCCCGCCGCGCACGACGGCCATGCGCGTGCGGTTGCGCGGGTCGCGCGCGAGCGGCTCTTCGATTCTTCCCTTCTCCTCCTTCGTCACGCCGTGGACGAGCGCGACGTAGGACTTGAAGACCGTGCGCGCGCGGAACTGCTCCGAAAGGCTCTCGTGCGCGCGCGGGGTCTTGGCGACGACGATGACGCCCGACGTGTCGCGGTCCAGGCGGTGGACGATGCCCGGCCGCAGGGAGTGGCCGCGCCCCGCGAGTTGTTCGAAGTGGAAGGCCAAGGCGTTCGCGAGCGTGCCCGAGTGCACACCGGCCGCCGGGTGGACGACGAGCCCGGCGGACTTGTTGACGACGACGACCTCTTCGTCTTCGTGAAGGATGTCGAGCGCGATCTCTTCGGGCTCGACCTCGGACGGCGGCGGCGCGGGCAGCTCGACCTCGACGCGCTCGCCGCCCTTCAGCTTGAGCGAGGGCTTGGCCACACGCCCGCCGACGAGCACCTCGCCGTCGTCGATGGCGCGCTTCAACGTCGAGCGGCTCACGCCCTCGACGCGCGCCGCGAGGAAGGCGTCGAGCCGCGCGCCCGCGTCCTCCGCCGACGCTTCGAACACGAGCGTCTCGGCCTCCGGCTCGGGCTGCACGTTCGCCGCGTCGTCTTCCAGATTCGCTTGCTCGTCACTCATGCGCTGGCCGTGTCCGGGGCCGGGGTCGCGCTTGCGGCGCGGCGACGGCGTAGAAGGAGGAAGACCACGCCGCCCGCGACGACGAAGAGGCTGATGAGCTGCGAGGTCGAGAGGTGCGTCAGCGTCGTCAGGCCGAGGATGTCGCCGCGCGGGTCGTCGCGGAAGAACTCGATGGTGAAGCGCGTCAGGCCGTAGAGCACGGCGTAGGCGCCGATGATCTGCCCGTCGAAGCGTTTGCGCCGGTGGAGCCAGTAGAGGAAGAGGAAGATAAGCAGCGCGGCCACGGACTCGTAGAGCTGCGTCGGGTGGAGGTGGACGCCCGTGGGGACGCCCGTGATGCGGTGCGCGAGTTCGCCGAACTCGACGCCCCACGGCACGTCGGTCGGACGGCCCCAACAGCACCCGGCCGCGAAGCAGCCCTCGCGCCCGATGGCCTGTCCCACCGCCACGCCCGGCGCGAACGCGTCCGTCACCTTCCAGAACGAGAGGCGGTAACGCCTTATCAGCAGGACTCCCGTCAACAACCCGCCGAGGAACCCGCCGTACCACACGCCGCCCGAGCGCAGGAAGTCGATGGAGAGCAGGTTGCGCCAGTCCTGCCCGTACTCCGGCTCCGCCACCATCAGCAAAAGCTTCGAGCCGACGAGACCGCCGAGCAGCATCCACAGCCCCAAGTCAAACACGCGCTCGCGCGGCAGCCCGTCGCGCCCGCCGAGGCGCGACGACACGAACAGCGCCGCCATGAAGGCCAGCGCCAGCAACACGCCGTACGTGTTCACGGGGAAGCCGCCGATGTGAAAAAGCTCAGGGTACATCTTGAATTAGTAGAGTAGCCAGTAGTCAGTAGAAAACGGCCCTCGGTCGAACCGTTTGGTTGTCAGTGGCATCGCGCTCTGCGCGGAGCGCCTACCGACTACTGTCTACTGACTACTGGCTACTTCTTTCTGCCTTTTACCTTCTGCCCGCCCTTCCAGTATCAGGTCGAGCGCGAGCAGCGCCGCGCCCACGCAGATGGAGGCGTCGGCGACGTTGAAGGTCGGCCACTGGTACGTGCTGATGAACACGTCGATGAAGTCCACGACGTGGCCGAACCGCACGCGGTCGGTCAGGTTGCCGGCCACGCCCGCGAGCAGCAGCGCCAGCGCGCCGAGCAGACGGTCGTCCGTCCGCGTCGTGCGGAAGAAGTAGAGCAGAAGCCCCACGACCGCCAGCCCCGCCAGCGTCGCCAGCATCCAGCGCCCGAACTGCCCGCCCTCCTGCAACTGCCCGAAGGCGATGCCCGGGTTCTCCGCGTACGAGAAGTGGAGCAGCCCGTCGATGACGCGCACCGTCTCGCCCGTCTTCAGGCGTTGCACGGCCCAAGCCTTCGACGCCTGGTCGGCCATGTAGACGGCGGCGGCGGCGAACAGGTACGCCGCGCGCCAGCGGAAGAAGCCCTGCGCGCGTCTGCTCACGCCGCCCCCCCCTCGGCCTCGATTTCGGCCAGCGCCTCGACGCAACGCTCGCAAGCGGTCGGGTAACGCGTGAACGTGCCGACGAGCGTCGAGTAGTTCCAGCAACGCTCGCACTTCGCGCCCGAGGCGCGCTCGACCGTCACGCGCAAGTCCTCGCCCGCTTCTGCTTCAATCAGCGTCAAAGAGACCTGCGAGACGATGAAGAGGTAACGCAACTCTGCGCGATAACTCTCAAGCAGCTCGAACGTCGCGCGCTTCGCTTCGAGCCGGACGTGCGCTTCGAGACTGCTGCCGATGAGCTTCGCCGTGCGCGCCTCCTCCAACGCGCGCAGCACCTCGTCGCGCACCTCGAAGAGCCTCGACCAGCGTTCGAGCAACTCCGCCTCACGCTCCGCGCTCAACACCACCGGAAACTCCGCCGCGTGGACCGACGCCGGGACCGCGACACTCTCATCAACCTCGCCCGCGACGCCCGAGCGCGTCTTCACCTCCGGCAGGTTCTCCCAGATTTCGTCGGCCGTGAACGACAGCACCGGCGCGAGCAGGCGCGCGAGCGTGTCCGCGATGTAGTTCAGCGCGGTCTGCGCCGAACGCCGCGCCGCCGCCTTCGGCGCGGACGTGTAGAGCCTGTCCTTCGTGATGTCGAAGTAGCGCGCCGAGAGCGTCACCGTGCAGAAGGCGTCGATGAGCCTGTAGACGGCGTGGAAGTCGTAAGCCTTGTAAGCCTCCAAAACTCTCTCGACCAGACGGTCCAACTCCGCGAGCGCCCAGCGGTCGATCTCGTGCAACTCGCCCAGGGCGACGTTGTCACGCGCCGGGTCGAAGCCGTCGAGGTTGCCGAGCGCGAAGCGCGCAGTGTTGCGAATCTTGCGGTACGAGTCGGCGACGCGAGAGAGAATCTCCGGCGAGCAGCGCATGTCCTCGCGATAGTCGGAGGACGTGACCCACAAACGCAGGATGTCCGCGCCCGAGTCCTTCACGAACACTTCGGGCGCGATGGCGTTGCCCGCCGACTTGTGCATCGCGCGCCCCTGCGCGTCGAGCGTCCAGCCGTGCGTGACGACGGCGCGGTACGGCGCGCGGTCGTGCGCGGCGAGCCCCACCATCAGGGAAGAGTTGAACCAGCCACGGAACTGGTCGCCGCCTTCGAGGTACACGTCCGCCGGCCAGCGCAGGCCGTCGTAACTCTCAAGCACCGCGACCGAAGAGACGCCGCTGTCGAACCACACGTCGAGGATGTCCGTCTCCTTCGTGAACTCCGTGCCGCCGCAACTCTTACAAACGTAGCCCTCGGGCAAAAGGTCTTTCGCCTCGCGCCCGTACCACGCGTCGGTCGTCTCGCGCTCGAAGATGTCCGCGACGTGGTCGATCATCTGACGATCCGCAACCGGCTCGCCGCACGAGCAGTAGAAGACGGGGATGGGCACGCCCCACACGCGCTGGCGCGAGACGCACCAGTCGGGCCGCCCCTTTTGCATGTTGCGCATGCGGTCGGCGCCCCACGCGGGCACCCATTGCACGCGCTCGATCTCGCGCAGCGCGCCCGCCCGCAGAGAGGTCGGCGCGTCCTCCTCGTTCTCCGTGAAGTTCTCGCGCGGGCGCCCGTCCTCGTCGGTCTCGACCGTCGGCGCGGGCTCGCCCGCCGTCGCGTCGAGCGAGATGAACCACTGCGGCGTCGCGCGGAAGATGACCGGGTTCTTGCAGCGCCAGCAGTGCGGGTAGCGATGCGCGTAATCTTCCGAGAAGAGCAGCACGCCGCGCTCGCGCGCGAACTCGACGATGGCAGGATTCGCCGCGAAGACGCTCTGACCCGCGAAGTGCTCGACCTCCTGCGTGAAGCGGCCGGCGTTGTCCACGGGGCAGTAGATGTCGAGTCCGTAAGCCTTGCCGATGACGAAGTCGTCGTGGCCGTGGCCGGGCGCCGTGTGGACGAGGCCCGTCCCGGCCTTGCCCGTCGCCTTCTTGTCGCGCGCGTCTTTCACGTCCAGCTCGGTCTCGCCGTCGGCCTCGCCGCCGAGCGTGACGTGGTCGCCGAGCATCAGCAACGACGGCCGGTCGAGCCACGCGTGGCGCGCTTCGAGCCGGTCGAGGCGCGACCCCTGAAAACGCGCGAGCACCTTCGGCGGCCAGTTGACGTTCGAGAGGTTGGGCTCGGCCTCCGGCCCGCGCGGCTCGCCGGTCGTCAGGTCTTCGGAATGGCCGAGCCCGCACTTGTTCGCGACGTGCGTGATGAGTTCGCTGGCGACGACGTAGACCTCGCCGTCTTTACCTTCTATCGCCGCGTACTCGAACTGCGGGTTGACGGCGATGCCGAGGTTGGCCGGCAGCGTCCAAGGCGTCGTCGTCCAGATGAGGAAGAAGATGCGGCGCGGGTCGTCCTCGTCGCCGAGCACCTCGCGCTTGAAGACTTCGGCCTCGACCGAGTCTTCGGCGAGCGGAAACTTGACGTAGACGCTCGGCGAAGTGTGCTCGCGGTATTCGACTTCGGCTTCGGCCAGAGCCGTCTGGTCGTGGATGCACCAGTAGACCGGGCGCGCGCCCTTGTAGACGTAGCCGCGCTCGACGAAGCGGCCGAACTGCCGCGCCGTCTCCGCCTCGTAGTGCGGCGACATCGTCAGGTAAGGGTTCTCCCACAGGCCGAGGATGCCGAGCCGCTGGAAGTCGCGCGTCTGACTCTTCAACGCGTTCGCGGCGTGCTCGCGGCAGATGCGCCGGAAACTGGCGATGGGAAGCTCGGCACGATCCTTCCCCTTCTCTTTCAGCGCGCGCTCGACGTGCTGCTCGATGGGCAGGCCGTGGCAGTCGTAGCCGGGGACGTACGGCGAGTCGTAGCCCATCATCGTGCGCGACTTGACGACGATGTCTTTGAGAATCTTGTTCATCGCCGTGCCGAGGTGGATGTCGGCGTTGGCGTAAGGGGGGCCGTCGTGGAGGATGAACCGCTCGCGCCCCGCGCGGGAGCGGCGGATCATTTCGTAGAGCCCCATCTCGGCCCAACGCTTCAAACGCGCCGGCTCCGTCTGCGGCAGGTTGGCCTTCTGCGCGAAGCCCGTCTTCGGCAGGTTGACCGTCTTCTTCAGCTCAAGCGGTGCCTCTGTTGACATGATAAGGTCGCGTCCTTCGTGAATTTCGATAGTAGCGCAGCCAAACCTCTAAAACAAAATTGCGAAAAAAGCGCCCGGACTATCCGCTCCGTCGCGGAGGATAGTCCGGGCGCCGTGCCGCGCGTCAAGATGTTCGGGTCAGCCGATGAACATCTCCTCCTCCGCGTAGGATTCGTTGATCTGCTTCGGGGCGGGGGCCAGAAGGACTTCGAGTCCGCGCCTGACCCCCGCCATAATCGCGGCGACCTCGCGCGCCGGGTTGATGATGCGCGACGTGACGTAGTTGGTCGTCAACATCAACTGCCCGTGCGTCTCGTCTATCGAGCGACTGATACTCTCGATCTTGTCGCGCGCCGTCTCGGCCGACAGCCCGACGATCTCCTTCAACTCCGTGACCTCGCCGCGGATGAGCGCCATCGACTCCGAGAAGTGCTGCGTCGCCGTCGAGAGGTGGCCCGACATGACCGTGATCTGGTCCGCGACCTCGCGCCCCTGCGCCGCGATGGCCTGCGCCTGCTCGGCCATCGCGCCGACGCGCTCGACCAGCGGCGCCACCTTCGACTCGACGCTGCGCACCGCCCGCACCGCGCGCGACGCCAGCACCGCCGCCACGACGGCCACCGTCACGGCCGCCAGCGCGATCACCGCGAACGACACCGCCACGACCACCAGCACCCAGAAGGCCGGGTCGTTCGTGTTCAGTTGGAGCGCGGGGAAGGGCATAAAGAAGAAGTCGGAAGTCAGAAGTCAGAAGAAAACTTTATGAGTCGAGCCGTCACGATGTCAGCGTCAACGTACTCCTGGCGGAGCTACTGACTCCTGACTTCCGACTCCTGTTTTCTCAACCGTTCCCGCCTTCGAGAGCGCGGGGCTCGTTCTCGGTCAGCGCCGAGGACTCCGTGCGCCGCTTCTCGTCGCGGTACGCCTGGCGGCCGGCTTCGAGGGCGGAACTGAAAAGCTCGCCGCGTCGAGAGGCCGCCTCGCGCGCGCTCGTCGCCAGCTCGCCCGCCTTCGACGCGGCCGTCTCGTAGTACTCGCCCGCGCGCGTCGAGAGCTGCGAGCCCGTCTCGCGCGCGCGGTCAACGCCCTTGCGCGTCGCGTCGGCCACGTCCTGGCGCAGCTCGCGCCCCGACTTCGGCGCGAACAGCAGCGCGACGACCGCGCCGACCGTCGCCCCGATGGCGAAGCAGGTCAACTGCGTGCTCATGCTCGCGTCGTCCTTGCGCTCGCGTCTGCGCCCGTAATTCTCTGACATAACGCCCGCCTCCTTAAAGGGAAGTGTCGCCTCGAAACGTCACGGCGAGAGTTTTTCGGAAACCGTTTTACCTGACCCGCACTATAACAAAAGCGCGCAAAGCGGCGCAACGAAAGGAAGTAGGCAGTAGGCAGATGGCAGTAGACAGTTGCTCCGCGTTGAGTACGTTGAAGCGTTAACTCGCAGTTTCCGACAGCAACTCTCTTAACTGCCTACTGCCTACTGCTCTTGTTCTCCCTCGTACTGGCGGAGCTTGCGGTAGAGGGTCTTGCGGCCGATGCCGAGGGCGCGGGCGGCGCGCGTCTTGTCGCCGCCGGTGTAGTCGAGCGTGGCCTCGATGGCGCGGCGCTCGATCTCGTCGAGCGCGGCCGGCACGTCGAGTTCGAGCGTGACCGTGCGCCCCTCGGAGGCGGCGCGCTCGCGCTCGCCGCGCGTGCGCGTGCGCTCCTCGCGCGCGGCGAGCGCGATCTGCTCGGGCAGGTCGTCGGCCTCAATCTGCCGCCCCGAGGCGATGATGACGGCGCGCTCGACGGCGTTCTCCAACTCGCGGACGTTGCCCGGCCAGTCGTAGTTGACGAGCGCGCGCAAAGCCTCGCGCGAGATGCCCGAGACGAAGCGGCCGGTCTTCTGCTTGTAGTGTTCGAGGAAGTGTATGACGAGTGTGTGGATGTCCTCGCGCCGCTCGCGCAGGGGCGGGACGTGGATGGGGAAGACCGAGAGGCGATAGTAGAGGTCGCGGCGGAACGTGCCCTGCTCGGAGGCGCGCGCGAGGTCCACGTTCGACGCGGCGATGACGCGCACGTCCGCGCGCAAGACCTCGCCGCTCCCGACGCGCGCGAACTCGCCGTCCTGTAGCACGCGCAGCAGACGCACCTGCGCCGACAGACTCATCTCGCCTATCTCGTCGAGGAAGAGCGTGCCGCCGTCGGCCTCTTCGAAACGGCCGCGCCGCCGCTGCCGCGCGTCGGTGAACGCGCCGCGCTCGTGGCCGAACAACTCCGACTCCAACAGCGTCTCGGGTATCGCGCCGCAGTTGAGCTTGACGTACGGCCCTTCCTTGCGCCGCGAGTTGTAGTGGATGAGGTTGGCTAAGAGTTCCTTGCCCGTGCCCGACTCGCCCTGGATGAGGACGGAGGTCTGCGTGTCGGCGACGTTCAAGGCCAGCTCGCGCGCGCGCAGTATCGACGGCGACTGCCCGATGATGCGGTCTTCGGCGTGGCGCTCGTGCAGCGCGCTCCGAAGGCGCATCACCTCGGCAGACAGTTGGTCGCGCTCAAGCGCGGTGCCTATCTGCACGGCGATGCCTTCAACCAACGCGACTTCATGTTCGTCGAACGCCTCGCGCGGCTCGCCCCAGACGAAGCCGAGCAGGCCGAACGTCTGACTCCGAATCGTCACGGGCGCGACGAGCGCCGCGCGCCCGCCGAGCGTCGCGTTGAAGGCGAAGCGCACGGGCTCGGGTAAGCTTGTGTCGATGACGCGCAGCGTGCGCGGCTCGGCGAGGAGTTCGACGACGGCGGGGAAGGCAGAGATGTCGATGGACTTGCCGTGCGACTCGATCAGCTCGCGCACGCGCAGCGTCGTCGCGTGCGGCGCGGCCTTGAAGGCGGCGAGGCTGATCGACTTGCCCGAAGGCTCCACGACGCCGAGCGCGCAGTAGTCGGCGCCGACCAGTTCGTTCGCGCGCTCCAGGACGTGCGAGGTCAGCTCGCCGAAGTCGGAGCGCGAGTTGAGCAGGTTGGCGATCTCCAGGAGCGCGCGCGTGCGGCTCGCCTCGCGCTGGCTCTCCGTGTAGAGGCGCGCATACTGGTAGCCGACCGCGATCTGGCGCGCGATGGACTGGATGAGCGCGACCTCCTCGTCGTCCCAGTGGCGCAAGGCGCGCGTCATGTGCAGCCCCAACAGCCCGAGGATGTTCCCGTCGAGCACGATGGGGACGATGAGGAGCGAGCGCGTGCCCAACGCGGGCGGCAGCAGCGACGCGCGCGGGTCGAGCCCGAGCGCCGCCGTGTCGTCGAGGCGGATTGGTCGCGCAAAGTCGAAGCGTTCGGCGAGCTGGCCGAAGTCCACGGGGATCGACGTGCCCAAACTGGAAGGTACGTCGGACGCGGCGCGCCACTCGTGGCTGATGCGCAGCTCGCCCGCGCGGACGAGCTGCACCACGTCGCAGCGGTCAACGTCCATCATGCGGCCCAGTTCGGCGACGACGGCGTGGAGAAACTTGTCGAGGTCTATCTCGGAATGGATGTTGGGGGCCAGGCGGTCGATGAGCGCCTCGCGTGCCTCGTGCATCCGCGCCTTGCGCTCGCGCGTGAGCGTCTGCACGTTCGAGCCCGGTATCGGTCTTTGCGCGGACAACTGCTTGCGGGTTCTCCTTCGGATGAGCTTGACAGCCTTGCTCTCGGGCTGCGGCGGCCGCCACGGGTGAGGAGAGAGTCCGTCACGCACCACTTCAGCCGCACGCCCCTTGGAGTTTTTGTCGGGCGCAAATCATAGCAAGGCGGGTGTGGGAAGGCAAAAGGGGGAAAGCAGTGAGGAGTGAGAAGTGAGAAGTAAAGTGATGAGTGATGAGTGATAAAAAGAGGGGCGAGTTTCCCCTTCTCTTATCACTCATCACTTCGGTCGGCTTACTGCGCGTTGGCGGGCAGGAGGTTGAAGTAGGAGGAGGCTTCCTCGGGGGTGAGCACGGGGTGGTAGTTCTTGCCGTAGCGGCCGGTGATGATGCGGACGTAAGCCTGGGTCTCGTTGAAGGGCGGGACGCCCTCGTACTTATCGACGTTGCCCTCGCCGGCATTGTAGGCCGCGAGCGCGAGCGTGACGTTGCCGTCGAAGCGCTTGAGCAACCAGCGCAGGTACTTGGTGCCGGCCGTCACGTTCGCGGCGGCGTCGTTGCGGTCTTCGCAGCCGAAGCGTTGCGCGGCCGCCGGCATGAGCTGCATGAGCCCCTGCGCGCCCGCGTGCGATTCGGCCGAGGGCTTGTACTTCGACTCCTGCCAGATGACGGCGTGAATCAGGCGCGGGTCAACGCCGAGGTTGCGGCCCGTGCGCGCGATGACGAGGTCGAGTTCGTGGTCGCCGGACGTGGGCACGTCCGTGGGGATGTAATCCTCTATGGAGAGGATGCCCGCGGCGGCGCTCACCGTCGAGGCTTGGACGGGCGCGAGCACGCGCGTGAACGGGCTGTCGATGAAGTTCGAGGCGACGAAGATGGCGATGACGGCAAAGACGACGTTCTTAAAAGAGCGCAAAGGCTTACGAGGGGTAAAGTGCATTCTCGGTCGTTCTCCATGTGAGCTAGTGACCTCTGCATTTCGCTTAACGGCCAGCGAGGTCGGGCGATTCCTACTTGCACATCGCCGGCGATGCACGGGGTTTGGGGGCTACGCATGGTGGAAACGAACGGGGCTTGCAACTCTCAAATGAGCACAGCCTGTCGAAACCGTAAACTTAGATGAAGAGGTTGCGATCCAGTTGCATAAGGCGCACTGAAGCTTTACATCTAAGTGCTTGAACTGTATGCCTTTAAGGCAAGCCCGCGTAAGTCACTGAAGGCTTACGAGTTGCGCGCCCCGTCTCTCAACCCGAAGGCCATCTTGGTACCATCGCGGCCGTTTTCGCGTACCGAAGGGAGACAAACGTTTTCGATTTTTCGTCGATATTTTTTCGCGTCAATCTGGTGTAATAGACGCGAACGCGCGAACACGCATCGAAGGTGCAAGACGTTTGCAAGCGAAACGTTTGTCCGTATAATTTCCTTCGGGACGTTTACCGAAATTCAGTCTCTATATAAGGTCAGGAGAAAAGGGATGCCGATTTACGAATACTCTTGTAAGAAATGCGGCGCGCACATGGAGGTCATGCAGAAGGTCTCGGACAAGCCGCTCGCGCGCCACGCGAAGTGCGGCGGGAAACTTGAGAAGGAATGGTCGCGCACGGGCTTCCAGTTCAAGGGCTCGGGCTGGTACGTGACCGACTACGCGGGCAAGAAGTCGGATTCGAAAGAATCGAAAGAGTCGAAGGAGACGGCGGCCGAGTCGTCTTCATCCTCTTCCGAGTCGAAGACGGACTCGTCGGCGAAGGCGACGCCCGAACCTAAAGCCGATAAGAAGAAGACGGCGGGCACGTCGCCCGCGGGCGACTGAGGTCGGAGAAGTAGATAAAGGTCGAGGGGGAATGCGCGCACACCTTAAGACGTACACGGCGGTTCTCGTCGCGAGCCTCCTGCTCGCGGCGTTGGCAATGGGTCAGGCGGGTCGGCGCACGGGCGGCGAGTCGGACATCAACCGCGAGCGCGGCATGTTCCTCAACGTCACGGCCGCGCGCGAGGACGGCTCCGAAGAGCGCGTCACGTCGAAGGAGGTCTCGCTCTATGACGGCGGGCAGGAGCAGTCGATTCAGGCGTTCACGCCCGACCCGACGCCCGCGCGCATCGTCATCCTCGTTGACAACTCTCTGGGCCTGCGCGCCGACGTGGAGAAGTTGCAGAAGGCGACGCGCGAGTTCGCCTACGAGATATACGAGGGCGACCAGGTGATGGTCGTCGGCTTCGACCAGCAGCCCGAGATCATCTCGGACTGGACCGACGACGCGAAGAAGATCGAGGCGGCGCTCCCGCTCTTCCGCAAGCGCGGCGAGCCGCACCTCTTCGACGCGCTCTCGGCCGTCATCAGCGACGGCTTCGGCCCGCTCGTCGGCCGCGTGCGCAAGCGCGTCATCATCCTCGTCGCCGACGGGCTCGACCGCGGCAGCCGCACGCACTTCGAGAAGGTCTACGGCGACCTCCTGCGGCAGGACATCACGGTCTACGCGCTCCAGATCGCAGACCGCACGGGCGGGGCGCTGCGCCGCGACAAGCTCAAGCCCGCGCAGGCCATCCAGAAGTTGACCGAAGGAACGGGCGGCCGCGTCCTCTCCGTCAACGACTCGCGCGACGCGGCCAAGTCCATCTGCGACGAGCTGCGCAAGAATCGCTACGTGCTCGCCTACACGCCGACGAGCCTCCCGCTCTACGACGCGCGCCGCCTCCTCGTCCTCGCCAACGAAGGCATCAACGTCCGCCACAAAATGCAACAACCGGGACAGTGAGCGGTGAGCAGTAAGCAGTAAAAAGTTATAAAAGTAAGAGGCAGCCGAGATAATCCGGCTGCCTTCTGCTTTTACTGCTCACTGCTCACCGCTCACTGCTTTCGGCCGTAGACGAAGAACATGACGCAGATGACGAGGGCGAGGAGGGCTTCGAGTTGGAGGAAGTATTGCCAGTCGGTGCGGCCCGCGTCGTCAACGGCGAGCGGGTAGAGCGAGAAGGTGCCGAAGAGGAGGCCGACCCCGAGCCAGATGAGTTGTCGCTTCCGGTCCCACATGACGCGTCAGAAGCTTTGCAGCTTACGTAATCTCTCGGCGGCCGCTTCGAGCGTCTCGTCCTTCTTGCAGAAGCAGAAGCGCACCTGGCGCGCGCCGAGTTCGGGGCGGCTGTAGAAGCTTGAGCCGGGGACGCAGGCGACGCCGACCTGCTGGATGAGGTGGCGCGTGAACTCCACGTCGTCCGCGAAGCCGAAGGCGGAGATGTCCGTCATCACGTAGTAGGCGCCGTCGGGCCGGAAGACCTTGAAGCCCACGTCTTCGAGGGCGGGCAGCAAAAGGTCTCGCCGCCGCTCGTACTCGCGCCGCAACTCTTCGTAGTACTCGGGCGGCATCCTCAACGCATAAGCTCCCGCGCGTTGCAGCGGCGCGGCGGCGCCGACCGTGAGGAAGTCGTGGACCTTGCGCACCGCGCTCGTGATGTCGGGGGGCGCGAGCACGTAGCCGACGCGCCAGCCCGTGACCGAGTAGGTCTTCGACATCGAGTTGACGACGAGCGTGCGGTCCTTCATCCCCTCCAACTGCGCCATCGAGATGTGCTCGACCTCGCGGTCTTCGCGCGGGTAGACGATGTGCTCGTATATCTCGTCGGTGAAGCAGAGCGCGTCGAACTCGCGGCACAGGGATGCGATGAACTCCATCTCCTCGCGCGTGAAGACCTTGCCCGTAGGGTTGTTGGGGTTGCAGAGAATGACGGCCTTGGTGCGCTCGTTGAAGGCCGCGCGCAGTTCGTCGGGGTCGAACGTCCATTCGGGCGCGCGCAGAGAGACGTAGCGCGGCGTGGCGCCGGACAGTATCGCGTCGGGCGCGTAGTTCTCGTAGAAGGGCTCGAAGACGACGACCTCTTCGCCGGGGTCCACGGTCGCCATCATCGCGGCGATCATGCCTTCGGTCGAGCCGCAGGTGACCGTTATCTCGCGCTCGGGGTCGTATTCGAGCCCGAGGAACCAGCGCGTCTTGTCCGCGATGGCCTCTCGAAAATCCTTCGCGCCCCACGTGACGGCGTACTGGTTCACGTCGTCGTTGATGGCGGCGGCGGCGGCGCGTTTGAGGTCTTCGGGCGCGGGGAAATCGGGGAAGCCCTGCGAGAGGTTGACGGCGCCGTGCTTGATGGCCTCGCGCGTCATCTCGCGGATGACCGACTCGGTGAAGCGGCCCGCCTTATGCGAGACGCGGCCGCGCTTTGCTGTTTCGGGTGATGCCATGCGCTTCGCTCTTCCTTTGACTGGAGTCGCGGCGATGCTCTCACAGAGTTCGCGCGCGTGGCAAACAGCTATATACTGTCCGGGAAGTTATGAGCGAACACGGCAAGTGCCCGATGGGCAAGTATCCCTGGCTGGCGACCTTCTTCGTCCTCGCCTTCATCCTTCTCTTCTTCGCGCACAAGCTCGGGCTGCTCTAGCGCGCGCTAGTCCGGCGGCTGTTGCTGCTCCGACTCTTCGGCCTGGCGGCGGAGTTGGTCGATGATGGAGTTGATGGCGGAGGCGTGCGCGCCCTGCGGCGCGAGCTGTAGGTACTTCTCGTAGGCGGCGACCGCCTCCTTCCAGCGTTCGAGCTTTTCGAGGTTGCGCGCGAGCAGTTCGTAGACGACGGGCTCCGTGTCGGAGAGTTGCGCGAGGGCCTTCTTGAAGGACTCGACGGCCTCTTCGTGGCGCCCCTGCTCTTCGTAGACGAGCCCCGCGCCCGTGTGCGCCTCGGGCTGGAAGCCACGCGCCTCGCGCAGAGCGCGCGCGAAGGCCGCGAGCGACGCGTCGTAGTCCGCGAGCGAGCGCAGGATGCGACCCTCGACCGCCCACGCCTCCGGGTAGACTGTGCGCGCGAGCCGCGCACGCTTCAACTCTTCTAAAGCCTCGTCGGTGTTGCCCTGCGATTCGAGCGCGCGCGCGAGCCCGAGGTGCGCGGCGGCGAAGCGCGGGCGCGACTTGAGGGCCTGCCGGTACGACTCGACGGCCGCCGCGTTGTTCCCCTTCTCGCGCGCCTCCTCCGCCTGCTGAAATTGAAGCTCGGCCTCGTCGGTCGTCCGCGTCAGCGCGACGCTCAACGCGCCGCGCCGCGTCGGCAACAGCGCCATCGTGTGCTCCGCGAAACCCTTCGCGCGCACGCGCAGCGCGTGTCGGCCGGGCGTGAGTTTGAGCGTCAACTTCCCTTCCGCGTCCGCCGCGCCCCGCCGCAACTCGTCCACCCAGACGACGGCGCCGGGCTCCGTGCTCAACGTCAACGTCCCCGACGAGGATGTCGAAGCAGACTTCGTCTGAGGCTTCGCGGGACTCTTCGCTGAAGGCTTTGCAGCGGTCTTCGCCGGAGTCTTTGCCGTGGTCTTCGTTGAAGGCTTAGCCGTCGGCGCGGGCTTGCGCTTCTGCGCGGTCGCTCCGGACGCGCAGAGGGCTGCGGCGCTCAATATCAATGTTAATGAGAGCGCGCGTGTCGAGCGTTGCGCGTTGACGTTTGTCACTTCCCTCTTCACCTCGACCTCACCTCACTCTTCCTCTTCGTTCGAGACGCGGCGGGGGCGCGTGTTGGCGTCGGCGGGGGCGGCCGTCTCCCGCGAGATGTCGCGGCGCGCGGCGCGCGTGCCGACCTCGGGGCGGAAGCGGCCCTGCTCGTCGTAGAGCCTCTTGTACTGAAGCATGTTGCGCACGACGCCCTGCACGTAGCCGCGCGTCTCGCGGAAGGGGATGGCCTCGGCCCACTCGTCCATCTGGAGCGGGAGGGTCGCGCGCCACGTCACGACGCGCCCCGGCCCCGCGTTGTATGCGGCCGCGACGTACTCGATGCGGCCGTACTTGTCGATCTGGTCCTTCAGGTACGACGTGCCGAGCCGTATGTTCAGACGCGGGTCGCTCAACAACGCTTCGGCCGTGACGGGGCCGCCCACGCCGTTACCCTTCGCCATCATGCGCGCGGTCGGGACGAGCAGTTGCATCAACCCGTAGGCGTCCGAGTGCGAGACGGCGCGCGGGTTGAAGACGGACTCCTGACGGATGAGACCGGCGACGGTGTATGGGTCGAGCGCGCGCGCCCGCGCCTCCTGCTTGATGGCGTCCCAGAAGGCGAGCGGGTAGAAGACATCCCACTCCGCCTGCGTCAACTCCTCGGGCTCCATCTGCGAGTAGTCGGGGAAGCTGCGGCGGAGCACGTTGAACGCCTGCACGTTGTCGTTGCGCGCGCGGAAGAGTTGCGCCTTCGCGAGGTTGAGCCGTGGGCTGGTGGACTTTGTTTCCAGGCCTTTATCCAACTCGGTGTGCGCCGCCTCGTCCCAAGCGGCGGCGCTCAACTGCTCTGCCTTCTGAAATCGCGCGGCCTCGGACGGGCCGGCCGTCTCTTCCGCGACGGTGACGGGCTTCAGGTTCTCGACGGCGCGCGCAACGAGGGCCGCGTCGGTCTTCATGGGGAAGCGGCTCGCGTGGCCGGGCGGGCGCAGCGCGTCGAGCCTTTGCTTCGCGAGATAGCCGTACCAGTTGGCCTCGTAGCGGACGAGCATCGCCTCGTAGAGCGCGACGGCCTCGCCCAGATTGCCCGCGCGCTCCGAGTCGCGCGCGGCCCAGTAGCCTGCCTTGCCGCGATTGTCCGTGTTGCGGTCGGCGTAGTTTGCAAGGTGCTCGATCAACAGTCGCGAAGACTCCGCGAAGTTCTTCGCGTCGTGCGCGGCCCACGCCAGCTCGAACTGCGCGCCGGCCGCCTCGGGCTCGCCGGGGAACTGCTGGACGGCCGCGCGGTTGAAGTAGAGCATGTCGGCGGTGTTCTTCGCCTCCTTCGCCGCCGCGCCCGTGGCGACGAGCGCGCGCATGGTGAACGGGCTCTGCGGGAAGGCGCGGCGCATCTCTTCGAGGACGGTGCGCGCCTGCGGCCACTGCTTCGCGCGCGCGTAGTGCTGCGCGAGATAACTCAAAGCTTCGGCGCGCTCGGCGGCGGAGGTCGGGATGTTGCTCAGGGCATCGACGGTCTCGGGCGCGCGCCGCGCGTTGAAGGCGGCCCTGCCGCGTCGGAACTGCGTCTGCGCCGTGCGCGTGTCGGGGAAGCGCGCGAAGGCGTCGGCGTAGGCGCCCACCGCGTCGGCATAACGCTTCGCCTTGTTCAACCTCTCCGCACGCGCCGTGGCCTCTTCGGCGTTGGCGGGCGCTGACGTGGAGTTAAGACGCGCGAAGGCGGCCGTGGCCTCCACGTCCTTATCGGTCGAAGTGGGCGCGTAGAAGTAGAGGCGGCGGTAGGCGGCGAGCGCCTTGAGCTGTTCGCCCGACTGCTCGTAAGCCTTCGCCGTCAACAGCAGAGCGTCCGCGTCGTCCGAGTCGGCCAGACGCTTGACGGCGACGGGCACGCCCGAGTGCTGACCGTCCTGCGACATCATCTGCGCGGCGCGCAGCGTGGCGTCGCGCGCGCGCAGCGAGTCGGGATAGTCGCGCACGAGTTCCTCGAACGCGGCGCGCGACTCCGCGCGTCGTCCCGCCTTGTCCAGGGCGTCGCCGCGCAGCCACAGGGCGTAGTCGCCCACGCGCGTCTCGTCCTTAAAGCTCACGCCGCGCAAAAGATCGGCCGCGCCCGCGTAGTCGCGCGCCTCGTGGCGTATGCGCGCGCGCACGAGCTGCGCGAGCGAGCCGGCGCGCGTGCCCTTGTACGCAGAGGCCATCTGCGCGAGCGGCGGCTCGGCGGGCAGCGTGCCGCCGCGCGTGAGCAGGCGCAGGCGCTCGTAGGCGGCGGGCTCGTCCGGCGGCGCGGTCTGCGTGCGACAGCTCGCGACGGTCAGCGGCAGCGCCGACGCCAGCACGAGCGCGGCGCAGACGGCGAGGGCGAAGGTCACGCGGTGGTTGCGGAGCCTGTTTCCGGTCGGGTTCATAATTTCCTCGTTCGATTTTTAAGGGGAGGGCGCGGGGATTATAGCAGTAGGCAGTAGGCAGATGGCAGTAGGCAGTGATGAAGAAGACAAGGCGGTCAAAAGAATCGGAGGCGGCGGGTCATGAATCCCGTCGCCTCCGATTCTTTCAGACTGTCTTTTTGTCTTAACCGCCAACTGCCATCTGCCTACTGCCTACTGCTCTTCACGCGCTGACGGTGGCGCCGGGGTAGTCGGCGCCGAGTTTGGCGCGGTCGCCCTCGGCGAGCATGTTGACGAGTTCGTGGTCGAAGTAGTCGTAGCGGCTCGACACTTCGGGGCGGACGCGCTTGTCGTACATCTGGCGCGAGCGGTCGATGTCTTCGCGCAGGCGTTCGTAGAGGTCGGAGGCGTCGCGCCCCTCGCGCACCTTCTGCTCGTTGTAGAGCTTGATTTCGGAGACGAGCAGGCGTGCGAAGCGGCGCGCCTCGTTGTGGTAACGCTTCTCCTCGTCCGTGACTTCGACGGGGAAGTCCATGTCCATCGCGCCGTAGCGGCGCGAACTGCCGAGCGGCGAGACGGGCTGCGCGCCCGTCGGCTCGGGCGCGGGCGGCGTTGTCGTGAACGACTCGGGGTGCGAGGGCTCCGGCTCTCCGCCGAAGGAGGGCGCGGGCGGCGGCGGCGCGGCGAACGAAGGCTCGGGGTTGGGCTGGGGCGGCGGCTCCGCGCGGAACGACGGCTCCGGCTCGCGCTGCGCCTCGGCCGCGATGGGCTGCGGCTCGAAGCCCGTGGGCTGCGCCTCAAAGTCGGAGGGCCGCGCTTCAAAGCCGGAGGGCTGCGCCTCGAACGCGGGCTGCGTGCGCGCGGGCTCTTCGTGTCGTGGCTCTTCGTGTCGCGGCTCTTCGGCGCGCACGGGCTCTTCATGTCGCGGCTCTTCGCGCGCGGGCTCTTCGACGCGGGGGCGCTCGGGCGGCGCGGGGCGCGGGGCGGGTGCTGCGGCGGCGGCGGGTCGGGGCGCGGCGCCTTCGGCCGGCGCGCCCCGGCGCGAGGCCAGAAGCTCGACGGCCATGCCCGCGACGCGGACGAGCGTCTCGATGGCTTCGAGGTTGACGGCGTCGGCGTCCTGGCCGGCGCTGTCGGCGTAGAGCACGGCCACGGCCTTCTCGCGCGCGACCAAGGGGACGGCGACGATGCGGTGCGGCGGTTCGCCGCCGAAGTGCTGGTAGATGGTGTGGTCTTCGGCGTGCGAGCCGGGCTCGCCGGCCCACGTCGAGCGCGTGCGGACGACCTCGCCCAACAGCGTGTCCGACTCGACGGCCAGGGACAGCTCGCGCACCGAGTCGTCGCCGACCGTGCCTTCGAGTCCGCGCGCGCGCCAGCCCGTCGCGCGCTCGCTCTTGACGACGAAGAAGGCGACGCGCGGGGCGAAGGCGGCGGCGCGGTTGACGAGCGCGTTTAAGACCTCGGCCTGCGTGTGCTGCGTGTCCAGCTCGTCCACGGCGGCCTTGATGAGCGCGATGTCGGAGGAGGCGCGGGCGCGGGCCGACTCGGCGGCGGCGGCCTCGATGCCGAGGTTGCGCGCGTTGCGCAGATGCTCGGCGACGGCGACCGCCAGCGGCGCGTCGCCCTCGGCGGCGGGCTCTTCGAGCCGCTCGCTCATCCGGGCGAGGGCCTCGTTGAGCTGCGCGCGCAGGCGCTCCAACTCGTCCTTCAGGCCGGCGGTGCGCTGCGCGATGTAGGACTCTACGTCGGCGCGCAAGCTCTTTTCCAAGTCAACGCTGGACACGTTCACTCTCTCCTTTTAGGCGTGGTTTGGTTCGGCGCGGAGTCTTGGGCGCCGCGAGAACGGCTGTAAGAGGGGGGGCCGATGCGCCGTCTGCTGCCCGGCGAGGCCCGCGACGCCCGCCGAAAACGCCCGGGCCGCGGGCACTCAAGGATTATGGACGCCGCAACTGAGGGGTGTCAAGAGACTCATTTTTCTCGTTTCGGATTTGCGATTTACGATTTTCGATTTATCATTTGTGGCCGAACGTCGGCGCGCGCCCGTGGCGCCCGGCCCGCTCTCCCTTAACGAACTCAGGTAAACTTCCCCGTGATGCCCGAGAGCATTCTTATCGCCGACGACTACGACGACAACCGGGAACTCCTGCGCCTGATGCTCGAAGGCGAAGGCTACCAGATTCGCGAGGCGCGCAACGGGCGCGAGGCGCTCGTCGCCGCGCTCGAAGAGGCGCCGGCCGTCGCGCTCATCGACCTCTCGATGCCCTCGCTCGACGGCTGGGGGCTGCTGCGCGAGATGCGCGCCGACGAGCGCACGCGCGCGGTCCCCTGCGTCGCCGTCACCGCCTTCGCCGCCAACCAGGACAGGCTGCGCGCGCTCGAAGCAGGCTTCGACGCCTACATCTCGAAGCCCTTCCGCGCCAAAGAACTCATTGAGCTGGTCAACAGCTTCGCGCGTCGTGGGGGCAGCCCCGACGGCGACGGCGGCCCGACCGGCGCCGGCCAACCCTCCTGAACCTTACACGGGACACCAACCACGTGGCTGAGAGCGACAGACCCGAAGCAGAAGAGCTGCCGGCGGCGGGCGTCGTCCTCGTCGCCTTCGAGAAGCTCTTCGGCGGCGGGCGCGGCGTCCGGCGCTTCCGACACTCGGGGCTGCGCCACGTCGAGCTGCCGCACGACTGCGTCCTCGTCGAGCAGAACCCGCAGAAGTCGAGCGAGTGGGCCGAACTCGCACGCGCGGGGCGCCGCGTCGCGTGGGTCATGCGCGACGGCCGCTACCTCGCGCGCGTCGTCGAAGGCGAAGTCACGTTCCTGGAACGATGAAGTAGGAACGCGGAACGATGAACTAAGAACAAGAGGCCGGGTTCCCACACGGGACGCCCGGCCTCGGTCTTTCAGTTCATCGTTCCGCGTTCCTACTTCATCGTTTCAACCTCGGCGTTCGAGGACGAGGCGCGCGAGGCCGCGCAGCATCGGCGTCGGCGTGTGAATCGTATCGAGCGCGGCGCGGGCCCGCTCGCACACTTCGACGGCGCGCGCGCGCGCGGCTTCGAGTCCGTAGAGCGCGGGGTAGGTCGCCTTCCGCGCGCGCGCGTCCTTGCCCGGCGTCTTGCCGAGGTCGGACGCGCTCGCCGTCACGTCGAGCAGGTCGTCCGTGATCTGAAACAACAACCCGAGGTCGAGCGCGTAAGCGTTGACCGCATCAACTTCATCGACACTCGCGCCCGCGACGAGCGCGCCCGCGCGCGCGCACGCCGCGATGAGCGCGCCGGTCTTGCGCCGGTGTATGCGTTCGAGTTCCCCGCCGCCGACATCCGTGCGCGACTCGGCCGCGAGGTCGTGCGCCTGCCCGGCGACCATCCCCTCGGGAGTCCCCGCCGCGCGCGCAAGCTCCGCGACGAGCCGCACGCGCAGCGACGCGTCGAGCGTCTCGTCCTCCGCGATGGTCTGGAAGGCTAAGGTCTGAAGCGCGTCGCCCGCGAGGATGGCTGTGGCCTCGCCGAACCTGACGTGACAGGTGGGACGCCCGCGCCGCAGGTCGTCGTCGTCCATCGCCGGCAGGTCGTCGTGGACGAGCGAGTAGGTGTGGAGCAGCTCGAAGGCGCAGGCGGTTCTGATTAACTTCTCGGGCGCGGCGCCGAACGTCTCGCCCGTGGCCGTGACGAGCAGCGGGCGGAAACGCTTGGCCGGCGCGAAGAGGCTCCAACGAATCGCGGCGTGTACGGACGGCGGGTCGGCGGACTCTGCGGGGACGAGGCGGTCCAACTCCGCCTCCACGTCCGCGCGCACGCGCTCCGCGTAAGCGCGCACCTGCTCGGCCGACGCTTCGCGCGCCGCCGACGCGGGCGCGTCAGAAGACGGTGTCGTCATCACCGTCCTCATCGCCCTCGATCAGCCCGTCCGACTCGAAAGGGACGGCGACGGTCGCGCCGTCGCCGCCGCGCAGCAGCACCTCGATGCGCCGCTCGGCCTCGTTCAGACGCTCCTGGCACTCGCGCGAGAGACGCACGCCCTGCTCGAACAGGTCGAGGCTCTGCTCCAGCGGCAGTTCGCCGCGTTCCAACTCCCGCACGATGCGTTCCAACGTCGCGAGCTGCGCCTCGAAGCTCGAAGGCGTCGCGGTCTTCACTTGTTCTCGTTTCGGCATCTCTTTTTCACGTGATGAGTGATGAGAGAAGGCACGCGGCTCTTCTTCTCACTCATCACTTACCCCTATCTTGTCCCTCGGCGTTGCGGCCGGTTCTGCGGCGTCGGCGTCGAGGCGGGGATGCTCGCGGCGAGGCGCGTGGCGATGTCGGCGGCGAGCTGCTGGTCCTTGACCGTGACGACCTTCCAGCGTTCGCCGTCGCGGCGCATGGTGAGTTCGATGGGGCGGTCGCCGGCCTTGAGGCTGACGGTCGCGGCGTCGCCGCGCTCGACGACGGTCGTCATCCGGCGCACGCCGAGCGCCTTGACGAAGAAGGGCAGGTTCGACGACTCGTTCTGCCCGACGCCCTTCAGAGCGCGCGCGATCTCGTCGCGCATCGTCTCGCGCACGCGCGGCAGGAACGCGGGCAGCATCGCCGTCAACGACGCGCGCGCCTGCGGCGGGAGCTGCGTGTTCGCGCCCGCGAGGTTGTCGATGACCTGCGGGACGAACCCCTGCGCGATCTGGTCGGCGTCTATCAAAGTCTCGACCGCCTGCACGTCGTCGTGCTGCGCCGCGTCGAGGAGCAGCGCGAGGCTGTAGGGCGGGCTCTGCTTGAAGCTCTGATACCACATGTACGAGCCGACGAGCAGGACGAGCAGCACGGCGACGACGACGAGCCCCGTCACGCCCAGCACGCGCCCCGCGCGGCCGGCGAAGCCGCGCCCCCTCTTCGCGCGCGCCTCGGCCTGCGCGCGGTCAACGTCGATGACGATGCGGCTCCTGCGTCCCTGCGTCATCAGTCCTCCAAACCCCCTCGTTCCTCAGTTCCCTTCGACCTCTTCCACGCGGCAGCGCAGAGAGCCTTCGGCGAGACGCACATGCACGGCCTCGCCCTCGCTAACGCCGCGCGCTGAGCGCAGCACACCGCCCCGCTCGTCGGTCGCCAAAGCATACCCGCGCCCGAGCACCGCCAGCGGCGACATCGCGTCGAGCGAAGCGACGGCCAGACCCAGGCGCCTCCGTGCGTCGTCGAGCCGCGCGCGCGCCGCCGTCTCAAGCGCCGCGCCGCCCACCGCGAGGCGCACGCGCGTGCGCGAGGCGGACGCGGCGAGCCCGGCGGGCGACAGTTTATCCTTGACCCCTTCAAACCTTTTGCGCGCGGCGCGGCTCAAGTCGCCCGCACGATTCTCCAAACGGCAGCGCACGTCGTCGAGTTCCTCGCGCGCGACGCGCAGGCGCATCCTGACTTCGTCGAAGCCGGGCGACATCGCCGCCTCCTGCACGCGCGCGCGCCCCGCCAGCACGCGGTAGCGCGTGGCGTTGAAGAGGCCGTGCGTGAGCCGCTCGACGTAGTCGCCGATCTCGTCCTCGCGCTCGGCGACTAACTCGGCGGCGGCCGTCGGCGTCGCCGCGCGCACGTCCGCCGCGAAGTCCGCGATGGTGAAGTCCGTCTCGTGCCCCACGGCCGAGATGACCGGCACGGCCGAGGTGCGGATGGCGCGCGCCACCTCTTCTTCGTTGAAGGCCCAGAGGTCTTCCACGGAGCCGCCGCCGCGCCCGACGATGATAACGTCCACCTGCTCTTCGGTCAGACCTTCCGCGACGGCGCGCAGGTGGTGCTCGTTCAGTGAGCGGATGGCGCGCGCTATCTCGGCGCCCGCGCCCTCGCCCTGCACGCGCGTGGGCGCGAGCAGGATGCTGACGGTGCGCGTGCGGCGCTCGACCGTGCGGATGATGTCGCGGACGGCGGCGCCCGTCGGGCTCGTCACGACGCCGACGCGGCGCGGCAACAACGGCAGTTCTCTCTTTAAAGACTCGTCGAACAGCCCTTCGGCCGCGAGCCTCTCCTTCAACTGCTCGAAGGCGACGCGCAACGCGCCCGCGCCGACGGGGTCGAGCGCCTCGACTATCAGTTCATATTCTCCGCGCGGCTCGTAGACGGTCATCCGTCCCCGCGCGCGCACGAGCAACCCGTCCGAAGGGCGAAAGCGTATGCGCGCGTTGACGCCGCGAAAGCAGGTCGAGCGCAACTGCGCGCCCTCGTCGCGCACGGTGAAGTACCAGTGGCCCGACGCGGCCTGCTTGAAGTTGCTGATTTCGCCCTCGACCCACACCGACGCGAAGCGGTTCTCCAACGCCCCGCGCACCTGCGAGGTCAGCTCCGACACAGACAGCGGCCGGCGCTCCGCCTCGTCGAACAGAGACATGAGTAAGGGGCGAGTCATCGTGCGGGAAGGATGAAGGATGAGTGATGAAAAGGCAAGAGGTTAGGAACGATGAACCAGGAATGATGAACGATGAACTGAAAGGCGGAAGGTTTTAGTTCATCGTTCATCGTTCCTGGTTCATCGTGCCCTTCGCGTAGTAGCCCTGGCGGTAGAAGAGGTTGAGATTCTGCTTCTTGAGTTGGGGGTTGGTGAGTTCGATCTGGAGGCGGCGGTAGGAGCCGTCGCGGGCGCGGTTGGTGGAGGTGTAGGTGAGGAGGTATTGCGCGCGCAGTTCCTGTTCGATCTGGGCGAAGGCGGCGGGGAGGTCTTTGGGGCGCTTGGGGAAGAAGGCGCGGCCGCCGGTCTCGCCGGCGAGGCTGCGGAGGAAGTCTTCGCGCATCTCGCCGTAGGGGAACTTCTTATCGCGGATGCCGATGGCGTAGACGACGACGTTGTGGCGCGCGGCGTATTCGGTCGCTTGATAGAGGCGGACGCGGCTGCTCGTGTCGTCGCCGTCGGTGAGGATGATGACGGCGCGGCGCGCGCGCTCGGGCGTCTTCGAGAGCACCTCGCGGACGGAGAGGACGACCGCGTCCCAGACGCCCGTCAGGCAGCGCAGACGCACGTTGTCGGGCGCGTCGCGGTCCTGACATTCGGGGTTGCGTTCGGTCCAGCGCACCTGTAGCGAGCCCACGGCGGCGAGGAGCGGCGCGGCCTCCGACGTGAGCCCCACTTCGAGCCGCGTGATGCCCGTGAAGGAGAGCACGGCGGCCGAGTCCTTCGACGGGCGCAGCACCGAGCGGATGAAGGCGGCGGCCGCCGCCTGCTCATCCTTCAAGACCTTCTCCTGCGAGGCCGACACGTCCACGAGCAGCGCGAGCGAAAGCGGCGCGTCCGTCTGCTGCTCGAACGTGTCTATCTTCTGCGCGACGCCGTCCTCGGTCAGGCGCAGGTCTTCGGCGCGCAGCGTCGTGACGAAGCGGCGCTTCTTGTCCGTCGCCGACAGCAGCACGCTCGTCAGGTCACTGTCGATGCGCTCGACCGGCTCGACCTCTTCGGGCGTCGGAGAAGGTGTTGGTGTCGGCGTTGGAGTTGGTGTTGGCGTCGGAGTCTGGGTCGGCTCCTGAAGCGGCCGCGCGGGCTCCTGCGCGCGCGCGGCCGTCAGTAAGAGTGAAGCGAGAAGCAGCGCGAGCGGCAGCGCGAGGAGGAGAAGTCTTCCGCGTCGCACGACAGATGAGGGTGGAAACATCTCGCCCCTTGTTCTTCGGAGAGCCTGCTACTGCGCGGGCGCGGCGGCGGCGGCCGAGACGGCGACGGCCGGGCTCAGGCGCACGCTGGCGCCGTCGCGCGAGACCTTCACGCGGACGCGCGAGTCGGCGCGCGCCGCCGCGTCCGTCTCGTACGTGATCGTGTAGGCCGTGCGTAGCTGCGCGGCCACGTCGTCGTAGGCGCGCTGCAACTGTTCGAGCCGCGTGATGGGGTAGTACTTCCCGCCCGAGACATCGGCGAGACGCGCGCCCTCCTCCTCCGCGCGCGACGTGAGCGTGAGGAAGCGCGTGCGCGTCGGGTCGAGCGTCGTGGAGGCCGCGGGCGCGCTCGAAGAGGGGATGAGCCCCGAAGGGACGTAGAGCGGGTAGATGATGGCGCCCGTCTCGTAGACCGCATCGACGATGACGGGGAACGAGAGGAACGAACGGTTGTCGTCGCCGTCGGAGAGCACCACGACCCCCGTGCGCTCGCCGCGCAGCGGACGCAGCACGTGCACGAGCGAGTAGCCGAGCGCGTCGTAGAGCGAAGTGGCGCCGCCCGCCTGAATGTCCTTGATGCGCTCGACGAGCACGCCCCGGTCGTTGGTGAACTCGGAGACGAGTTGCACGTCGTCGCGGAAACTGACGATGGCGATGCGGTCCTGCGGCCCGGCCGTGTTGAGGAAGGCGAGCGCGGCCTTGCGGATAAAGTCGATGCGCTCCTCGACGCTGCCCGACACGTCCAGCAGCAGGACGAGGTTGAAGGGCGCGGTCGTCGGCTGCACCTCGCGCACGGCGCGCTCGACGCCGCCCTCCGTGACGGTGAAATCTTTAGCGGTAAGCCCTGTGACGGCGCGGCCCGTGCGGTCCGTGACGCGCGCCTGCACGCGCGCGAGCGAGGCGCCCGCCGAGGTGCGCACGTCCAAGGGGCTGCTGTTGCGAGAGCCGAGCGTCGGGCCGCCGCGTCGGTCGCCGAGCGTCTGCGCGTACTCGCCGACGAGACGTGGCGCGACCTTGCGGATGGCGTCGATAAGCTCCGTGTCGCCGCTGCGGATGATGGCGCGCGCGGCGTCCGTGAGCGTGCGCTCGCGCAGGTCGGACGGGACGCGCGCCTCGTCCTTGACGCCGAAGAGAAGGACGCCGCGCGCCGTCTCAAGGCTCAACTTGATCTGCGTCTCCTTCAACACCTTCTCGGCCGCGACCTTCGCCGTCTTCGCACGCTCCTCGCGCGCCTTCTTCAGCGCCTCCTCCTTCTTCTTGGCCTCCTCGCGCTTGCGCTCCTCTTCCTTCTTAATCTCGTCCTTGCTCTTCGGCCCGACTACTTTAGGCTCCGGCGTCGGCTGCGTTTCGACCGCGACACTTTCATCGACGACCGCTTCGTCCGCCTCTTCTTCAGCAGACTCGGGCTCGTCCTTCTTCTTCCCCTTCTCCTTCTTCTCTTCGGGGAAGCGGCCGGAGATTTCGAAGACGCCGCCGCGCTTCTCCTTCACCTTCGGCAGCTCGACCTCGGAGAAGAAGCGCGGGCGGCTGAGCGTCCAGCGGAAGCTGTAGCGCAAGGCGTCGAGCGGAACGTCGGCGCGGATGGTGCCGGTGTCGGTTTTGGCCTCGGCCTCCGCGACGTTGCCGACGACATCGACGGCGCCCGCCTCGGTCTCGACCCGGACGCGTGAGCGCGCGGGCACGCGCACCGTCAGGTCAATGCGTTCGCGCTCGACCTGCGCGGCGCTCTGCGTCACCTTGCGGCCGTCCGTCGCGCGCGGGGCCGCGCCCTCGCGCTCGACCTCGATCTCGATGGCGCCGGCCGCGCTCGTCACGCGCACGTCCCTCTCCGTCACGGCCAGACCGGCGGCCGACCACGCGCGGATAGAGACCTGTTTCAAGTCCTCCTCGGCCAGCACGCTCACGCGCCCCGTGCGGTTCTTCACGCGCAGTTCGACGGCCGAGGCCGCGTCGATGTCGCGCTCGAACGCGGCGGCCGACGCTTGCGCGCGCGCGCGCGGCAGCGGCGCCGCCGACAGCAGGATGGCAAGAGCTACGATTAGAAGGCGGGAGACGCGGCCGGACGACTCCGCGGAGGGGACTCGGTAAAGCATAGGCTGAAATCTTGCCCGCCGGGGGCGCGGGGGTCAAGGGGAACGATGAACGAGGAATGATGAACGATGAACTAAAAACGTCTGGTCTTCAGTTCATCGTTCAGCGTTCCTCGTTCATCCTTGTCTTTTATGTATGTACTCGCCGATGGCGTCGCGCAGTTCGGCGGCCTGCTCTTCGGAGAGGGTGCCGGTGACGGCGCGCCCGTCCTGAAAGCCGATGACGGCGACGCGGCCGTCCATCTGGAAGTTGAAGGTGAAAGTGCTGCCGTTATCCAGCTCGAAGACGAGCGCCGGCGAGACGCTGGCCGCGCTGTTTGACTCAAGTGGCATCTCTGGGCCTTCTCCGCAATGCTTTTCGGGATTGGGGTCGGGAACCGTGCGCGCCCGGCGTCAAACTGAACTCGCTAAGCTCGCAACGGCGCCGCCATTTTAACAGAGTCGCGCCGCGCGCGCAGTCTGACCGTAAACTTTGCGGACGCGTCCGCCGGGTTAAATTCAGGCTCCGCCGACGAACCGGCGGCGGGCCGCGCGCATCTGATATGCTGTACGCGGGAAGCAGACCTCACCCAGATTTTCAGGCATAATTCCTCCAAAGTTCGGCCGCTTGGTTTCAGCTCTTAAGAATGAAGAAGAAGACACATCTCGCCGCGTTCGCCGTCGCGCTCGTCGCGCTCGTCGGCTTAGTGACGCTCGTCTCGCGCACGGGCTACGGCCAGTCGCAGGCGGAGGCGCACGCGTCGGCGACGCCCGCTCTAAAGCCCATGGCACTCGTCGAGAAGAGGACGGCCGTCGTCGCCGCCGAGAAGAAGGAGACTTTGCTCTTCGCGGAGGCCGCCGAGCGCAACACGTTCCTGAAGTATGAACTGAACTGGGCCTTCGGCGGGAAGCAGCAGCGCGGCTGGTATCTCTACACGCCGCTCATCTCGCGTCTGCTTGAGACGGAGGGCGAGGCCGCGGGTTCGGACTTCGCGTCGGCGCTCTCGCGCTGGCAGACGGGCGCGGGCCTGCGCGCGAGCGGCATCCTCGACGACGAGACGCTTTACCGCATGGTCTCGACGTGGCAGGGCTCGCGCCTGAAGAACAAGGAGTACGCGACGCCCGACCGTCTCTTGCAGGCCCCCGCCTCGGACTTCTACGACCCCACGCGCGCCGACGCGCTCCGTCAGGTCGAGCGCGAGACCTACGCCGCCTACAAGCGCATGGTCGCGGCGGCGGCGGCCGACCCCACTTCGGGTCTGAAGGCGACGGCCTCGGGCGAACTCGCCCCCGAAGAAAAATTCCTCAAGATCGTCTCCTCCTTCCGCTCGCGCGAGCACCAGGCGCATCTGCGCGCGCAGTCGCCCGGCTCGGGCCGCGCGGGGCTCGCCGTCAACAGCCCGCACTTCACGGGTCGCGCCCTCGACCTCTACGTCGGCGGCGAGCCGGTCGAGACAAAGGACTCCAACCGCGCCCTACAGGTGCAGACCCCCGCCTACCGCTGGCTCGTCCGCAACGCCGAACGCTTCGGCTTCCGCCCTTACTATTATGAGCCGTGGCACTGGGAGTACGTCGGCGCCGACGCCGCCGCCAGGTAGGACAGTTAACATAGAGACGCAGAGACGCGGCTTGAAGACTTCTGACTTCAAGCCGCGTCTCCGTGTCTACTTCTCCTTATGTCCTCACCTGGCGCTGTTGGTGGACAGGTCCCAACTACCCTTCGCCGCTACGCCCGGCTTCTGATCCTTGAAGTCCCATGTGATCTGTGTGTAGTTGAGCGTCAGGGTCTCGACCGGCCTGTCGCCTCCGCCGCCGCCGATGGAGATCGACGAGATGAGCACGTTCTTCAGCGTGTAGCGCATCAACTCGACGACCGCGCCGTGGTTGTCGAGGCCGATGATGATGTCCACCTGCGGGAACATCTTGCCCTCGCAGCAGCGCAGATTGAGGATGGGGGAGGCGCGGTCGAGGTACTTCGTCACGGTCATGTCCTGATGGTTGGGCCTGCCCGAGGTGCGCTCGCGCGTACTGATGTCGCCCGTCATCTGCATGGCGACGCCGTGGCTGAACGTGAGCAACTCTATCTTGTCCCTGTAGCCCTCACGCGTCGACTCGCCCTTCACGTCGCCCCCCATGTCCATGATGATCGTGTCCATTCTCATCCTCCTCCCGGATTCCCTCCGGCGCTTAGGACTTGTTAGAGCTGGCCGCCATTCTATCAGTCAATCTCGATGCCGAGGCGGTCGGCCGATTTGAAGAGGGCGAGGCCGAGGACGCAGGCGACGACGAGGCTCGTGTAGAAGGTGACGACGCCGCCGAGGAACGTCCCCGGCAGGTTGCCGACGAGCGGCATCTCGAAGGGCGCCGTCAGCAGCCCGACGAAGAAGTGGAACACCAACGCCACGGCCTGCACGCCGAGGTACATGAGGAACGCTTTGAAGTAGTTGAGGCCCATGTGCCGTATCGTGTCCAGCCCGACCAGTGGGTTCAGGACCGACTTGAGGCTCTCGGTCCAACCCGCGACGAGGAGCGCCATCGGGTAGTAGAAGACCGCCCACGCGAGCGTGACGAGACCCAAAAGGAGCACGAGCCCCGGGTGCGTCAACAACAGCCGGCATGCGTAGACGGCCGCGTGCTCCTCGCCCCCGCGCGGCGCTTCGAGCCCGCGCGCGTCCGGCCCCATCGCCTCGATCTTCTCCGCCACGCGCGCCTGCTGCTCCTCGGTCCCGCCCTCCGTCATCACACGAAACTCTTCGGGCGTGATGAACGGCTCGTCCTTCATCTCGCGCCCCTCGGCGGCGGCGAGCGCCGGGTGGTCGGTCGGAAGCAACTGCGGCTTCGACTGGCTCACCCAACCGAAGACGAGCATGCCGACGAGCACGAGCGTCGGCCCGAGCGTGACGAGCGTGACGCCGACGCCGAGCGAGCACGGCACGACCACGTCGTCCCAGAAGGAGAACTCGCTGAAGTCTGGCAGAAAGTCGCGCTTGAGGTCGCCGTAGGCGACGCGCTTGACGACGAGCGCGATGCAGCCGAAGACGAGCGCCGAGGCGAGTATCTGCGCGCGCATCCCCGCGAGCAGCAGCACGCCGTAAAGCAGCGCGCCGCCGAGCAGGCTCGCCAGGTGCTTGAAAGGGTACGCGAGCGCCGCGCGAAAGTCCTCGACGCCGAACCCTTCGGACTGGCGTCGGTAGAGTTCGAGCCGCTCGGTCAGGATTTCGAGCGGGTCGCAGAAGCCGCCGCAGAGCGCGCAGAGCAGCACGCTGCTCGTCCCGACGCGGTTCGGGCACGCGCGGCAGAACGTCGCGCTGCACGAGCGGCAGACGAGCGTCGCCGCCTGCAAGGGGTGGAAGTGGCAAGAGGAACTGAGCGAAGGCCCGGCGGCCGTGAAAGAGTCGTGCGAAGGCCCTGCGTTGGTGACGTGCGCTTCGTCGCCCTCAAGCCCCATGTCGGGCGAACTACCCGGCGCGAAATCAGACGATGATGATGACGACTGCGTTCCGGCGCCCGCGTGCTCGGCCTGCGGCGTCGGCGCGACGACCTCGACGCGCTCCTCGCCCGCGAAGACGCGACGCAGCATCGGCGCGCGCCCGGCCTCGATCCACTTGAGCGCGCCCTTGCGCACGCGGTCGGTCGGCAGCACCAACCCCTCCGCCACCCACTGCTTCAGCGTCGGCAGGTCGGCTTGATAGACGCCGTCGCGCGTCTCGACCTGCCAGATTTCCGTCTCCACTTTCATAACTCCTCCGTGAGCCTTCGCGGGGCAACGTGACGGGCAGACACAACGCTTCGGCGGTCTGACCGTTATTCTTCTGTGTCGGTTTCGTGAGGGTCTTGCTGGTAACGCGGCCCCTTTTAAAGGGCCTCATAAGCAGTATGAAAAAGCGGCGCGCGGGATGTCAACAAAAATCCCGCGCGCCGCCAGAGAGTGACTGAGCGTTAGCTACTGCGTGACGCCCATCTGGGTGAGGATGAAAGCGTAGTCGAAGGCCGCTTCGCGCAGCGCGTCGTAGCGCCCCGAGGCGCCGCCGTGGCCGGCGCCCATGTTGACCTTTAAGAGCAAGGGGTTCTTGTCGGTCTTCATCGTGCGGAGTTTGGCGACCCACTTGGTCGGCTCGTGAAAGAGCACCTGGCTGTCGTTGAGTGATGTCTTGACGAGGATGGCCGGGTAGGCTTTCGCCTCGACGTTGTCGTAGGGGCTGTAGGAGAGCATGTACTGGAAGTTCTCCTTGTTCTTGACGGGGTTGCCCCACTCCTCCCACTCGCCCGCCGTGAGCGGGAGCGTCTCGTCGAGTTCCGTGTTGACGACATCGACGAAGGGGACGTAGGCGACGACGGCCTTGAAGAGGTCGGGGCGCATGTTCGTGACCGCGCCCATCAGCAGCCCGCCGGCCGAGCCGCCCGTGATGACCAGACGCTCCTTCGACGTGTAGCCCGCCTTGACCAGATGATCGGCCGCCGCGATGAAGTCGGTGAAGGTGTTCTTCTTCGACATCATCTTGCCCGCGTCGTGCCACTCCTTGCCGAGGTCGCCGCCGCCACGGATGTGCGCCGTGGCGACGACCACGCCGCGGTCGAGCAGGCTCAGGCGGTTCGAGTTGAACGTCACGTTCGAGGGGATGCCGTAGGAGCCGTACGCCTGGAGCAGCATCGGGCGCGAGCCGTCGAGCTTCAACTCCTTGCGGTAGACGAGAGAGACGGGGACCTTCGTCCCGTCCGACGCGGTCGCGTAGACACGCTCGGACTTATAGAGCGTCGGGTCGTAGTTTCCCAGAACGGGCTGCTGCTTGAGCAGTTCGCTCTTGCCCGTCTTCACGTCGTAGTCGTAGGTGGAGGCGGGCGTGATGAAGGACTGGTAGCTGTAGCGCACCTTCCGCGTGTCGAACTCGCGGTTGGTGCTCAGGTTGATGTTGTAGACGGGCTCGGGCACGCCGATGTCGGCGGCCTTGTTCGTCTTGAGGTCGAAGACGCGCAGGACGGGCGTCGCGTTGCCGCGCTCCGAGACGACGTAGAAGTCCTTGAAGAACTCGACGCCGCTGAGCATCACGCCCGGGCGGTGCGGGATGACCTCTTTCCAGTTCTCGCGCCGAGGGTCGGCGGCGGGCACGGAGACGAGTTTGAAGTTGCGCGCGCCCTTCTCGTTCGTGCGGATGTAGAAGCGGTCGCCGTGGTGGTCGGCGTAGTACTCGTGGCCGGACTCGCGCGGGAGCAGGACGCGCCACGCATCAGTGGGCTTGTCGGCGGGCAGGTAGCGCACCTCGCTCGTCGTGTGGCTCGAAGCGGTGAGGAAGAGGTAGCCGCGCGAGCGCGAGCGCTCGACGCCGATGTTGAACATCTCGTCCTTCTCTTCGTAGAGCAGCTCGTCGGCGCCCGCCGCGCCCATCGTGTGGCGGTAGAGCCGGTACGGGTTCTTCGTCTGGGGGTGGTCCACGACGTAGAAGAGCGTCTTGTCGTCGGCGGCCCACGCGGCGCTCGACACGCGCTCGGCGAGCTTGATCGCGGCGCCCGTGCGGAGGTCTTTGACGTAGAGGGTGTACTCGCGGTAACCGGTCTCGTCGGTCGAGTAGGCGAGCAGGTTTGTGTCAGAGGTCACGTCGAAGTCGCCGACGGACATGAAGGTGTGCCCCTTCGCCATCTCGTTCAAATCCAGAAGCACCTGCTCGGGCGCGCTCATCTGCCCCTTGCGGCGCGCGTAGACGGGGTACTGCTTCCCCTGCTCGGTGCGCGTGTAGTAGAGGTAGCCGCCCAAGGGCCAAGGGACGTTCGTGTCCGTCTCCTTGATGCGCGAGAGCATCTCCTTGTAGAGCCGCTCCCGCAACTCGGCCGTCTGCTTCGTCATCGCGTCGGTGTAGGCGTTCTCGGCCTCCAGGTAGGCGATGACCTCCGGGTTCTTCTTGTCGCGCATCCAGAAGAAGTCGTCCGAGAGCTTGGTGCCGTGGACCTCGATGGTGCGCGGGACTTTCTTCGCCACCGGCGGCGCGGGCGGCGCGTCGGGGCCGTTCGTCTGTGTCTGTGCCATAGTCAGGATGCCGGTCGGGATGACGGCCGCCAGCAGCAGCGCCGGCAGGGTGAGCCTTTTCATCTTGAGCCCTTTCATAGTTCTATCGCGAGTCCGGGGATTGTTAACGGAGAGTTCGTCGCGGATTATAGAAAGGCGCACGCGGGGCGCGCAACCGCTCGCGATACTGTCCGAGGCGCTTGCGCGCGCGCGCGCGGCGGTTGTACGCTCTCGGCGAGCGTGAGGGCGAACTTACAGAACCCCCGACCGCCCCGCGCGTTACAGTCCCCGACAGCCTCACGGCTGTAAGTCCACGAAAACTTTTACGGCCCGCTCCCGAAGGGTTCCAAGAGATGCCGAGACCCAACACGCCCACACGCCGGCTCGCACTCGCGCTCGCGGCCGCGCTGCTTTGCGCCTTCGCGCTCCACTCCGCCGCATTCGCGCAGAAGGAGGCGGCCGCCACCATCTCGGGGCGCGTCACCGACGGCGAGCGCGGCGCGCAGGGCGTCACCGTCACGCTCTTCTCCAACGAGCCGTCGCAGCGATTCCGCGTCGCGGGCCGCGCGCGGACCGACGCCGACGGACGCTTCACGATGGCGAACGTCGCGCCCGGCCGCTACCAGATTCTTCCCGTCGCGCCCGCCTACGTCGTCGAGGGGCTCGGGACGAACTACCCGCCCGGCCGCCCGCTCACCATCGTCGCGGGCGAGGAGGTGAGGGACGTTGACTTCAAGATCGCGCCCGGCGGCGTCATCACCGGCCGCGTGGTCGATGCCGACGGCAACCCGGTCATCGCCGAGCAGGTCTCCGCGCAGCCCGTCGAGGAGAACCCGGGGCCGCCGCGCTTCAACGCGGACCAGCGCGACATGACGACCGACGACCGGGGCGTCTACCGCCTCTTCGGCCTGCCGCCCGGCCGCTACCGCGTCTCGGTCGGACGCGCCGCCGACTCGGGCGCCGTCAGCTTCGGCCGGCGCAAGCTCTACCGCCGCACCTTCTACCCGGACGCGACCGAGCAGAAGGACGCGCGCCTCGTCGAGGTCAAGTCGGGCATCGAGGCCACGGACGTTGACATCTCGGTCGGCCGCGCTTTGAAGACCTACAGGGTCGCGGGCCGCTTCGTCACGGCCGACACGAATCAGCCCGTCCCGAACGTCACGGTCGGCTTCGCCACGGTGGACCCGAGGGGGCGGCGCATGGGCGGCTACGGCGGCAGCGCGACGACGAACGGGCGTGGCGAGTTCATCACCGAAGGGCTCGCGCCCGGCCACTACTCCGTCTTCGCTTCGACCGCGTTCCCCTTGCAGGAGGCGACCGAGTTCTACAGCGACCCGCTCTTCTTCGAGGTCACGGACGGCGACGTGTCGGGCCTCGTCGTCAAGCTCAAGCGCGGCGCGACCGTCTCGGGCGTCGTCACCATCGAGGGCGTGACCGACCGCGCCGCCGCCGCGCAGATGCTCGCGGCCGTGCGCGTCTATCCGTGGATCGAGGTTGACCGGCGGCAGTTGGGCGCGTCGATGCCGCCCATGCGCCCGGTCAACGTCAACCCCGACGGCACGTTCCGCCTGACCGGCCTGAGCCCCGGCAAGCTGCGCATCGGCACCATGAACGAGGCCGTGAGGGCGCTCTCGACGGCGCGCGTCGAGCTGAACGGCGCGAACGTCCTGACCGGTTTTGAGCTGACCGAGGGGGCGCAGATCACGGGCGTCCACGTCGTGATGGTCTACGGGTCCGCGACCATCGTCGGGCAGACGACCTACGCCAACGGGACGCTGCCGCCGGGCGCGCGCGTCATGGCGGTCGCGCGCCCGGCCGGCCAGCCGCAGGGCACCGGGGTGGGCACCGGCTCGCGCTCGGCCGAGGTGGACGGGCGCGGCTTCTTCCGCATCGAAGGCGTCCCGGCGGGTGAGTACGAAGTCGTCGTCCACGTCATCGCCTTCGGCGGGCGACCGCGCCGCAGCGCGCCGCAGCGCGTCGTCGTCGGCGACGGCGGCGAGGCGAAGGTCTCACCCGTCGTGGACCTTCAATAGGAGCAGAGGAAAGAGCCGTGAACGCCCCCCGCACGCAACGCTTCGGGACGCCCGTCGAGTCTTCGTTCAAGACCTCGTTCGAGACTTTCGTCCCTGGTCCCTTCATCAAGCGCCGTCCCTTCAAGGGCACGGCCGCGCTCCTCCTCCTCTTACTGCTTGCGCCGGCCGTCGCGCGCGCGCAGGAGCCGCGCGCGGCGCAGTCCGCGCCCACGCCCGCCGCCGCCCCTTCGCCGCGTCCCACGCCCGCGCCGAAGGGCGTGCTCACGGGCCACGTCGTCGGCGAGTCGGGCGAGCCCCTCCCGGACGTGTCGGTCACGGCGGCGCCGCGCACGTCGGGCGTGCGCTTCGGCCCCCCGCCCTACGTGGCCGTCGCGGACGAGTCCGGCGGCTTCCGCCTCGAAGGGCTCGACCCCGGACTCTACGATGTCTTCGCGTCGCAGCCCGGCTTCGTCGCCGAGACCGACCCGCTCACGGGGCGCGCGCTCGGGCCGTACCGCGCGGGCGATAACGTCACCGTCCGTCTCGTCAAGGGCGCCATCGTCACCGGCACCGTCACCGACTCGCAGGGGCAGCCCGTGGCCGCCCTCAACGTGAGGGCCGTGCGCGTGCGCGACCTCGACGGCACGCAGCAGCCGAGCCCCTTCCCCGCCACCGGCGACGACCGCACGGACGACCGCGGCGTCTACCGCATCTACGGGCTGCGCCCCGGACACTACGTCCTCTACACGGGCGGCTCGACCGGCGCGCCCTTCCCCTTCTTCAGCGGCTTCGGCGAGGCGCCGACCTTCTACCCCGCCGGGACGCGCGACACGGCCGCCGAGGTGGCGCTGCGCGCCGGGCAGGAGTTGAGCGGGCTCGACATACGTCTGCGCGACGACCCCTCGCGCCGCGTGACGGGCACGGTCGAATCGCCGACCGGCTCCATGGGCGACTTCGGCGTCGGCATCAACCTCAACTACGCCGCGACGGCCGTGCAGGCCGCGAGCGGCTTCGTCAACTCGAACAACCCGGGCGACCGCTCCTTCTCCTTCGACGGCGTCGCCGACGGCGACTACGATTTGCAGGCGACTTCCAACGGGCGCGAGGGCATGACGCTCGCCTCCGCGCCGCAGCGCGTCTCCGTGCGGGGCGCAGACGTGACGGGCCTGCGCCTGACGCTCGTGCCGCTCGCCTCCGCCTCGGGCACGCTCCGCATCGAGCCCGCCGTTGAGCCCGGCCGCCCCGCGCCCGAGGCATGTAAGGACGTTCGAGCCTCGCAACTCCCGCAGGAGACGCTCGTCACGGCCACGCCCAACGTGCCCGCGCGCGCGACGCCCGGCCGCGTCTTCTCGCGTCTCTCCACGCCGCAGAGCGCACCGCCCGACGAGACGGGCGCCTTCACCGTCCGCACGCTCGAAGCGGGCCGCTACCGTCTCTCGGTCCGCCTCTTCGACGAAGCTCTCTACGTGCGCTCCATCCAGACGCCCGCGCCGCCGCCCACGCAGCGCGCGGGCGCGGCGCGTGCGACGACGACTGCAACAGCAGCCGCCGTCTCGCGCGACGTGTTCGACGTGAAGACGGGACAGCGGCTCTCGGGCCTCGCCGTTCGCGTCGCGGCGGGCGCCGCCTCCCTCGCGGGCGGTCTCTCGGCGGCGACGCCCGTGGCCGGTGCGCCGCCTTCGTTCTCGCAGCTCCGCGTCCACCTCGTCCCGCAGGAGCGCGAGCGCGCCGAAGAGACGCTGCATTACTACGAAGCGCCCGTCGCGAGTGACGGCGCCTTCGCCTTCAAGCACCTCGCGCCCGGCCGCTACCTCCTCGTCGCGCGCCCCTTCACCCTCGAAGCCGGCGAGAGCACGCCGCGCCCCGCCGCCCTCGACACGGCCACGCGCGCCGCCCTCCGCCGCGAAGCGGAATCCGCGAACACGACCGTCGAACTACAACCCTGCCAGCGCACGAACGACTTTGTGCTGCGCTTCCCCGCGAAGTGAGACGGCGTCAAGTTTCAGAGTTGAGCGTGAAGTAAACGCAGCTTCACCACGAAGACACGGAGGGACGGCCTGTTGAGATTTGAACTCAACAGGCCGTCCCTCCGTGTCTCCGTGGTTAAATTATTTAGACCTCGCGGATGATGAGGCCGTCGGGGGCGAAGTTCCATTTGAGGACTTCGGCGCTTTCGCGGGCGGCGAGGGCCGACTCAACAGACTCGCGGGCGCCTTCGTCGCAGAGGAAGGCGATGCAGCCGCCGCCGCCCGCGCCGCAGACCTTCGCCGCGAGCGCGCCGCTTGAGAGCGCCGTCTCCACCAACGACTCCATGTGCGGCGTCGTGATGTTGGGCGCGAGCCGCTTGCGGTTGGGGTAGGCCGCGCGCATCACGTCGGCGAGCCGCGACCAGTCGCCCGAGGCGAGCGCCGCACGAGCCTCGCGCGCCGCGTCGCGTATCTTCTCGAAGATGTCGAAGACCTCCGGGTCGCCGTCGATGTGGCGCTTGAACATCTCCCAGTTGTTGATGCCCGACAGGCGCGGCTCGCCCGTGTAGCAGACGACGATGCGGCGCTCAAGCTCCTCGGGCGGGACGCTGATGGGCTCGCGCCGGATGCCGTCGGCGTTGAACTGAACCGAGTTGACGCCGCCGTAGAACGCCCCGTAGTAGTCCTGAAAACCCGCCGGCACGCGGATGACCGTGGACTCGACGTTGGCGGCGATGACGATGAACTTCGACGGCGGGTAGCGGTCGCCGACGAACCGGTTCAGCGCGCCGATGCACGCGATGGCGAGCGCGCTCGAACCGCCGAGCCCGGCGCCCGCCGGCGCCTTCGACTCGGCGACGAGGTGGAAGCCTCGCTCGGGTTTGAAGAAGTGCACGAGCTTCGCGATGAGTTCGAGCCGCTCCTCGCGCACGAGGTCTTCGACGGCCGCGAGGCTCGTCTCGAACGAGACGCCCCGGTCGCGCGACTCTAAAATTATCTGGTCGTCCGAACGCGGCTCGATGCGGCAGGTGGCGTTGAGCGAGACGGCGAAATTGACGGTCGTCGCGCCGGGGTGGAAGAGGTAGAGCGGCCAGATGTCGATGGTGCCCCCGGCCAGGTCTACCCTCGTCGGGGCTGTTGCTTCGATGGTCATAAAGTAAACGATGAATTAGGAACGCTGAACGATGAACTGAAGACCTTGTGCCTTCAGTTCATCGTTCAGCGTTCCTCGTTCCTACTTCCTTTCAATCTCCCTCTGCCTTGCTCTTCGGCTTGGGCGCCTCCTTGTGGCGCGCGAGCGGGTGCGGGATGAGTTCCGTGATCTCGTCCTTGATTTCGTGGAGCTTCTCCTCGGCGGCCTGTTCGAACTTCTGGATGGCCTCGGGGCTCGCCTCCTCGACCTTCTTCGAGAGCCAGTACTTCTCCGCGAAGTAGAAGCCGGCGATGCCGACGGCGATGACGGCGACGACGACGCCGAGCAGCCAGTAGCTGAGCTTGTGCAGGTCGCCGATGAGGTTGTGGATGGCGCTGTGGAAGACGTAGCCCGCGCCCGCGAGCATGAGCACCCACACGAAGCAGCTCGCGAACGAGAGCATGAGGAAGCGCGGGTACTTCATCTTCGCCACGCCGTAGAAGGCGCACGAGCCCCAGCGCAGCCCGTAGGTGAACTTCGAGATGAAGATCGACATCACCCCGAACTTGTCCGTCAAACGCTCAAGCCGCGGTCGCGCCGCGCAATAGAAGCGGTACTTCTTCACCTTCGAGCGGCCCGCGCGCCCCAGGGCATAAGCCACGTTGTCGCTCGCCACCCCGGCCAGCGTCCCCACCATCAGCACCAAAGGGAAGCTGTACTCGCCGAACGCCTGCCCGTGCGCCAGCACGCCCGCCAAAAGCAGGGTGATGTCGCCCTCCGCCATCGTCAAAAAGAAGATGGCCGGCAGCCCGAACGTCGAGACCAGTTGGTTGACGTAGTTGAAGTCCATCGGACGAGTACTGAGTAATGAGGACTGAGGACTGAGTGAAGGCAAGTCGTCTCTTCACTCAGTCCTCAGTCCTCAGTCCTCATCACTTTCCCTCGGGGGCTTTACCACGAGCACGGGGCAGTGCGCGTGGCGGACGACCGACTCGGCGGTCGAGCCGAACAGGATGCGGCCTAAACCGGTGCGGCCGTGCGACGAGATGATGATGAGGCCGGCGCCGTGCTCCTCGGCCGCGCGCACGATCTCGGCGGCCGGCTCGCCGCGCGCGATCACGTCCTCGACCTCCAGTCCATCGAACTCCGGGCTCTTCGAGAACTCGGGCAGGTCGCGCGCCGCCGACTCCTCCAACTGCCCGCCCAACTCGGCGGCCGGCAGCGGCTCGGCGAGCGGCGTCCAGCCGACGGGCTGCACCACCGGCTCGACGACGTGCAGGCAGACGACGCGCGCCCCCAGCAGCCGCGCGAACTCCGCCGCCACCGGCACGGCGCGCCGCGCGCAATCGCTGAAGTCCGTCGGCAGCAGGATGGAGCGAACTTCCATAAGAGAAAAGGATGAATGCCGAACGCTGAACGCTGAACTAAAACCCGATGCCATCAGTTAATCGTTCATCGTTCAGCGTTACGTTGCATTCTACACGCAGAGTGAGTTGTTTGACAGCCCCCCGCCCCTTTGTTACCATCACGGCCGTTCAAGCCAGTCCCCCAGACTACTTTTTAAGCTACTGACCCAGAAGGCTTTGAGATGAGCGCGCAGCCGCCAACCGAACAGCTTTACGTAGGCGTGGAACTCTGCGCCTCCTCGGCGCGTGCCGCGCTCGTCAACGCGGTCGGCGAGTTGGTCGCGAGCCGCGAGTCCGCCTTGACGGCCGTGGACCTCGCCCCGCAGATCGCGCGCCTCGTCTCGGAGTTGCGCGACTCGGCGCCCACGGGCGTCGCGGCGCTCGGCGTCGGCGTCCCCGGCCTCGTCAACCCGCAGACGGGCCGCGTCGTCATCTCCTCGGACATCCCGGCGGTCGTGCGCGAAGACCTGCGCGCCGCCCTCGCGCAGTCCACCGGACTGCCCGTCGCGCTCGACAACGACGCCAACGCGGGCGCCCTCGGCGAGTACGTTGCCGGCGCGGGTCGCGGCAGCCGCAACATGTTCTACGTCACCATCGGCACAGGGATAGGCGGCGCGCTCATCCTCGACGGCCGGCTGTGGCGCGGGGCGTCTGGCTTCGCCGGAGAGTTCGGTCACATCACCATCGACCCCGAAGGCGTCGAGTGCGCCTGCGGCAACGTCGGCTGCCTTGAGACGGTCGCCTCCGCCCCCAACATCGTCCGCCGCACGCACGAGCGCCTGATGAGGGATTCGACCTCCTCGCTCTCGCGCCTCGGGCTCAACAAGAATTTCACCGCCGGCGACATCGCGCACGAGGCGCAGAACGGCGACGACTTCGCCGCGCTGATGATCGCCCGCACGGGCCGCTACATCGGCACCGCCATCGCGTCGGTCATCAACCTGCTCAACACCGAGCGCATCGTGCTCGGCGGCGGCGTGATGGAGGCGGGCGAACTCATCCTCGAACCCATCGTTCAGGAGGCGCGCCGCCGCTCCTTCCAGCCCAACTTCGAGTCCACGCAGATCGTCGCCGCCACCCTCGGCACCGCCGCCGTCCCCATCGGCGCCGCCCTCCTCGCCCGCGACGCCGCGCAGAGCGGCGGCTGAACTTTCCCCAACAACGATTTCCCCAACAACGAACTTCCCCGCCGGCCCCCGCGTTTCAGACTTTGAAGGAGGCGCGAACCGATGCCCTTCATCACCGCGACGCGCGAGGACGGGGCGACGCTGCTCGTCAACGTGGACCGGATTCAGTACGTGGCCTACCAGGACGCTGAAGGGCAGGAGGTGTTGAGCGTCGTCTTCGACACCAACCCGCCCGCGCAGGGCAGGCCCGGCACCAACGAGATTGTCGTCCACGGCGAGGAGGCGCGGCGCGTGTGGGAGGCGCTGAGCAGCATGCTCGGCCTCTAACCCCCGGGAGCCATCGCCGGGAGCGCGGGCATCCTGCCCGCCATGAGCGCGTCAGCGCGAATACTGAGAGACTGTACATCTCAACGTTGAGTTAAAGAGGATGGTGGGAAGCGTGCTGGCGCACGCTTTGGCGGGCAGGGATGCCCGCGCTCCCGGCGAAGCCTGTGGGGCTTGTCTTAGCACGGGGCGGTTTGCGATGATACGCGTGTGAAGAGGTTTTTCGAGAGCGAGTCGTGGGGCGGCGTGGGGTTGAGCCGGCAGCGTTGGGCGCGGCTCGCCTTCATCCTGCTCGTGTGGGTGCTGGTCGGCCTCTTCTTCTCCAGTCAGCTCTACTTCTACCTGCTCGGCACGCCGAAGCAGATTTCGTTCCCGAGGGCGTTCGCGTGGCAGATGAGCGCGGTCCTCGTCTTCGCGCTCTCGACCCCGCTCGTGCTCCTGCTCGCGCGCCGCTACCGCTTCGAGCGCCAGAGGTGGCGGCGCTCCGTGCCGGCGCACCTGCTCGCGGGCACCGCCATCTCGGCGGCGTGGGCGGCCTTCCACATCGTCACCGACTCGTACTTCAGCGGCGCCGACCTCACCAGGTACAAGTGGGGCAACCTCCCGCGCCTCATCTTCGCCACCCTCGACAAGGAACTGCTCGTCTACTGGATCATCGTCGTCATCAGCCACGCCGCCGACTACTACCAACGCTACCGCGAGGGCGAGTTGCGCGCCTCGCAGGCGCAGTTGCAGGCGTTGAAGATGCAGCTCCACCCGCACTTCCTCTTCAACGCCCTGCACTCCATCTCCTCGCTCGTCCACTCCGACCCCGAAGCGGCCGACAAGATGATCGCGCGCCTCGGAGACTTCCTGCGCCTGACGCTCGACTCGGCCGCCGCGCAGGAGGTGCCGCTCAGGCAGGAGCTTGAGTTCCTCAACTGCTACCTCGACATCGAGCGCACGCGCTTCCGCGACCGTCTGACGACGCTCATCGACGCCGACCCGCAGGCCCTCGACTGCGTCGTGCCCAACCTCATCCTTCAGCCCATCGTCGAGAACGCCATCCGCCACGGCGTCTCGCAGCGCGCCGCGAGCGGACACGTCGAGGTGCGCGCCGCGCGCTCCGGCGACTCGCTCCGCCTCGAAGTCCGCGACAACGGGCGGGGCTTGCCCGAGGGCGCCGATGCGTGCCGCGCCAAGCAGGGCGGCGTCGGGCTCGCCAACACGCGCGCGCGCCTGCAACAGCTCTACGGCGGCGCCTACCGCTTCGAGTTGTCGAACGCGCCGACGGGCGGCGCCGTCGTCACGCTCGAAATCCCCGTCCGCGAGGCCGAGCCGCCGCCCCCCGCCGACGCGCGCGCCGAGCGCGTGGGCGGCGCCAGCCGCGAGCCCGCCTTCAGCAAGTAGCCCTCTCGCCGATTCGGGGCGCGAAACTTTTTCTGCTACATTACGCGGTCGCGGACTCAGCGTCCGCGACGCCCTCCCGACAGACCGTAACTCTCTGTGAAAGGAACAAACCTCTTGAGACTCTCTTTACGAAACCTCGCCCTTCTCTCTCTGCTGCTCGCGGCCGTCGCCGCGCCGCTCCCGACGACTGCCCGCGCCGCGCAGGACGCGACGCAGCAGCCCGCCGCCGCCACGCCCGCCGCCCCGACCGCGCGCGCTGAAGGCAAGGCCGTCGTCTTCGTCTACCGCCCCGGCAAACTCGTGGGCAAGGCGCTTGAGCCCTCTGTCTTCTGCGACGGCGTCGAGGTCGGGCGCATGGACAACGGGCGCTACATCGTGCTGCTCGTTGACCCGGGCGAGCACCGCATCCACATGACGCAGGACAACAAGCGCGTGGACTTCAAGCTCGGCGCGGGCGAGGTGGCCTTCGTCCGCATCAAGATCGTGATGGGGATGATGAAGGGGCGCGGCGAGCCCGTCCTCGCCGACGAGGAGGACGCCGCCGAGCACCTCAAGAAGAGCGAGCCGCTCGGGGCCGACAAGTACAAGCCCAACACGCTGGCCGTCACCGACAAGGCCGAGGCCGAGGCGCTCTTGAAGAAGTACGTCCGCTGACCTCGCGCGTGCGGTTTCGCGGCCGTTTTGTTACATTAAGCTCTTAGCTGTTAGCCGTCGGCCGTTAGCTTTTTCGTTTTAGCTAACGGCCGACGGCTAACAGCCAAAAGCTTTTATGAACCCAGAACGCATCAGAAACTTCTCGATCATCGCGCACATCGACCACGGCAAGTCCACGCTGGCCGACCGCCTGCTCGAACTCACCGGCGCGCTCTCCGAGCGCGAGATGGAGGCGCAGGTCCTCGACAACATGGACCTTGAGCGCGAGCGCGGCATCACCATCAAGGCGCACGCCGTCCGCCTCGACTACAAGGCGCGGGACGGACAGCCTTACGTCCTCAACCTCATCGACACACCCGGCCACGTCGATTTCTCTTACGAGGTCTCGCGGAGTTTGTCGGCCTGCGAGGGCGCGCTCCTCATCGTGGACGCGTCGCAGGGCGTCGAGGCGCAGACGCTCGCCAACACCTACCTCGCCATCGGCGAGAACCTCGAACTCATCCCCATCCTCAACAAGATCGACCTTCCCGGCGCCGAGCCCGAGAAGGTGATGGAGCAGATCGAGCACGTCATCGGCCTCGACACGCACAACGCCGTGCTGGCCTCCGCGAAGACCGGCGTCGGCGTCCCCGAAATCCTCGAAGCCATCGTCCGCTACATCCCGCCGCCGAAGGGCGACCCGGCGGCGCCCCTCAAGGCGCTCATCTTCGACTCGTGGTACGACTCGTACCGCGGCGTCATCGTCCTCTTCCGCGTCATCGACGGGACGATTAAACCCGGCATGAAGATTCGCTTCTTCAACACGGGCCGCGACTACCAGGTCGAGACCGTCGGCGTGAACCGCCCGCGCGCCACGCCCATCGGCTCGCTCTCGGTCGGCGAGGTCGGCTTCATGACGGCTTCGATTAAAACCGTCGCCGACGTGCAGATCGGCGACACCATCACCGAGGCCGCGCGCCCGACGAAGGAACCTTTTCCCGGGTTTCAGGAGATTAAGCCGATGGTCTTCGCCGGGCTCTACCCGGTCGAGGCCAACCAGTACGAAGAGCTGCGCGACGCCCTGGACAAGCTGCGCCTCAACGACGCCTCGTTCTTCTACGAGCCAGAGTCTTCGGTCGCGCTCGGCTTCGGCTTCCGCTGCGGCTTCCTCGGCCTGCTGCACATGGAGATCGTGCAGGAACGTCTGGAGCGCGAGTTCGACCTCGACCTCATCACGACCGCGCCCGGCGTGCGCTACCGCGTGACGACGACCGACGGCGAGGTCGTCGAAGTGGACTCGCCCGCGAAGATGCCCGACGCCGTCCGCATCGCCAAGATTGAAGAGCCCATCATCGAGGCGACGATACTTACGTCCGACGACTTCCTCGGCGGCATCCTCCCGCTGCTCGAAGAGAAGCGCGGCGTGCAGAAGAAGTTCGAGTACATCGCCGAGAAGCGCGTGATGCTCGTCTACGAGTTGCCGCTGAACGAGATCGTGCTCGACTTCTACGACCGGCTCAAGTCGGTCTCGCGCGGCTACGCGTCTTTGGACTATCACCTCGCCGGCTACATCGAGAGCGACCTCGTCAAGCTCGACCTCATGGTCGCGGGCGAACCCGTGGACGCGCTCTCCATCATCGTCCATCGCCTGAACTCGCAGTCGCGCGGCCGGCTCCTCGCCGAAAAGATGCGTCAGCTCATCCCGCGCCAGCTCTTCGAGGTGCCCATCCAGGCCGCCATCGGCAACAAGATCATCGCCCGCGAGACCGTCAAGGCGATGGGCAAGAACGTCATCGCCAAGTGCTACGGCGGCGACATCTCGCGCAAGCGCAAGCTCCTCGAAAAGCAGAAGGAGGGCAAGAAGCGTATGAAGCGCGTCGGCAAAGTCGAGATACCGCAGGAAGCCTTCCTCGCCGTCCTCAAGGTCAACGAGTAAGCAGCGCACGAGTCCGCCGCCCCTTGGCGGTTCACACGTCGGGCCGCCGGCCAACTCAGGCCCGGCCGAACGTCGTCAGAATCATGGCGATACTCACCCCCCATCCAGCAATCGCTACAGCACGGAGGCCGTTCCCGCTCGGGCCGCGCGCGAGGCGGAGGTGGACAAGCTAAGGATCTTCATCAGCGGCACCCAGCTCGACATGCTGGCCGAGCGCGACGCCGTCGGCCGCGCGGTCGAGGCCGTCTCGCTGGCCGAGAGCGTCCGGGCCGAGCAGACCCTCTCGCGGCCGCAGCCGCCGAAGGAATGGATCGTCGAGCAGGTCCGCTCCTGCGACATCTACCTCGGCGTCTACAGCCATCGCTACGGCTGGGTGATACCCGAAGATAACGTCTCGGCCACCGAGTTCGAGTTCGACCTCGCCGTCCGGTTTAAGAAACCCGTCCTCGCGTGGGCGCGCAGGCTGCGCGAGCCGGAGCGGGCGCTGCCCGACTTCGAGCGGCAGCAGCAGTTTCTCGCGCGCGTCTTCGACTTCACCGAGGGCTACTTCAGACAGGAGTTCGAGCGGACCGAGGAGCTTGAACGCTGGGTGGCCGACGCGCTGCGCCAGACGTTCGTCAGTCTCATCAGGAGCGCGCCCGCGCCCTCGTCGAACTCCGAGCCCCCGCCGGTCGATGCCTATCTCGAAGAGCTTGCCGGCCAGCGCCCCTACGTGCTCTGGGGCGACGAGTCCTACATCGAGCGCGACGTGGCGCGCGGCGAGGACTACTTCGCGCGCATCGTCACCCCCTTCGACCCGCAACGGTCCGAGCGCGAACGGCGTGCGCGGACCGAGCCGGTCGAGGACGCGCTCGCGCGCGAGCAGAAACTCATCCTCCTCGGCGAGCCCGGCCTCGGCAAGACGACGAGCCTGCTCCACCTCGCCTGGGACTCCGCGACGCGCGCACGCGCCGAGAAGAGGCGCCCGGCCACGGGCGTCGAAGTCCCCGTCTACATCGAGCTGAAGTACTACAACGGCGAAGACGAACTCGAAACGCTCATCACGCGCCGTCTCAACGACATCCTGCGCCCGCGCCGCCGGAGCGTGGAGCCGGAGTCCGTGCGCGCGTGGATGGAGCGGCCGGGCACGCGCCTGCTGCTCCTGCTCGACGGGCTGAACGAGGTGCGGCCCGACTTTCACACGGAGGTTCGCGGGCTGCTGCAACCGTGGCTCGGCTCGGCGCACCGCGTCGTCGTCGCCTGCCGCGAGCGCGACTACGACTACAGTCTGCGCGACCACGCCCCGGCCTACGTCCTCCAGGGGCTACAGGAGAACGAGATTCGCGAGTACCTGCGGCGCGACCTCGGCGACGCGGGCGTCGAGGTCTTCGACGGGCAGATACGTTGGGACCCGAAGATGCGGACGCTGGCCGGGAATCCCCTGATGCTCTGGCTCATCAGCAACGTGGTGCGCGACGAGCCGGGCGCGCGTCTGCCCACCAATCGCGGCCGCCTCTTCCAGAAATTCATCGGCCTGATGCCGCGCCTGCGCGCGAGCGAGAAGTTCGGGACGCGGGTCCCGGTCTACGTCGTCAACGGCGCGCTCGCGCGGCTCGGCTTCGAGATGCAGACGCGCGGGGTTTTGACCGCCGACCTCGCCGACGCGGCCCGCTGGTGCGGCGCCTCGCCCGACTGGCGGCTCGAAGACGTGCTCGCGCAGGCTAAGGAGTGGCGCTTCCTCAAGTCGGACGGGAGGCTCGGCGAGCGCATCGAGTTTCTGCACCAACTCTTCCTCGAATACTTCGCCGCCGCGCGGCTCGAAGAGCTTTTGCGCGAGGGGCGCAGCTACGCGCGCGTGCTCGGCGAGAAGCCGTTCGCCTACCGCTGGAACGAGATCACGGCGATGCTGGCCGGCATCCACGAGCGGCCCGTGAACCTCGTGAGGTGGCTCGGCGCGCGGGTGCTCGCGCAGGCGCGGTGGCACGCGGCCTTCCTCGTCGAGCGTTGCTGGGAGACGAGCGAGGCGCACGGGGACGAGGGCTGCCGGCGGATGCTCGTCGAGCTCTTCGCCGAGGCGCTGAAGGCCGAAGAGGAGGAGACGCGCAAGGGCGCGGCCGAGGCGTTGGGGAAGCTGAAGGACCCGCGCGCGGCCGACTGGCTCGTCGAAGGGCTCCGCGACCCGAGCGTCTACGTCTCGCGCGGCGCGGCGAAGGCGCTGGCCGAGTTGAACCCTCCTGTCTCCGAACGTCTCGTCGCGCTGCTCGCCGACGAGGACGCGAACGTGCGCAGACGCGCCGTCGAAGTGCTCGCGCACGTTGAAGACGCGCGCGCCGTCGGCCACCTCATCGACGCGTTGAAGGACGAAGACCTCATCATCAGGAGGGAGGCGTCCGAGGCGCTCGCGAAGAGGAGAGACCCGCGCGCCGTCCTCCCGCTCATCGACGCGCTCGGGGACGCGGACGGCTGGGTCAGGTTCAACGCGGCCGAAGGGCTCGGGAACACGGGCGACCCGCGCGCCGTCGAGGCGCTGGCCGCCGTGCTCGACGAAGAGGAGTTCAGTCTCGGCAGGCGCGCGGCCGAGGCGCTCGCGCAGGTCGGTGTGCCGGCCGTCGAGGCGCTGGCCTCCGCCGCACGCGGCGGCGACGCTTCCGCCCGCAGGCGCGCGGTCGAAGCACTCGGCCGCATCGGCGACGCGCGCGCCGTCTCCGTGCTCGCCGAGACGATGCGCGACCCCGACCCCGAGGTGAGAACCTACGCCGCCGAGGCGTTGACGGAGATAGGCCCGCCCGCCGTCGATGTACTCATCGCGCTGTTGTCTGACGCGGACGCCGACGTGCGCGGCAACGCCATGACCGCGCTCGGCGCCATCCGCGACGAGCGCGCCGTCGCCCCGCTCCTCGATGCCCTGCGCGACGCGGACGCGGCCATCCGCAGGGCCGCCGCCACCGCCCTCCACGCCAACGCCGGCCCCGAAGCCGTCGGCCCGCTCATCGACGCCCTACAGGACGAGGACGCGCAGGTCTGTCTCTACGCCTCCGAGGTGCTGGTCAACATAGGCGCCCCCGCCGTCGAGCACCTCGTCGCCGCCGTAAAAAACGAGGGTTGGGCGACGGCGTATGCCCCGCGAGAAACGGCTGCTCATTTCAACCAGGAGCTGGAGCAGCGGCCGTCGAGCACGTCACGCGACGCGCGCATCGGCGACGTGCTGGTGAAGATAGGCGCGCCCGCCGTCGCCCCTCTCATCAGGAAGTTGAGGGACCCGTGGGCATTCATGCGCAGGTTCGCCGCCGACGCGCTTGAGAGAATCCGCGACCCGCGCTGCGTCGAGCCGTTCCTCGCGGCCCTGCGCGACAAGGACTACACGGTGCGCACCATCGCCGTGGATGTCGTTCTGGAACTGAGCGGCGTGGAGGCCATCGGCCCGCTGGCCTCGGCGCTCGAAGACGAGAACCATGAGGTGCGGAGGGTCGCGGTGCAGGCGCTGGTGAAGCTCGGCGCCCCGGCCGTCGAGCACCTCGGCCGAGCCCTCGCGGACGCGGACTTTCAGGTGCGCAGGGTCGCGTCGCATGCGCTCAAAGGGACGCGCGACCCTCGGTGCGAGAAGGCCCTCGTCAAGGCACTGCGGGACGAAGTGCCTGACATCCGGCGGGCGGCGGCCGAAGCCCTCGGCACTTACGACTCGGACGAGGTCACCGACGCCCTCCTCGAAGCCGTCAACGATGACGCGAGGTTGGTGCGCACAGCGGCGCTCGGCAGCCTGCGCATGAAGAGAGCCGCGCGGGCGGCGCGGTCCCTCGCCGCGCTGGTGGTAAACCACCCGGACCCGACCACGCGCACCGCGGCCGCCGAGGCACTGGAGACAGCGGGCGCGGCGGCCGTCGAGACGCTGGCCGACGCCTTCCGCCACAGGGCGAGGAGCGACAAGGAGTGGGTCATCTACGCGCTGACCTTAGTCGGCGAGCCGGCCGTCAAATTCTTAATAGAGGCTCTCGGCGACCCCGACCAGTTAATCCGCTCGAAGGCCGCCGACGCACTGGGAGTGGTCGGCGCCGAGGAGGCGGTTCGGCCGCTCCTCGCGGCGCTCGGCGATGCCGACAATGAGGTGTGCACGTCGGCCGTGCGCGCCCTGTCGAGGCTCAACCAACCGGCCGTGCAACCTCTCATCGACTTGGTCCTGACCGGAAATGGTGCCCTGCGCGGGTACGCCGCCGAGGCGCTCGAACCCATCCGCGACCCGCGCTGCGTGGACACGTTCATCAGGCTCCTGAAGGACGAGGATGTCTACATAAGGCGGGTGGCCGTGAGCGCCCTCTACCGCTGCGGCGACCAGCGCGCGGCCGAAGCCCTCATCGCCGCCATCGACGACGACGACCGGTTGGTGCGGACGGGCGCGGCGAGGGCCATGCGCTTCGTCAACGACCCGCGCGCCGTACCGCGCCTCGTCTCCGCCCTGACGGACGAAGACGAGACCGTCCGGTATTACGCGTCGGAGACGCTGACGAGGCTCGGGGCTCACGCCGTGGACCCTCTGATCGAGTTCTGGCGGCGGGGCGGCGACGAGATGCGCGAGCGCGCCGTGTCGGTGCTTAAACACATCAAGGACCCGCGCGCCGTCGAGCCACTCATCCACGCGCTGCGCTGCGGCGCCGCCGAACGCCGGGACGGAATCATAGACGCGCTGGCACTAATCGGCGACCCCGCCGTGGACTCGCTCTCGGAGCTTCTGCGGGACGAGAGCGCGATGGTGCGCGCGAGCGCCGTCAGCGCGCTCGCGCGGATATGGGGCGAAAGGGCATCCGCGCGGGTCGCGACCGCGTTGCGCGACGCGGACGTGAACGTGCGGAGGTGGGCGGCGCGTGCGCTGAGTCGCAACCCGGCCGCCAACCTGGTCGCGCCGCTCATCGAAGCCCTGCGTGACGAAGACGCCTCGGTGCGGCGGCACTCGACGTTCGCGCTGGTGAAGATAGGTGATGCCGCCGTCGATCCCCTCATCAACGCCCTGCGAATCTCGAAGCGCGAGCCCGACGCGGCGCGGGGCGAGGCGGGGCAGCGGCCGGAGGCCGTCGAGGCTCTGCTCGACTTGATAAAAGACCCGGCGTCTCACACGCGCGGGCGGGCGCGCGGGGCGGGGCGGACGCGGCTCGACCCGCAACAGCTCGAAGCCCTCGTCATGGCGCTCGACGACGCTGACCTGGAGGTCCGGCACTGTAGCAGGCTGCTGCTGAATTCGGCCGGCGGCGAAGGGGTGAGGGCGCTCATCAAACGTCTGACCGGCGAAGGCGTCGAATAGGTGGTGAGCCGGGCGCGGGTTTCGTGCTACATTCACGGCCCGGAATCAGGAGTACCCGCCGAGCCGAATTCCCTTCCTTGAGGAGAGTGTGAAGATGAAGTTCCCCCTGACCGTGCTCGCGCTGGTGCTGGCGTGCGGCGTGGCCGCCGCGCAGCACCAGCACGCGGCCGCCCCCGCGCCGGACGTGCGTCTGCTTGAGAACCTGGGCACGTTTCATCTGCCGGTGAAGACCTCCGTGCCGGAGGCGCAGAGGTTCTTCGACCAGGGGATGATTCTCGTCTACGGCTTCAACCACGACGAGGCGGCGCGCGCGTTCCGGCGCGCGGCCGAACTCGACCCTCGGATGGCGATGGCGCATTGGGGCCTGGCGCTGGCGCTCGGGCCGAACTACAACGACACCTCCATCCCGGCCGAGCGCATGAAGGCCGCGCACGAGGCCGTGCAGAAAGGTCTCGCGCTCGCGGCCGGCGGCCCCGCGCACGAGCGTGAATATCTGGAAGCGTTGGGTAAGAGGTTCTCCGTCGAGCCCGGGGTTGACCAGAAGAAGTTGTGGGTGACTTACCGCGACGCGATGGCGGAGCTGGTGCGTCGTTACCCGGACGACGCGGAGGCGGCGACGCTGTGGGCCGACGCCGCGATGGTCATCAACGCCTGGCGTCTCTTCGACGGCGCGGGTAAACCTGCTGAAGGTACTGAAGAGATAATCTCCACGCTCGAAGCGGTGATGCGGCGCGCGCCCGAGCACATCGGCGCGCACCACCTCTACATCCACGCCGTCGAGGCTTCGACGACGCCCGAGCGCGCTCTGCTGAGCGCCGACCGTCTCGCCGCGCTCTCGCCCGCCGCCGGCCACCTCGTCCACATGCCCGCGCATATCTACATGCGTACGGGCGACTACGAGCGCGCCGCGCAGTCGAACGAGTGGGCGGCGAAGGCCGACCAGGAGTACATCGACCGTGGCGGCCGGCGCGGCATCTACACGGCCGCGTACTACAGTCACAACCTGCACTTCCTCGCCGCCGCCTACAGCATGCAGGGCAACTACGCCAAGGCTTCGGCCGCCGCGCGCCGCTTGGAAGCGAACGTCTCGCCCTACCTCAAGGAGATGCCCTTCTTCGAGAGCTTCATGCCGACCGGCTACCTCATCTCCGTCCGCTTCGGCCGTTGGGACGACGTGCTGAAGTCGCCCGAGCCGCAAGCCTCCGCGCCCATCTCGAACGCCCTCTGGCACTGGGCGCGCGGCATGGCGCTGGCGGGAACGGGGAAGACCTCGGAGGCGGAGGCCGCGCTCAAGACTTTCCAGACGAAGTCCGCGGCCATCCCTTCCGAGAGAGGCTACGGGCAGAACACGACGGGCGCCGTCTTCAAGATCGCCGAGCACTTCCTTAACGCACGGCTCGCCTCCGCGCGCGGCGACCGCAAGGCCGTCATCAACTTCCTCAAGCAGGCCGTCGCCGCCGAGGACGCGCTCGCGTACGACGAGCCGCCCGGCTGGTATCACCCGCTCTCGCGCGAGTCTCTGGGCGGCGCGCTCATGCTCGACAAGCAGTACGCGGAGGCCGAGGCCGTCTTCCGCGAAGACCTCCGGCGCAACCGGCGCAACGGCCGCTCGCTCTTCGGCCTCGCCGAGAGCCTCAGGGCGCGGGGCAAGACGCGCGAGGCCGAGTTGGTTGGCCGCGAGTTCGAAAGGGCATGGAAGGATGCCGACACGCGTCTGACCGTCGCCGACTTATAACACTGAGGCGCGAGCATCTTGCCCGCCATTAAGGAATCTCAGCATGAAACGCTGGCTCCTCCTTCTTTTAATCATCGCGGCGGCGTTCGCGTTCGTCGTCGCGCCGCACGTTCTCATCTGGCCGTTTCGGCCGCAGACCGCGCGCGCTCTCACGGCTGGCTACTACGTGCGCGGGCTGGCGCCGTGGGCCACGGTCGCGCTCGCGCTCGCCGCGCTCGTGCTGGTCGCGCGGATGTGGCGCCGGTCGCGGCGTTGGTGGGCGAAGACTTTGATGGTCCTGCTGCTCCTGCCCACGGCCGCGACCGTCTGGCTCTCGCGCGTGAACATCTACGAGATGATGTTCAAACCGCTCGCGGCCCCCGCCTACGCGCGCGCGGAGGAGGCCGACCACGTCGGCGACGAAGACATGGTGCTCGCCGTCGAGCGCGGCGGCGAGCGCGTCGCCTACCCCGTCAGGCTGATGATTCACCATCACATCGTCGCGGACACGGTGGGAGGCATGCCGCTGGTCGCCACCTATTGAGTGCTCTGTCACACCGGTCTGGTGTGGGAATCGACTGTAGACGGGCGGGCGCTCCACTTCCGCCTCTGGGGCATCAACAACCAGAACTTCATCATGCGCGACGACGAGACCGGATCGTGGTGGCAGCAGGTCTCGGGCGAATGCATCTTCGGCGAACTGAAGGGCAGGAAGCTCAAGCTCTTCGACCACGACGAGCTGACCTTCGCGACGTGGAAGCGCGAGGGCGACGGAGGGCGCGTGCTGCGGCCCGACCCGAAGGTCGCGGCGGCGGGCCGCTACCCGCCGGCCGACTGGGAGCCGCTCGTGCAACGCGAGCCCGTGGCGACGACGCTCGCCAACCCGAACGAGAGAATGCCCGCGCGCACGGTCGTCGTCGGCGTCGAGGCGGGCGTCGCGTCGAAGGCATACCCCTTCGACGCGCTCGCCAGACAGAGCCCCATCCTCGACCGCATCGGCGACGCGCCCGTCCTCGTCATGCTCGCCGAGGACGGCAAGAGCGTCCGCGTCTTCGACCGCCGCCTCGACAATCGCACGCTCGAATTCTTCCAACGCCCCGACTCGCGCGAACTCGTCGACGCGGAGACCGGGAGCATCTGGGACTTCACCGGCACCGCCACCTCCGGCGCGCTCGCCGGCAGGAAACTCACGCGCCTCCAACCCGTCAAGGACTTCTGGTTCGACTGGAGGCAGTACCACCCCGACACCGGCGTCTATACCCTCGGCGAGCGGCAGTAGCCAACCTCCGGCCGATGTCTTAAACTCGGCTGACACCGAACAGAGCATGCACGTCACGAGAGTCGAACTGGAGCAGATCAAGTCTTACGAGCGCGGCACGTTCGCGTTCGAGCGCGGCACCACGGCCATCGTCGGCCCCAACGGCGCGGGCAAGACCACCATCCTCGAAGCCATCGCGTGGACGCTCTTCGACGTGCTCGACTACAGCAAGGACGACTTCCTCCGCCGAGGCGCGAAGAAGGGCTCGGTGCGCGTCACCTTCCAGAGCGACCTCGACGAGCGCCGCTACACCGTCTACCGCGACACCGGCTCCGGCTACTACGTCTACGACCCCGAGTTGAAGGTCAAGCTCCAACAGGGCAAGGCCGACGTGCGCAAGTGGCTCGACCAGCACCTCGGCGTCGAGCCGGGCACGGACCTGCGCGCCCTCTTCCGCTCGGCCATCGGCGTCCCGCAGGGTCTCTTCACCACGGACTTCTTGCAGACCGCGACCGACCGCAAGAAGTCTTTCGACCGCTTGCTGAAAGTTGAAGAGTACCGCGAGTCCTCCGACCGACTGCGCGACACCAGCAACCTGATTGATAAACGTATCACCGACGCGCGCGTCCGCATCGGCAACGCCGAGGGACAGCTCTCGCGCTACGAGACGGCCGTCGAGGAACAGAAGTCGGCGCGCGCGCGCGTCGAAGAGCTGACCGCGTCACTCTCATCTTTAAGAAGCGAGACCGAAGAACGCGAACGCTCGGTCGCCGCGCTGGACGAGGCCGAGCGGCGCGTCACCGAATCGCGCGCCGTCGCCGACCGGCTCGAAGTCGAGCGTGACTCGGCCGCGCGCCGCCTGAAGGACTTGCAGGGCGGGCTCGCCGACGCGCGCCGCGCCGCCGAACGACAGCGCGCGACCGAAGCAGACTCGCGCGCGCACCTCGCAGCACTCGAACGCCTGCGCGGCCTCGAAACCGAGCGCGCCGAGCGCGACCGCCTGCGCGCCGAAGCCTCGGACGCGGCGCGCATGACCGCCTCGGCCGAGTCGGACGTGCGCCGCCTCGACGACGCGCTCCGCCGCGCGCGCGAGTCCGCCACGGCGCTCGCGGAGATTGAAAAGGACGTGTCGGCGCAAAGCGAGTTTGAGCGCGAGCGCGAACGCATCCGCGACCTGCTGGCGCAGGCGCGCGCCGCCGCCGAACGTCTCGCGCACCTCGACCGCGAGTTGACGGCGCTGCGCAAGACGCACTCCGAAGTCTCGAAGAAGGTGCGCGCGGCCGAAGGCTTCGCGGGGGCGCAGGAGCGCGCCGACAAGTTGGAGAGCGAACGTCTCGGCGTCGAGACGCGCCTGAGCCGACTTGAACAGGACCTCACGTCGCGCAAGCACCTGACGACGCAGCGGCGCGAGGCGGCGCGCGAGGCCGAGCGCCTGCGCCGCAGCGTCACCGCGCTCGAACGCGAGGCGCGCGAGTTCGAGCAGGCCGCCACCGCCGCCGCGCGACTCGGCACGTTGGAGGAGCGCGACCGCGAGTTGAACGACCGTCTCGCGGTCCTCCGAGACTCCATCAAGCGCGACGAGAAGATGAGCGCGCGCACGGGCGGCCGCCTCTGCCCCATCCTCAACGAGCCCTGTAAGAATCTCGCCGAAGAGGGACGCACCTTCGAGGACTACTTCGCCGACCAGCTCAACAGTAACCGCGCGCGCCTCGACGAAGGCGAGCGCGAGGCCGACGCGCTCGCGCGCGAAGTCCGCGCCGCGCGCGACGCCGAGAAGGCCGCCGCGCGCACCGAGACGACGCGCACGCGCCTCGCGCACGAACGCGAACTGCTCGCCGAGCGCGAGACGGCGCTCGCACACATCGACGCCGAACTCGAAAAACTCTCCGGCGCGAGCGAGACTTTGCGCGACGAGTTGCAGGCGGAGATGTCCGGCATCGACATGGTCTGGCGCACGGCGCGCGAGGAGGCTCTGAAGTACGCGGAGATTGAGTCTTCGCGGACACGGCTCGCGGAGATAGAGGAGGAGGGCAAGGCCAAGCGCGAGGAGCGCGAGCAGGTCGCCGCGGCCGCGAGCGCCGAAGCCGCGCTCGCCGAAGACGCCGCCGGAGTCGAGCGTCGTCTGCGCGAACTCGGCGACCCGCGCGCGCGCGCCGCCGCGCTCCAACTCGAAGCAGGACGTGAGGCCGAACTGCTGCGCGAATCCAAAGGCGCGCGTGACGCGCTTGAGACTTTGCAGAAACAGGCGCGCGCGTTCGACAAGAAACTGAAGAGGTTCGAGCACCTCGACGCGGCGTGGGCCGAGGCCGCGACGCGTCGCGACGAGACGGCGGCGGCGCACCGCGAACACCTGGAGTCGGCCTCGCTTGCCTCGACCCTGCCGGAGCGCGAGCGCGAGGCGGCCGAGGCCGAGTCACGGGCGACGCAGGCGACGAAGGAGGCCGGGGCGGCGCGGGACGAACACGTGAAGGCGCTCGGCGCCTACGACCGCGAGCGTCACGCGTCGGAGCGCGGCCTGCTCGTGCTCGCGCGCGAGAACAGCGCGAAGACCTCGGCGCAGCTCGACGCGGCGCGCGAGCGCGAAGAGTCGCTCACGGCCGAGGTCGCGCGACTGGATGAAGTCAGGGAGTCCATGCGCGAGGAGTTGGCGGCGCTCGAACGTCTGCGGGGGCTCCACGAGGCGACCGACTTCATCCGCGACACGCTGCGCAAGGCCGGGCCGCTCGTGACCGAGAGCTACCTCTACAACATCTCCATCGACGCCAACCAACTCTTCCGCGAGATCACGGGCGAGGGCGGGCGCGCGCTGCGCTGGACGAGGGACTACGACATCATGCTCGAAGAGGAGGGGCACGAGCGTTCCTTCATCAACCTCTCCGGCGGCGAGCAGATGGTGGCGGCGCTCTCGGTCCGCCTCGCGCTCCTCAAGCAGCTCTCCGACATCCGCGTCGCCTTCTTCGACGAACCCACGGTCAACATGGACGCCGAGCGCCGCGAGCGTCTCGCGCAACAGATCGGACAGGTCAGGGACTTCGACCAGCTCTTCGTCATCTCCCACGACGACACCTTCGAGCAGACCGTGGACAACGTCGTCGCCGTCTCGCGCGAAGAGGTCGGAGAAGCGGCGTGAAAGAAAGGATGAACGATGAACGATGAACGATGAACTGTAAGGCGCTCCCGCTTTAAAGTTCTTAGTTCAGCGTTCATCGCTCAGCGTTCATCGTTTGAAAGATGTCCTCATCTACTGCGACGGTTCGAGCCTCGGTAACGGGCGGGACCAGCCGCGCGCGGCGGCCGTGGCGCTCTTGGGATTTCGCGGCGTGTGGCGCGCGTTCGGCGAGTACCTGGGCGAGGCGACGAACCAGCAGGCGGAGGTCGCCGCCGCCGCGCTCGGCCTCGAACAGTTGCGCGAGCCGTGTCGCGTGACCGTGTTGAGCGACTCGCGCTACGTCGTCGAGACGATGTCGGGGCGCTTCCGACGCAAGTCGAACCACGAATGGTGGGCGCGGCTCGACAAGGCTTCGGCCAAACATCAAATCGAATGGCGGTGGCTCAAAGGTCACGCCGGCCACGTCGCGCAGGAGGCGGTCGATAAGGCCGCGCGCCGCATCGCCGCCGCCGGCCACGCCGACGACGACGCCCTCAGCGAAGCCGCCGCCACGGCCGCCGAAGGGATGAAGGAGTGAGCGTCACGTCTCCGCCCGCCAGCCTCGTCCGTTAGCAAAGCAGAGGCGTACAGGCTAAAATCTCCACTCCCCGACCGCACGAACTGTTTTCCGATGAGTGTCAGGTCTCAAATGACGGCGCGCGCGCGCGCGTGGCTTCTGTGCCTCGCGTGCGCGGCCGTGTGCGCGGCCGGCGAGTGGGCCTCGGCGCAGGCCGAGCGCGCGTGGGCGTGGCAGAACCCTCTGCCGCAGGGGAACGCGATTCACGCCTTACGTTTCGCGGCCGACAAGCTGTCGGGGTGGGCCGTCGGCGCGGAGGGGGTCATCCTGCACACGTCGGACGGCGGCTTCCGCTGGGAGGAGCAGCGCACGCCGTCACCGGTGCCGCTCTATGGATTGTACGTGCGCGACGCGAAGCGCGCGGTGGCGGTCGGCGCGCGCGGAGTCGTGTTGACGACGGACGACGGCGGCGGGCGCTGGACCCTGCGCCTCGTCGGCGCGAAGCCAGCGAAGAACGCGCCCGCGTTGCGCGAGGGCGCCAATCACCTCTTCGGCGTGGCCTTCGCGCCTGACGCGCTGCACGGCTGGGCCGTTGGGAGCTACGGCGAGATTATAAGTACGGCCGACGGCGGACGTTCGTGGGCCGTGCAGGCGTCGGGCGTGAGGGCGCACCTCTACTCGGTCGCCTTCGCGGACCCCTCGAACGGCGTCGCGGCGGGCGCCGACGGCGCGCTCGTCGTCACGCACGACGGCGGGCGGACGTGGCTCGACCGCACGTTGAAGACGGGGTTGCCGTTCACCTCGGTTACCTTCGCGGGCGGCAAAGACGTTGCGGTCGTGGTGGGACTGGGCGGCACCATCTACCGCACGTCGGACGGCGGCGACACGTGGGGCACGGTCGAGAACCTGCTCCGCTCGGACCTGCTCTCGGTCTTCTTCACAGACGCGCGTCACGGCTGGACGGCGGGCGACGAGGGGCAAGTCCTGACGACGGGCGACGGCGGCGTGACGTGGTTCCCCGTCAGCGTCAAGACGCGACCGCGACTCACCTCGGTCCACTTCGCGGACGAGACGACGGGCTGGGCCGCCGGGCGCGACGGGCTCATCCTACGCACGGACGATGGCGGCGTCGCGTGGCGACGACTGACCGACGGCGGGCGCGAAGACCTCGCCGACATCTACTTCGTGGATGAGGAGCGCGGGTGGGCAGTCGGCTCGCGCGGGCGCGTGCTCTACACCTCGACGGGCGGGCGGCGCTGGTCGCCGCGTTTGACGGGGACGACGGCGCGGCTCTTCGGCGTCTGCTTCGCCGATGAGTCGAACGGCGTCGTCGTCGGCGAGAAGGCGACGGTGCTGCGCACGCAGGACGCGGGCCTCAGTTGGCGGAAGGCGACGCTCGACGTGAAGGAAGACATCTTCGGCGTGCGCCTCTTCGACGCGAAGCGCGGGCTGGCGGTCGGCGCGCGCGGCAGGATTCTGCGCACCGAGGACGGCGGCGAGACGTGGCAGGTGCAGCAGTCCTTCACGCAGGGGTGGCTTGAGGCGGTCGCGTACGCGGACGAGAAGGTCGCGGTGGCGGTCGGGTCGCAGGGGACGCTCCTGCGCACCGACGACGGCGGCGAGACGTGGACGACGCTCAACGTGAACGTCAAGGAGTGGCTCTACGGCGTCGCGTTCGCCGACGCCGCGCGCGGCTACGTGGTCGGCGAGCGCGGCCTCATCCTGCGCACCGACGACGGCGGGAAGAGTTGGAAGGACCAGGAGACCGGGCTCAAGATCAACCTCTTTTCGGTGGCGGTTGCGTCGCGGCAGGAGGCGCTGGCGGTGGGCGACCAGGGGCGCGTCTTCCAGACGCGCGACGGCGGCGAGACGTGGGAGGTCGTGCCGACCATCACCAGCTCCGCGCTCTTCGGCGCGGCCTATCACGGCGGCAACGCGGCGTGGGTGGCGGGGCGCGGCGGCGCGATCCTGAAGCGCGTCGATTCGCTCGCGACCGTCAAAATTCCGCGCCCCAAACTCCCGCCGGGCCTCCGCGCAACCCCGCCCAAGCTCAAACCCTCCGACGAGGCCGACGCGCTCGCCCCCGTCATCGAAGACGACATCCCGCGCGCCACGCCGCCCAAGCTCAAGCCGTAAAGAGCGTGAACCGTAAACAGTGAACCGTGACAAGAAGGTTATGCCTCTTGTCACGGTTCACGATTTACGGTTCACGCTCTTATCGCGTCAGTACCGCACCGGGTGCGACTTCGCGTAGCTGTAGGCGAGATAGGCCGCGATGATGTGGCAGAGCCAGCCGAGCAGGCCGCCCGTGCCGATCCAGAAGCCGGGGGTGAATATCAGCCAGAGGATGCCCCACAGGATTTGCCCGTTGTAGAGCTGGCCGACGCCGGGGATGATTAAGCTGAGAAGGCCCGCAAGGACTGGGTCGCGCATCGTGTCGTTTACCTCCGCGCTCCTATACGCCCGCCCCGGCGGCTTTGTTCGGGCAAAGAGGCGCGGGCTCTACTGCGGCGGCGGCGGCGGCGCGTTGTCCGTGCGGCGCACCTCGACGACTTCGGCGCGGAAGGTCTTGAGCAACTGCTGGACGACGGGGTGACTCTCGGCGCGCGCGCGGAGTTCCTGCTGCTCGCGCCGCGCCTCGTCGTCGGGCGTGAGCGGTTCGTCGTCGTCCGCCTCGCCCGGCGCGCGCATCTTGATGCTAATACCGATCTCGCGCCCGAGAACATCGCAGCAGACCTCGCGCAGGAGCTTCTGGTTCTCGGCCTTCTTTATCGTTTCATGAAGGTGCTTACTCTCGGGGGCGAACTCGACGTTTACGCTCTCGCCCTCGACCCACACGCGCTTAGCGCCTTCGAGCGCCACGGCGAGCAGAGGCTTGCCGCGCCCTTCGAGCCCACGCTTGAAGCGCGACACGTCGTCGCTCGGCCCGAAGCCCATCTCAACCTTGCCGGCTCCGTTCGCGCCCTCGGCTGGCGTTGAAGTCTGCGCGGGAGTCTGAGAGGTGACGAGCGAGACGGGAGCGCCGACCGCGTCTTCGCCCGCGCGCACGCCCTCGACGAACGGGCGCGGCGTCTCGAAGAGACCTTCGGCGGGCGCCGCGTCCGAGAGCGCGAACGGCGCCTCCGAGGCACGCGCCGCCGCGCCCTCCGCGAACGAGGCCGCGCCGCCCGACTGCGCGGGCGGGGGTACGAGCTTCAGGTTCGTGCCCGGCTGTACCTGCGCGCGACCGTTCGCCTGCGGCGCGGCGGGAGTTGAAAGAGGAGGCGGTGGAGGCGGTTCCGACGCGACTGTCTGCGCCGTGAGTCTTTCGGGCTCCGCCGCGACGGCCGCGTCGGGCGCCGCGAAAGAGGCCGCGCCCCCGCCCCCGGCCGCGCCGCGTCGCGGTGGCGTCGAAGACGAAGGAGGAGCCGAAGGCGCAGGGGGCGTGCCCGCGCCGCCCGTGGGCGCGCGCCCCGTGCGCAAAGCCTCTTCAAGAGCGTTCAGGCGCTCGACGATGCGTCCGAGCGGCGCGAGGCGTCGCATCTCGACGAGCTTCACAAGGCCCACTTCCAACTGGTAGCGCGGGTGCGCGCCCGAACTCAAACGCGCCTCCGTATCGGTCAGGCTGTGGAAGAAGCGCACAAGGTCCGACTCGGAGAAGTCGCGCACCTCTTCGTGCAGCGCCTTCCGCTCCGACTCGGTCGCGTCGGCGAGCGCCGCATCACCCGCCACCTTGAAGACGAGCAGGTCGCGCAGGTGCGCGAGCAGGTCGCGGCAGAAGTTGCGCAGCTCGTGGCCGCGCGCCGAAAGCTCTTCGACCACGGCGAGCGCGTCCGCGGGCTTCTCCTCGGCCACCGCGCGCATCACGCGCGCGAGCATCTCTGTGCCCGCGATGCCGAGCGCGGCCTCAACGTCCGACGCTTCAATCTTCCCTTCACTGAAACTGATGACCTGGTCGAAGGCCGACTGCGCGTCGCGCATCGAGCCCTCGCCCGCGCGCGCCACCTCGCGCAGAGCCTCGTCAGTCACTTTAAGCTTCTCGGCGTCGGCGATGAGGCGAAGGCGTTCGGCGATCTTCGCCGCCGAGATGGTGCGGAACTCAAACTGCTGGCTGCGCGAAAGTATCGTCTCCGGCACCTTGTGCGCGTGCGTCGTCGCCATGATGAAGAGGACGCGCGGCGGCGGCTCCTCCAACGTCTTCAACAGCGCGTTGAAGGCCGCCGGCGAGAGCATGTGAACCTCGTCGATGATGAAGACCTTGTAGCGGTCGCGCGCGGGCCGGATGCCGACGGTGTTGATGATGGCCTCGCGGACGTTATCGACGCCGGTGTTGGAAGCGGCGTCAATCTCAAGCACGTCAATCGAACGGCCTTCGGCAATCTCTCGACAAGAAGGACAGGCGTCGGCGTCGGTCGTGCGGCAGGGCGTGGGCGTCGGGCGGTCTGACTTGTGGCAGTTGACGGCCTTCGCCAGCAGCCGCGCCGTCGTCGTCTTCCCCACGCCGCGCGCGCCCGAGAAGAGGTATGCGTGGTGCAGGCGCTCGTGCTCGACGGCGTTCTTGAGCGTGCGGGTGATGTGCTCCTGCCCCGTGACCTCCTCGAAGGTCTGCGGGCGCCACTTGCGTGCGATGACTTGGTAGGACATTGGGAAGCTGCTGGCTGTTAGCTTTTCGTCTTCTCTAAAAGTTCGATGCGGTTGCCGAAGGGGTCGAAGAAGGAGAAGCGGTGGATGACGCCGGGGATGTCGGGCTCGTCCTTGGTGCGCACCTTGTTCTCTTCGAGGTAGGCGCGCACGGCCTTCGCGTCGTCCACGTCGAACGCGGGGTGGCGCTTGGAGGGCGCGACCGTCTCTTCGACGCCGACGTGGAGCTGCACGTCCGCGATTGAGTACCACATGCCGCCGTTCTTCTTCAGCACCTCGGGCTTCTCGATCTCCGCGAGGCCGAGCAGTCCGCCGTAGAACTCGCGCGCGCGGTCTTCAGTCCCAACGGGGATGCAGACCTGGACGTGGTCGAACCTTTTGAACTGTATCTTCATGGCAAAACAGAAAGAGTTGCCGCTGGTGGCTTTTCGATGCGCGGCACGCGTCGGATTGTGCTCCAACGCGGCGCGGTTCGGCAAGCCCGACACCAACGGCAACTCTCTTGAGATAGGCCAGGCTCCGGACCGACCCGCAACACACGCCGCCGCCACTACCGTTGCTCCGTTCCCGGCCTGGCGGGGTTCGCGGGGCAAGCGTTGTGCGGAGCCCGAAGCCTGTCAAGAAGCTGTCAGCACTAGAGCAGTCAGCTTTCAGCTTTAGACTTTAACCCGAGGCGTGCGCGTTGGCAAACGCGCGGGGCCGAGGTTTCGCGCCCCTCGGTTTCAACGTCTCAAGTGCCGTTGAAGCCCGCGCTCATGCGGCGGAGGTTGGCGCCGGGGAACTTGCCCGTGGCCTTCACCTTCGCGAGCAGCGCCAGCCCCTCGGCGCGCGTGCGCCCGGCGTAGACGGCGATGAACTGCGAGCCCTCCGACACGTCCGTGTAGAAGAGGTCGCCCGGCTCCATGCAGCGCGAGCCGAAGACCTTGTTGCGCGGGAAGAGCGCCTGCGCCGCCTCGCGCTCCGCCTCGGGGACGAAGATGTCGCAGTTGCCGCCCTTCGACTCGTCGCGCACGCTCTTGAGGATGACGGCGTAGAACTTCTCCGTCTCCCAGATGACCGCGTTGGGCGGGATGCGGAAGGGCAACTGGTAGGGCTGGAACTCGACGCTCGTCGGGCAGCGCACGGCCGGGTCTCCGCAGACGGCGGCGAGGCGCGGCCGTCCCCTGCGCTGCGCCGACGCGCCGACGACGATCAGCAGTACGAAGATGATGACGCAGAGGAGGCTTAGTTTGCGCATAGGTTCCTGAAGCTCCGTTCGGCGTAAATTTTGACGGCGAGACTTACGGCCGGAGACTTTAACACAGTCAATCAGACGTGACCGACCCTTTCAGCCTGACCGACCCACTCTCTCAGGTTGACTTAAGCCTGACCGAACCCGCGCGAGCGTCTACGATTAATACCTCGATTTCTCCGAAAATTTCGAGTGCGCGTGAACATCGTGAAGGGGTACGCGTTTTGCCACAGCGAAGCCGCCTCTCCCATAATTCGGCCCCGTGGCGATGCGTCTGCCTGTTTGGGACGCGTCTGTTTTGGAACAAGGTCGGGAGTTATGAAATGAGATTTAATCGCTTCTCGGCGACAACACGTCTCACCTCCCTCGCGCTTCTGTTCTCGCTCTGCCTGCTGCAAGGGGGTGTGCGTCCCGCGCGGGCGCAACTGCTCTCCGGGCTGACGCAGACCACGACGCAGACGCTCGCGCAGACCACGCAGACCTTGACGCAGGTCGTCAAGGTCTCGCCCGACCTGCTCCACCTCGTCGCCACGCTGCCCGCCACGCAGCGCGTCCACGTCGTCGTGCAGTCGAGCGGCCTCTGGGGCTTTACGCTCGACCTCCTGCTGGCGACGCTCGGCGCGCGCACCACGCGCACATATCAGAACTTCAACGCGCGCGCCTTGGACATCCCCGCCGGCAAAGTCCTGACGCTCGCCCTCAGTTCACTCGTCTCCTTCGTCTCCACAGACCGCCCCGTCCGACTGCTCGGCCATCTTTCAACGACGACCGGCGCCGACTCGGTGCGCGAAGAGTCGGGCACGTCCACGACGCTCGACGGGACGGGCGTCGGCATCGCCGTCATCGACTCGGGCGTCTACGCGGGTCACAAGTCGTTCCTCGACAAGTCGAACCGCGTCCGCGTCGTCAGGAGCGTTGACTTCACGGGCGAGAGTCGAACGGACGATCCCTTCGGGCACGGCTCGCACGTCGCTTCGGTCGCGGCGGGCAACGGGCGCGTCTCGAACGGCGCGTTCACGGGCGTGGCGCCGGGGGCTTCAGTCGTCAACCTGCGCGTGCTCAACTCGCGCGGCGCGGGCAACGCCTCTTCCCTGCTCGCCGCGCTCGACTGGGTCATGTCGAACCGCGCGGCCTATAACATCCGCGTCGTTAACCTTTCCCTCGGCACCACGGCCGTTGACTCGTACCGCAACGACCCGCTCTGCAAGGCCGCGCGCAAACTCGCGGACGCGGGCGTCGTGGTCGTCGCCGCCGCTGGCAACGACGGCAAGGATGCCTCGGGGAACAAGGTCTACGGCCGCATACACTCGCCCGGCATCGAGCCTTCGGTCATCACGGTCGGCGCGACGAACACCTTCGGCACCGATGCGCGCTCGGACGACGGCGTCGCCACTTACAGCTCGCGCGGGCCGACGCGCGGCTACTGGACCGACGCGTTCGGCGCGAAGCACTACGACAACCTCGTCAAGCCTGAACTGGTCGCGCCGGGCAACAAGCTCGTCGGGGCCGAGGCGCCGGGCAACCTCCTCGTCCGCGAGCACCCGGAACTCGACGCGGGCGTGAGCCAGGCCGACGCGCTGAGCATGATGCGCATGAGCGGCACGTCGATGGCGACGCCGGCCGTGGCGGGCGCGGCGGCGCTGATCTTGCAGGCCAACCCGAAGCTCACGCCGAACCTCGTCAAGGCGCTGTTGATGTACACGGCGCAGCCGCTCGCCGGCTTCAACTACTTCGAGCAGGGCATGGGCGGGCTGAACGTCGCGGGCGCGGTGCGGCTCGCGCGGCTCGTCCGCGCGGACCTCTCATCTTCGACGGCGCTCGGCGCGCCGCTCCTCGTCTCGGCCCCGCCCGAGCCGCGCACGACCATCGCCTTCCACACGTTCACCTGGTCGCGCGGCCTGCTCTTCAAATACACTTACGCGACCGGCCCCGACCTCATCACGCGCTACCAGAAAGTCTACGGCCTCGGCGTCGTCTTCGGCGACGGGGTCATCACGGGCGACGGCGTCATCACCGGCGACGCGCGGATGCTCTCCGACGGCGTCATCACGGGCGACTCCATCATGACGAGCGACGGCGTCATCGCGGGCGACGGCGAACTCTTCTGCGACGCGGTCGTGCTCTTCTCCGGCGGCGGCGGCACCGTCGCCAGCAATCAGGTCTTCGGCGACGGCGTGATTGCCGGCGACGGCGTCATCGCGGGCGACGGCGTCATCACCGGCGACGCGCTGCTCCACGGCGACGACACGGACTGCATGGACGCGCCAGTCGATGAACAGTAGGCAGTATGCAGAGGGCAGTAGGCAGTTAGGTGTGAGCCCCGGAGGGGCGGCATGTTTATAGCTCAAGGCAATCATCACCAACCCAAGCTCCGGAGGAGCGGCATGTTGATGTCGCCCCTGACGGGGCTCGGTGTTTTAATTGAATCGTCGGGCTATCAACATCCCGCCCCTCCGGGGCTCAACCCTTCAGCCTTATAACTGCCTACTGTCGTCTGCCTACTGCCTACTGCCTAAGTTTCCCATGTCACTCCCCGAACAAATGAGCGCGGGCCTTGCGGGCGCGGCGACGGCGGGCGATACGAGCCGCGCGTTCCGGTTGCTCGTCATCGCGGCGGGCGTGTGCGTGGTCGGGCCCGCCGCGTGGATGCTGCCGGTTGAGAGGCTCGACTCGGGCTTCCTGCTGCTGGCGGTGCTGACGGTCGCCGTCAGTTCGCGCGTCGCCGTCAGGATTCCGCACACGACGGGTCGCATCACCGTCGCGGACACCTTCATCCTGCTCGCGCTGCTGCTCTACGGCGGCGAGGCGGCGGCGCTGCTGGCGTGCGCCGAGGGCTTCTGCTCTTCGCTGCGCATCAGCCGCCGCGCGCTCACCATGCTCTTCAACGGCGCGGTGATGGGCTGCTCGACTTACGCGACGGCGTGGGTGCTGCGCCTCGCGTTCGCGCGGCCCGAGGAGACGCTCGCGGCGGGCAGCGCCGCGACGCTCGTCACGGCCGTCTGTTTGATGGGGTTCGTGCAGTATTTGACGAACTCGGGGATGGTCGGCTTCGACAAGGCACTTAAGTTAAGGCAGAGCTTCTGGCAGACGTGGCGCCGTTACTACCTCTGGACCTCCGTCACGTACTTCGCGGGCGCGGGCGCGGCGGGGCTGCTCGCGCGGCTCGTCGCGGGCTTCGGCTTCTACCCGGTGGCCGGGGCCGCGCCCGTCGCGGCCATCGTCTACCTGACCTACCAGACTTACCTGAAGAGCGTCGAGACGGCCGCCGCGCAGGCCGCGATGGCCGAGCGCCACGTGCAGGAGTTGAACCGCTATCTGGCGGAGCAGGAGCGCATCAGCCGCGAGTTGGAGGAGAGCCGCGAGCACTTCCGCGCCGCCGCGCTCCACGACGCGTTGACGGGGCTGCCGAACCGCACGCTCCTGATGAATCATTTGAAGCTCGCCGTCGAGCACTCGAAGCGCCGCCCAGACTATCGCTTCGCCGCGCTCTACCTCGACCTCGACCGCTTCAAGGTCATCAACGACTCGCTCGGCCACATCGCGGGCGACCAGTTATTAGTCGAACTCGCGCGCAGACTCGAAGAGTGCATCCGCTCCACCGACACCGTCGCCAGATTAGGCGGCGACGAGTTCGCCATCCTCCTCAGCGACATCGAGGATTACTCGGACGCCGTGCGCGTCTCCGAGCGCATACAGGAGTCGCTCGGCCGCCCCTTCCACCTCGGCGGCCACGAGGTCTACACCTCCGCCTCCATCGGCATCACGCTGAGCGCGACCGGCTACAACGACCCCGAAGACATCCTGCGCGACGCGGACACCGTCATGTACCGCGCCAAGGCCAACGGCAAGGCGCGTCACGAACTCTTTGACGAAGCGATGCACGCGCGCGCCGTCGCGCTGCTGCGCACCGAGACGGACCTGCGGCGCGGCGTCGAGCGCGACGAGTTCCGCGTCGTCTATCAACCGATACTCTCCCTGACGACGGGCGAGGTCTCGGGCTTCGAGGCGCTCGTGCGCTGGCAGCACCCGGAGCGCGGCGTCGTCTCGCCGTCCGAGTTCATCCCCGTCGCGGAGGAGACCGGCCTCATCGTCGAGTTGGGCCGTCGCGTGCTGCGCGAGGCGTGCCGGCAGTTGAGCGAGTGGCAGACGCGCGGGCTCGTCGGCCCCGCGCAGCACGTCAGCGTCAACATCTCGGGCAAGCAGTTCGCGCAGGCGGGGCTCGCGGCGTCGGTCGCCGAGGCGCTCTCGGACGCCGGGCTCGACCCGCGCTGTTTGCGACTTGAGATAACGGAGAGCGTCGTCATGTCCAACGCCGAGGCCACGTGCGCGACGCTCGGACGACTGCGCACGCTAGGCTTGGGCGTCAGCATCGACGACTTCGGCACGGGCTACTCCTCGCTGAGCTACCTGCACCGCTTCCCAGTGGACACTTTGAAGGTGGACCGGTCGTTTATCGGGCGGATGGGCGAGGGGGACGAGAACGGCGAGATCGTGCGGACCATCATCACGCTCGCGCGCAACCTCGACATGCGGGTCGTCGCCGAAGGCGTCGAGACGGCGCGGCAGCGCGACCTGCTGCGCGGCCTCGGCTGCGAGTACGCGCAGGGCTACTACTTCTCCCGCCCGCTCGACCCCGACGCGGCCGCGCGCTGGCTTGCGGCGGGGCAGGCCGAAGTGGCAGTGATTTAACCACGGAGACACAGAGACACGGCTCGTTGAGTAATACTCAACGAGCCGTGTCTCCGTGGTTAAATTCCAGATGGCGGAGAGGGTGGGATTCGAACCCACGGTACGGTTCCCCGTACACAGCATTTCCAGTGCTGCCAGTTCAACCACTCCTGCACCTCTCCGAAGAAGCTGTTAGCCCTTAGCCGTGTGAAGACTAAGAGCTAACAGCTTCCCGAAAAGGATAGCCCATCCCGCCGCTTCCTGTCACGTGATCCCAAACGCGCGCGGACTGCGCGTTCTTGCTTTAGAGGGCCGCGCGCGCGTGGGGGCGAGGGCGCGCGGCCCCGCGCGGGGATTCTTGCCACTCGGTTCATCTAAATTTCAGGAGGAGAGAAGGAATGCGTAAAGGTTCATTGCGCGCGACGACGCTCGCGCTGGCCCTGCTGCTGCTCGCGGTCGTGCCCGCTTCGGCGCAGGAGCAGGTCATCAAGCGGCTGCGCTTCACGCGCGGCAGCAACTCGAAGGTCGTGAAGGGTCAGGTGAGACCGGAGGGCGACCGCTACCTCTATTTCTTCAAGGCGCGCAAGGGGCAGCGGCTCACCGTCCGTCTAACCTCTGACGACGGCAACGCCGTGGCCGACGTGATGAGCCACGGCCAGTTCGATGTGAACCCGGTCGTCGAAGGGACCGTGGACTGGACGGGCAGACTGCCCGAGGCCGACGCGGGCGAGTACAGCATCGAAGTGCGCTCGACCGGCGGGCTCGCGAAGTACGTGCTCGAAATCATCATCAAGTAGCCAGCGGCGACGGGAATTTTTCGGCGGACGCGGGCCGTCGAAAGGATGTTAGAATCCGGCTGCCGGAAGCGTTCAAGGGGCTGAAGTGGGGCGCACGGGAGTTATTCGATGAACAAAAAATTACCCGCGCTGGTGCTTTCCCTGGTGTTGACTTCGGCGCTGTCGGGACTGAGCGCCAACGCCCAACAGGTCGCCGACACGTCCTTCAAGCCACCCATCCCCGCCCCCGCGTACCGGCCGGGGCGGGGTCCGTTGGTCATGCTGGACGAGGCCCACTTCAACTTCCACACGGCCGAGGGCCGCTACAAACCTTTCGCGGAATTTCTCAGCCGCGACGGTTACGTCGTGCAGCCGTCGCGGCTGAAGTTCAGCAAGGCTTCATTGAAGGGCGGCCGGATACTCGTCATCGCCAACCCGCTGGCCGAGCGTAACAGCAACGACTGGTCGCTGCCGACGCCTTCCGCCTTCTCGGAGGACGAGGTGGCGGCCGTGCGCGATTGGGTGAAGGGCGGCGGCTCACTGTTGCTGATCGCGGACCACATGCCCTTCCCCGGCGCCGTCGAGACGCTGGCGCGGGCGTTCGGCGTCCGCTTCAGCAACGGCTACGCCGTGGACGAGAAGCAGCAGGGGCCGATGCTCTTCAAACTCTCCGACGGGTCACTCAAGGAGCACCCGATCACGCGGGGCCGGGCGGAGGCCGAAAAGATAACCTCGGTGGCGACCTTCACCGGCTCCGCGTTTCAGGTGGAAGGCGATGCCGAGCCGTTACTCGTCCTGGGTCCGTCCGTCTCGTCTTTCATGACTTCCGTGGCCGGGCAGATTACGAACGAGACGCCGCGCGTTCCCGTGGCCGGTTGGTATCAGGGCGCGGTCCTGCGATTCGGGAAGGGGCGCGTGTGCGTGTTCGGGGAGGCGGCCATGTTCTCGGCGCAACTCGCGGGGCCGAACCGAAACCCGATGGGAATGAACGCGCCGGTCGCGGCACAGAACCCACAGTTCTTATTGAACGTAATGCACTGGCTCTCCGGCAGGTTGGGGTCGTCGAAGAAGAGAAGGTAATTTGCTTTACGCCTGCGCGGCCGGCGAGTCAAAAGCAGGGGTGTCGGGTAAAAGCGAACGAGGATGCCAGCCTTGGGGGCGGCATCCTCGTTCTATATGGCTCACAGTCCTCACCCCTGCAAACCATGGAGCGGAAGGGTTCACCAACCGCCCAGTTGCATACACCATACACTAATCATCGCGCAGAAGTCCAACGGCGCGGCGGGTGGTGTTATCCTCGGGGGTGTAGTACCGTAAAATTCATCCCACCCCAGCGAGTAGGGGGCAGGGCGGCCACTCGTCGCCCGCTTCCGCCGCCATCTGATAAACTCCCGAAGATGAACGACCGCCAACAAGCTCACATCGACTTCTACCTCGAACGCCTCGAATACTGGCGGGCTCACAGGCCGCACAACTCGACGGCACGTCTGCTCGCCGCCAGAGACGCCGACGAAGCGCACCCGCTGCGGAGCGAGGAAGAGGCGACCGAGGTGGTAGAACACCTGTTGCGGCTTGAGCGTGAGCAGGACGCCACCTGAGCGCCCGAATGGAAGGGCCGCCGGGGCGCGTGCAAAGTCACGCCCGGCCGGTGCGGAAAACTGTTGGCGGTGAAGGTGCCTCAGGCGCTCGGTGTGGGGCGGGGGCCGTGTTCGTCCTGTGTGGAGCGCGACTCTCGCTCCTTATCGTTGAATCTCTTGACCAGCTCCGTCGCTTCCGTGTAATCCAGGTCGGTTCTAATCACGGCCGTGGTGCTCTTGTGACTGGCCGCGGCGGCGGTGTGCTTCCGCCTGACCCTGTACCGGACCGACGTGTCCCCTTCGAACTTTGCCTTTAAGCCCGGCATGGGCTGCATTGTATAAACGTACATTCGGGAGTTCCTCATGATGTTCTTGTTGTAACGCCGCAAAGTCCGGCGTCATCCGCGAGCCGACCCCGCCCGCAAGTTTCTTCGTCTGAAGAGCGGCTAAATCAGGTATATCACCGGCCGGGAGGTGCGTCTGTGCGTCAACACTCTTATAGACGACGCCCGGCGGTTATTTCACACGGGCGTCAACCTCGTCGAGACATTTTTCGCGCATGAGTTGACATCGGCCGCGCGCGCGCGCAGGATGAAGCTCACGGAACTAAGCCAACCTACTTCAGCCCTCCTGGAATTTCCCAAGACCTGAACCAACGGCTCAAGCGGCGGCACGCTCCCCCGCGTCGTCTTCCGACATGATGAAAGGCGTTTATGAGAAAGAGACTTGAGGAGAAGCCCAACGCGGACGGGATGGCGCTGATCAGCCAGGCGAAGGCGGCCGAGATGTGCGGCATGACGCGGGCCGCGATTCACGAACTCGTGCGCCGGCAACGCTTCCGCTCGGTCGAGGTGGAAGGGCGCGACCTCGTCTACCTCAAGGAGGTCGAAGCCTTCGAGAAAGAGAACAGCCTGCGGGCCTGACGGCGTCGCGCACGGGCAGCGAGAGCTGTGCGGGGTCCGTTAAACGGCCCGACTTCAGGCTCCTGAAGTCCCCTTCAAGCGCCGTTCAGCTACGCGTTTCGTAACGCGCGTGCTCGTAGGAAAGTAACTGCCCCTTTGTGTCGAGGAGCGGCTTCTCGAACGCGGCGACGGCCTCCGGCTCGCTCTCGAACATGTCGAAGACGCCCGACAGTTTCGTGATCGACATCATCTCCCGGAGCGCACGCGCGGGGTGGAGAAGTTTGAGCTGACCGCCGCCCCTGTTCAGCCCGACGTTGCTTTGCAGCAACCCGCCGAGGCCGCTCGCGTCGATGGCGGACAGGCCCGCGAGGTTGAGAAGTATCTGGTTCCTTCCCTCCCCCGCCAGGCGCCGGATGGCTTCGTGTAGCGCGGCCCGGCTCCCGCCCGACCTCAACTCGCCGATCAGGTCCAATACCGTCACCGCGCCCAGACGGCGCTCTTCAATCTTACAGTTGTACATCACGGTCTCTTCCTGCATGGGTGCCGGTCGGGTCGTGGCGCGCGTTTTCGACGCCGAACATAAAGGAGCGCCGCGCGGCAACAAAAAGCGTTCCCGGCGGCGCTCCGTATGTTCGAGCCTTTAATAGCCCGGCGCGGCCTTAGTAGCGGCGGCCGCCGCCGTTGAAGCCCTCGCCACGGTTCTCGCGCGGCTTGGCGACGTTGACAGTCAGGTTACGGCCGTTGAGGTCGTTGCCGTTGAACTGCGCGATGGCGGCCTCGGCCTCTTCCTTCGAGGACATCTCGACGAAGCCGAAGCCGCGTGAGCGGCCCGTGTCGCGGTCTTCGACCACGGTGGCCGTCTCGACCGTGCCGGCCTGCTCGAAGTGCTGACGGAGGTTGTCGCCCGAAGTCTCGAACGCGAGGTTGCCGACGTAAAGTTTCATGGACATGTGTGTGTACCTCTCCCTTTTGCGGAGTATCAAGAGAAGCTTTCGAATCGAAGGGTCTTCGGCGTAACGGTGGCAGCGAAGGGTCGTGTTCGTGTGCTCTATCGGAGCGGCTTCTGTGTTGTAGAACCGGCCTGCTCTCGAACAATCCGAACCGCCGACGCTTTCGTAACGTGGGGCGCTTCACCGTGAACGCGCAAGAGAAGGTGTAACCACGAACTATGATGCACGCGCGGGGTGCGTAAGTAGTGCGGCGGATGTCCTCATTTCATGTCTTTTGAGTCCCCACGGCGACGAAGGCGCGCGCCGAGACCTGGTATTACACAACTATTACAGTCGAGCCCGCACAAACCGCCCCGCTGTGTTATCAAAGTAGAGGCGGATATTTCGATAACAAGCAGGGGGCCTTTATGCGCAGCGAAGCCATCACCGACATACAACGAAAGACTGGCGTCAACCTGGCGACCTTCATCACGATGATCGTTTTCCACCTCGGCGCCGTGGCCGCGCTCTTCATGTTCAGTTGGCCGGCGCTCGCCGTGAGCCTGCTGCTCTGGTGGGTGAGCGGGAGCCTCGGGGTCGGCATGGGCTTTCACCGTCTGCTGACGCACCGAGGCTTCAAGACGCCGAAGGCGGTCGAATACTTCCTCACCTTCTGCGGGCTGCTGGCGCTCGAAGCCGGACCCATCGCGTGGGTCGTCACGCACCGCATCCACCACGCGCACACCGACGCGCCCGGCGACCCGCACACGCCGCGCGACGGGAGCTGGTGGGCGCACATGGGCTGGATTCTGACCGGCACGGCGCAACGCTACGACCGCGAGGTCTGCATGCGTTATGCGCCCGACATGATGAAAGACCCCGTGCACCGTTGGTTCGAGCGACTCTATTACGTGCCCATCATCGTGCTCGGCGTGGCGCTGCTGGCCTTCGGCGGCTGGTCGATGCTGTTCTGGGGCGTCTTCCTGCGCGTGACGTTCAACCTGCACACGACGTGGCTCGTCAACTCGGCGACGCATCTCTGGGGCGGCCGCAGGTTCGAGACGACCGACGACTCACGCAACAGTTGGTGGGTGGCGCTGCTCACGTGGGGCGAGGGCTGGCACAACAACCACCACGCGCACCCGACGGCCGCGCGCCACGGACTCGCGTGGTACGAGGTGGACGTGAACTGGTGGGGCATCCGCACGCTCAAACTGCTCGGACTGGCGAAGGACATCAAGTTAGTCAACGTCGCCGGTCAGTCTAACGCGGCCGGGTCGAAGCGAACGCAACTCAAGGCGGCGGCTTAACGCGGGGCAGGCAGCTTCTCAATAGATAATGAGCACATTTAACGACCAGAGCTTCGCGGAGTTATGTGACGCGGTGAAGCGCGTCTACACAGACCCCGCGCACGTCAAGGCCATCGGCTGGGACGCGGAGACGCCCGCGCACCACATCGAGGGGGCGGTGATAGCGGAAATACATTCCCGCGTCGAAGCGTTCATCGGGGAGAGGATAGAGGTCGCGGACAGGATTCGCGCGCGCCGCGTGCCGCCGGAAACCCTCGGCGAATCTCACACGAGGCGGCGCAGAGAAGAGGTCATCGACTTTCTCAGGACTCACCGTGGCGAAGGTCTCTCACACCCGGACGCCATTCTCGACCAGACAGTCCGGGCCGTGCTCGACGACTGGCGGCATGAGTTCGCGCCGGGTGAGGCGTGACCACGCTGGAGCAGTAGCCCTTTGCCGCGAGCGTCAAGACGCGCGGGCTTCGACTGAAACGTCGGCGCCCTGTCCGCGTGACTTGCGCCACTTGCCCGCCGCTTCCTTCACGAGCCCGTAAATCACCCGGCGGTTGTCGGCGATCAGTCTCAGCCACGCGCCACGGCTCATCTGCGGGAAGTAGATGCCGCGAAAGAAGAGGCGCGCGACGAGATGCCCGGCGCGGTACTGAAACGGCCTGTCGGCGATTGCCGCAATGGCTTCGGCGTTCCGCTCGGGGCTGTAGGACGCCTCCCACGCTTTGCGGGTCTCCAGCCGCGCTTCTTCAATCGACATCTTCAGCGGCGCGTGCGCCATCACGAACGGCGCGAACTCCAGCCAGTGTTTGGGCCGCGCCAGCCTTCCGGCCTTCTCCAATCTGTCGTAGAGC
>DASVGG010000080.1:0-99400 GCA_036379655.1 Pyrinomonadaceae bacterium
GCCGAGGCGACCTCCTCGATGGTGGAATCGCCGCGTTCGACCGCCGCGACCACCTTCTGCCGCAGGTCTAAGGAGTAGGCTCGCATAGGCCGTCACATTACTCCTGAGCCTCGGTCGCATTCAACTGAACTGCGCTATAACATCTTACCAATTTGCTCCGATGCGGTTGTAACGAGAGTTTTGGCATCCTTAATAGATGAATTAATGGACATTGGGCGGGTGCATATAGAGACAACAGCATCGAAGACTGGGAACTTAGTAAGTGGTAAGTTTTTTTCAACTTGACCAACAATAATGATGACTGGAATACCATAATTGTTAGCTACTTCGGCAATGCCGTAAGGACCTTTCCGCTTCAAAGTTTGATGGTCTAGTTTACCTTCAGCCGTGATAACTAGATGACAGCCCGAAAGATGGGTTTCAAAATTGATATGCCTCAGAATTAAATCTATGCCCTGCTCTAATTTGGCACCTACGAACGCATATAATGCGGCAGCTATACCACCAGAAGCACCTCCGTGTCAGCGCATCTCCACCCCGGAGCCCAAGCCGCTCGGCTACCCGGAGGAGACGAGGCGCGAAGCCGTCAGGCTGTACCTCGAAGGCACGAACTTCCGCCGCATCGGGCGCGTGCTCGGCGTCAACCACCAGTCGGTCGTCAACTGGGTTAACGCCTACCACGCCGGCTTGCCGACTGCCGCGCAGTCACCCGCCGCGCCCGAGACGCTGGAGATGGACGAACTCTTCACCTTCATCGGCTCAAAAAAACGCAGGCGTACGTCGTAACTCTGGTGGATCGCGCCACGCGCTGCATCGTGGCGTGGGCGGTCTGTGCCGAGCGCACGCCGGAGTTAATGCAGTCGGTGGTTGATGCCGCGCCGCACGCCGCGAGTTACTACTCCGACGCCTTCAACACGTACCGCGAGCTGTGCTGGTGGGGCCATCACACCTCGATGTACGACAAGTCGCAGACCTACTCGGTCGAGGGGACGAACGCCGACTTACGTCACTACTTGGCACGGCTGGCGCGCCGCTCGCGCTGCTTCTCGCGCTGCATCCACGCGCTCCGGCGAGCCGTCGACCTGTTCGTGCGCTGCTACAACGCACGCCAAATGCGAAAGCGCAAGTACCCGCGATACCCCGCGCCGCTTACAGCTATGATTTAGACACTCCCCAGGACTAAAAAAACTTGACTAAATGAAGGGGAGCGAGTAAATTTCCCAGCCTCTTGAGGAGACGCTGCCTTGGTCGTTGTTAAAGTCGCAGTTTAAGTTCTGGCAATAACCCGCTTACTACGTACCTTACAACCGTCAGCGAAACAGGCTCAGGCATCTGAGCTTCACACGGCCTCCATTCGCCCTGACCTCGCGCTTCGTGGCAGTCATAGTGTTCTCGTTTCTCGCGGCGACCACTACTTATACCTTAACGGCTGAAGCGCCTCCGCGTGTCGGTGCGCATCCCTTACGTATAGGCCAGGCTAGCTCACATGCTTACCCTGTAAGTTTGCACCTTCAAAGCGCTTCCACCCGTCGCGCGACGGGCGGAGCCCACTCCGCTTAGAACATCGCCCGGAGAAAAGCCTCAACTTACCTCGACAGCTGGTTGACGCTTCTCCTTCGGACAGTTGCTGCTCACGCACTGGCACACTGAGTATGAAGCGTCTCAGCGTTACGTTCGGGCAGGATACGGCGGCACTCACGCGGCTCACGGTGAGGCTCTTGGCGGCGGGCCGCCGGGTCAAACAGCCTGCCGCCCAGGCGGACGAGGGCGAGTGTGGGGCTGGCGCGCGCCTCCTGACGCTGAGGGAGGCGGTCGCCCTCAGGAATCGTCTCAAGAAAGAGTGGGACGGTCTGAGCGGCGAGGCGATTCTCGACGCGCTGAGCTGTCTCCGAGTGGACGACGAAGCAGACTTCACCGAGATAGACCTTGAGACGCAGTCCGAACTCTGGCTCCTGAAAGCCCTCGCGTGTGAGAAGTGCCCGCGCATAGACCGGGGCGAGGTGGAGAAGATTTACAACCGCTGCCTCGGCGGGCAGTTCCGGATCGTGCTCGTCCTCAACAACCTCGCCGTCCTTCAGGCGCAAAACCAGAAGTGCGAAGAGTCACTGGCACTGTTCAAGAAGGCCATCGAGCTGTCGCTCAAGGGGGGCGATCTGAAGGCCCCCTTCTACAACTGCGCCCTCGTCTTCGACCACCTGCGGCGACAGGGAACTATCAGGCCGCATTTGGGGAAGCTCGGCAAAATCTTCAACCTCACGCAGCCGCCCGGGTCGCAGGCCGCCCCCGAAGAAGATCCCTCGGAGGACGCGGCCATACCTGAGTATTGGACGAGGGCGCAGGTCCGCGGAGCCTGCCGGCAGATTGCTCTCTTCGGGCGCGACCGGGGCGACGTGAAGCCTTCCGGCCAGGACGTGGAGCCTTCCGACGAGAAGGACTTCTACTACTCGAAGGCGAGGCGCATCGTGCCGCAGCTTGACCTCATGGGCTCGTTCGGCGACCTGCGCGACGGCTACGACCGCGACGCCGCCGACGGCCTGGAGGACGAGGCGAAGCAGGCGCAGAAGGGGAAGGACTTCGACCGGAGCATCGAAATGTTCGAGATGGTCAGCGACTTCGACCCCGCCCGCCGGCCTGTCATCGACGTGGAGATCAAGAAGACGGCCGAGCACTGGAGGCAGTCCGCGAACGAGACCATCGTCAAACTCACCCGTGATAAGAAGCCCGCCGAGGCCCTCGAACAGCTCAGCCTCCTGCGCGCCAACCCGCTGCTCGCCGACAAGAAGGACGAAGAGCTGATGGCCAAACTCCTGCGGCAGAAGCACAAGGCGGCCGAACGCGAGGCCGACCTGCTCGCCGACGCCGACCGCAACGAGGAGGCGGCCGTGAAGTACAAGCAGTTGCTCGGCGAGGAGATCGACCCGCACCTGCGCAGGCAAGTCTCGATGAAGCTGGCGAACCTCTTAAAGTAGATGGAAGACGAAGACCTCAACAGGATAGGTAAGGTCGAAGAGTTGAACCAGAGCGGGGCCGACGCAGAGGTCGTCCGCCAGTTCGCCTCCGAGTTAGAGAAGGAGCTCCTCGACGAGGCTACGGAGTTGATGCAGGCCGGGCAATACGAGCCGGCGCTGCGCAAGTACCTGCTGGCGACGAGGCTGCCCGACCGCGCCTTCAGGCGGGAGGCGCTGACCGGGCGGGCGCTCTACGCCCTCGGCTTCGTGCTCAACAACGGGAAGCGGTTCGAGGACGTGGAGTGCCTGCGCGCCCCCGTCTTCGCGACAATAGCACGCGAGTTGAAGGAGCGTTTCGAGAACAGCGACTACCGGGAGCGGGCCGAACGGCGCGCGCACCTCGACAACCAGCCGCTCCTGCTCGAAAAGGACTTCGACGCGCTGGAGGTGCTCGACCGCGACTCGCCGCTGCCGCTCACGCCCGACCACTTCGCTGCTAGGCTGCGCCTCGCGCGGGAGAAGGAGGCGCAGGCGATGCTCAAACGCATCCTTGATAGTCTGGAGGAGGCGAGCGCCGAGCCCGACGCCGAAAAACGCCGCGACATTATCGAGCAGCAGGTGCCCACCCTCGTCGAGGAGGCGGTCGAGAAGGCGGGCGCGCCCTACGGCGGGCAGATTCGGGCCTACGTCGAAGAGGCGACCAACCTCCTCTTCGTCTCGCAGACCGAGGCCGTGCTCAACGACATCAGCGACGGCGGGACGGAGCTGCGCCGAGGGGAGTTCGAGCAGTTCGAGCGGGACGTGCAGGCCGAGGCCGACATGGTCGTGGCGCTGCGGGCGGTCGTGGTCGCGATGAAGTCCTTCCGCGGCGACGAGCTGCTCCCGGAGGTCGAGAGGGTCGCCGCCCATTGGGTCGAAGAGAGCGCGACGGTCAGGATCAAAATCATGGCGGCGCGGAGCCCGGAACGCGCCCGCACGGTCGTCAACGACTCGACCCGGCTGATTAACGAGGAGCGTGACGCGCTCCCGGCCTCGGTGGCCGGCGGGTACCGCGAATTCCTCGAAGGCGTGGCCCAGCGTTTGGGGCCGCCCCCCGAGCCCGCATGCCGGGTGGAGCCGGAGCCGCGCCAGCCCCCGCCGCCGCCAGCCCCCGCGGGCCTGCGCGGGTGGCTGGGGCGCATTTTCGGAAGGAGATCTTAAGCCATGAGACGTGCCGCCGCTTCGGCATCCCTGCTCTTAACCCTGCTCCTGCTCGCGCCTGCGGCCGCGCGCGCCGAGTCGGAGACGGACGTGATGCTGCTCATCGACCTCTCGGGGACGATGAAGCGGAACGACCCGGACGGCTATCGCTACGTCGGGGCCGAGCAGTTCCTCACCCTGCTCACCCTCTTCAACTCCTTCGGGAGGAATAAGGCGGGCGTCGTCATCTTCGGCAACGACGGGCGCGTGGCGCGCCCCCTGGACTACATCACGAGCGATCAGGCCAGCCATTACCAGAGTCTCTTCTCCGGGCTCAGGTTTGAAGACGCGACCGAGCTAGGCAAGGGGCTGGACGAGGCTTTGAAGGAGTTGACGCGTTCGGGCGGCCGGACGAAGAGCATGGTCGTCATCAGCGACGGCTGGGTCGAGGGCAACCCCTCGACCCGCAGAACGCAGGACTGGGAGCAGGCGAAGGCCGCAGCCGAGCAGGAGATGTGGGGCGATGTCGTCCCGCGCCTGAAGGCTGCGGGCGTTAAGGTATACACCATCGGGCTCTTCGGGCCGGCGGGAAAAGACCGGCGCGGTGAGCCGACGCTCCGGCGCCTCGCGCGGGAGACCGGCGGCTTCTTCGAGGCGGTCTCCGACCCGGCCGACTTCTCCAGGATTTACCAGAAGATGCTCTACGACATCGAGACGCCCGCTGAACTGATACCAATGAAGGAGCCGGGCGGCCGCATCAAGCTGACGCCGGGGGACGTGGGTCTCATCATCACCGGGCCGAAGGGTTTCTCGCTCACCGACCCGCACGGCCGCATCTACCCCGGCGCGGAGAGCCCCGTCCGGCAGGAGCACTTCGAGTACCGGGACGGCGGGGCCATCCTCTTCCTCGAACGCCCGTCCGAACTCGGCGGGCTCGACCAGAACTGGACGGGCGATTGGGGCGTTAACATCAGCGGGGAGGGGCAGGTCGCCAAGCTCTCGCCGGTGCGCATCGTCCGCGACGCCAGCCAGCCGCCGCGCTCGTTCTACTTCAAGAACGAGTACGTGCCGCTCCGCTTCGGCCTCGTCGTGCGCGCCGACGCCGACAAGCGGACGCGCGACCTGCTCAACGCCTGCGAGGTCAAGTACACGCTCGTGCCGGAGGCGCCGGGCGCGGGCGGCGTGCTGGCGGGGCGGCTGGAGAAGGTGGCCGGGGCGGACCTCTACGCCGGCGAACAGCTCATCGAGAAACAGGGCGAGTACCGGGTCGAGATTCAGATGATCTGCAAGCTCGACCAGCACGGCGAAATCAAGTTCGCGCAGAACGTCGAGCATTTCGACGTGCACCCGGAAGAGGTGCTCTCGCTCGGCACCTACCTGCCCGACCAGGCGGGGACGGGCGACAGGCAGGAGTTCACCCTCGGCGACTGGTTCAAAGTCCGGGCCGGCGTGACGCAGAACGCGCGCGATAATTTCCCCTTCCTGAAGGGCTTCAAGACCGAATCCTTCCGGCTCAAGCTGCACTACCCGTCGGGCTCCGAGCAGGAAGTGCCGGTCACGGTGCGCGGCGACGCCGAGCCCGAGAGCGAGGACATCCACTTCGACGAGTGGGGAGAGCTGACGGTCGGCGCGGAGGTGCGCGGCGCGCTCGTCACGACGCAGCCCGGCCGCGACGAGTTAATCAGCTACCCCTTTAGGGCCAAGACCTCAAAGAAGATTCGCAGCACCCTCACCCTCTGGGCCATGGCCGTCCGGGCGGGCGGCTGGCTCTGGAAAACCCTCGCCGCCCTGTCGGTGCTGACGGGCCTCTTCGTCTTCCTCAGGCACCAGCAATGGAAGCGGCTCCCGCAGATGTCGCTGCGGAACGAGGACGTAGACCAGTCCCTCGGCGGCGACGAGTCCGAGATCGGCTTCGGCGAGAAGCTCCGGCGGGATTTCCGTCACGGGCCACGGTACTACATCGGCGGGCCGGAGTCGGACGCCGAGGTGAAGCTGCCCGGCGGCGACGGCCAGCGCATCGCCGAGATCGGGATGGCCGGCCCCCCTTTCTTCGAGCGGTACTACGTCAGGCCCCTCGGGCCGAAGGCCATCCACCTCAACGGGAGCCTGCTGAACACCGGCGTGAGGGCGACCATCAAGCGCGACGACCTGCTGAAGATCGAGGGGATGGACGAGTTGAAGTTCGAGCCGACCGACCCGGCCGAGTTGGACTAAGGAGTTGATCCATGAGTGACACGCCATCGAACATCACGCCCCCCCTGAAGGTCGTCCCCACGCTCGTCGTCGGCCTCGGCGGCACGGGGACGCTCGCCCTCCAGTACGCGAAGCAGAAGATTCGCCGCCAGCTCCTCGGACGCACGCAGGACAAAAGGCTGCCGCGCAAGATTCCCTTCGTCGAGTTCATCTCGCTCGACACGACGGGGCAGGAGGAGCCCGTGGAGTACCTGACCGGCGACGAGTGCCTGAACATGGGGCACATCAACGTCCCGCAGATCATCAGCTCCATCGACCGCCGGCCCACCTTCCGCCGCTCGCTCAAGTGGTTCCCGCGTCACCTCAACCCCGGGCAGATAGACTCGGGCGCGCGTGGCGTCCGCCACATCGGGCGGCTCTGCTTCTTCGACAAGAAGCGCCTCGTTGACCCGCGCCTGCGCGACAAGATTCGCTCGATCACAGACTACGCGGCTGTGGACAAGGCGCTGCGCGAGAACTTCAACAACATCAGCGTCGAGCCGCAGAGCACGGTGGACGTGCACATCATCTCCTCGCTCTGCGGGGGCACGGGCTCGGCCTGCCTCCTCGACGTGGCCTACCTCATCAAGCACATCATCTACGAGCTGCTCAAGCAGAGCACCAACAGCGTGGCGCACCTCGTCACGACCGACCCGTTCCTGGGCGACCGCAGCATCGGCGAGGCGAGCCGCGAGTACATGCGCTACAACTTCGCCATCTCGCTCTCGGAGATCGAGCGCTTCATGACCTTCGACGTGACGCTCGCCCAGGCCGACGGCCACGGCGGCGGGCACTGGGAGGCCGAATACCTCGACGGCTCGATCATCTCGTCGGTGGAGAAGCCATTCAGCCTGACCTATCTCCTCGGCTACAAGGAGGGCGAGACGCTCAGCAAGGAGAACGTCTGCGAGCTGATCGGCGAGTCGATCTGCCTGACGACGGCGCACCCGGAGGGCGCACTGCTCAAGGGCCGCCTCGACAACATCAAGGCGCACATCATCAACCAGGCCGACCCCTCGACCCGCAAGCTCCGGGCCTACTCCAGCTACAACGCCCACGTCCTCAGCGCGGAGTTCAGCGAGCAGACCGCGGAGGTCGCCGTCGTCCTCGCCGCCCGCGCCATCGTGGACTCGCTCTGCACCGACAGCGACTCCGCCCCCAGCGTCGGCGAGGGCGGCTCCAACTTCAACGACCTCTTCGGCAAGCTCGCCCGCGTGAAGCCGGGCGAGCAGGGCGGCGGTCTGAGCCTCGGCTTCTCGGCTGCGGAGTGCGGGCAGTACGTCAACCGGTTGGAGTCCGACCTGAACTTCCAGCCGAAGAACTTCAAGAACCTCACGGCCGGGGACGGGGCGGACGCCGAAAAGCGGCCGCCGTGGTACAAGCGCCTCTTCGGCAAGAAGGAGCGCGAGCTGGACGTGCAGGCCAGGAGCGGCCTCAGGAGCTTCAACGAAAAGAAGAACTCCCGTCTCACGAAATGCAAGAGGTTCGAAGAGGACATCTTGAATTGGGCTGCGGACGTTCACCTGAACCTCCGGCGTTCGGTCAAGCTGCACCTCAGGAACGGCGTGATGAGCCTCGGCGAAGTCGGCAAGCTGCTCGACCTGTTCGTGGAGGAGGCCAACAGAATCAACCTCATGCTCTCGAAACGGAAGGCGCAGCTCAACTACGACGACCGGCCCGACACCGAGTGGATCGAGCGCTCCATCAAGGAGAAGAAGTTTCAGGCCGAGGCCACCGAACGGCTGCGCGCCGAGGTCATGTCCCGGCTGCTTGAAAAATTCGAGGAGACGTTCGGCGTCTTCGGCGAACGGGTCGGCGAGGTGAAGACCCAGTGCGAGGGGGCCTCGAAGTGTCTTAACGAGGCGAGAGCTTACCTGCATGAACAGTTGACCCCGCTCGAGTCCTTCACCGAGAGCTCCATCTGGAGCCGCAACCTGCTCGCGCAGAAAATCGAGGGTGACCTCAAGCGGGAGCTGGTGAAGACATTCATTGAGAGGACGGAGATGGCCGTCCCCAGAAATCTCAAGGGCAATCTCGATGACCCGCTCGCCTTCCTCGCCGACCTAAACGCGTCCGGCCGCGCGCGCGCCGTCCACGAACGGCTGCGCGAGGTCGGCTCCAAGGTGGTCACAGACAACTTCAAAGACCAGAAGCTGCCGCTCAACCACCTTGAGAGCGAGGTGCTGACCTTCGACATCGGCAAGATGGTTGACCACGCCGCCCCCGCCTGGCAGGTCGAGCGCGCCGGCTCGGACATCGCGGAGGTGTCGCTCACCAACTGCCCCCGCAACACGAAGCTTGGAGAAATCATCGAGGACTTGGGCCGGAGCATCAGCTTCAGCCAGGGCGGCACGGACGGCAAGAAGATCTTCATCTTCCGCTCCGAGCACGGGAGCACGGCCGAGCGCTTGCTGGGCTTCAGGGCGTGCCTCGACTCGGTCCGGCGGAAGCTGAGGGTGGAGCGCAAGAGCCACATCAACGACCTCTGCCTCGACCCCGACTGGAAGATCGAAGACCCGACCGTTTCGCAGAAGGCGGAATTCTACTGCGCCCTCTTCTCGCTCGGGCACATGTTCGAGCTAATCCGGAGTAACGGCAGCGAAGTCTTCTTCAGGAACGGGTCGAGTGACTTCAAGCTGGCCGAGAGCGAGACCGCCTCGAAGAACGTGCAGCGCTCGGCCTCCTTCGCCAGCTTCATCCAGCACCTCGCCGGCGGTCGCCAGCCGAGCGTCCAGCAGCTCGCCGAGCAGATAGAAGACGAGTGGAAGAGGCGCAAGAAGGAGGAGAAGGCGGAGTTCAAGGCGGGGGTGGACAATCACCTCCGAAAGTTGACGGAGTCGGAGGAGGCGGAGAAGAAGTCCGAGGCGGGCGAGAGCGAGGAGGTGGAGAGGGAGGTTGAACAGTACCGCAAGGAGATCGAGGCGCTCGGGACGCAGGTGCTGCGTCCCCTCGAACGTCTGCTCGCGGACGAGCGCAGGAACGGGCAGGGGCTTCAGCCGGGCGGGGAAGGGGGCGGCTGAGGATGGGCAGTCTGAATCCGGCCCTCATCGTCACGGTCGGCGACTTCGCCGAGGGCGTCGCCGCGCGCGCCAGGGAGTCGCTCTGCCGCGCGCACGGCGTCGAGAAGGTGCCGGCCGTCTTCCAGTTCGTGAGCATGAGCGGCGCGCAGCAGGAGGACGAGCGGGCCATCATGGACGCGTACACGCTGGCCCTCAGCGAGCACGCCATCGCGGAGGCTGGCTCTGCGTTGAGGGCGGCCGTCGGCGCCGAGCGCCTTGAGACCTACATCATCGCGCCCCTTCAGCCGGAGGCGTACGAACTGGCGCGGCGCGCCTCCGCCGCCGTCCGCGAGAACTCGGTCGCGGCCATCGCGGGAGGGCTCAACGCCGTCTTCCTCGTTGGCAAGCGCCTGCTCTCGCTAAACGCCGAGGGCTTGCGCGACGCCGCCCGCCGGCTCGACGGCGAGATGGCCTCGAAAGGGTTCCCCTTCAACCGGTGCTTCTTCGTGGACGAGTTCAACGAGTCGGGGCAGACCATCACGACGCCGGAGCATCTCACGGAGCTGGTGGCGGATTACATCTTCATGGCGATCGCTTCGGGCCTATCCGATGCCTTGCGCGCAGACCTCCCCCCCTACAGCGGCGACGGCGCGCACCACGTCGCCTACGGCAGCTTCTGTTGGAACAGACTCCACGCCGACGGCCGGGCGCTGCACGAGCTGCTCCTCTCGTGCCTCGCCTCCGACATTGCCGGGCGCCTCTTCAAAGAGCCGGGCGCCTCGGTCGCGGCGACGGCCGAGCCTGCGGGTGGCTGGTTCGCGGAGAACTTTCGCAAGGCGCCGAAGGAGGCGCCCAAGGACAGCGACACGAACGCATTGCTCCGCGACTTCCGCCACGAGTCGGAGAAGCGCCTCGACGATTTCTGCTTCAATGCCTGCGCAGCGCTCGGCCACAACCTACACTCCTACGGCCAATTTCTTGAGGCGTGCCTCGAACAGGGCGTGGTGGAGTTGGAGCGGCGCTGGGTGGGGCTGGAGGAGATTAAGGCCGACATCAACGACAAGCTGGTCAGACTGCTCATCGGCGAGCCGCCCAGGATAGTGGTGGAGCCTCCCCCGCCCCCTAGGGAGGGGCGTCTGATGAGGTTGTTCGGCCCCGTGTTGAGGCTGTTTGCCCGGAAGCGTGTTAGTGGAAACACGGCGCCCGCCCTCCCCCCACCCGATACCCTGGAGATTATGCTTGAGAAGGCGGAAAGGCGCTACGACTACCAGCTCGGGCTCCTCGAAGGGCACCTCGAACTCTACCGGCGCATCGACATGGCCTGCGCGGGCATCGAGCGCTTCCGCCGGCTCACCTACCGGCCGAAGGCGAGCCCGCGCGCGAGCGCCTTCGACATAGATGTGGTGGACGAGGAGTTCGCCGAAGAGTTCTACGCCTCTGCAGAGTATACGTCCTGCAACCGCGATGTCTCCGACTTCACCTCGGGGGGGCACGCGCGCGAATTCGTCACCGCCTTCTCCGCCTACCCCGAAGGCGACCCGGCGGCCTTGCTCCTCGCGTACTGCCGTCAGCGGCTCGACTTCGTAGGCAATTACGGCGTCGGGAAGATGCTTCAGTTGAAGGCGCGGCTCAAAGGCAAGAGGCGTCTGTCGCTCTCGGCCCCGTTCTGGCGGCCGCAGCTCTTCGGGGCGGCCGAGAGGTTAAGAATCATCTCGGCGGCTGACCCGGGCGGGCTGGACGTGGACGCCATCCTCAACGGCCTAAGCACCGCCACAAGGCTCGTCCTGATTAACACGAATGGCGCGCCTGAGACGAGTGATGGTTGCCTGACGATAGTTCAGATCAGCTATGGCCGACCGATTGAAAGTATCTTCGACATCTCCCTTGCAGGTGAATAACTGAGCAACCATTAATTAGGTTAAATTTGGGCTGAGTGCCACTTATTGCGTTAAATCCTTCCGAGGAGGGATTGCTATTTTACGCTGACTTTGAAAAGTTGATCTGCTTGGAAATGTGCCAGTAATCATGTGAAGTCCCACTAACTCTGGCCGATTCGACGGGCGCTCAAATTTCAGAAGAGTTTGAGTGCCCGTTCGAAAGATTTGTTAGAGGAGAGCGCGCCGTTGTCAGCGGCGCGCTCTTTTATTGGGTCGCGGGATTTGTTGGCGGGGCCAAGAATTGACAGGGCGTTGGCGAAGGACTATCGTTCCCGCTGCCCGCTAAAACAGACCGGAGGTTCCCCCCATGCGCAAGCCCGTCCTCGTCAGAGGTTACGTCGCGAAACCGTCTCTGTTCCTGCTGTCGTTGGGGTTGATTCTGCTCGCGCCGGCGGCGGCGGCGGCGAGCGGCGTCCACCCGCTGTTCAACTTGCAGTCGGTCACGCAGTCGCCCTTCCCCAGCGACCGCTTCACCGTCCCCGACCCGAGCCAGCGGACGAACCTGCGCGTGAATCTGCCGTCGCCGAATTGCGCCACGAACCCTTCGGACTGTCAGGACGTGGCGCTGCTCAACCAGCTCGACGGCTTCAACACGCAGCCACGGATTTCGATCCCCTTCGACGGCGCCATCGACCCGAGCACGGTGACGAGCCAGACGGTCTTCATCCTCCGCATCGGTGACCTGTCCGACCCCGCCGACTTCCACCCACGGACCATCGGCATCAACCAGGTCGTGTGGGACCCGGCCACGCTCACGCTCTTCGTCCAGTCGGACGAGCACCTGACGCAGGACACGGGCTACCTGCTGGTCGTCACCGACGGCGTGCGCGATGCGACGGGCGACCCCGTCGAGGCTTCCGAAGCGTTCGCGCGCTTCCGGCACGAACTGAACTTCGGCCAGACCAAAGACCCGCAGTTGAAGCTCTACCGCAAGACGCTCATCACGACGCTCAACGAGAACGTGTTGTCTAACTTCGCGCCCGCGCTCTCGCCGCGCGACATCGTCGCGGCCAGCTTCTTCACGACGGGGAGCGTGACCGCGACGCTTGAGAAGATTCGCGACCAGATCAAGTCCGCGCCCGCGCCCTCCGTCAACTTCAACCTCGGCTCGTCGGGTCAGCGCACGGTCTTTCCTTTAAGCACCGTGCTGGGCATTCTTTATCGCCTGCAGGTCAGCACGACGGGGCCGCTGCCCCCGGGCTCGTTCGTGCCGACGCCCGCGCTACAGGTCGTCCCCGGCAGCGTCGGCTCGGTCGCCTTCGGGAAGTTCAGCGCGCTGAACTTCGAGACCTCGGGCGCCTTCATCCCGCAAGTCCCCACGCGCACGGGCACGCCCTCGGTTCAGAGCACGCAGGACATCTACTTCAACCTCTTCATCCCTGCGGGACCAAGGCCGGCGAACGGCTGGCCGGTCGCCATCTTCGGGCACGGCTTCGGCGACAACAAGAACAACAGCCCGTTCGCCGTCGCCTCCGTGCTGGCGGCGCGCGGCATCGCCACGCTCTCCATCAACGCGGTCGGCCACGGCTTCGGCCCCGCCGGGACTCTGACCGTGAGCACGACCTCCGGGCCGGTCGTCCTGCCCGGGGGCGGGCGCGGCGTAGACCAGAACGGCAACGCGTTGATCGACTCGACCGAGGGACTGTTCGCGACGGGCGCGCAGAGGGACATCGGCGCCCGCGACGGGCTTCAACAGACGGCGGCCGACCTGATGCAGGTCGTGCGCGCGGTGCAGGGCGGCGTTGACGTGGACGGCAACGGCTCCGTGGCGCTCGACGCCAACCGCGTCTACTACTTCGGCCAATCGCTTGGCGGCATCTACGGCACGGTCTTCCTCGGCATCGAGCCGGACGTGCGCGCGGGCGTGCCCAACGTCCCGGGCGGGACGCTCACGGACATCTCGCGACTGAGCCAGACCTTCCAGCCGCTGCTCGGGGCCTTCCTCGCGACGCGCGTCCCCTCTTTAATCAACGTCGGCGGGCTCGCCTTCAACGACAACACGCCGCTGCGCAACCAGCCGCCGTTGGTCAACACGGTGCCGGGCGCCATCGCCATCCAGGCTTATATAGACGTGAGCAACTGGCTCGGGCAGGCCGGCGACTCGGTCTCCTGGACGCCGTTCATACGTAAGTCGCCGCTCGAAGGGCAGGCGGCCAAGGGCGTCATCGTCCAGTTCGCGCGCGGCGACAAGACGGTCCCCAACCCGACCACCACGGCGCTGATTCGCTCGGGCGATTTGGCTGACCGGACGACCCTGTTCCGCAACGACCTCGCCTTCGCACTCAACGTCGGCTTCGGCAAGAACCCGCACGCGTTCCTGACTGCCCTGAGCGGGACGCCGCCCGTGGCGCAGGCGGCGGTCGCCGCGCAGAACCAGATCGCGCTCTTCTTCGCCTCCGACGGGGCCACGACCATCGACCCCGACGGCGCGGGACCCCTCTTCGAGACGCCCATCGCCATCCCGCTCCCCGAAGACCTTGCGTTCATCCCGTAAGCGAAGAGCAGCAACGAAGTAAAAGAGGCCGCGCGACTGCTGCATAGGCAGTCGCGCGGCCTCTTCAACCTTCGGAGGCGTGGCGGTCGCGAGAATAATTGGGCGGCCGAACAAAAAAATGTTGCCAGACGCAACCAACTCATGTTATTAAGTTTTCCGGTTAACGTTAACACAGTCCGACCCGTCGTCCCGGCAGGTCCAGATGCGCCGCTCAACGCCGAAAAAGAAGCACGCCACGCTCGCAGACATCGCCGCGTCCGCCGGCGTCACGCCGATGACCGTCTCGCGCGTCGTCAACGGCAACGGCTACGTGAGCGCCGAGACGCGCGAGAAGGTCTTGAGCGCCGTCAGCGCCATGAACTACCGCCGCAACGGACTCGCGCGCGGGCTCAAGCGGCAGCGCACAGACACCATCGGCCTCGTGCTCGGCGACATCGCCAACCCCTTCGCGGCGGAGCTTGCGCGCGCCGTGCGCGAGGTCATGACGGCGAAGGGCTACAACGTCTTCATCTGCGTCAGCGAGCACAGCGCGCGCGAAGACATCGCCGCCTTCGAGTCTCTTGCCGACCACCGCGTTGACGGCGTCATCGTCGCCACGCGCGCCAACAAGCTCGGCAACGACCGTCTCTCGGAGATGATCGAGGGCGGCATCCCCGTCGTCCTCATCGGGCGCGACTTCCGCCATCCGAACGCGGACCTCATCGCCGCCGACAACCTTCGCGGCGGCTACGACGCCACGGCCCATCTGATAGCATTGGGACACAAAAACATTGGATTTATCGGGGTGACGCCGACCAGCGGCGTCGGGCTGCGTCGTTACCACGGCTACCTCGAAGCGATGCGCGAGCACGGGTTGAAGGTGGACGAGCGCATGATCGTCGGCCGCGCCGACGACGGCGACCAGTGGCCCGGTTATTCGACCGAGACGATGGGTTACGAGGGGATGAAGAAACTCCTCTCTTTGCGCAAGCGGCCGACGGCCGTCTTCGCGCGCAACGACTTTACGGCCGTCGGCGCGATGAGCGCGGCCAAGGAGGCGGGGCTCAAGATTCCGCAAGACGTGGCCCTCGTCGGCTACGACGATGTGCCCTTGGCGGCGCACACGACGCCGCCCTTAACGACCGTGCGCCAGCCCACGCGCGAGCAGGGTCGCATCGCGGCCGAGGCGCTCGTGCGCCGCATGGAGTCGGCCGAGACGCCCGCGCGCGAAGAGCGCGTCATGCAGTGCGAACTGGTCGTGCGCGCCTCGACCGTCGCCGAGTAGAGAGTCAACCTCGCGGACAGTTGAAGCGTCGGCGCACCTCGCCGACGCGCTTACCAGAACAGGGGACGAGCGTCCGGAAGTTAAAGACGAAGACCTGTCGTTCCCTGTGATAACGCTAACATAGCGTGACGCGTCACGCGTGCGGCACGAAAGAAGAAGGAGGCTCCGACGATGAGACAAGGATTCGCCCAACACCCGCGCCCGCGACAGAGCGCCGCCATGCTCAGACAAACTCAGGGGCCCGGAGCTTTAACCCGGCGCGTTGCCCTCCTCGTCGCGGGCGTGACCGAGACGGTGCAGGTGACCGGGAACACATACCAGACGGTCAACACCGAGACGGCCAACGTCGAGACGCTCATCTCGGGGACGCAGGTGACGGAGCTTGCGCCCTACGGCGTGCGCGTCAACGCCGTCTCGCCCGGCGTCATCGACACGCCCTACCACGAACGCTTCTCGACGCCCGAGGCGATGAAGGGTTACGTCGCGGGCATACCGCTCGGCCGCGTCGGCACGCCCGCAGAGGTCGCGAGCGTCATCGCCTTCCTCGCCTCCGACGCGGCCTCGTACCTGAGCGGCGAGACCATCGAGATTAACGGTGGGATGCTGATGCTCTGAAGAGAGATGACACATCAACAGAGAACGTTCCTGTTACGGCTCGGCGCAAGTCTCCTGGTTGTCGTCGCGCTCCTGTCTTCCCTGCGCGTGGGAGCGCAGGACGCGCGCGAGGCGTTGGGGCCGAAGGACGCGCCCGGCAACGCGAAGTGGAAGAAGGGGCCGCACCCGCTCACGCGCCTGATGGCCGAGCGCAACTCGTCGCTGCGCGCGGAACTGCGCGGCAAGCACCCGCGCGTCTACGTGACGGAGGAAGAGTTAGAAGCACTTCGCACGCGCGCGCGCACGACGCATCGTGAGATATGGCGTCGGGCTCTTGAGAACGTGCGCGCGTTGAAGAAGGAGCCGCCGCCCGCGCCCGCGCAGGCGAGACGCGCGTAGAACGAGGTCGGCATCGGCATCGCGGAGGCGGCGCTCGCTTACAAGATTGAGGGTGACAGGAAGTACTTGGACGCCGCGCGCGGGTACATGGAGGCCGCCGTCACGTACGACGTGTGGGGCTACACCTACAACAAGCCGAACGTTGACCTCGCCGCCGGGCACCTTCTTTATGGTCTGGGTTGGGGCTACGACCTGCTCTATCACGACCTGACCGAACAGGAGCGCGCGAAGTACAGAGACAAACTCGCGCGTCACGCGCGGCTGCTCGCCGACTATTACAAGCCGCGCCCCGGTCGCACGTACTCTTACAGCCAGAACCACGTTTCTATACCGATGGCGGGTTTGGGCGTGGCGGCCTACGCGTTGTATGACGAGGTTGACGACGCGCCGGAGTGGGCGCGGCTCGCGCGCGCCGTCTACGAACGCGTGCTCGACACGTACTCGGCCGACGGCTACTACTACGAGGGCTTCGAGTACTGGGTCTTCTCGACGCCGTGGCTCGTCCACTATCTCGACGCGCACGCGCACGCGACCGGCGAAGACCTCTACGACCGGCCGGGCTTCCGCCAGATGCACGCCTACGTCGCGCACTCGACGCTGCCCTCGGGCCAGTACGTCTTCGACTTCGGCGACATCTTCGAGGGGCCGCTCACGCGCGCGGGGAAGGGCGAAGAGTACAAACGCACGCACCCCGGCGGACGCTTTCACACCAACTACAATTTGCTTTATCGAATGGCCTCGCGCTTCCGCAGCGGCGAGGCGCAGGGCGTCGCCGAGTGGCTCAAGAGTTTTGAACAGGTCAACGCGGAGGACTTCTGGTCGCTCGTCTGGTACGACCCCGAAGTGAAAGCCGTGCCGATTCAGAAGCAGAACCGCTGGCACCACTTCGAGGACCACGGCGTCGTCTACTGGCGCGGCGCGTGGACGAAGGAGGCGACGGCCTTCGCCTTCAAGTGCGGCCCGCCCGAAGGGCATGCGACGCTCGCGCGGCTGAAGGAGTTCCCGGACTGGCACCTCTCCTCGGGCCACGCGCACCCGGACGCCAACAGCTTCATCATCTACGCGGGCGGCAAGTACCTGACGGGCGACTCGGGCTACGCGGGCGTGCCTCTGACGGCGCATCACAACTCCTTGCTGGTTGACGGGCGCGGGCAGGCGAAGGAGGGTCAGGGGCACGACGCGTTCGACGGCGTGCCATACGAACGACTGGACCGCATCCGTGTCGTCGAGGCGCGACTGGCTGCCGGCTCGGTCGTGATTCGCGGCGACGCGTCGGCCGCCTACGACGACTCGCTCGGCCTCACGCGCTTCGAGCGGCGCTTCGAGTTCGACGGCCGCGTCTTCACCGTCACGGACGAGCTTCAGTCAACGACGCCGCGCACGTACACGGTGCTCGTCCACTCTGACGACACTGTTAAGCAGGAGGGCGCGGGGCGTTTCTCGATTGACGCATCGGGCATGAAGTTCAACATCTTCGTCGAGTCGCCGACGGGCGCGCGCGCGGTCGTTGAGGATAACGTGCTGACGGCGCCGGGGCCGCCCGGCTCCGTGGACAAGGGCGAGCGGCAGGTGCGCGGCCAGCGCCTCGCCGTCTCTACTTCGGCGCCGCAAACGAGCGCGCGCTTCCGCCTGCGCCTCTCCCACGGCGGCCGTTAGACACGCGGACGCGAAGACGCGGGGACGCGGCTTTGAAGACTTGAGTCTTTGGGCCGCGCCCCCGCGTCTTCGTCGGTTAGCTCTTTGCTCTAACTCTCGACGGGTATGATTGCGAATTAACGTGTAACCGACTGATTGTGGTTCCAACGGATGCCGCCGGCCTTCACGCTCGACCTGACGCGCAGACCCTTCAACGTCTGGTTATGGTTGGAGATGATGCGGCCGGCGGCGTCGGTCGTGGCGTCGGTCCCGGCCTTCACCTTCGACTTAACGCGGAGACCTTTCGCCGTCTGGTTGTGGTTGGAGATGATGCGGTCGTTGCCGGCCTTCACCTTCGTTTTAACTTTCATCTTCGTTTCTCCTTTTCAGTTATGGTTAGGGTTGGAAGTTGTGGACGGGCCTCCCGCTCGGGAGGCGTGTGGGGATGAGCTTGCGCAGGTTCTCGGGCCGCGCCTTCGGGTCGAGGAGGCCGTTGCGCAGGAACGCGAGGAGTTGTCGAAACTCTTCTTCGCTTAGCGCAACCGGCGCCTGCATGAGCGGGTCGAGGCGGTCGAGCAGAGGCTGCGTCGGACCCAAAGGACCTTGCAGGTCCGCGTCGAGTCCGGCCTGCGCGGGGTCGTAAGCGGCGAGCCCCGTGGCCGGGTCGAGGTGGAAGCGGAGCGCGTCTTCGAGCCGCGTGAACGCGCCGTTGTGGAAGAAGGTCGGTTGCAGCGAGACGTTCCGCAAAGGCGAAGTGCGGAAGGCGTAGCGGTCGGCGGGTGAGCCCGTCACCTGCTCCAAACCGAAATCCTCGTTAGCGCCGGGGCCGTCAAACGCAACGTTCGTCAACGCGGGCGCGACCTGCGGCACGCCGACGACGTGCTGCTCGAAGTCGCTGAACATCTCGTTCGACTGGCCCGAGACCCCGTGACACTGGACGCAGCCGGCCGCGCCGAAGAAGAGAATGGCGCCGCGCTTCTCTTCTTCACTCAAAGCGTTCTTCTGCCCGCGCGCGAACTTATCAATCGGCGCGTCGGCGAAGACGAGAGTGAACTCGAACTCGGCGATGGCGCGCGCGAGCATCTCGTAGGTGACGGGCGCGCCCGCCTTCACCGAGGGGAAGAGTTGGCCGAAGAGTTTGCGATACTCCTCGCTCGCGTTCAGGCGCGCGACGACCGCGTCGCGGATGCCGTCGTTGGTGCCGGGGAGATCAAGTCCGAAGCCGGCCATCTCGGGCCGCTCGGTCACGGGGATGAACGCCTGCGCCGTGAGCAGGTGCGGCAGCCCCGAGAGCGAGAAGCCTTCGGGCGCGGGGAACTGGAAGCCGCCCGTGTTGTCGAACGGGTCGCCCGAGACGGCCGCGAAGCGCGAGTTCAACATCAGGCGGGGGAAGAAGACGTTGTTGAGAATCATCGGCGCGCGCCGCTGGTTGCGCGGCCCCGCGCGGTCGGGGCCGACCACGCCGTTGTTCGAGACGCCGATGGCGATGGACTGCGTGTCGCCGAAGCCCACGGGCGCCGCGTGGCACCCGGCGCACGAGTTGTCGTTGCCGAGCGCGAGCAGGCTGTCGTGGAAGGCGAGCCGTCCGAGGTCCGCGAGTTGGTTATCGACCTTGCGCCCGAGCCTCTGCTCCAGAGACTGGCCGACGCGCCCCGTGAACCCGTGCTCGTCGAGCGCCGCGTTCAAAGCGGCGTCGAGTGAATTGCCACCGCGCGCGGCGGTCCCGCTCGTCGCGAACGTCGCGACGCACGCGACGAGCGTCAACAGCACCAACGTCAACTTCAACCTCTGCGTCTTCAACGGGGGCCTCCTCAATCAGTGTGCGGCGTGGTGCGGGCGCGTCTCGGCGCGGAAGGCCGCGCGGCCCGTGGGCTGCATCTCGACGCGGAAGCGGAGCACGTCGGCGCCGTCGCCGATGCGTATGCCCGCGTCCGTCAGGTCGAACGTTAATGCATCTGAATCTTCGTTCGCGTCCTTGAAGAGCAGCACGGCGCCCAACGCCGCGAGCAGCAGCGCGACCAACGTGAGCGCGGTCTGGAGAACGTACGAGTCCGGCGTCATCATCTTCCTCTCACTCGGATAAAAATTATCGGGTCGGGGACGCCCGCGCGGGCCGAAGGCGACGCGCCACCCCTGGTTATCGCCGGCCCGCACTGCTTCCGTGAGCGGCCCCGACCCGTTTCGACTATGCACTCTAAGCGAAGTGGCCGCGGCGGTCATGAAGGTTTGGTGAGGGTTTGGTAAAGGTTAGGTAAGGGAGGGTTTTGTGGGGAAAGTAGGCAGTAGGCAGATGGCAGTAGGCAGTTCGGAGCCACGGAGGGGCGGCACGTTTATAGCATTGAGGTTTTAATAGAAGTTGAGCCACGTCAGGGGCGACATCAACATGCCGCCCCTGACGTGGCTCAACCCTCTTAACTGCCTACTGCCATCTGCCTACTGCCTACTTCCCTCAATCCAACCGACGGGTGCGGGCCATCTCTTCGCGGCGGCGTGTGTCTGAAGAGGGGAGTTGTTCGCGCATCTCTTCGAGGAGCATGGCGGCGCGTTGGCGGGCGGCGCGGGAGGCTTCCGAGGGGCCGTCGGCGGTTTCGAGGGCGAGGGCGAGGGCGCGGTAGCCGCGCCAGCGTTCGCCCGAGCCGGTCTCGTCGAGCAGGCGGACGGCCACTTCGGCGGAGGCGACGGCGCGACGCGCTTCCAAGAGGCCGCGCTCGGCGTGCGACTGCTCGACGAGCGCGAAGCCGAGCCCGTCGCGGCAGTTCAACTCGGCGGCGATCTTCGCCGCCTCGGTCGCCTTCGAGAGCGCGGGTTTGAAGTCTTCGCGTGCGACACAGACGCGCGCCTGATCGACGAGGACGCGGAATTCGTCGTCGCGGTCGCCGATGTGTCGGATCATCTCAAGCGCGCGCGCGAGCATCGCGTCGGCCTCGCTCAAACGTCCCGCCTCGCAGTGCGCGCGCCCGAGGAGCCACAGGGTCTCCGCCTCGCAGTGCGCGTCGCCGTTCGTCTTCAGACTTTCGAGCGTGCGGCGCAGGTAGCCGATGCCCTCCTCGAACAACCCCTGCGCGATGCGCGCCTGCCCGATGCCCATGTAGGTCTTGGCCTCGCCGAAGAGGTTGCCGATGGCCTGAAAGTCCTTCCGCGCGCGCTGCGCCAGGGCGACGGCCGACTCGTACTGGCCGCGACTGAGGTCGGCCCAGTGGAGGCGGCGCAGCACCTGCGCGCGCAGGCGGACGTTGCCGCAGCGCGCGTGGTATTCGAGACACTTGCGCATCAACTCGACGCCTTCGTCGTAGCGTCCTTGCAGCGCGCGCGCCCAGCCGAGCATGCCGGCCGCGTCGGCCGCAGTCTCTTCGTCCACGCCCTCCTCCGCGAGCACGGCCTCGATGAGTTCGCCCGCCGCCTCGTAGTCGCCCATGCTCGCGCGGATGCGCCCGAGCTGCACGACGGCGAGCCGCGCGCGCGCGTGGTCGCCGAGGCGACGGTAGACCCCGAGCGAACGCTCGACGGCCGCGTGCGCCTCGCGGTACTGGCTGAGCGCGGAGTGGACGAGCCCATCCTGAAAGTAGACGGCGGCCTCGGACGCTTCATCGTCGAGCGCGCGCGCGAGGACGAGGGCTTCGGGGATGACCGGTTCGAGTTCGCGGTTGCGACCGACGGCATGGAGGCTCTCGCAGAGCGCGAGCAGCATCGAGAGTTTGGCGGAGAGCGGGAGCGCGGCCTGTTCGTCTTCTTGAGCTTGCGGCCTGAAGAAGTTGCCCGTGGTGTCGCCTTCGACGTAAGCCGCGTCGCGGCGGAATTCGAGCCGCTCGGCGACGCGTCGCGCTCGCTCGGCGCACTTGACGGCCTCGACCCAGTGCCAGCGCGCGGCGGCCGCCGCCCACGCGCGCATCGCCCAGCGGAAGGCGCGCCGCGCGTCGCCCGCCGCCTCGTAGTGCGTGCTCAGAGCCTCGGCCAGACGTTCGGCGTGGCGCGCGTGCACCTCTTCGATGGCGGCGGCGGCGAGCATGTGCAGGCGTCGCCGTCGTCGCGGCGAAAGGTTCTCGTAGAGCACGCGGCGGAGGATCGTGTGATAGAAGCGATAGTCTTCACCGAGCGACAGGCCGCGCTCCGCGAGCACGCCGAGCCGCAAGCCTTGGCGCAGGGATTCGTCCAACTCGTCCTCGCCGCGCCCGGACATGCGCGCCAGAGTCTCGACGCGAAACTCGTCGCCGATGACGGCCGCGTGTTCAAGTAGCTCGCGCAGGTCGGCCGGCGTGCGCTCAAGTTTGCCGAGCGCGGCCATCACGAGCGAGTCGGGCAGCGGGACGTTCTCGATGCCGTTCCACTGCCAGCGCGTGCCCGCGTCGCCCACGTCGTCGGCCGCGCTGATAGCGCCTTCGGCGACGAGCAGGCGCAGCATCTCGACGAGGAAATAAGGGTTGCCGCCCGTGACGCGGAAGACGGTCGAAGTGTCCGTCTGCGGGATGAGCGGCGCGCGGAAGGCGCCGCCGAAAGCCTCTTCGACCGCCTCGCGCACGGCCCCTTCGCCGAGCGGTTGCAGACGCACGGAGGTGAAGCTGCGATAGTCCGCGTGACGCTTCAGCCACTCGCCGAGTTTGTGCCGCGTGTCGGACGCCTCTTCGGCGCGCGCGAGCATGACGAGCAGCAAGGGTTCGGCGGCGCGCACGCGCATGAGGTAGCCGATGCAGTCGAGACTCACCTCGTCGGCCCACTGAAGATCATCGAGGACCATAACGACGGGGCGCTCGCGGCTGAGACGCAGGAAGGCGCGGCCGAGCGGCGCGACGATGCGGTAGTGGTCGCCCGAGGCCGCGCGCGCCAGTTGCGCGTTACCTTCCTCAACGCCGAACAACTCGTCGGGCAACTCGACCCCGCAACGTTCCTTGACCTCCTCGCGCAGTTGGCCCGCCGAGTGCGCGCGCCCGCCGCCCGCCTCCGCGCGACGGCCGGGCGCGAGCGCGCCGCTCAGAAGGTCGATGAAGTTCTCGTAAGGCGCGAGGCGGCTCGCCTCGTAGTCGAAGAAGCGCGCGTAGACGTAGGCCGCGCCCTGCTCGCGCGCCCAGCGGCCGAAGTGACGCGCGAGTTGAGTCTTGCCGATGCCGGCCTCGCCCTTGACGACGACGGGCTGACCGCCGCCCGCGAGCACGCGCCCGTACTCCGCGCGCAGCAGAGACAACTCCTTCTCGCGCCCGACGAGCAGGTCGTAGTTCGGCCCCGACTCCTCACGCGCGCCCGTCCGCGCGACCGAAGGCGCGGGCGTCTCGACCGCGTCACTCTCATGTGAAGCGACACGCGCGGGTGCTATCTCATCCGTCTCGGCCGTGACGTGCGCGATGAACTGGTAGCCGCGCGCGTGGAAGGTCTGAACGTAGCGGGGCGAGTCGGCCGCGTCGCCCAGCGCGCGCCGAATCTGCGAGACGGCCTGCTTGAGCACCGCGTCGGTCGTGAACACGTCGGCCCAGACCTTGTCGAGCAGTTCTTCTTTCGGCACGACCCGGCCGCGGTTGCGCACGAGGTAGGCGAGGACTTTCACGGCGCGCGGCTCAAGCGAGACGGGCGCGCCGTCGCGGAACAGAAGTCCGACCCCCGGGTTCAGTGTGAATGGGGAAAAGTGGAACGTCTCGTTCGGCATCTCCGTCGGATGACGCGGGCAACCGAGAACGATGGCTGAAGGAGCGCCCGCAAGTTTATAACAGAGCGCGTGAACCGTGAACCGTAAACCGTGACAAGATTAAAACCCCGTACATCACTTGTCACGGTTCACGTCCAGTCTCGGAAGAGTTAAACTGGCCTCGGCCAGTCAACCACACAAGCACCGCGCGAGAGGAACGAACATATGAGCACGCAGTTGCAGCCGTCGCCCGACCAGTACATCTATCGCGGCACGAACCGGCGGAAGGGGCGCCACCACGCCGTCACGCCCGAGAACAGTTCGATGAAGCACCTCGTCTACGGGCGCATCATCCTCGACGGCGAGACGCCGCGCGTCACGTTCTCGACGGGCACGTACGAGACGGGGCTCATCTGCATGGCGGGCGGCTGCACCATCAAGGCCGACGGCGAGGCGCACCGCGTCGAGCACCGCGACTCCATCTACATCCCGCGCGACACCGAGGTCGAGATCGAGACCGACGGCCACGTCGATCTCGTCGAGTGCTCGGCCGAGGTCGAAGGCAAGTATCCCTTGCAGGTCGTGCGCTTCGCCGACATCGAGCGCGACCCGTCGCTCCGCTTCCAGACGGGCGGCCCCTCGACGACGCGCACCATCAACATCGCGTTAGGGAAGAACGTCCAGGCCGGCCGCATCGTCGCGGGCTTTACCAGCAGCGAGCCCGGCCACTGGACTTCGTGGCCGCCGCACGAGCACGCCGCGATGCTCGAAGAGCTTTACGTCTACTACGACATGCCCGCGCCGGCCTTCGGCGTGCAGTTCGTCTACACCAACCCCGACGAGCCCGAGTTCGTCGGCGTCGTGCGCGACGGCGACGCGGTCGTCATGCCGCGCGGCTTCCACCCGAACGTCTCGGTCCCCGGCCACCGCATCAACTTCGTCTGGCTCATGGCCGCCCACCGCGAGACGGAGGACCGCCAGTTCGGCGTCGTCACCGTCCAACCCGGCTTCGACCAGTCCGGCACCGGACTGGAAGCGAGCCGGAAGTAATCGCCGGAAGTAATCGCCGGGAGCGCGGGCAGGGATGCCCGCGCTCCCGGCGAAATAACGGCGAACCTGTCTCGCGCGGAGGGCATCCGAAGTTCGGCCTTTCTCCTCGGCCACGTGGTCGGTAATACCTTGTCTTGATGAAAGATTTTTCTTCTATGAAGAGACTGACGAACAGCCTTACAGCCGGCGCCGCCGCGCTGCTTTTGTGCTCCACGGTGGCGTCGGCGCAGTCGGGCGCGACCCGCCCGAGGCGCGTGACGCCCGTCCAGCCGACGGCCGAGTCGGCGAGCGCCGCGACGCCGGCCGCCGGCACGCGCGCGGGCGGGGCTTCGGCCGCGCACGCCCTCTCGCTGCTCGAACAGAAGCAATACGACGCCGCGCTGGCCGAGGCGCGGCAGTTGGCCTCGGCCGAGCCGAAGAACTCAGAGGCTTGGAAGATCGCCGGCTACGCGGAGTTCTACCTGAAGCGTTACGCGGAGGCCGCCGCCGACCTCGAACGCGCGCTTGAGCTGCGCAGCGCAGAGGGGCAGAAGGACACGAAGACCGAGGACGCGCTGGCGCAGGCCTACTTCTTCGGGGAGAAGTACGAGCAGGCGCTTCCGCTCCTCATCGCCGCGACGACGCGCGAGGGCGCGAAGCCCGACGCCAACACGCTCTACTACCGCGCCATCACCGAGATGAACCTCAAGCGCACGGCCGACGCCGAGCGCACGTTCGCCGAAGTGTTGAAGGTCGAGCCGAAGAACAAGTTCGCGCTCCTCTACCTCGGCCAACTCGCCTTCGGCCGGCAGGACTACGCGACGGCCGTCAACATGCTCAACCGCGCGACGCTCGCCGACCCGACCTTCGCGCAGGGGTGGGAGCTTCTGACGCAGGCTTACATGTATCGCGGGCGCTCCGCGACGGGCGCCGCCGCCGACGCGGACTTCCTCTCGGCCGTGCGCGCGGCCGACTCGCTCGCCCGCGTGCGCCCCGACGCGCGCTCCGCGCTGCTGCAAGGTCAGGCGCTCGTCTTCGCCAAGCAGTTCCCGAAGGCCGTCTTGGCGCTTGAACGCGCGGCCGCCTCGCCGCAGGCGCCCGACGAGACTTACTACCTGCTCGGCTACGCGCACACGCAGGCCAAGAACTTCCCCAAGGCCATCGCGGCGCTCGAACAGGCCGCCGCCAGGACGCCGCAGAACGCCGAGGTCTTCCGCCTGCTCGGCTTCTCCTACGAGTCCTCGCAGAACTACACCAAGGCGCTCGCCGCCTACGAGAAGGGTCTCCAACTCGCGCCCACGGACGCCTACTTCAAAGAGTCCGCCGACCGCGTCCGCCCCTTCGCGAAGTAGCTAAAAGCCGCCAATCGTAAATCGCCAACCGTGAATAGAAGGAGTTTCTTTCTATTCACGGTTGGCGGTTTACGGTTCACTGCTTTTGCGTTAGCATCCTCCGCATGACGAACACAATCTTTCGCCGCGCACAGGCGCGCGCAGTCGCGTTGAGTTTGGCCGCCGCGCTGGCCGTTCTGCTCTCGGCCGGGGCCGCGCGGGCGGCGACGTGGAAGGGGCTTGAGCCCTTCGTCTCGAAGCGTGCGGACGTGGAGCGCGTGCTCGGCGTCCCCGCGTCCGACCGCTACGTCGCGGACGGGACGCTGGAGTTCAACGTCTCGGGCGGCAAGGTCACGGTCTTCTTCGTCACGCCGAAGTTCATCGCCGCGAAGAAGCTCCCCGCGCACTACGACGGCACGGTCTTGCAGATCGTCCTCCAGCACGAGCGCGCGCAGGACACGCCCGAGTCGATGAACCTCGTCACCAACAAGTCCTTCAAACGCGAGGCGAAGGGCAGCGTCGAGAAGTTCAGCGACGAGGACGAGGGCCTCTTCTACACCTTCGTCGAGAGCCGCCTCAAGACCACACGCTACTCCTACTCGATGGACCGCCTCGGGCGCATCCAGAGGGGAAAGTAAACGATGAACTGTGAACGCTGAACGATGAACTGTAAGACAGTCGTCTTGTCTTCAGTTCAGCGTTCAGCGTTCATCCTTCAGCGTTCCATCCATGCTGTACCGCACGCACGTCATCAGCGCGCTCGAAAGGACGCGCGAGGATTTCGCGAGGTTCGAGCGCACGCTGCGGGGCGAGGTGGGCGAACTGGCCGCGCGCCTGGTCGCGCTCGCGGGGCGGCGGGCCGAGGAGGTGCGGCGGGAGTCGGGCGCCGACGCCGCGCGCGTGGCCTTCCCCTCGGACGAGTTGGAGCGCGCGGGCGCGGCCGTCATTCCCTTCCGCGAGACTTGGCGCTCGCACGAGGAGGCGCGGCGTTGGGCGCTTGAGGCGTTGCGCGGCCGCGTGACGTTTGCCGCCGACGGCAGTCAGATTTTTCCCGGCCGCGAAGCGAGCCTCCCCGTCGCCGCCGTCCAGGTCGCATCCTTCGAGAACCCGCACACGCACGAGGGGCGCTACACGAAGGACGTGCACTTCGAGGTTCTCACGCCCGAACAACTGCTCGGGCGCCCGGGCGACTACGAGAGCCCCGAGCAGGTCGTCGCGCTCCGACGCTTCGAGCTTGAGGCGCGCGCCGTCTGCAACTTCCTCGAAAAGACACGGGGCTGGCGTTCAAGGGGCGAGCGCGCGCCGCTCGCCTTCTTCGACAACACGCTGCTCGTCGCCTCGTTGCGCAAGGGCACGGACCGGCACCTCTCGCAACGCATGGCCGCCGCGCTCGCCGAACTCATCATCACTTCGCGCGAGACCGAAGTGCCCGTCGTCGGCTACGTCGATCACTCCTACGCGCACGACGTGGCCGGACTCCTCGCCGCTCTGCACAGAGACCTGCCCGAGTCGAACGCCTACGACGCGCAGATACTTCGCGCGCGCGCGCGCGGCGCGTCCGCGCCGCCGCTCGCGAAGTGGGGCGACCGCACCATCTTCTTCCACTGCCAGCGCCCCAACCTCGCCGAAGTCTTCTTTGACGAAGCGGGCGCGCCGCTCGTCGGCTTCGTCTACTTGCAGACGACGGCGGAGGGACACCCGGCGCGGCTCGACGTGCCGGCGTGGGTGCACGAGGCGGGACTCATCGAAGAGGTCGCGGACGCCGTGCGCGCCGAGTGCGTCGTCGGCAACGGCTACCCCTACGCCATCGAGGCCGCCGACCAGGCGGCGTTGATGACCGGCCGCGACCGCGAGCAGTTCCTCCGCGTCGTGCAGGACTTCGCCGCCGAGCACCGGCTCGACTTCCACGTCTCGCGCAAGGCTCTCAGCAAAGGCCGAAGACGTTGAGCGCCGCGCCGAAATCTGTCATCATCCGTCCGCGACAGGCAAAAGGCTTCGAGGCTCCCCGACTTAAAATCTATGAAGGGCCTTTCGGGCGAAAGCCACAGCGACCGCGAAGGCCGCGAAGCACCTTCCGCCAGAGAAGAGACTTCCGGCGAGGCGACGCGCGCGTGCGACGCGTGCGGGGCGCGCGCGCGTCGCGCGGCGGCGCGCTTCTGCGCGACGTGCGGGCACGCGCTCGGCGGCGGGTACTTCCCGGCCGACGCTCTGCGCGCCTCATACCGTTTCGAGCGCGTGACGGTCGTCTCACACAGTCTCGAACAGTCGCGCGGGCCGGGCCGCACACGCGCACGTCAGGGCGCATACTCGCGAAGCCGGACGGCGCGCGCGGGGAGGGAGATGATGGGACGCGGAACAGAGAGCGGCACGGCGGCGACGGCGATGGCCTTCGTGACCTACGGACTGGTGCCGTACCTCGGGATACTCTTCTGCCCGGGCGCGATCCTCTTCGGGGGCGTGGGGCTCGTGCGCGCGTGGCGTACGCCGCGACCGGGCCACGCGCGCGCGGCGGCCACGAGCCTCGTCCTCGGCTTCGTCGTGCTCTGCGCGCAGATACTGCTCTGGTGGATTCTCTACAAGGTGCCCGAGTGGGCGCGGCAGGCGCCGTTTTAGTTTGATGACAAGGATAGCGAAGATCGTCAAGTCGAACTCGCACGTGGACTACGTGGCGCGGGTCATCGACGAGTTGGACGCGGACGCGCCGCCCGCGCCGGATGAGTACGGGTTCGCGCAGTTCGTTTGCATGCCCGTGACGGAGGACGAGGAGGTCGTCGGCGTCGTCTACGACACGCAGTTGGCGAACCCGGACTATGGGAACTTCGGCCCGCGTCTTTCGTCGCACGCGGACCTGAAGGTGTTGAGTCCCGACTTCCTTCATGAACAAGGGGTGCTGTTGGGTGTCCTGCTGTTGGGCTGGCGCGCGCGCGCCGACGGCGGGGGCTGGGCCGCGCACCACGGCGTGCCGCGTCGGGTCGTGCCCGTCGGGCAGGAGGTCTTCTCGCTGGCGGACGCCGAGGTCTTCGAGTTTCACAGGGGGGCGGGCGGCGCCGTGCAGTTACATTACTTCTCGCAGGCGCTCGCGCACGCGGGGCCGTTCGCCGTCCCGCTGGTCGAGGCGGTCATCTCACAACTGGAGCCACTCTGCGAACCGGCCGAGCGGCAGCGGCTCTGCGTCCTGAAAAAGTCTCTTGTTTGGCAACGAACTCTCGGGCAGTTGCGTCTTTAAAGAGCACGGAAGTTTCTCGCCTCTCGAAAGGAAAGCCTAAAGATGAAGTTCGCAAGTAAGTCCCTGTCGCTCCTGCTGCTCGCGGCGGCGGTCTCGCCGGGCGCCGTCCACGCGCAGCGCACGCGCCAGATGGGCGACGCGCCCCGTCCCGTCCCGCCGCCCCAAGAGCAGCAGCAGACCGAAGCCCCCGCGCGGGAGGGCCAGCAGAAGACCCCGAAGATCGTCGTCCCGACGCCGGCCGCGCCGCCGAAGGTCGTCCCCGCCAAGTACATGGGCGGCTTCGCCGGCTACCGCAAGAAGCAGGAGGGCATGCTCACCTTCGACGACCGCAACCAGCGCCTCGTCTTCCGCGACAAGAACGAGAAGGAGATCATCTCAATCTCCTACGACGCGGTGATGGTCGCCTTCGCCGACCACGAGACGCGCCGCCTCATGGGCGACGGCACGCGCTCGGTCGTGCTCGGCACCGCCGGTATCCTCGGCCTGCCCGGCCTGCTCTTCAAGAAGAAGTTCGAGTACCTGACCATCCAGTTCGAAGACCCCGAGACCTACCTCAAGGGCGTGACGCAGTTCAAGCTCAAGAACCAGGACATCATCGAGCAGGTGGCCTACGCCCTCGCGCAGCGCGCGGGTCTGGTGCAGCAGGGCCAAATCTACACCCGCCGCCGCGTTAACGAACCCGCCTCCGCCGAGAAAATCTCGAACCCGTAAGCAGACAGCTAATCACAGAGAGACAGAGACACGGCTTGAAGATGTTTAGTCTTCAAGCCGTGTCTCTGTCTCTGCGTGGTTAATCCTTTCTTGTGAGATGAAATAAGGCGGGTTGTCGCTGGGAGCGCGGGCATCCTTGCCCGCCAAAGCGTGCTTCAGCACGCTTACCCGTGAAGCTTTATCCCACAACCTTGAGGTATAAAGTCTCCCTCTATTCGCGCTTTGCGCTCATGGCGGGCAGGGATGCCCGCGCTCCCGGCGCGCGGCGCCCTTATTTCTGCAAGTCGGTATTACTTAAACCCCCAACGTTTTAAAGCCTTGTCGCGGCGGCAGGCGGAGAGCGGGCGTGCGCGTGCGCTGTTAATCTTAATGACCCTGCCGGACTCGCGGTCAATCTCAACGCTCATGCAGGCGCAGCCGTAGCCGTAGTGGCCGTTGGTCTCGACCCACTGCTTCGGGCCGAACGAGGGCCAGTCGCCTTCGGCCTGGTGCCCGCCCTGACTGCCGATGACCCACTGGTCGTCTCGGTCGTGCAGCGTGGCGTTGGCGGGCGTCGGGTTGTCGAACCAGCCGCAGCGCGTCTCGGCCGCGACGGCGGCGGTTGCCTCCGGACGCGCCGTGAGTAGCAGGGCGGCCAGGATCAGGAAGCCGACGAACAGCAGTCGAAGAGTTAAAACTTTCATGCGCATCTCCCTTCGGGTTAGCGAACGTGTGTCGGACGATTGCGTGCGCCGGGCCGAATTCTTTAGCGCGGCGCGGCCGGCGCGGGGGTTATAATGCCAGCCCTTCGCGGCAGAGTTCAATCAAACCACCTTCGGCCGAAGTGAGGGCTCATGGAACAGCAACGCACGGGCGCGTGGTTCACGCTGTGGGTCTTGTTCGCCATCAACGCGATGAACTTCTTCGACCGCCAGATTCTGGGCGCGGTCGGCGAGGCGGTGCGCAGGGAGTGGGCCTTGAGCGACGGGGCGATGGGCGCGTTGGGGACGGCGTTCACGCTGCTCTACGCCTTCGTCGGCGTGCCTTTGGGGAGGCTGGCCGACAGGTCCGGGCGGCGTTGGATTCTGGCGGCGGGCGTCACGCTGTGGAGCCTGCTGACGGTCGCCTCGGGCTTCGCCAGAAACTTCTGGCAGCTCTTCGTCTTCCGCCTCGGCGTCGGCGTCGGCGAGGCGTCGTGCGCGCCGGCCGCGTCGTCGCTCATCGGCGACCTCTTCCCCGCGCGCGGACGCGGGCGCGCGATGTCGGTCTTCATGTTGGGGCTGCCCGTGGGCATCGCTTTGAGCTTCGCCGCGTCGGGCGTCATCGCGCGCGCGTACGGGTGGCGCGCGGCCTTCTACATAGCGGGCCTGCCGGGTCTGCTCTGCGCCGTCGCGGTGCTCTTCGTGCGCGAGCCCGTGCGCGGCGCGGCCGAGGCGCACGGCGTGGGCGCGCGCAGACGCGAGGGCTCGCCGTACAGGCTCGTGCTGGGGACGCCGACGATGCGCTGGCTAATCGTCTCGGGCGCGCTGCACAACTTCAACATGTACGCCATCGGCTCGTTCCTGACGCCGTTCCTGATGCGCTACCACGGGTCGGACATACGTTCGGCCAACTTCGTCTCGATGGTGGCCTACGGGTTGTCGGGCGCGCCCGGACTGATACTGGGCGGGATGGCGGCGGACGCGGCGGCGGCGCGACGCCCGGACGGACGTTTGCTCGTCGGGGCGTTGGCGATACTCTGCTCGGTGCCTCTGCTCTTTCTGTCCCTGGGGAGGCCGGGCGGCGACACGGTGGGTTTCATGTTGCTGATGGGGGCGGGCTGCGCGCTGATGTACGCGTACTACTCGACGGTCTACTCGACGATACAGGACGTGACCGAGCCCGCGCTGCGCGGGACGGCGATGGCGCTCTACTTCTTCGCGATGTACGTGCTCGGCGCGTCGCTCGGGCCTTACGGGACCGGACTGGTGAGCGACTTCTTCACGACGCGCGCGGCCGCAGCCGCCGGGGTGACGGCGACGACGCAGCAGGCGCTCGAACCCTTCCGCGCCGCCGGCCTGCACACGGCCATGTACGCCATCCCCGCGCTCGGCGCGCTCCTCACGCTCGTCCTCTTCGCCGCCTCGCGCACCGTCGCCAAGGACGCCGAGCGGTTGCAGGGCTGGATGCGCGAGTCGTCCGCCGAAGGCTCACAGACTGAGGTCGCCCGAACTTAATTCTCGGACTTCAAGCAGAAGCCCCCGCCGACGCTACACTCCGGCCGCGTCGGCGGGGGCTCGTGCTTCAACACATCGTCAGTGTTCGCGCTTGGCGCCGGCGGGGAGTTCGCCCTGGTAGAGTTCGGCGCCGGAGGAGACGAACTCGGCGGCCTTCTGCTTGAGCCCTTCGGTGAGCGCGGACTGCTCGTCGAGGCCGGCCTCGGCGGCGTAGGTGCGCACCTCCTGCGTGATCTTCATCGAGCAGAAGTGCGGGCCGCACATCGAGCAGAAGTGCGCGAGCTTGGCGCCCTCCTGCGGCAGCGTCTCGTCGTGGTACTCGCGCGCGACCTCGGGGTCGAGGGCGAGGTTGAACTGGTCCTCCCAGCGGAACTCGAAGCGCGCCTTCGAGAGCGCGTTGTCGCGCAGTTGCGCGCCGGGGTGTCCTTTCGCGAGGTCGGCCGCGTGCGCGGCCAGACGGTAGGCGATGACGCCGTCCTTCACGTCCTGCTTGTTCGGCAGCCCGAGGTGCTCTTTGGGCGTGACGTAGCAGAGCATGGCCGTGCCGAACCAGCCAATCATCGCCGCGCCGATGGCCGACGTGATGTGGTCGTAGCCGGGCGCCACGTCCGTCACGAGCGGACCCAAAGTGTAGAAGGGCGCCTCGTGGCAAATCTTCAACTGCCGGTCCACGTTCTCCTTGATGAGGTGCATCGGGACGTGACCCGGCCCCTCGATCATCACCTGGCAGTCCGACTCCCAGGCTATCTTTGTTAACTCGCCAAGCGTCTCCAACTCAGCGAACTGCGCGTCGTCGTTGGCGTCGGCGATGGAGCCGGGCCGCAGCCCGTCGCCTAAAGAGAACGACACGTCGTAGGCGCGCATGATCTCGCATATCTCGCGGAAGCGCGTGTAGAGGAAGCTCTCTTCGTGGTGCGCGAGACACCACTTCGCCATGATCGACCCGCCGCGCGAGACGATGCCGGTGGTGCGCCGCGCCGTCAGGGGGATGTAGGGCAGACGCACGCCCGCGTGGATGGTGAAGTAATCGACGCCCTGCTCGGCCTGCTCGACGAGCGTGTCGCGGAAGACCTCCCACGTCAACTCCTCGGCCTTGCCGCCGACCTTCTCAAGCGCCTGGTAGATGGGGACGGTGCCGATGGGCACGGGCGAGTTGCGCAGAATCCACTCGCGCGTGGTGTGGATGTTCTTGCCCGTGGAGAGGTCCATCACCGTGTCCGAGCCCCACTTGATGGACCAGCGCATCTTCTCGACCTCTTCTTCAATCGAAGAGGCGACGGCCGAGTTGCCGATGTTGGCGTTGACTTTGACGAGGAAGTTGCGGCCGATGATCATCGGCTCGGACTCGGGGTGGTTGACGTTGGCGGGGATGATGGCGCGGCCGCGCGCGACCTCGTCGCGGACGAACTCGGGCGTGACGAATTCGGGCAGCGACGCGCCGAACGATTGGCCTCGGTGCTGGTGGAAGAGAGAACTGCGGTCGTCCCTGGTGTGTTCCTTCATCGCGTGGAGCGCCTGCTCGCGCCCCATGTTCTCGCGCAGCGCGACGAACTCCATCTCGGGCGTGACGACGCCGCGCCGCGCGTAATGCATCTGCGTCACGCACGCGCCCGCGCGCGCGCGCAGAGGGGCGCGCTTCAGGCCGGGGAAGTGTTCAAGCCGTCCCTTGTCTTTATGCTTCGCGAACTCGGCGGCGCCCTTTGTTAAATAACCGTCGTCTTGAGGAAGAACCTCGCGCCCTACATATTCTTCCACGTCGCCGCGCGCCAGAATCCACTCGCGGCGCAGAGGGGCGAGGCCGGCGCTCACGTCGCAGCGCGTTTCGGGGTCGCCCCACGGGCCTGACGTGTCGTAGACGCGGACGGCCTCGTTCTCTTCGACGCGCCCGTCGGGCAGGCGCGTCGGCTGCAAGCTCACCTCGCGGAAGGGCACGCGGAGCCCCTCGCCACCGACGTAGACCCTGCGCGAGTTCGGCAGCCGCACGTCCGCGCTCTGCCGCTCGCCGTTCGCGTCCCTCTCGCGCGCGGAGCCGCCGTTCTGCCCCGCCGCGTTCCCGTTGCCTTCACTCATGACACTTCTCACTTTCGGCGCCGCCATCTTCGCCCCGGCGCGTGAAACGCGAAGGGCCGTCCTTCTCTTTCGAAAAGGGACGGCCCCTCACAAGCCTCCCTTCGGCGGTACTAACCGCATCAGGTTCAAAGGGTCTCGCCCCTCCCCGGGCGACTCTCAGCCGCTTGACCAGCGCGGCTCCCCCGTTCACACTTCGCTCTGATGTTTAACCGCGCGAGACGGCGCGGGACAAATTATTGAACGCCTGCGAACATTATCGCGACTAAAACAGATTATAAAGGTAAGATTATAAGGGTAAAAGTTTAAGGTAGGAAAGGAGCCAACTCAGGATGAAGATTCGGTCTGTGAGCGGCAGTGCGCTCGTGCTCATGCTCGCGCTCGGCGCGGCGGGGTGCGGGAAGGACGACAACGCGAACAACACGAACAGGGCGGGCAACACGAACACGGCCACGACGACGGCGACCCCGGTCGCGACTCCGACGCCGGTCACCGCGTCGGAGGACACGGCCATCAAGAACAAGACGGAGGCCGCGCTCTCGAAGGCGGGCGTGACGGGCGTGACCGTCGAGGTCAAGGGGGGCGAGGTGACGCTCAAGGGCGACGTGGCGAAGGCGAAGTGGCCGGACGCAATGAAGGCCGCCAACGAGTCCGGCGCCAAGAAGGTCAACAACCAGCTCAACGACAAGAAGTAGGAGGGGACTATGGCAGTCAGGGACAAGTATCAATCGCTCATAGACCTCGCCAACCAGAGCGGCGTCAGCAATCTCGACGTGCGGGAAGAGGGCGACGTGCTGCACGTCACCGGCACCGCGCCGAGCGAGGACGCGAAGAAGAAGGTCTGGGACGAGTACGGACGCCTCGATCCGGACATGCGCTCGGGTGACCTCGTCCTCAACCTCGAAGTCGGCGGCGGCGGCGGCAGTTGGGGCGAGGGCGGCGACGAAGGTAGCTACACCGTCAAGAGCGGCGACACGCTCTCGGCAATCGGCCAGCACCACGGCGTCGCCTGGCGCGACATCCACGAGGCCAACAAGGACGTGATCGGCGACGACCCGGACAAGATTCGCCCGGGCCAGAAGCTGCGCATCCCGAAGAAGTAGTAGGCGGGAGCAGTAGGCAGATGGCAGTAGGCAGTTGAAGGCAGAACGAAGCCTTCTACATCAAACGGGGCAGGCGGTCGTATCAGACTCGCCTGCCCCGTTTCATTCGAGCAACTTGGGTCTGCTCTGAACTGCCTACTGCCATCTGCCTACTGCCTACGGTCTTCGCATCACGGGGCGGCCGAAGACGGGCTCGTGCTGGTCCACGGCGCGGTAGCCCCGCGGCTCCGCGAAGAGGTCGGGCGCGGGGTCGCCGCGCGTGATGTTGGTGAGGCGGAAGGTCGTCTCGCCGAAGCGCGGGTCGTTGTGCTTCAACAACACGACCATCTGCAACTCGGGCGAGTACCACTGCTCGTGCGTGATCTCAAGCGGCTGCTCGTTGTCGAACTCGCCGGCCGGGATGGTGACCGTGATGCGCGTGCCCTCGGCCATGACGCCCTCGATCTGCTGCGTCTCAAGTCGCTCCTTCTTCGGCTCGGGCAGAGGCTGAGCGGCGTCGCCCTCGGCCCTGCGCCTGTGCGCCGCGCTCGTCGGCATCAGCACGCCGAAGGACGACTCCGTCCCCGACATCTGCCGCCGCGCCTCCGCGAGCATCGGCGTGACGCGCATCTTGCGCAGCGTGCCGCGCGCCGTGTCCACCAGATACTCGACCTGACCGACGGGGTCGTTGATGACGATGAGGCGCGGCTCCTGCCCGTCCGAGGCGGCCGTCACGTTGCCGCGCGTGAGCGCGTGCTCGCGGCGCGTGCGGCCCGACGAGTCGCGGAAGAGTTTCGCCGCCGACTTCCTCACCATGCGGTTGCCGTCGGCGAGCCGCTGCACGTGCTCCGTGACCGACTCGGCCGTGAAGGGCGAGCCCTTCACGACGTTGCGCCCGAAGCTCGCGTCGGGCGTCGTGAAACTGAGCGTGTTGAGACGCCCATCCCGCCCGTCGTCAACCAGCGGCACGGGCGTCTCCGCCACCGGCGGCATCGGCAACTCGACCCGCATCGTGCTCGAACGCACGCCCCCCGTCGGCCCCGGAGGAGGAGGACTCGGCGGCCCCGTCCTCACCTGCGCGCTCACCTCCGCCAACCCCAACGACGCCACCAGCGCCGCGCACGCGAACGCGCCCCTTACCCTATTCCTGTTCATTGCGAGGTTACTTCCTTTCAACTTCACTGCGAGGTCTAACTTTAAAATCCCGAGGCGTGCTCAGACGAAGAGGTCGTCCACAGGCATCGTCCAACCGGGAAGCGCCGGCTCCGCCTCGGCCGTCTCGCCGCGCCGGTAAACGGTCGGGTTCCCGTCGGCGCCCGCGCGGAAGACGCGCACGGGCGTCTCGCTCAAGAGGTCAACGTCCCAGACGACCTGTGTCCCCGAGGCGAAATAGTCTGCGCGCTTACGCGCCATCGCCTCCTCCGCCTTCGGGCCGTAATCGCCCTCGCTCCGCACCTCGACGGCGAACGGGGGCGCGCCCTCATAGAACTTCATGTCATCCATGTCGCCGACGTAGAAGGCCGCGTCAGGGCTGAAAGATTTCCGATGCGGGAGGTTGACGACGAATCCCGCGCCGTCCGTGACTGGGTACCCCCGCCCTAACTCTTTCGCATATCTGTGCAGTGAGAACACAACCTGCATGGCGGCGTAGCTAGGCTTTTTGCCGGTAGGTGACATGTGGACGATCTCCCCGTCAACGAGTTCAGCCTTACCGTCAACCTTGTAGAGGTCTTCGATGGTGGCTTCGGTCTTGGTGCTCATAACCAAATCCTCGTCGTCAGGGCATTAACCGCCGATGAGGCTCATCGTGCGGGCGGGCTGTTCGAAGTAGGTCTCGTTGATGTAGTGGCGCGGCTCTTTCTTCAAGACGACTGACTTGATGTAGTCGGCCGTCTCGCGGCGCGTGGCGCCGGAGCGGAGCACGTCGCGCAGGGAGTGTTCGACCTTGGAGAAGAGGCAGGTGCGTATCTGGCCGTCGGCCGTGAGGCGGACGCGCGAGCAGGCGCCGCAGAAGGGCTCGGTGACGGGGGCGATGATGCCTATCTCGCCGGGCGCGCCGTCGGCGAAGCGGTAACGCGTGGCCGTCTCGGAGCCGCGCTCGACCCGGCGGGCGACCATCGGGAAACGCTCGTTGATGGCCTGCCGAATCTCCGCGCCGGAGACGACGCGCTCGCGCGACCAGTCGTGGCCGGAGTCGAGCGGCATGTACTCGATGAAGCGCACGTCCACGGCGTGTGCGCGCGCGAAGTCGGCGAAGTCCGCGACCTCCTCGTCGTTGTGGCCGCGCACGATGACGGCGTTGACCTTGACGGGGTTGAGCCCGACGCGCTGCGCGGCGCGGATGCCTTCGAGCACGCGCGAGAGCATGTCCACGCCGGTCATCTCCGTGAATGAAGCGCGCTTCAAACTGTCGAGGCTGACGGTGACGCGGTCGAGCCCGGCGGCCTTCAGGCCCGCGGCGCGCTCGGCGAGGTTGAAGCCGTTGGTGGTGAGCGCGAGGTCGCGCACGCCTTCGACGCGCGCGAGCTTCGAGACCAGCGTCTCGATGTCGCGGCGCAGCATCGGCTCGCCGCCCGTCAGACGCACCTTCTCGACGCCGAGCGAGGCGAAGACCTCGACCGCCGCCTCGATCTCTTCATAAGTCAGGAGCGCCTCCTTCGGCGCCGTCTCCTCGGGCGAGCCGTGCGGCAGGCAGTAGAAGCAGCGGAAGTTACACCTGTCGGTCACCGACACGCGCAGGTCGCGTATGGCACGCCCGTATGAGTCTTTGAGTAAGGCTTCAGGCACGATATTCGGGCCGCGGGCGGCCGCGGCAAACACATATCATACGTTGGCCGCGTCAACGCTCCAAGTCTGGAACGCTGAACGCTGAACGCTGAACTGAAGGCACAGGGTTTTCAGTTCAGCGTTCATCGTTCCTTTCATCGTTCCGCCGGGGCGAGTTGGCCGGTGGTGACGAAGAGGTCGATGCGGGTGAGAATCCCTTTGAGCATGGCGGAGCGTTTGCGGGTGGCGCGTTCGGCGGCGGCCTTCTCGCGTGCCTCGCGCGCCTCGCGCTGTTCGGGCGTCTCCTCCGGCTCGTCCGGGAGTTCGACCTGGATTTCGACTTCGTCGGAGGAGTCCTCGGCGGAGTCGTTGGCGGCTTCGGCCGAAGCCTCGGTCTCGGCCTCCGTCTCCTCTTCGTCTTCGTCGTAGCGCGCGTTGCGCGAGTAGGAGGCGGCGAGCTCGACGATCCGGTCGTTCTTGAGCGAGTCGGCCAGCGCGCTCAGCCAGAACTCGGCCTCGTACGGTGGCTCCTGCTCGAAGCGGTGGAGGCGCGCGAGGACGAAGGCGGGGAAGCGCGCGTCGTCGAACTCCTTGACGATGCGCATGAGGATATCGTCGCCCTCGCTCGGCTCGGTCGAGGCGAAGAGCGCGTCGGCGAGCCTCTGCTTCTGCACGGCGTTGAGCATCGGCGCCAGTTTCGGGTCGGGCACCGTGTACCTGTAGCGCGCGAATCTCAGGTTCGGGAGTTGCTCGATGTTGATGACGGGCGCGTCGGATTCGGTCTGTGTTTCGACTGCGGTCCGCGCTTCGACTTCGGCCGGTGCTTCGGGCGTCACCCCGACGGGCAGCCAACGGGTTACTTCGGCCTCTTGTCGCTCCTTGGCGCGCGCGGCCTCGGCGCTCGCAGACAACTCGTATGCGCCGTCCCATCGCGTCGCGTCGTGCTCGGCGCAGCGCACGAGCCATTCGAGGAGCGCGTGCCTGTCCTCCGGCTCCTGCCGCGTGATCTCGGACAGCTCCTTGATGCGTTCGAGGTAGACCTTGAGGTCCGCGTCCGAGAGTTCCTTGATGCCGTAGCCCTCGTCGTTGACCTCGTAGCCGCCGCCCTCTTCGCGCGGCTCAAGGAAGAAGAGGTATTGCTCGCCGCGCTTGAGCCGTGGGGCCGGGCGCCCGGAGGCGCTCAGGACGCGCACGTCTTCCGCCGCCTCCGCGCCCTTGCCCACGTACTCGTCGCGGTAGAGGTGGAGCACCTGCTGGTCGGTCGGCCCCTTCAAGACCTCGGACACGTTGAGCGCGACGCGGACGGAGGCGAAGTCCTCCTCGGTCTTCAAGACCTGGCGGGCGCCGACGCGCGCGACGACGACGCGCTCGCTCGACTTGTAGAGCGTGCGGAGCGGCTGCGGCGGCGCGTAGACGGGACAGGCTTGGGAGCGTACGAGGGCGAAGGAGCAGGTCAGCACGGCGGCGGCGAGCATGACGGGCGCGAGCGCGCGTCTGAATGCGTTCATGGTCTTCCTCCCTGCGGGAAAGGGCTCACGTCTTCAGGGGACGGCCGGACGGGGAAGCGACTTTCGCACTTAGACACCGACTCTGCGGGAAAGGTTCGCCGAGGTTGAGGGTCAACGCGTGGGGGAGGTGACGCGGCCTTCGGCGTCGGTCTCGAAGCGGAGGGGGTCGCCGAGCTGTTTGAGGGTGCGGCGGTCGGCGGCGCCGCCGGGCGCGTGCAGCGCGTAGACGCGCGCCTCGTGCGCGCCCACGGCGAGGGCGGGGAGCGGGAAGCGATAACCGCAGTCGGGGTCTTGAGCGCGCCCGGCGGCCACCACGTCCGGGCGCGGGAGCGAGGCCACGCCGTGCGCGACGAAGCGGCCGTCAACGTATAACTCGACCTCGACGCGCGCGCCCGGACGCGTCACGTCAACCGCCCACCCCGCGACCTCGCCCCTGCGCGTCACCTCGCCGAAGCCGCGAAAGTGCGGCGGGAAGGAACTGTACTCGACCCACACCGCGTACGCCCCCGCCGCCGCCGTCACGCAGACGAGCGCGGCGAAGACTATCTGCAATTTGAGATTTGAGATTTGAGATTTCAAATCTTCAGGAGCGCGCGCGCGTTGCGTTGGAGGCCGGAGAGCTTGGCGCGTTTGACGGGGCTGCGGCGGAAGCGCACGACGTATGCGTCGTGCGTGAGCGAGGCGATCTCTTCGAGTTGCGGCGAGACGGCGCCGGGACGCGGCTCGAAGCGCGACTCGGACGCAGGCTGCTCGAAGCGATTCCAAGGGCACACGTCCTGACACACGTCGCAGCCGTAGAGCCAGCCGTCGAGGTTCTCCGCGACGTTCGGCGGAAGCTCCGCGTCGCGTAGCTCGATGGTCGCGTGCGAGATGCAGAGGTTCGAGTCCACGACGTAGGCTTCGGTGATGGCCCCGGTCGGGCACGAGTCGATGCAGAGCGTGCAGGTGCCGCAGTGGTCGTCCTCGCGCGCCGTGTCGTATTCCATCTCAACGTCCAACAGCAACTCACCCAGGAAGACCCACGAGCCGTAGTCGCGCGTGATGAGGTTCGTGTGCTTGCCTATCCAGCCGAGCCCCGCGCGCACGGCCCAAGCCTTGTCCATCGCGGGCTGCGCGTCCACGCAGACCTTGCCCCGCGCGTCGGGGAGAAGCTCTTTGACCGACGCGAGCAGCGCCTTCAACTTCTCGCCGAGCATGTCGTGATAGTCGTCGCCCCACGCGTAGCGCGAAATCTTCCCCGCGCCCTCTTCGCGCGCGTGCTCGTGCGGTGTGTAGTAGTTGAGCGCGACGGCGATGACCGAAAGCGCGCCGGGCAGCAACTCGCGCGGGTCGGTGCGCCGCTCCACGTCCCGCTCCATCCAGCCCATCGTCGCGTGATGCCCGCGCGCCAGCCATTCTTCGAGCCGCGCGCGCTCCTCCGTCAACGGCTCCGCGCGCACCACGCCGACCTTCTCGAACCCGAGCGCGTGCGCGCGCCGCCGCACCTCCGCCGTCAGTTCGGAGGGCGAGAGTCGAGGCCGCGCGGGTGTCTTCTCCAGGGTGCCGCTCGCCAACTCTTGTGACATCGGAGACGGTGTCAAGGTTTCAACTCCGCCCTTTTAATAACAAAATAGTCAGTCCAGAGATGTTTTGGCCCGACGCGAATTTCATCGGCGTCAAACTCTATCTTCTTATACATCTCGCCCACGTCGTGCCACCACCCGTCTTCGAAAACGGTCTTCTCGTAAACCGTTGCTCCCTGTCTGTCAAAGACCTTTACCACGACCGCGACCCCCATGGGGGGGAACAGGTCGGGCCTTTTTTTGTACACCTTGACCGTCAGCGAGCCGTCGGGGCTTGTGGCGGACGCACGCAGCCTGGGTACAGGGTCGAGCGGGCCGTGAGCGAGGGTGACGCCGGCAACGACGGCTATGACGAATAAGACAAGAATCACTCTGGACGAGTTGACGCGTTTGAGTCTCATTTCATTAGTCTCGGAGGTTGTCTCGAATCTACTTGGCAAGGTCGTCACGAATCCGCGTAAAATCGCCCGAAAATTATAACAGAGCCCCCGCCCGCCGACGCGGCAAGGGCGTGTTACAATCAACACAATCACGACAACTCGTTGGCGGAGAATGCTGGTCGGTCGCGGCGGGAGAGGTGTCGTTGCGGAACCGGGAAGGGGCGGAGGTCAGATGTTGGCGCAGGGCGTAAAAGGGGAAGGCGTGGAGTCGCTCGAAAGCAAGGCCGGGCGGCTCCTTTTCGTCGGGCTGCCCGTCACCAAGCTCGACCGGCACTGGCGCGAGTTCCTGCGCGAGGTGCGGCCGGGCGGCGTCATCATCTTCGGCCGCAACGTCGAGTCGGCCGAGCAGGTCGCGCTCCTCAACGCGCAGATACGCGACGCCGCCGGCCGCGAAGTCCTGATAGGCGTCGATCAGGAGGGCGGGTTGGTTGACCGCTTCCGCGACATCATCGAGCCGATGCCTTCGGCGAAGGCCGTGCGCAACGCGGGACGGGCCGACCTCGCCGACAAGTACGGTAGCTTGGCGGCGCGCGCGCTGCGGCTGATGGGCTTCAACATCAACTTCGCGCCCGTGCTCGACCTCTCGGGCGACAACGACGACAACGGCCTGCGCGCGCGCACCTTCGGCCAGCAGCCCGAGATGGTCTCGATGCTCACGGGCGCCTACCTCGAAGGCTTGCAGCGCGGTCAGGTCATCGGGTGCGGCAAGCACTTTCCGGGCCTCGGCGGCTCAAAGGTGGACTCGCACCGCAACCTGCCGGTCGTCACGCACACGTGGCAGGAGATTTTTCAGCGCGACCTCGTGCCCTTCATGGACCTCATGTTCCACCGCCCGGGCGAGCGCCTGCGCTCGGTGATGGTGAGCCACGCAGCCTTCCCGGACATCTCCGAGTTCCTCCAGGACCTCTTCCGCCAGGAGGGCGACCCGGAGACGATCCAGGGGCTCCACCAGTTCCCCGCCACCATCAGCGGCAACGTCACCACGCGCCTGCTGCGCCTGATACTGAAGTTCGACGGGCTCGTCATCACCGACGACATGGAGATGGGCGCGGTCGTCCAGACCCTGACCGTGCCCGAGGCGTGCCTGCGCGCCGTCGAGGCCGGCTCCGACATGGTGCTCATCTGCGAGCGCGAGGCGAACGTGCTGGCCTCGCGCGACGAGCTGGCGCGCGCCGTCCGCGAGAAGCGTCTGAGCGCGCGCGCGCTGGCCGCCGTCGAGCGCCGCATGGCTTGGGCGCTCAAACTCGCGGGCGAGCCCGAGTCCTTCGACGCCGAAGAACTCGAAGCGGTCTCGCGCCAGTTGGTCCAGCTCAAAGAGGAGTTGAAGTCGGCCGAGGAGACCGGCGAGTACGCGCCCCTCTTCGGCACGTCCGACGGCGGCACGCGACGCTCGTCCAACTTCTGAGGCTCGCCGCTCAGGGCTTCGGCTGGCCGCCCTTCTCGTCCTCGACGTTCTTCGTGTCGCTCTTCTGGCGGAGCAGGTTCTTGAGGCCGAAGAGCGACTCCAGCACGTCCTGCCAGAAGGGAGCGCCCGCGCTGAGCAGTATCACCATGATGATCCAACCGACGATTGTCTCGAAGACGGTGCCGGCGGGCGTCTTGAAGGTGATGCCGTCCCGGAACTGCTCCCACGTGAGCGGCGCGATGCCGAACGACTTGTAGGTGCCGACCAACTCGCTGAGGTTTTCACTCTCCTCTTTCATCTCCTTCTTAATCTTCTCTTGATCCTCCGTCGAGATAGGGGTGGAGGTTGAAGGGGTGGGCGTGGGCGTCGCCGCCGCGTCGCCCGCGGGTTGGCCGGACGCCGGCGCGTTCTCCGCTTCCGTCATCCGTTTCGCCGTGTTCACAAATTCCTGGCTGCGTTCCGCGAGGGCCTTCGACTTGGCGGGGTCGGCCGCGATCGCGCGGTAGACGCTGAAGAAGTTGGCGTTCAGCAGCACGACGACGACGACTGAGACGATGAGCGCGACCGTCCGCATGTGGCGGGTGTAGCGCTCCTCGAAGCCCTGCATGACCGTGTCGTACCAGACCTCGGCCTGCTCCAGCCGCTGGCGCAGCGGGACGAGCGCCGCGTCGAAAGCCTGACCGAGCGCGGCGATCTGTTCCGCGATTCTATTCAAGCCGTCGGAGACGCCCGACAGGGCATCGGTCTCGGCGTCCGAAGCGTTGCGCGCGAGCGCCGCCTTGAGGTCATCTTCGACCTTCTTCTGCACCTCGCCGAGGAGGTCGAGCACGTCCGTCGTCTTGATCTGCCGGAGCTTGTTGAGGTCTCCGAAGACCACATTGGGGTTGATGCTGCCGTCGCGGACGAGCGTCTCGATGTCGTCGATGATGGGCAGGAGCGAGGTCTGCATGGAGGCGAACTTGGCGCTCGCGTCGCCTTTGAGCAGCGCGGCGTCAATTGCTTGCAACTCGCCGGTCAGCGTGCGGACCGTCTCCAGAACTCTCCCGAACTTACCGACCACACCCGGGAGCAGGTTCTCCGCCTCGACCAGCGTCAGCACCTTGAGCAGGTCGCCTTTGGCCAGCGAGTCGAGCATGGGCTTGCCGCGCAGGGTCTCGCGCCCCATCTGGCGGAGCTTGTCGGTCACGTCCTGGACCAGTTGCCGCGCCTTGCCGGGGTCGGCGGCGGCGGTGTCCCCGTCCGGGCTCTGCGTGATGGTCTGGAAGAGGTCCAGGAGCGAATTAAGGATGGTCCGCGATTTGAGCTTGAAGAACTTCTTGATGAGCGTCTGGATCGACTGCACGATGAGACTCAGGACGAGGATCACGATGACCATCGCGATCAGTGTGTTCAGAATGCTCAGGTCTGGCATGGGTTTCTCCTCTTCGGTCGGGGGACGGATTGGGGCATTACGCCGGGCGCACGCCGGGGTCTTCTTTGACTATTTGAAAGCTCGCGCCGCCGCGATGGCGAAGGGCTCTTGCTGGTGTAGGGTTGTGCGGCGCGAGGTCAGACTTGAAAGCGCGCGGAGCGTATTGCAAGCGGGGGCGGTTGTCAACACATTTTTAAGCCGCCGCCGTCTCGAAGAGGAAGGGGACGCCCTCGTCAAACTCGTGCGCCGTGCGGTATCTTAAGCGCACGTCACCGAAGACCGGTGTCACCCCTTCGACCAGGTTAGAAAAGACAGGCCCACAGGAGGCAATGGGAAAGCCTTGCGACGCACCTTCTCGCTGATTCTCGTCACCGCGCTCGTCATCATCCAGGCGCCCGCGCAGCAACCGCCGCCCCCGACGCCCCCGCCCAGATCACAGCGCGAGGTCCCCCCCGCGCCGAAGCCACTGCCGCCGCCGCGCGTGAAGATCGACCAGTACCGCGAGCGCGCGTCGCGCATCATCGGCGCGGCGCTCACGAGCGACACGGCCTACCGCCGCCTCGCGTGGCTCACGGACCGCATCGGCCACCGCCTGAGCGGGTCGGAGAATTTGGAGCGCGCCATCACGTGGGCGGTCTCCGAGATGAAGCGCGACGGCCTCGACAACGTGCGCGCGGAGAAGGTGATGGTGCCCCACTGGGTCAGGGGCGAAGAGAGCCTTGAGTTGTTAGAGCCCGAGGCCCGCAAGCTCTCGATGCTCGGCCTCGGCAACAGCGTCGGCACGCCGCCCGGGGGGCTGACGGCCGAGGCCGTCGTCGTCCGCAACTTCGACGAGCTTGAGGCTCTGGGCGAGCGCGTGCGCGGCAAGGTCGTCGTCTACAACGCGCCCTTCACCACGTACGGCCAGACGGTCGCTTATCGTGGCTCGGGCGCGTCGCGCGCGTCGAAGTACGGCGCGGTCGCGGCGCTCGTCCGCTCCATCACGCCCGTCAGTCTTCAGACGCCGCACACGGGCGCGCTCCGTTACGCGGAAGAGAGCCCGAAGATTCCGGCGGCGGCCGTCACCATCGAGGGCGCGGAACTCCTGCAACGCATGTACGACCGCGGCGAGCGCCCAAAGGTTCGACTTAAAATGGAGGCACGCTTCCTGCCCGACGCCGAGTCGGCCAACGTCGTCGCGGAGCTTAAAGGGACCGAGCGGCCGGACGAGATCGTCCTCGTCAGCGGACACTTCGACTCGTGGGACGTGGGGCAGGGCGCGCACGACGATGGCGGCGGCTGCATCGTCTCGTGGGAGGTGGCGCGGCTGCTGAAGTCTCTGAACCTGCGCCCGCGCCGCACCATCCGCGTCGTGCTCTTCACCAACGAGGAGAACGGCGTGCGCGGCGGCAACGGCTACCGCGACGCGCACAAGTCGGAAGTCGGCAAGCACGTCCTCGCCATCGAGTCCGACAGCGGCGTCTACCGCGCCACCGGCTTCGGCCTCTCGGCGCAGGCCAGCCCGCAGGCGCGCGCCGACTTCGTCGAGATCGCGAAACTGCTCTCCGGCATCCGCGCCGACCGCATCGAAGAGGACGGCGGCGGCACCGACATCGGCCCCATCGTCCGCGAGGGCGTCACGGGCGCCTCGCTCAACGTGGACGGCTCGCACTACTTCGACATACACCACACGCACGCCGACACCTTCGACAAGGTGAGCCCGCAGGAACTCGCCGCCTGCGTCGCCGCCCTGACCGTCATGGCCTACGTCGTCGCCGACATGCCCGACCGTCTGTGAAGTGAAGGATGAACGGATGTCCCCCAAAGTCTCACGCAGAGAGCTTCTGAAGAGCGGCGCGCGGGCGGCGGCGGCGCTGTCTGTGTTGCCGTCGTTGACGAGTGAAGCGGAGGCGCAGCGACCGCGCGGCGCGCGGCGCGGCGCGGCGACGAAGGTCGGGGCGCTCGCGCGGCTGGACGAGTACATCGAGCGTCACATGCGCGAGGTGGGGGCGCCGGGGATGACGCTGGCGCTCGCGGAGCGCGGCGGCGCGGTGAGGGTCTCGACCTACGGGCTGGCCGACACGAAGGCAGGCGCGCGGGTCAGGCCGGAGACGCTGTTCGAGATCGGCTCCATCTCGAAGTCATTCGCGGCCGTCGCGTTGTTGCAGATGCTTGACGAGGGTCGTGTTGACCTTCATCGACCCGTCGTCGAGTACCTGCCGTGGCTCAAGCTCGAACAGAGGCACGGGGCGGTGACGGCGCATCACCTGCTCAGCCACACGTCGGGGCTGCCGGGCGCGTCGCTGCTGCCGGAGAGCCTGGCCGTCGGGCTCGAAACGTTCTTTAAGCCGGGCGAGAAGTGGGTCTACTCGAACATCGGCTACCTCTTGCTCGGCCTGTTGATCGAAACGCTCGACCGCCGCCCCTTGGCCGACGCGCTCGCCGCGCGCATCCTCAAGCCCTTGGGGATGAACAGCAGCTCGCCGCTCATCTCGAACGCCTTAAGGCCACGGATGGCCGTCGGCTACGCGCCGGAGTTAGAGGACCGGCCGTTCCCTCCGCGCGGGCGCCTGGCGGAGGCGGCTTGGATTGAGGTGGACACGGCGGCGGGCGGCGTCGCGGCGACGGCGCCGGACATGGTCGCGTACATGCGCATGCTCCTGAATCGCGGCGCGGCGGGGGAACGGCGCATCATCTCGGAGAAGAGTTTCGAGTTGCTGACGAAGCCCGTCGTCAAGGCGCCCTTCCGGGGCGAGGAGGCGAGTTACGCATACGGCCTCTGGGTCAGTCAGGACAAGACCAATGCGACGCGCCTGCGCCACACGGGCGGCATGGTCGCCTTCAGCTCTTCGTTCGACGTTGACGTGACGAACGGCGTCGCGGCCTTCGCCTCGGTCAACGCCTCGCTCAGCGGCTACCGCCCCGTCGCCGTGACGAAGTACGCGCTCGAACTCTTGAACGCGGAGCGCGCGGGTCGCGAGTTGCCCGCGCCGCCCGCGCCGCCGCCCCCGCCCGACGAGGTGAAGAACGCCGACGACTACGCGGGCACGTACACTTCGCCGGACAACCGTCAACTTGTGCTGAGCGCCGAAGGCGGCAGACTGCTGCTCACGAACAAGGGTCGCGCCGTCGCGCTCGAACGCTCGGGCGGCCCCGACTCCTTCATCGTCAAGCATCCAGACTTCGAGCTGTTCCGCCTCGTCTTCACGCGCGAGGGCGGCAAGGTGGTCGAGGCCGGACACGGCGCCGACTGGTACACGAACGCCGCCTACAAAGGCCCGCGCGCGTTCGTCTACCCGAAGGAGTGGTCGGCCTACGCCGGCCGCTACCGCCACGAGAGCGCGTGGTACGGCTCGACGCGCGTCGTCCTGCGGCGCGGCCAGCTCTGGCTCGAAGGCGAGCAGCAACTCGTCCCGCTCCCCGACGGCTCCTTCGCCCTCGGCCCGCCCGAAGAGACGGCCGAGCGCATCCGCTTCCTCGACACCGACGGCGGCCGCGCCCTCCGCATGAACGTCTCGTCAACCATCTATCACCGGACTTACATGCCTTGAGGGAGTGACGAGTGACGAGTGATGAGAAAAATCGGGCTTTGCCTTCACTCATCACGCATCACTCGTCACTCATCACTTTCCGGGAACTTTCCGGGGCGCCCGGGCGAAATGGAAGTGTCCGGCGCGTTTGCGGACGAGGATTCCCGGAGCGAGGATGGCAGTTTCCCAACAACCAACGGACGCGGAGTTGGTCCGGCTGATGCTGGCCGGTGACGAGGAGGCGTTCACGGCGCTCTACCGGCGCCGGCAGGGCGGCGTCTACCGCTTCGCCTTGCAGATGAGCGGCTCCGAGGCCGTCGCCGAGGACGTGGTGCAGGAGACCTTCATGGTCCTCATGCGCGACGGCGGCAACTTCGACGCGGGCCGTGGCTCGGTCTCGGCCTACCTCTACGGCATCGCGCGCAACCACGTCCTGCGCGCCTTCGACCGCGAGCGCGCGCTCGTCCGCTTCGACGACGAGGCGGAGGAGGGCGGCGACCTCCCGCACGAGAACCTCGTCGCGCGCCCCGACCCGCTCGGCGATTTGACCCGCGCCGAGTCGGTTGAAAAGTTAAGGCAGGCAGTGTTGGCGCTTCCCGCGCACTACCGCGAGGTCGTCGTGCTCTGCGAGCTGCACGAAAGGAGCTACGTCGAGGCGGCCGAGTCGTTGGGGTGCGCGGTCGGCACCGTGCGCTCGCGCCTGCACCGCGCGCGCGCGATGCTCGCGGAGAAGCTGCGCGGACGCCGCGAAGAGGCGCGCGCGGCGCGCGAGGGCGGCGCGGAATTCGAGGGCGGCGGGGGCGCGCAGGCGCCGGGTCAGGCTTTAAGGACGGCGAGGTGTTTCGCATGAACTGTCTTGAATTCGAGAGCCAGTTGGAAGTCCTCGCGCGCGGCGCGCTCGCCGACGCGCGGACGCGCGCCGAGGCCGAGGCGCACGGCGAGTCCTGCGCGCCATGCGCCGCGCGGCTCGCGGACGAACGCGCACTCTCGGTCGGCCTGCGCGCGCTCGCCGCCGGGATGAAGGGCGCGGAGGCGCCCGCGTGCGTCGAGACGGCGCTCCTCGCGGCCTTCCGCGCGCGCGCAGCCTCCGTACAAGTTGGAGAGTCGAGCGACGCGGTCGCGGCTTCAAAGGTCGTCCCGCTGTCTGGACACGCGCCGGCGCGGCGCTGGTCATGGGCGAAGACGGTCGCGGTCGCCTCGATGGCGGCGGCGGCGTCGCTCGCGCTCTTCGTACTGGTGCGGCCGGGCGTGCAGCCGCAGGCGCCCCCGCAGCGCGCGATGATCGAGCCCCCGACCACGAACAACGGCGGCCCTCCGGCGCCGACCGTCGCGCGCTCGAACGAGGTCGTCGAAGGCGTCGAGCCGGAGCGGACGCCCGAAGGGGTCAGGTCCAGGGCGCCGCGTCCGCGCGCGACGAACGTCTCTTACAATCCACGGCAGACCCGACCCGCGCTCGCTACGGACGCGCGCGCGCAGGAGGTCGCGACCGAGTTCATCCCGCTCGTGCAGGCCGGCCCGTACACGCAGTCAGAAGAAGGACACCTCGTCCGCGTCGAGTTGCCGCGCTCGGCCCTCGCCTCCTTCGGCCTGCCCGTCAACGCGGAGGCGGCCGGCGACCGCGTCAAGGCCGACGTGCTCATGGGCCAGGACGGCATCGCGCGCGCCATACGCTTCGTCCGCTGAAGTAACGCAAGCAAAGTTAAGAAGCCCAATTTTCAGAAGGAAGCAGAAACGAAAAGGAGCCAGAGTATGCAGAGGAAGTTAACAGTCTTCTCGGTCGCGGCGGCGCTGTTGCTGAACGCCGTCGGCGCGGCGGCGCAGCAGGGCGAGCGCAGGGTCGTCGTCGCCCCGCCCGCCATCGAGGAGGGAGAAGTCTTCATCGCTCAGGGGCAGGGCGCGCCGGGCCTGCCGCCGCAGGTCGAGATTCGCGGCGACAACCTCATCTTCATGGCGACCGAGATGAGCTTCGCCGGCAAACTCGTTAAGGGCGCACCCTACTCGGCGCAGGCCGTGACCGAGTCTGTGCAGACGCTCTCGGACGGCAACCGCATCGTGCGCAAGAACATCGCGCAGCTCTACCGCGACTCGGAGGGGCGCACACGCCGCGAGCAGACGGTCAACTACATCGGCCCCTTCGCCGCCTCGGGCGAGGAGACGCAGACGGTCTTCATCAACGACCCCGTCGCCGGCTTCACCTACATCCTCGAACCCAACTCGAAGACCGCGCGCAAGATGCCGCGCATGGAGTTGCGCTTCAAGGTCGAGGGCGACGCGGCGCAGGCGCGCCAGAAGGCCGTGCAGGGCGCCGTCCAGAAGTTCGAGGTCGAGCGCACCTTCACCCGCGTGCCCGGCCCCGACGCCTCGCCCAACACGACCGTCATCGTCACCGGGCAGGCCGGCCCCGAGGGCGCCACCTTCATGCGCCACAACTCGAAGCACGAGGCCAAGACCGAGAAGCTCGACGCGCGCTCCTTCGACGGCGTGATGGCCGAAGGCACGCGCACGACGGTCACCATCCCGGCCGGCGAGATCGGCAACGAGATGCCCATCAACATCGTGGACGAGCACTGGTACTCGCCCGAGCTACAGGTCGTCGTCATGACGCGCCACAGCGACCCGCGCTCCGGCGAGACGACCTACCGCCTGACGAACATCTCGCGCACCGAGCCCGCGGCCGCGCTCTTCCAACTGCCCTCCGACTACACCGTCAAAGAGGTCACCGGCCCCGGCCCCGGCGTCCGCCGCACCTTCCGCCGCACGGCCCCGCCCCCGCCGCAGGAGAACTGACGGGAACGATGAATTAAGAAGAAGAGGCCGGGCGTCCCGCGAGGGAACCCGGCCTCCTGTCTTTCAGTTCATCGTTCATCGTTCCTGCTTCATCGTTCCTATCCAGTCCGCTTCAACTTCCCCGTCCGCTTCGCCCATCGCTCGACGAGCGCGAAGACGTAGAGGCCGAGGGGGATGAAGACGAGCCCCATCAGGGTCAGCACCGTCAGCTCGTAGGCGCACGCGGAGAGCGGCGCGCCCGCGACCATCTCGTTGCCCTCGCCGATGCCGACCAGTTTGCGGCAGGCCGAGAGCGCGTAGGTCGCGGGGCTTACGACCGAGAGCGGCTGGAGCCACCGGGGCAGCACCGACACGTCGTAGTAGACGCCCGAGACGAGCAGCAGCACCCCCTGAAAGATGTTTGTCGCCTCCGCCCCGCGCTCAGGTGAAAAGACCGGCAGCACCGCCGCCATCAAACCCAGCCCGATGAAGGCCGCGCTGGAGACGGCGAGCACCACCACCAGCCCCGGCCAGTTCGCACGCGACATGTCGATGTCCACGAAGAGCAGCATCCCCACCACGATGACCACGGCGCGCAGCACCGCGTAGACCGTCGAGAAGATGCTCACGCCCGCGAGGTGCACGAGCCTTGAGACGGGCGCCATGAACGTGTATTCAAGTGTCCCCTCCCAACGCTCGTACGTGATGGAGTTCGCTATCTCCTGGAAGACGACCGACAGCAGTCCCCACAGCATCACGCCCACCATCAGCGTCAGCGTCAGACGACGGTCCCCGGCCGCCACGCCGATCAGCACGACCGTCGCCGAGTTGACCACCGCGTAGAACGTGAAGACCACCACCCACGAGAAGTACCTCCGCGTCAGATGGTAGTCGCGAAATAAGAAGCCCCAAGTCTGCCTGAGTACCTGTTCCATCTGCTAAACCTCCGCCATCACTTCCGCGACTTTCTTCCCGCCGTTCTCGCCGTCGAGCTTCTGACCGGCGAGCGCGATGAAGGCGTCGTCCAGGGTCTCGGCGCCCGAGACGCGCTTCAGCTCGTCGGCCGTGCCCTCGGCGATGAGGCGCCCGCCCGCGATGAAGCCGATGCGCGCGCAGAGCCGCTCGGTCTCGGCCATGTCGTGCGAGGTCAGAAGGATCGTCGTCCCGTGCTCGTTCCTCAAATCTTCGAGGAAGGTCTGCACGTCGCGCCGGCTCTTCGGGTCGAGTCCCGTCGTCGGCTCGTCGAGCAGGAGCAGCGGCGGGTTGACCAGCAGCGCGCGCGTGATGGCGACCTTCTGCTGCATGCCGCGGCTCAGCTCTTCGAGCGGGTCGGTGAACTTCTCGCCCTCCATCCCGAGTGCTTCGAGAATCTCCAGCGCGCGGCGCTCGGCCGCAGCCTTCTCCATGCCGTAGAGGAAGGCCGAGTAGAGCAGGTTCTCGCGCGCCGAGAGCTTCTTGTAGAAGGCCGCGTCCACGCTCACGCGCCCGACGCGGCGCCTGACTTCGGCCTCCTCGCCGGGGATGCGATAGCCGAGCATGCGCACGTCGCCCGAGTCGGGCACGAGCAGCGTCGAGAGCACGCGGATGAGCGTGGACTTGCCCGACCCGTTCGGCCCGAGCAGCCCGTAGGTCTCGCCCACGGCGACCTCGAACGACACGTCGGAGAGCGCGCGCGTCACCGAGCGCCGCGTGCGCATAAGCCCTTTACGCTTGCTGAAAGATTTAGAGAGGCTGCGGACTTCTATCCCGAGATTCGACATCACTCACACACCTTCCCGGCCTTTGGGTGGTCGGGCAACCGCTTTCCGTTTAAGAAGGGAAAGAAAGAAACGACGGAGCGTCGTTTACGGCGGTCGGTTCTAGACGAACCAGATGGTGATGCTAAATCTCATTTCGAGTCACCTCACTTGTCGTGAGTGGGGCAAGGATAGACGAGGCGGGCCGCTTTGGCAAGGTTTTTGATTCAACTGCCGGAGCAGTTCGCAGTTGAATGTCATGAAACGGGAGTTGGCCACGGAGACACGGAGGCATAGCTTTAAGGCTTGAGCTGTTTTAGCCGTGCCTCCGTGTCTCCGTGGTTAAGCCTCTTTCTCGTAAAACTTCACTTTGCCGGTCGCGAGGTTATACATCCCCCCTACTAAACCGACCCGCTCTTCCTCGATTAAGTCTCTGATGATGGGGCTTCGCTCCCGAATCTGCCGCATCACTAACAGGACGTTTGCTTCGGCGACCGCCTCGACAAGCTTGCCGTCGTTGCCGTCCCGCCGCCGGCCATCGAGCACCGATTCGACGGCCGGGTTTATCCTGCCGAGTAACGCGGTTAAGTTGCCCAACTCCGCGCTGTCGATGGCGCCTCTGATCGCTCCGCACCGCGTATGGCCGATCACCGCGATCAGCTTTGCGCCCATCAGCTTGGTGCTGAATTCCAAGCCCCCGAGGACATCTTCGTTGACGATGTTGCCGGCGATGCGGATGCTGAAGGCGTCTCCTTTATTCAAATCGAACAAGACCTCGGACGAAGTACGAGAGTCTTGACAACTTAAGAGCGCCGCGAAAGGGTATTGCCCGCCGGCGGTGGCACTGACCTGCTCACGCAAATCTCGATTTACCATGCACCCGCTAACGAATCGCGCGTTGCCTGCCTGAAGGAGTTCCAGGGCTTGTCTGGGTGTCATTTTTGCTTGCGACGCTCTGGTTTGAATGACGGGCTTGGTCGGCGGTGGACATTTCATCTCTCTTACTCCTCTGGGTTGGGGGAAAGCGGGCGAGGCAAAGGTTGAAGGTAAAACGGGCGCGGGTGCGAGCGCGACGCGGGCGCCCGCGTCGTGCTGTCAGGCTTTCGGCAGACCTTTGCGCGCGATGCCTGACATGACTTCGGAGAAGCGGTCGAGTTCCTTGAGCGTCGTGTAGACGCTCGGGGTGACGCGGACGCCTTTGAACTCGTCGTGGACGATGTGCGTGGCGAATATCTTGTGGCGGCGGAAGAGGTAGTCGCAGAGGGCGACGGGGTCGGTGCCTTCGACGTGGACGTTGGCGAGGGCGCAGGACTGCCGGTCGTCGAAGGAGGTGTTGAAGCGGACGCCCGGCTCGCCCTTGAGTTGGTTCATCCAGTGGCGCGCGAGCAGGCGTAGTCGCGCCTCCTTGCGCTCGGGGCCGACGCCCTGGTGGAAGAGCAGCGCCTCGCCGATGGCGAGACGTTGCGCGGCCGAGCGCGTGCCCGTCTCTTCAAATTTACGGATGTCCGCGTCCTGCGCCTTCTCGGCGGCGAGGAGCGGCCAGACCTTGGAGATTTTGTCCTTCTTTACGTAGAGCATCCCCGTCCCCTTCGGCGCGTGGAGCCACTTGTGGAGCGACGTGCCGAAGTAGTCGCAGTTCAAATCGTCGCGCTTAAAGTTGAACTGCGCGAAGGAGTGCGCGCCGTCGATGATGGTCTCGGCGCCGCGCTTGCGCGCGAGTTCGCAGATGTCGCGGACGGGCGTGATCTGGCCCGTCAAGTTAATCATGTGCGAGACGAGGACGAGCCGCGTGCGCGGGGTGAAGGCGGCCTCGTAGGCGGCCGTTATCTCGGAAAGGTCTTTCGGCGGGACGGGAAACTTGACGAGCTTGAGAGTGATGCGGTCGCGCCGCTCGCGCTGTCTTAAGGTCGTGAGCATGCGCGGGTAGTCCTGCGTCGTCGTCAAGACTTCGTCGCCGGGTTTGAGGTCGAAACCGAAGAGCAGTGCTTCGAGCGAGTCGGAGACGTTGCGCGTGATGGCGACCTCTTCGCGGTCGCAGCCGAAGGCTTCGGCGAGCCCCGTGCGGATGGTCTCGGACTGCGGTTCGAGAATCTCCCACATCGTGTAGGCCGTGGCATCCTCCTGCTGCCAGATGTAGCGGACGAGCGCCTCGGTGACGATGCGCGGCGAGGGCGAGACGCCGCCGTTGTTCAAGTTGATGAGCCCGCGCGTGACCGAGAACGCCTGCTGGATGTCGAACCAGAACTCCTCGTCGCGCGCCGCCTCCGCCGCCGAGAGATGTGACACGCGTTTGGCCGCCGCGCGCACGTCTTTGAGTAGAGAGGCGACCGTGGACGAAGAGAGCGCGGCCAGTCCCAGACCCTTACCGACCGACGAGAGGAAGCGGCGGCGGTCGAGCGCGCCGGGGTAGTGTTCCATTCTCTCCGAACCTTTCTTAGCCTTGCGCATCACGTCTTAAGGGACGAGCGTGAACTCCACGAACTCCTCGGGCGACGGGAGCGACACGACGTTGTGGTTGCCGGACTTCCGCGCGAACGGCATGAGCGTGGCGCCGAAGGCGTCCCGCACGTCGCGCGGCAGTTGGCCGGGGAGAAATTCGAGCGCGCCGACCTTGCGCCCCGCGTATGCGCCCGCGCGCGTGAACTTGAGCGAGCCGCCGCGCAGAGTCACGGTCGTCGTGCGCCGCTCGCCGTAGCCGTCGCCCGCGTCCTCGTAGAAACTGCTCGCGCCGTCGGCGCCCTGGACGACGAGGAGCGAGAGCGGCGCTTTCAACATCTCGCCCGTGTGCTGCACGACTTGCTGCGTGGGGATGACGGCGCCCGCGCGCGCGAAGAGCGGGAGGCGGTCGAGCGGCGCGTCTATCTCCGCGTCCTTGCCGCCCTCGTAGGTCTTGCCCGTCCACCAGTCAACCCAGTTGTCGCCCGCCGGAAAGTAGACGCCGCGCTTCGTCGCGGACTCCCTCACGACCGGCGCGACGAGCAGGTCGCGGCCGACGAGGTACTCGTCTTCAATCGTGTAGGTGCGCGAGTCGTCGGGGTACTCGAACCAGAGCGGGCGCATCGGCGGCGCGCCCGTCCGCCTGTGCTCTTCAAAGAGCGAGTAGAGGTATGGGAGCAGACGGTAGCGCAGCTCGACGCTCGCGCGGTTGACGGGCGTGAACGCTTCGCCGTAGGAGTAGGGCTCGTGCGGGTTCGAGCCCGACTCGGAGTGCGAGCGCAGGAAGGGCGTGAGCGCGGCCGACTGCAACCAGCGCGCGTAGAGTTCGGGCGAGGGGTTGCCGGAGAAGCCGCCCACGTCCGCGCCGACGAACGGCACGCCCGAGACGCCGAGGTTTAAGAGCATCGGGATTGACAGTCTCAAGTGGTCCCAACTCGCCACGTTGTCGCCCGTCCACACGGCCGAGTATCGCTGCACGCCCGCGTAGCCCGCGCGCGTCAGGACGAAGGGGCGCGCGTCGGGTCTGAGCTTCTTCAAACCCTCGAAGGTCGAGCGCGCCATCTGCATGCCGTAGACGTTGTGGTAACGCGCGTGCGTGCCCGGCGCGCCGTCGCCCGCGTGCTTCGCGTCGAGCGGGAAGGTCTTCATTGGGTGATGATAAGTGTCGGGCTTCGGCGTCTCGTTGGAGAGGAAGACGCCGGGCTCGTTCATGTCGTTCCAGAAGCCCGCGACGCCCTCGTCTAGGTTCTTCCGGTAGAGCGAGCCGAACCACTCGCGCGCCTTCGAATCGGTGAAGTCGGGGAAGGCGCAGACGCCGGGCCACACGCTCGCGTGCAACTCGCTCCCGTCGCCGTTCTTGACGAAGTGTCCGCCAGACTGACCGTCGCGGTATGCGAAGTAGTTCGGGTCAACCTTGATGCCGGGGTCGATGATGACGACAGTGCGGAAGCCCTGTTCGCGTAAGTCCGAGATCAACTTCGGCGGGTCGGGGAAGTGTTGGCGGTTCCAGGTGAAGACGCGGAAGCCGTCCATGTAGTCTATGTCGAGATAGATGACATCGGCCGGAATTTTCGACTCGCGGAAGCCACGCGCGACCTCGCGCACGCGCGCCTCGGGATAGTAGGACCAGCGCGACTGCTGGTTGCCGAGCGCCCACAGCGGCGGGAGCGGCGTGCGCCCCGTCAGGTCCGTGTAGTCGCGCAGGACGTTTTTGGGCGTGCGCTCCTGGCCGCCGGTGAAGACGTAGTAGTTCAACTCGCCCGACGCCGCGCCGAAGGTCACGCGCGCCGGGTCGGTCTTCCCCATGTCGAAGTACGTGCGCGAGGTGTTGTCGAGGAAGAGACCGTAGGCCGCGCCGCGCGGCTTCACCTGGCGCAGCGCGACGTAGAAGCCGATTGATTGATAGATGGGGTCGAGCCCGCGCGGGTAGCCGTAGGTATCCGTGTTCCACATCACGAACTGCTGCGTGTCGCGCGAGACGGTGGCGCCCGCCTTCTCGCCGAGGCCGTAGTAGGTCTCCCACTCGACGCGCTTCAACGATGTCTCGACGGCGCCCGTGTCCGGGTCGAAGGTCGTGGCCCTGGCCGGGTCTGCCTCGACGACGACGCGCCCCGTCCCGTCGATGACGCTGACGAGGAAGGGGCGGCGCTTGATGACGATGGTCGTGCCGTTGAGCGAAGAGATACGAATCTCTTCGCGTGTCTCCGTGACCTTCGCGGCGACGGTCTTGCGGTCCTTCGACTCGACGGCGTAGGAGAGGTCGCGCTCGAAGGCGCCCGAGGGCGCGAGGCGGACGCGCACCGTCTCGATGTCGCGGAAGGTGACGGCGACGCGCGCGCCCGAGGTGAGCGTGAGCACGACGCCGTCCGTCTGACGCGCGACCGTCTTCACGTCGCCCGCCGCGCGCCACGCCGCGCGCGCCTCCGTGCCGAGCAGGCAGAAGACGAGCGCGGCGAGTAGTGCGAGTGCCTTGTGTGTGCGTGACATCTCAGCGGACTCTCGAAGGCGGAGGCGCGGGCGCGGGCGGAGGAGGCGGGGCCGTCTCGCCGTCGTCGTCGTTGACGTTCGCGCCGCGCTCGCGGCGCTGCTCGCAGAACTGCTGCACCTGCTGGAAGAGCTGGCCGCACTGCTGCTCCTGCGACAGTCCGTAGCGCTGGCACTGCTGCTGTTGCCAACTGATGGACTTCATAAACTCCATCCGGCCCGGCACGGCGTCGCAGAAACCGGGCGTCGCGCGGCTGGCTTCGAGGCACGCGCGCATGAAGACGTTGTTCTTGATCAGGTCGGTGAAGCCGTCGGCGCGCGCCTGCCGTGCGACCGCCTCGTTGAGACACCCCTCCTGGTCCGTGCGCCGCCCGTACGCGGCGCCCTCCTCGTAAGTCTGCTTACCCGCCTCCACCAGCCCCGGCCCGTACGACCGCGCGAGGAAGAAGATCGCGACCGCCGCCCCCACGACCAGCAGGACCAGCAGCAACCCGACGACCAGCAGCACCTTCATCCAAGTGGGCATATTGACCTCCGGTCAGTGAGCGGTGAGCAGTGAGCAGTTTTAAGAATTAACGTACCATCCACTTTAACTCAACCACTGCTCACCGCTCACTGCTCACTCTTTCGTAAACGACACGGCCGTCGAAGACGGTGATGTCCGCTTCGGTCTGTAGTATCTCGCGGGGGGCGATGGTGAGGAGGTCTTTGGAGTGGACGACAAGGTCGGCGAGCATCCCCTCGACGATGCGGCCCTTCCGCGACTCGTCGAAGGAGGCGTAGGCGCTCGCGGCCGTGTAGTTGCGGATGGCGTCCTCGATGGAGAGCCGTTCCTCGGGCCACCAGCCGCCCGAGGGGTCGCCCTCGATGCTCTGGCGCGTGACCGCTGCGTAGAGACCGAGATAGGGGTTGATGGGCTCGACCGGCCAGTCGGTGCCGAAGGGGACGGGCACGCCGTGCGCCATGAACGTGTGCCAACTGTAGGCGCCGAGCACGCGGTATTCGCCCAGTCGTTCCTGCGCCCAACGCTTGTCCGAGATGGCGTGCGACGGTTGCATCGAGGCGATGACGCCGAGGTCGCGGAAGCGCGCGAAGTCTAAAGGCGAGACGACCTGCGCGTGCTCGACGCGGTGGCGCGGCTCGTAAGCCAACCTCGTCTGGCCGACATGGATGATAAGACCGGCCTGCGGGCCGCGCTTCTCGCGCGCCGCCTTGAAGCCGTCGAGCGCCATGCGGTTGGCGCGGTCGCCGATGCAGTGGAGCGCGATCTGGAGGCCGGCGGCGTCGCGCTCGACGATCATCTTCGTCAACTGCTCGGGCGGCATGCGCGGGATGCCGCTGTTGTGCGGGTCGTCCGCGAAGGGCGCGAGCATGGCCGACGTGCGCGAGCCCAGAGTGCCGTCCACGTACCCCTTGAGCGCGGTCAGTTTCAACCGCAGCGGGTCGTCCTTGTGCGACGCGAACTCGGCGCGCTCGCGCTTCAACTCCTCGACCGTGCGCTCGAACTGTTGCCACTCGGCGACGCGCACGGTGAGCTTCCCATCCTTGAGCAACTCGCGGTAGAGCGGCGTCGCTTCGGAACTGGGCACGTCGTTGGCCTGGACGGAGGTGATGCCGTAGCGCCGCGCCTCCGCGAGCGCGCGGGTCAGCGCCTCCATCTGCTCGGCGCGCGTAGGCTGAGGCACGACGCTCATGACCAGGCCGCCGGCCGTCTCCTTCAGGATGCCGGTCGGCTCGCCCGCCGCGTCGTGCAGTATCTCGCCGCCCTGCGGCGCCCGCGTCTCGCGCGTGACATTCGCTTTCTGCAACGCGAGCGTGTTGGCCCACGAGACGTGCCCGTCCACGCGTTGGAGGATGACCGGATTCGCGGGCGCGACTTCATCTAAGTCTTTCTTCGTCGGCCACGCGCCGCCCCAGAGCGTGTGGTCCCAACCGCGCCCCGTGACCCACGCGCCCGCTGGCAACTCGCGCACGCGCGCCGCCACGCGCGCCTTCGCCTCGGCCAGCGTCTTCGCGCCGACGAGGTTCACGCGCAGCAGCGAGAGCCCGCCGCCGAGAAAGTGTATGTGCGCGTCGTTGAAGCCGGGCGTGACGAGTCGGCCCTTGAGGTCGATGGTGCGCGCGGCCGTGTAGCGCGCCGCGATGTCGCGCGAGGTGCCGACGGCGACGATGCGTGCGCCTTCGACGGCGACGGCCTCGGCCAGCGTTGCGCGCGCGTCGGCGGTGAAGACCTTGCCGCCCGTGAGGACGAGGCTCACGTTGCGCCTCGTCTGCCGCGCGGCCCCGACGGGGGCGAGCGCGAGCGCCGTGCAGACGGCCGCCAGCAGCAGCAGTGTCAGTGCGGGCCTCATACGCAGATGCATCTTTAACGAACTCTTGCGGGACAGGGATGAGCCGAGACGCGTTTTTTATACCACCTTATAACTCTTACCGAAAGCGATTCACCACGGAGACGCGTCTCAAGGCGCCAAGCCGTATCTCTGTGTCTCCGTGGTGACTTCTGCTAGACTCGCCGGTCGAGACTCATGCACCCCGCGACGGCAGAACAACAGACGGACGAGCGCGTCGCGCGCGCGTACCGCTTCGCAGACCTCTCCGGCTACAGTCTCGGGCAGCGGCTCGCCGTCCGCGCCGCGAGCTTCATCTTCCCTCTGCTCATCCGCGCGGTCGGTGCGACACTGCGCTTCACCGTCGAGGGCCGCGAGCACTGGGACGAGGCCGCCCGCTCCGGCCGCCTCCCCATCTACACCTTCTGGCACGACCGCATCTTCGCCGGCACCTACTTCTTCCGCGGCCGGCGCATCGTCATCATGACCTCGCAGAGCTTCGACGGCGAGTACATCGCGCGCTTCATCCAGCGCCTCGGCTACGGCGCGGTGCGCGGCTCCTCGACGCGCGGCGGCGTCGGCGCGCTCGTCGAATTAACAAGGCTCGTCCGCCTCGGCTGCCCCGCCGGTTTCTCCATCGACGGCCCGCGCGGGCCACGCCACGTCGCCAAGATGGGCGCCGTCCTCCTCGCCAAGAAGACCGGCCAGGCCGTGCTTCCCTTCGGCGTCAACGCCGAGTGCTTCTGGTCTCTCAAGAGCTGGGACCGGATGCAGATACCAAAACCCTTCTCGCGCGTCCGCGTCCGCTTCGCCCCGCCCATCCACGTCGGGCCGGAAGCCGACGCAGAGACTTTGAACGCTAAGCGTGAAGAGTTGCAGCGCGCGCTCGAAGAGGTCAGCCCTTAAGTCTGCCTGACCCGTGGCGCGGGCTCGGGCGTGTGTAGTAGGATTGGCGCACCGCCCCAAGCAGTTAACTAGTCCGTCGGCATTAATCCGGCTGAGAGATGAGACCGTTCTTCCGAGGAGACTCGCATGATAAATGAGGAGCGCATCAAGAACCTTCTGCTCGAACTCGTCCAGATCGACTCCGTCTCGCGCGAGGAGCGCGACGTGGCCCAGCGCATCAAGACATATTGCGAGGAGTTAGGCGCCGAGGTCTTCATCGACGGCGCGGGCGAGCAGGTCGGCGGCAACACCGGCAACGTCATCGCGCGTTTCCCCGGCACCATCCCCGCCGCCGAGCCCATCATGATGAGCGCGCACATGGACACGGTCGTCCCCGGCAAGGGCGTCAAGCCCATCGTCGAGGGCGACATCATCCGCACCGACGGCAGTACGGTCCTGGGTGGCGACGACAAGTCGGGCTGCTCCGTCATCATCGAGACCATCCGCTGCCTGCAAGAGCAATCGATCCCGCACGCGCCGATTGATGCCGTCTTCTCCATCTGCGAGGAGGTCGGGCTGCTCGGCGCCAAGCACCTCGACATGTCGAAGGTGCGCGCGAAGTACGGCATCGTCTTCGACTCGGACGACCCGGGCTTCCTCTTCACCAAAGGCCCCTCGGCCGACCACTTCGACATCAAGATTTACGGCCTCGAATCGCACGCGGGCGTCGCGCCCGAGCAGGGCATCTCGGCCATCCGCATCGCCGCCGAGGCCATCAGCGCGATGAAGCTCTTCCGCATCGACGAGGAGACGACCGCCAACATCGGCGTCATCCAGGGCGGCGCGGCGACGAACATCATCACCAACCTCGTCACACTCCGTGGCGAGGCTCGCTCGCTCGACGACGCCAAGCTCGACGCGCAGACCCGTCACATCATCAAGTGCTGCGAGGACGCCGCCGCCAAGTACGAAGTGACCGTGGACGGCGTGACGACGAAGGCGCGCGTCGAATCGCACGTCACGCGCGAGTATCACGCGATGGACGTGTCGGACGACTCGCGCGTCGTGAAACTGGTGAAGGAGGCGGCGGCGCGGATGGGGCTCGATGTCAAGACGCTCGCCTCGGGCGGCGGCTGCGACGCCAACATCTTCAACAAGCGCGGCATCGAGTGCGCCAACCTCGGCACGGGCATGCGCGCCATCCACACCGTCAAAGAGTGGCTCGACGTGAAAGACATGTACGCCTCCGCCAACATGACCCTCGAAATCATGCGCCTCAACGGCGAGGCCGCGCCCAAGTAAATGTCAACTAAACGCCGGGAGCGCGGGCATCCCTGCCCGCGCTCCCGGCGATAAGGCCCGCCCTCCGGATGGAGAGAGAGATGAAACTCGCCCGACACGCGAAACTGTTACTCGCCGCGATAGTCTTGCTGTCAGCCCTTCCCCTTGATTCGAGCGCGCAGCGACGCGGGCAGCGTCCGCCTCCGCGCCGCGCGGCGCGGCAGGACGACGTGGAGCGGAAGGTCGAGGCGCTGCTCGCGCGGATGACTCTCGAAGAGAAGCTGGGGCAGTTGCAGCAGTCGGGCGGCGACGTGAACGGGAAGGCGAATCCCGATTTGATTGAGATGGCGCGCGCCGGGCGTTTGGGCTCGACGCTCGGCGTGCGCGGGGCGCGGAACGCGAACGAGTTGCAGCGGGCGGCGGTCGAGGGGTCGCGTCTGAAGATTCCGCTCATCTTCGGGTTCGACGTGATACACGGCTACCGGACGGTCTTCCCGATTCCGTTGGGCGAGGCCGCGAGCTTCGACCCGGCGGCGGCGGAGCGCTCGGCCTACGTCGCCGCGACCGAGGCGAGGGCGGCGGGTCTGCACTGGACCTTCGCGCCGATGGTGGACGTGGCGCGCGACGCCCGCTGGGGCCGCATCGCGGAGGGCGCGGGCGAAGACACGTATCTCGGCTCGGCCTTCGCCGTCGCGCGCGTGCGCGGCTTTCAGGGTTCGGACTACTCAAGGCCCGACCGCGTCGTCGCCTGCGCCAAGCACTACGTCGCCTACGGCGCGGCCGAGGCGGGCCGCGACTACAACACGACCGACATGAGCGAGCAACGTCTGCGCGATGTCTACCTGCCGCCGTTCAAGGCGGCGGTGGACGCGGGCGTCGCGACCCTGATGAGCGCCTTCAACGACGTGAACGGCGTGCCCGCGTCGGGGAACCGCTTCACCTTGACGAACATCCTGCGCGGCGAGTGGGGCTTCGACGGCTTCGTCGTGAGCGACTACACCTCCGTGACGGAGATGATCGCGCACGGTTACGCCGACGGCGGCGCCGACGCCGCGCGCCTCGCTCTCTGGGCGGGCGTGGACATGGAGATGGTCGGCCGCCTCTACAACGAGAACGGCGCACAGTTGTTGCGGCAGGGCCGGCTCCGCATGGCCGACGTTGACGAGGCCGTCCGCCGCATCCTCCGCATCAAGTTCCGCGCGGGCCTCTTCGACCGACCTTACGTTGACGAGTCGCGCGAGCCTTCCGTCCTCCTCAACGCCGAGCACCTGCGCGCGGCGCGCGAGGTGGCGGCGCGGTCGTTGGTGTTGTTGAAGAACGAACGCGAGACGTTGCCGTTGCGCAAGGACGCGCGCACCATCGCCGTCGTCGGCCCGCTCGCCGACGACCCACGCGCCATCATCGGCTCGTGGTCGGGCGACGGCAGGCCGCAGGACTCTTTAACTTTACTTCAAGCGGTGAAGGCGAAGGTCTCGGCGCGGACACGCGTGCTGTATGAGAAGGGCGTGGCGGTCGAGGGTCGCGGCATCATGGGCAACTACGACGCGCCGCCGCCGAACCCGAGCGCGGCCGGCGGGACGAACGTCGCCGCCGCGGGCGACATCGACCCCGCGCGTCTGGCGACGACGCCCACGGCCGCGAACTCCATCAACGAGGCCGTGCGCGCCGCGCGCGACGCCGACGCCGTCATCGTCGCCGTCGGCGAGACGGCCGACATGAGCGGCGAGGCCGCTTCACGCACGTCGTTAGATTTGCCGGGCCGTCAGTTGGAGTTGCTGCAAGCCATCCACCAGACGGGCAAGCCTTACGCCGTCGTGTTGATGAACGGACGGCCCCTGTCGATAGGCTGGGCCGCTGAGAACTCGCCCGCCATTCTCGAAGCGTGGTTCGCGGGCACGCGCGGGGGCGAAGCCATCGCCGACGCGCTCTTCGGCGACTACAACCCCGGCGGCAAGCTCCCCGTCACCTTCCCGCGCAACGCGGGCCAGGCGCCCTTCTACTACAACCAGACGCCGACGGGCCGCCCGCCCACGAACGAAAAGTACACCTCGAAATATCTCGACGTGCCCGTCGCGCCGCTCTACCCCTTCGGCCACGGGCTCTCGTACACGACTTTCAAACTCTCTAACTTGAGACTGAGCGCGCCGCGCATCCCCGCCTCGGGCGGCGTTGACGTGAGCGTCGATGTCGAGAACACCGGACGCCGCGAGGGCGACGAGGTCGTGCAACTCTACATACGCGACTTGGTCGCCTCGCGCGTCCGCCCCTTGAAGGAGCTGAAGGGCTTCCGCCGCGTCACGCTCCAACCCGGCGAGCGCCGCACGCTGAGCTTCAAACTCACGCCCGCCGAACTCGGCTTCTACAACGACGCGATGCGCTTCGTCGTCGAGCCCGGCCTCTTCAAAGTCATGGCCGGCCGCAGCTCCGCCGACCCGGAGGCGTTGGAGGCCAACTTCGAGGTGATAAAATAGGCGCATGATGACGAAGGAGGAGGCCGAGCATTTCAAGGCGCGGTGGAAGCTGGTCAACGACTTCACCGACGAGGAGGCGCGTCGCACCCCGCCCGAAGTGAGGCTTCGTCAGACGGCGCTTCTTTACGAGGCGGCGCAGACCTTCGGCTGGTCGGAATCACTCCGCGAGGGTGAGGACGAGGTTCGCGAGCGCTGGCGCCTGCTGAAGGAGATATACCGCGTCTGAGATGCCGGGCCTGCCGCAGTCATTCGAGGAGGCTTTGCGCTCGCTGGCGCGTTGGTTCGAGTCTGACGGCGTGCCATACACGACCGTCGGCGGCCTCGCGGTCTCTTTATTAGGTCGGCCGCGCGCGACGCAGGACATTGACGTAGTCGTCTGGCTTGACGAGCGACCTTGGGAGTCTTTCCTCCGCGCGGGCGAGGCGTACGGATTCGAGGGACGTATCGGCGACGTGCTCGAATTCGCCGCGCGTTCCCGCGTCATCCTGCTCAGACACGTCGCGAGCGGCATCAGTGTAGACGTTTCGTGCGGCGCCCTACCGTTTGAGTTGGAGATGATAGAGCGCGCCCGGACGTTAGCGGCGGGAGGCGTGAAGGTAAAAGTTCCCACGCCCGAAGACCTGATTGTGATGAAGGCGGTGGCGCAGAGGGCCAAAGACCTCGACGACATCGAAGCACTCCTTCGCGCGCACCACGACCTCGATCTCGACAGGATCAGGTACTGGGCCGGCGAGTTCGCGGCGGCGCTGGAGACGCCTGGGATACTCGACAACCTGGAGCGTCTGTTGAGACGACGACCCGGAAGGTGAAAGTCCTCTACAGCGGAAAACGGCATAACGATTATGGGGGAGGAGATAAGCAACGCGTCGGGACGAGAAGGTTTCCGCAGCGGCTACGTGGCGCTGGTGGGGCGGCCGAACGCGGGGAAGTCGACGCTGCTGAACCGGATGGTGGGCGAGAAGATCGCGGCCGTGTCGAACAAGCCGCAGACGACGCGCCACCAGATTCGCGGCGTCATCACGAGGCCGGCGGGGCAGATTGTTTTAGTCGATACGCCGGGCGTGCACCAGCCGGGTTACCTGCTCAACCGCCGGATGATGGCCGCCGTCCACGACGCGCTCGAAGGCGTTGACCTCGTCTGCCTTATCCGCGACGCGAGCGTGCCGACGGGCAACGGCGACCGCTTCGTCCTCGACCTCGTGAAGCGCACGGGCAAGCCCGCGCTGCTGCTGCTCAATAAGACGGATAGGATCGAAGACAAGCGCAAGCTGCTCCCGCTCATCGAGTCGTACTCGCGCGAGCACGAGTGGCGCGGCGTCGTCCCGCTCTCGGCGCGGACGGGCGACCAGTTGGAAGACCTCGTCAAAGAGTTCATCGCGAACCTCCCCGTGGGCGAGCCCATCTTCGAGGAGGACGAGCTGACCGACCAGCCCATGCGCGCGCTCGTCGCCGAGATGGTGCGCGAGAAGATTCTGCACGTAACGGGCGAAGAGATTCCATACGTGACGGCGGTCGTCACCGAACGCTACGAAGAGGTGTCGGAAGAGTTGACGCGCGTCTACTGCGCCATCTACGTCGAGCGCCAGACGCAGAAGAGCATCATCATCGGGAAGGGCGGCGCGCGTTTGAAGGAGGTCGGGACCGAGGCGCGGCGCGACATCGAGCGGCTGCTCGGCCACAAGGTCTACCTCGAACTCTTCGTCAAGGTCGAAGAGGGTTGGCGCGACTCGCCGCGCGCGTTGAGCGAGATGGGAATAGACGAATAGTGATGAGGATTGAGGACTGAGGACTGAGTGGAAGCAAGTCGTCTCTTCACTCAGTCCTCAGTACTTTTATATGAACTGGTACGCGATTGAGTTGAGCTGCACGGCGGGGGCGGAGGAGGCCGTCGAGTATGCGCTGATGGAGGCGGGCGCGCTCGGGACGGAGTGTTGCGATTCGGCGGGGAGCAAGGACGGGCTCGTCGGCGTCACGGCGTACTTCGAGGAGCCGCCGGAGATCGAGCGCGTGCGCGCGGCGTTGGCCGAGGCGCTGCGCGTCTACGGGCTCGCGTCGTCGGACGTGCGCGAGATGAAGTTCCGCGAGGTCGAGGGGCGCGACTGGCTCGCGGAGTGGAAGAAGGGTTGGCGCCCGGTAGAGGTCGGCCGCATCGTCGTCGCGCCGCCGTGGAGCGAGGTCGAGGAGCGGGAGGGCCGCGTCGTCATCCGCGTCGAGCCGGGCATGGCCTTCGGCACGGGCACGCACGAGACGACGCGGCTGTGCCTCGCCGCCATCCAGAAGCACTTCCGGGGCGGGAGCTTTCTCGACGTGGGCACGGGCACGGGCGTCCTCGCCATCGCCGCCGCGAAGCTCGACCCCAACGCGCGCGTCGAGGCGTGCGACACGGACCCTTTGGCCGTCTCGGTCGCGGAAGAGAACGCGCGCCTCAACGGCGTCGGCCAACGCGTCGAGTTCCGCGTCGGCACCGTGGACGAACGGACGCCCTCGGCCGACCTCGTCTGCGCCAACCTGACGGCCGACGTGATCCTGCCGCTGCTGCCCACGCTGCTCGGCGCCACCTGCGGCCGCCTCGTCCTCTCGGGCATCCTCACGACGCAGGCCGCGCAGGTGGCCGCGCGACTGATAGAACTCGGCGTCGGCGACTACGAGATTGAGAGCGACGGCGAGTGGGTCGCGTTCGTCGTGTGAGACCCAAGGGATGAGCCGCAGAAGATTCCACGCGGAGCCTCAAGCCTTCCTGCACACGCCCGGTCAGGTGACTCTGTCGGAGGAGGAGTCGCGCCACCTGCGCGACGTGCTGCGCCTGCGCGCGGGCGACGAGGCGCGGGTCTTCGACGGCGAGGGGCGCGAGTTCCTCTGCGTCGTGCGTGACGCGGGTGGGCGTCGGGGCGGGGCGACGCTCGACGTGCGCGGGACGGCCGAGCCGCCGAGCCCCGAGTCGCCGCTTGAGCTGACGTTGGCCGTTGCGTTGTTGAAGGGCGAGAAGTTCGACCTCGTCGTGCAGAAGGCGACCGAACTGGGCGCCGCGCGCGTCGTGCCCGTCGAGACGAAACGCGCGGACGTGCGTCTGCGTGACGAGCGCGACACGTCGAAGCGCATCGAACGCTGGCGCCGCCTCGCGCTCGAAGCCGCGAAGCAGTCGGGGCGCGCGCGCGTGCCCGTGGTCGAAGAGCCGACGGCGTTCGCGCGCCTCGTCTCTGCTGAGCGGCGCCCGCGAGAGACGCGCGTCCTCTTCGCCGAAGGGGGCGGCGCGTCGCTCGACTCTCTTCCGACAACGGAGGGCGCGCGGCTCACGGCCGTCCTCGCGCTCGTCGGCCCCGAAGGCGGCTGGGACGAAGAGGAGTTGGAACTCGCGCGCGCGCGCGGCTGGCACCTCGTCACGCTCGGCGGCCGCACGCTGCGCGCCGAGACCGCCGCGATAACGGTCTGCGCGCTGCTACAGCATCTATTCGGGGATTTGAAGTGATGAAGAGCGGACGCCATCCCCTTCGGGGATGTTCACATACCGACTAGCGAATCAACATAAGGCCGCGCACCGCCGGGAGCCTTATTTCATCTCGCAGGTCGGTAACACTAAGCGCCTCACTCTTCACTCCTTCATCGCGAGGTCGCGATTGAGGGCGAGGGCGCGCAGCGCGGCTTCGAGCTGCGTCTGGAGGCGCGAGTAGTCTTCGAGGACGGACTGCTTGTCGCGTGCGAGTTGTTCGAGGCGCGTCTCCTGCTGGTCGGCCTTCTGGACGTAGCGGGCGATGAGCTGGCGCGCCTCGGCCGTCTGCGTGAGCGCCGAGATGTTCTCGCGCAGGCGCCGCTGGTCGGCGCCGATCTCGGCGATCTCCTGGTCGATGGCGCCGATGCGCGTCTGCGCGGCGGCCACGCGCGCCTTGAGGTCGAGGATGTTCTGGAGCGCGGCCCGCGTCGCCTCGTCGATGTAGCGGCGCGAGAAGAAGAGATGTATCTGCTCGGTCGTGACGTTCGAGAGCGCGTAGGTCTCGCGCCCCTGTTGGCGCTCGGCGACGACGAGTTCCTGCGTCTCGTTCGGCTTAAGCTCCACGCGAAAGCGGTAATAACGTTGACTCTTGCCGTCGGGCTTCGGCGTCACCTTGTCGTCCAGTTCCCACTGGTCGCGGACGGGGTGCTCGACGTAGACGGTGCGCGGGTGCGGCGTCTGGTTGCGCAGCGTGTAGAGCTTCTTCTGGCGGTGGTGGTGCGTCGCGTAGAGCGTGCCGTGCATGATGCGGACGTTGAAGGCGGGCGAGTTCTCCTCCTCCGCGCGCACGGTGACGAGCGTGCCGAGGTCGAGCGCGAACGAGATGAGCCGCTTCTCCTCGGGCTTGAGACGCTCCAACAACGCCTCGCCCGCGTAGGCGTCGCCGTCGATGACGGTGAGCGCGCCGCCTTCGAGCGTGAGCGGCGAGGTGTTCTTCAAAAGCAGTCCCGACATCGGGCGGCTGCGCCCCTCCGCCAGGTTGAAGACGGAGACGCGCGTGCCCTCCATCTGCGTCTGGAGGATTGGGATGAGCGCCGAGCGGTCGCGGCGGACGGTGACGGGCTGCTCGATGCGATACTCGAAGAGGTCGCCGACCTCCGCGCCCTCGGCCGCGGTCACGATGCCCGTCTCGCCGCCCCGCATGCGCGCGCTCAAGGACGGCTCCGGCACGATGGCGAACTGGTTGTCCTTATCCCCGCCGTCGGTCGAGAAGTTGAAGAGGTTGCGGCGCCCGTTGACGGGCAGGTTGTTGATGGAGTTCGAGCGGAAGTTGCCGCCGACGCTCGCGTCCGCGCTGTTGACGACGGTGACGCTCTCGCTGACGCTCCCGACTTCGAGCGTCGTGTTGAGCCGCGCCGCGCCTCCGGGGCCGACCCGCACGCCGTTCGTCATCCAACTCTTGAACCCCGGCGAAGAGACCGTCACCGTGTAGTTGCCCGGCGCGAGCGCCGACGTGCGGAAGTTGCCGCCGCCGTCGGTCTGCACGTTGAACTGCTGGCCCGTCGCCTCGTTTCGCACCAGGACGCTCGCGCCCGCGACCGAGGCGCCCTGCGCGTCTTCGACCGAGCCGACGACCGTGTTGGGCGCGCCGCCGCCGACCTCGCCCGACTCAGGCTCGTAGACCTGCGGCGACATGCGCAGGTCGTCGGGCACCGGGACGACGGGCCGGTAGCGATAGAAGGGCTTCTGTATCGGCTGGATGAACGAGACCGGCGTGCCCGAGATGAGTGACAGGCGCACGTCCACCCAGTCTTCGTCGCTCACGTTATCGACGATGGCCCAACCCTGGAAGAAGGGCTTGCCTGTGTCGTCGAGCACGACGCGGTAGGTCGTCTTCCAGATGGGCGCGGCCACCGTGTAGCTGACGAGCATCTCGCGCGTGCCCGCGCCGTCGGAGGTGACGGTGATGGTCTTCGCGTCGCGCCTGCGCGCGCTCGCGGAGGCGTCGGCGAACTCGCCCACGTCGCGCCGCGTCCCCGCGTCGAGCAGTTTGACGCCGCGCACTTCACTCAAGTCGAAGCTCTGCAACTCGCCGCCCTCCGAAGCGATGACGAGCGCGTGCGTGGTGACGGCGGGCTTCTGCGGGTCGGGTTGTTCGCGTCGCTCCTCGACCGTGAGGACGGAGCCGGAGGCCGTGCGGCCGCCCGAGGTCGTCACCGCGACGCGCGCGCCCTGCAACTGGCTGAGTACGCCCGCGAGCCCGCCCATCGCGCCGCCGGTCGTGGGCGAGATGGAGAAGGGGATGTCGGCCATGCGCGCCGAGGGCGGGGCGCTGGAGTTGTAGCTCACGGCCCCGACGCGCCCCTTACCCAAATCGAGGACGACCATCGACTTGAGCACGTCGTCCACCTGCGACTGCTTGAAGGAGAGATCGACCTCGGCGTGGCCCGTGACGGTGCCGCGCCGCTCGATGTACGCGACGCCGTTGCTGTAGAGGATGACGCGCCGGATGGGGAGCGTCTGCGAGGGGCGCGCGGCGGCCGTCGTCGTTCTTTCAAATGACTCGGCCGGTGTCGCGGCCGTCCTGACGGCGGCGCTGCGCTGCGCGTGTGCGGCGGGCGCGAACGCGTTGAGGCAGAGCGCGAGCAGTGCGAGCGGAAGGAGCTTGGCTTTCATCATGGGCCTCCGAAAAAAAGAGAGTCGTCAGGGCACACGACGGCCGCGCGTCGGCGACTCTCGGTTCGTGTGCGGAAGTATCCCGGGGCGACCGGCCGGCGGCCGGCGCATCAGCAGAACGTTCGGCGTGACGATTTCTTGATGCGGATTTTCGTTCCGAGGGTTGGATGGGGGGAAGCAGTCAGGAGTCAGAAGTCAGTAGGCTCCGCTTTGTTGAGATTGAGGATGAGAACCGTCGAGCTTGAGCGTCAACGGGTTTTCTACTGACTCCTGTCTCTACTCTTTTCTTTTTTCCGCCGCGAGCGCAGAATACTCGGGCGCTCAAAAAAGAAAACGCGGGGGCGCGCGCGGGCGTATAAGCTTCAGACGGGACAACCTGACGCGGGAGATTGCGAAACGAATGGCTTACAGCATGGAGGAGGCGGTCGGGCGCGCGCGCAGAGACCTGGCTGAGCGGCTCGGCGTCGGCGAGGGCGAGGTCGAAGAGTCTTCCGTCGAGGAGGCGGACTTCCCCAACGGCGCGCTCGGCGCCCCCCTGCGCGACGAGATGAGCACGATGATGATCATGACGGGCTGGCGCATCCGTCTCGCCTCGGGCGGCAAGACCTACGAGTACCGCGCCGACCGCAACCAGCTCCGCCTGTACGACTTCAAAGGGAAGAACTACAAGATTTGAGAGGCCGGAGGCCCGTCAACGGCGGGCCGTCTCCCGACCGACCTCCGACCTCTATCCAAGGAGTTAGCGATGAACCGTAGAAACTACACCCTTCACTTCGCGCTGGCGGGGGCGCTCGTGGTGCTCGCCGCCGCCGCCGGCCGCATCGAGCGCTGGGAAGTTAAGCGCGAGGTCGTGATAAAGCGCGAGGTGGTCGCCGTGCCCGTCGATCATGCCCCCATCGTCGAGGCCGTCGAGAGCGAAGAGGGCGACGACGAGGCCGAGGTGCTCGTGCGCTTCAAACCCGGCGTCTCCGCCGAGCGCATGGACGAGATCGCCGCGTCGCTCAACGACCACATCGAGGACCGCGTCGAGGCGGTCGAAGGTCTCACGGCCATCGACGACCTCGACGACGAGGATGCCGCGCGCGTCGCCGAAGAATACGCCTCGCTCCCCGAGGTCGAGTACGCCGAGCCGAACTTCAGAATCCAGTTGGACCCCAACGCGAGCGGCAGCTTCGGCTTCAGCGGACGCTCCGCCACGCCGCTGCCGCCGGGCGGGCCGAACGACCCGCTGCTCGGCGAGCAGTGGGGCCTGGTCAACACCGGCCAGCGCAACGGCCGCGCCGAGGCAGACATCTCGGCCTTCGCCGCGTGGGATAAGACGCAGGGCAGCAAGAAGGTCGTCGTCGCCGTCCTCGACAGCGGCGTCGATTACACGCACCCCGACCTCGCCGGCAACATGTGGCACCGCCCGGCCGACATCGAGATGTACCGCGACGACGAGCTGGGCCTCATCGATGACTACGACGGCTTCAGCGCCGTCGAGTACGACCGCGACCCGATGGACGAGAACGGCCACGGCACGCACTGCGCCGGCATCGTTGGCGCCGAGGGCGACAACAACCTCGGCATCTCGGGCGTCAACTGGCGCGTCGAGATCATGCCTCTGAAGTTCATGGGGCGCGGCGGCTTCGGCTCGACCAAGGACGCCATCGCGGCCATCAACTACGTCATCGCGCGCAAGCGCGACGGCGTCAACGTCCGCGTCATCAGCGCGAGCTGGGGCTCGCAGTCGCGCTCGAAGGCGCTCGAAGACGTGATCCGCAAGGCGGGCGAGGCCGACATCCTCTTCGTTGCCGCCGCGGGCAACGACGGCGCCGACGCCGACAAGCGGCCGCACTTCCCTTCGGGCTACAAACTGCCCAACGTGATGTCGGTCGCCGCGCTCGACCGCCGCGACGAGTTGGCCCGTTTCTCGAACTACGGCGCGAAGGGCGTCCACGTCGCCGCGCCCGGCCACGAGATTCTCTCGACGTGGCTCGGCGGCGGCTACGAGGAGCACTCGGGCACGTCGATGGCGACGCCGTTCGTCGCGGGCGTCGCCGGTTTGGTTCTGTCAGTCGAGCCGAACCTCTCGGTCAAGGAACTGCGCGACCGGCTCATGAACACCACCGACAAACTCGACTCACTCAAGGGCAAGGTCGTCTCGGGCGGCCGCGTCAACGCCGCGCGCGCCGTCGGGGCGATGCAGATCAAGTAGAACGCAAGCCCAACCGTGAGGGAGGGCGTGAGCCTAACGCTGAACTAGGAACGCGGAACGATGAACTGTAAGACGGAGTGTCTTCAGTTCATCGTTCCGCGTTCCTAGTTCAGCGTTCCCCTTTACCCTTTCCACCCGGTTTTCTGTATGATGGCTCGCACCGGAAATCCAAAAACTGAATAAGGCAGGGAGACGAAAGATGAGCGCGTCAACGCCGACCAGGGAAACTACGCCAGAGCTCGACCAGCTCTGCATCAACACCATCCGCGCACTCTCCATCGACGCCGTGCAGCGCGCCGAGTCCGGCCACCCCGGCCTGCCGCTGGGCGCCGCGCCGATGGCCTACCTGCTCTGGACGCGCTTCATGCGCCACAACCCGAAGAATCCGAAGTGGCAGGGGCGCGACCGCTTTCTCTTGAGCGCCGGCCACGGCTCGATGCTGCTCTACTCTCTGCTGCACCTGACGGGCTACGACCTCCCGCTCGAAGAGTTGAAGAACTTCCGCCAGTGGGGCTCGAAGACGCCGGGCCACCCCGAGAACATCCTGACGGCGGGCGTCGAGATCACGACCGGCCCGCTCGGCCAGGGCTTCGCCAACGGCGTCGGCATGGCGATGGGCGCCGCGCACCTCGCCGCGAAGTTCAATCAGGATGGCTTCCCGCTGGTTGATAATTACATCTACGCCATCGTCTCCGACGGCGACCTGATGGAGGGCGTGGCCGCCGAAGCCGCCTCGCTCGCGGGGCACTTGAAACTCGGCAAGCTCATCTACCTCTACGACGACAACAACGTGACCATCGAGGGCTACACCTCGCTCGCCTACACGGACGACGTGCCCAAACGCTTCGACGCCTACGGCTGGCACACCTCGACCGTCGAGGACGGCAACGACCTCGACGCCATCGAGAAGGCGATTCGCGACGCGCAGGGCGTGACGGACAAGCCCTCGCTCATCTCCGTCAAGACCGTCATCGGCTTCGGCATGCCGACCGCCGGCACGCGCAAGGCTCACTCCGACGCGCCCGGCCCCGACGCCGTCAAGGCGACCAAGCGCGCGCTCGGCTGGCCCGAGGACGAAGACTTCTACATCCCCGAAGAGGCGCTCGCGGAGTTCCGCAAGACCGTCGAGCGCGGCGAGCAGCAGGAGCGCGAGTGGAACGAGTTGGTCGAACGCTACGCCAACGAGCACGCCGAACAGGGCGAGGCGTGGCGCGTGACGATGGGCGGCGAACTGCCCGAAGACTGGGAGTCGCACCTGCCCACGTTCGCGGACGCGAAGTCCATCGCGACGCGGCAGGCGAGCGGCGAAGTCATCAACGCGCTCGCGCCGCACCTGCCGACGCTCGTCGGGGGCTCGGCCGACCTCGGCCCCTCGACGAACACAGACATCAAGGACGGCGGCAGCTTCCAGTTCGGTTCATACGAGGGACGCACGATTCACTTCGGCGTCCGCGAGCACGGCATGGGCGCGGCGCTGACGGGCATGAGTCTGAACGGCGGGCTCATCCCTTACGGCGCGACCTTCATGTGCTTCTCCGACTACATGAAGCCCGCCATCCGCCTCGCCGCGCTCTCGCACGTGCAGGTCGTCTACGTCTTCACGCACGACTCGGTGGGGCTCGGCGAAGATGGACCGACGCATCAACCTATCGAACAACTCGCGGGCCTGCGCGCCATCCCGAACCTCTACGTCATCCGCCCGGCCGACGTGCACGAGACGCGCGAGGCTTGGCGGCTCGCCATCCTGCGCCGCCACGCGCCGACCGCGCTCGTCCTCACGCGCCAGAAACTCCCGCTCATCGACCGCGCGAATACATACGCCCCGGCCGAAGGCACGCGCCGCGGCGCATACGTTTTGGCTGACGGAACGGACGCGGAAGGGAAGACCGTGACGCCGGAACTCATCCTGCTTTCGACCGGCTCCGAAATCTCGCTCTGCCTCGAAGCGCGCGAGGCGTTGCAGAAGGAGGGGACGCCGACGCGCGTCGTCTCGATGCCCTGCTGGGACCTGTTCGAAGAGCAGGACGCCGCATACCGCGAGAGCGTCATCCCCTCCGCCGTCAAAGCACGTCTCGGCGTCGAGGCCGCCGCCAGCCTGGGCTGGCACCGCTGGACCGGCGACGCGGGCGACGTGCTCTGCCTCGACCAGTTCGGCGCCTCCGCCCCCGGCGCGACCGCGTTGAAGGAACTCGGGTTCAACGTCGATAACGTTGTGACGCGTGCACGTGCGTTGCTCGGAACTTAGAAGGCTGGAATGCCGTGACGAAGTTAAAGGGGGAGGCACAAGTCCTCCCCCTTTAACTTTATTCAGAAGACTATGCGCAACGCTGCGGGCATGACGCGAAACTCGGCGGGGGTGTTGCCGCGCACGTCGCCGTCGGCTTCGACGCCGAGCGAATCGGAGTCGTCGAGGGTCTCGACGCGGACGTGGGCGGCGCGTGTGAGTTTGACGTTGGGGTTGTTGAGGTGGCCGCCGGTGTGGACGCGCGAGAGTTCGCGCAGCAGCGCGGGGCGCGAGATGCTACAGACGGCGAGCACGTCGAGCAGCCCGTCGGTCAGACTCGCTTCGGGCGAGAAGTTCATGCCGCCGCCCGCGTAGGTGCCGTTGACGACGGCGAGCAGGTTGGTGCCGCACTCCTCCCACACGCGGCCGTCCGTCGTGACGCGCACGCGCCGGTCGCGCCAGGCCGCGAGGCGGGGCAGCGCCGCGAGCGCGAAACGCGCCTCGCCCGGCAGACGCCGCACCGCGCGCCCCTGCGCCGCCACGCGCGCCGACACCTCCGCGCCGATGCCGAGCGTCGCCGCGTTGAGGCAGACGAAACGATGCGCTCCGCCGTTAACGCTTCCTAGAAGAACGTCCACACGCTTCACGGTCTCTTCCTGAACTGCTTCGCCGCGACAGTGCCGGACGAGCCTCGCGACCCACGCGTCGAGCGGCTCGCGGCGTCCGCCCGAGAGGCCGCGCGCGAAGTCGTCGCCCGTGCCCGCCGGCAGCAGCGCCAGTGTAGCTAAGGGGTTGACGGCGCGTGGGAGTGCGTCTTCGTGAAGACCAGCGCACGACTCGAAGAAGCCGTTGGCGGCCGCGCTCAACGTGCCGTCGCCGCCGACGGCCGCGACCGTCGCGCGTCCGCCTTCGAGCGCCGCGCGCGTGCGCTCCTCCGTCTCGCCCTCGCGCGTTGACTCGTGCGCGTCGAACTCGACGCCCGCGCGCACGAGCGACTCGCGCACGCGCGGCCAGGCCATGCGTGCGCGCGCGGCCGTGTGGTTGACGACGACGAACAGTGCGGCTCCGCTCATGCGCGGCTCAACTTTAACACGCGCATGGCCCGCCGAGTTTGGTGTTAAGCTCTCCGACATGAGTGAAGAGAAGATGCGCGCGGTGAGGATCGTCTCGCACGAGGGCGCGGGGCGGCTCGAAGTGTGCGAGGTCGAGAGGCCGCGTGCGCGCGCCGACCGCGTGCGTGTGCGCGTGCGCGCGGCGGGGTTGAACCGCGCGGACCTTTTCCAGAAGCGCGGCCGTTACCCCGCGCCGCCGGGCGCGCCCACGGACATCCCCGGCCTTGAGTTCGCGGGCGAGGTGGAGCAGACGGGTGAAGACGCGCGCGCGTGGCGCGCGGGGCAGCGCGTCTTCGGCATCACGGCGGGCGGGGCGCAGGCCGAGTACGTCGTCGTGCCCGAGAGCCATCTCGCGGAGATACCCGACGGGCTCTCGTTCGAAGAGGCGGCGGCCGTGCCCGAGGTCTTCATCACGGCGCACGACGCACTCTTCACGCAGGCGAATCTGCGCACGGGCGAGCGCGTGCTGATTCACGCGGTCGGGTCGGGCGTCGGCACGGCGGCCTCGCAACTCGTACGCGCGGCCGGTGCGGGCGCGGTCTACGGCACGGCGCGGACGGCTGAGAAGGTAGAGCGCGCCAAAGAGTTCGGGATGGATGAAGGCGTGGTCGTCGGCGCCGACCCGCACGCGTTCGCGTCGGCCGTGCGGGGTTGGACGAAGGGCGCGGGCGTCAACGTCGTGCTCGACCTGGTCGGCGCCTCTTACCTTGAGGCGAACCTTGAGGCGTTGGCGATGCACGGGCGGCTCCTGCTCGTCGGCACACTCGGCGGGGCGTCGGCGCCGCTCAACTTCCGGCACGTGATGGGCAAGCGCCTGCGCGTCATCGGCACGGTCCTGCGCGCGCGCTCGACGGAAGAGAAGGCCGCCGCCGTCCGCCGCTTCAACGCCGAAGTCGTCCCACTCCTCACGCGCGGCCTCGTGCGCCCAATCATTGACCGCGCCTTCGACCTCCAGGACGTTGACGCCGCCTACGCCCACCTCGAATCGAACGAGACGTTCGGCAAAGTGGTTTTGAGAGTGATGAGTGAAGAGTGATGTGTGATAAGAGAAGAGAGACGGGTCGTGTCTTCTCTTATCACACATCACTCTTCACTCATCACGCCTCAACTTGTCTCCCGCCGGGGCATCTGAGAAAATGGCTTTTTCATAAACGAGGCGTGGAATGAACGCTCCCGCCCCATCGTTGTTTTTCAAGAGGAGATAAGAGCATTGAAAGCGGAATTAGAGCAGTTAGTAGCCCTGCAAAACGTGGACATGGGCATACGCAGGCTACAGTCCGACCTGGAGTCAATCCCCAGAAGGCGCGCCGAGATCGAAAGCGAGTTCGATCAGCGCGCCTTTGAATTTAAGGCGCTGCAACAGACGGGCGAGACCGCGCGCGAGACCCGCGTCGGCCTCGACCGCGAACTGGCCGAGCAGCGCGTGCGCATGGAGAAGGCCGAGCGCGACCTGATGGCCTCGAACAACGCGAAGGTCTACGAGGCCGCCATCCGTGAGCGCGACGCCGCCAAGAAGCACATCTCGGAGCTTGAGACCAAAGTCCTCGAACAGATGGAGGCCGCCGAGTCGGCCGAAAAACAACTAACCGAACGCGAGCCCGAGTTCGCCCGCCTGCGCGCCGAACACGAGGAGCGTCTGCGCGCCTTCGAAGAGCAGACGCGCGCCTGGTCCGCAGAGTTGGAAGAGCGTCGGCGCGAGCGCGACGCGATGTTCAACGCGCTCCCGCCCGGCATCAAGAGCAGCTACCAGCGCATCGTCGCGCGCATACGCGACGGCGTGGCCCTGGCCGAAGCGCGCAACGGCTCCTGCTCCGCCTGCTTCATGGCGCTGCGTCCCCAGTTGATGTCCGAGATACGCCGCGGCGAAGAGATCATCACCTGCGACAACTGCAACCGCATCCTCTACTACGCGACCGCCGCGCCGCAGTCGCCGCAACAAGGCACGACCGTCTCGGCCACCTGAAGCAGAGGTAACTAAACCACGGAGACATAGAGACACGGCTCGTTGAGTTATAACTCCACGAGCCGTGTCTCTGTGTCTCCGTGGTTAACTCTTTCAGTCTCACTCAACGTCACGCGTCTTTTTGATGATGCTCTTCAGACGCTTCTCCGGCGGCGTCCGCTTGCCGAAGAGGTTCTTGTGGCGCATGGTCAACATTTGTGAGAACGTCTGACGTTTCAGCCCCAGCCTCTTCGCCGCGCGCGTGATGCTGCCGCCCTCAAACTCCAAAGCCTGCTCGATCAGCCGCGCCTCCAACTCGTGCACCGCGCCGTAGAAGCTGAAATTCTTGTCCTCCAACTGCATCCCCGACAAACGCCTGACGACCACCAGCGCACACGCCCGCAACCGCTTCACGTCTTCGGCATCCTGCGTCTCCCGCAGCAACTCGTTGGCGCGCTGATAAAGCTTCCCCAACTCCGACTCCGGCAAACGCCACGTCCCCCCATGCTCCTCAATCAACGTCAACGCCGCCTGCCCCGCCTGCGTCAAAGCCCCCGACTGCTGCGCCACATCCACCGCCCGCCTCAAGATGTCGATTGAGCCCTCAAACCCCCCGAGCCTCGCCCACACCACCCCCTGCACCGCCAACGCGTCCGCCAACAACGCCGACTCCCCGCCCTTCTCGAAAGTCTTAATCACCCCCCCTATGACGCGGTCCGCCTCCCTATACTTCCTCTCCGCCACCAACACCCGCGCCCGCGTCTCGTCCACCTGTGCCAGATTCCCCGTGTCCTTCAACCTCGTGAATATCAACTGCGCGTGATCCAAATGCTCGTGCGCCTCACGGTAGCGGCCGAGCTTGTAGAGTAGGAAAGCGAGGTTGTTCAGATTCAGCGCGCAGTACCTCTTGTGCTTTGCCTGCTCGTAATGATAGATCGCGGCTGTGAACTCCATGATGGCCCTGTCCGAGTAGTCCGTGCGGTCTTCAGCCGTGGCGAGTTTCATGAAGACGATGGCCCGTTGGCCGTGCCACCTACCTTTCAGCGCATCGTTAGCCGATTCAAAAATCGGCTCTGCCTCCTTCAAAATCCCAAGCGCCTCGTGATACCGGTTCTCCCATACCTCAACCAACGTACGCCTGATGAGGATTTTAGCCTTTAGCTCTATCTCAGCATCCGTCAACGGCTTTAGCGCCTCTTCCAGAATTACGCGTGCCTCATCGTGAGCACCGAGCCGCCAGTAGATTACTCCTAACTCATACTGAGCCTCTGCCACCTTCTCGTGTCTGCTCTGCGAATGAAACTGACGGAGGGCTTCTGTCAACAAGTCTTTGGCTCTCTCCTGTGCGCCCCCGACGCTTCTAATACGCCCGAGCCATCCCGTCAGTGCGCCACACTGGAGCAGGACTTCGGCAGCCACGGCGGCCGACAGTTCTTTTACATCCGGCCTAGCCCCGGGTCCCGGCCACAACTCGCCTAAAGCGTCGCGGGCGGCCTCATATTGCCCTTTGTGAATAAGGTCTGAGGTGACGGCACAACGAAGCAAAATGCGCTCATCAGTGGTCAGCGAGGTGTTATCTGGTTCCTTCAATCGCTCATCTGCTAAAGTCATGTGAGGCCAGCCTTTCTTTACGCATGACCATTTTTGGTCATACGCGGCAAAGCCGCCGCACCTCGCGGATACGGCGGCATCTGTAGTCAACCCTCATATAAGCGAAAGGGTAAGGAGATGAGTAAAGCTATCCGGACCTCAGCGTTAATGCTTCTGCTCGCCTGCTCGGCGCAGGCAGGCATTATGGGTAACGAATCGCCCGTGCCGCCGCCGTCACAACCGAGCGTAGCGGAGCCGGGCATTATACCGAATGAATCACCCACGAGCGCCGTTGACGAACCAGCCGCTAACGGCTGGATGGGTAACGAGGCGGCGGCAGGTCTGACGGAGGCCGCGTTGGAGTTGCTCGCGGTCTTGCCGTCGCTGCTGTAAGTCACACGCCAACACGGTCGGGGCAATGCTGCCTGGTGGCGGCCAGGGGTTAGTGTGTCTGAAGTGGGTGTCGAGAAGTAGAGGCGACGCCCACGCGCGGGAGATTAGCGCCATGCCGAAAGTATTGCAACAGAAATTTTGTGCCCCGGCCACTTATTTTGGCGGCTTTCGGGCGGGCGCAGGGGCGCGGCCCGCGAATTGAAGGGCGTCCATACCTGAATGCGGGACGCGCAGTAAAAGAGGAGTTCAAGGGGGATGGCGAGCGCAGAGTATGCAGTCCAACAGAACATCGCGGCCGGGCTGTTGGCCGGAAGCGTTACACGCGACCGCCGCGCACGCTGGTGGCGACGGGAGGGCTCGAAGTCGCGCGGCTTCCGCTACGAGACGGCCGACGGGCGTCCCGTCGAGGACGAGGCGGCGTTGGAGCGCATACGTTCCCTGGTCATCCCGCCCGCGTGGCGCGAGGTGCGTATCTCGCCGTCGCCGCGCGGCTCCTTGCAGGCCGTCGGCGTGGACAAGGCGGGGCGCGTCCAGCGCATCTACCACCCCTCTTTCGTCGCGCGCCGCGCGCGGCGCAAGTACGGGAAGGTCGAACGCTTCGGCGAGGCGCTGCCCCTTCTGCGCCGCAAGGCCAACGAGGACATCGCGCGCGAGGGTTTGGGGAAGGAGCGCGTGCTCGCGGTCGTCGTCCGCCTCATCAACGACCTCTACTTCCGCGTCGGCTCCGAGGAGAGCGTCAAGCGTTATCGAACCTACGGCGTGACGACGCTGCGCAACCGACACCTGGAGATTAAGCCGGGCGGCCGGCTGGAGTTCAACTTCACGGGCAAGCACCACATCAAGCACCGGCGCATCCTCGTTGACGAAGAACTGGCCGCCCTGGTGCGCGACATGAAGGCCATCGGCGGCGCGCGGCTCTTCGAGTACGTCGGCGAGGACGGCAAGGTCCGCGCCATCACCCCGCGCGACGTGAACGAATACATCAAGGCGGCGGCCGGGCCGGAGTTCTCCGCCAAGGACTTTCGCACGTGGGGCGGGACGCTGCGGGCGGCCGTCGAACTGGCCGAGATAGGTTGTTGTGAGGACGCGCGTCAGGCGAAGAAGAACGTCGTCGCGGCCGTCAAGCGCGTGGCCGAGCGGCTGGGCAACACGCCGTCAGTCTGCCGCTCCTGCTACATACACCCGAAGGTGCTCGAAGCGTACGAGCGCGGCCGTTCGCTCGAAGAGTTTCGCCCGCGCCGCGCGCGCCGCCGGATACGCGGCCACCAGCCCGACTACAGCGTCGAAGAGCTTGCGTTGCTCAAACTCCTCCGCGCGCGATAAAGCAGGACAGAGTTAACCGCAGAGACACGGAGGCACGGCTCGAAGCTTAATAACTTCAAAGCCGTGCCTCCGTGTCTCCGTGGTTAATTGTCTTCCTATTGCTCCGTGGCGGCGACGCTTCTTTGGAGCGAGGGCTTAGGGTACTTCGCAACCATCTTCCACAGCAGGACGACGCTGCCGTCCGTGTCCCTGCGGACGATGTTGAAGGCGACGAGCACGTCCGAGTCGCCGTAGTTGATCGAGCGCAGGGCGTAGGTGCAGCCCGCGATTACCGGGAGCCTGCTCCGGTAAGTCCAGGGGCTGTTCGGCCCTTCGTGGGAGCCGAACTGCCTTTTGGCGGCGCGCGCATCCGCCTCGGCTGCGGGCGTCTTGAACGAGGCCATTAACCGCACCTTCTCGGTCTCCTCCGAAACGTCCTCCAGGGGCACGTCGCAGAGGTCGATCATGAAGCCGAAGTCCGCGCCCGCGAACCCCACCATGAGGTTCCCCTGCTCTAACATCACGTCCGAGCCGTAACCGTATTCGTGCGTCAGGCGCGTGAACGAGTAGAAGGCGCCGCCCCCGTTCGTCGAGAGCTTGCCGCCCCACTTCTCGCGCGGCAGCAGACGGATGAGCCCCGTGTCCGGCCGCGCGAGGAACTCCGCGTAGGTCTTGCGGTCTTCGTCCGAAGGCGCGAGCAACTCCGCCTCGCGGGCCTTGATCTGCTCACGCAACGACTCGATCTCGGTCGCGGCGCGCTCACGCTTGTCCGCCTGCGCCCGCGCCTCCGCGCACACGTTCAGACAAAGGATGAAGAGTGCGAGGGCGGAGAGCAATCTTCTGCAAGGCATGGTTCACCTCCGAACGGAGACCGACGTGGAAAGGGAAGGGGAGACGCCTGAGCCCGACGACTCGTGTCAGAAACTTATACGCCCGAGCCCGACCGGCGGTAAAGTTTTTTCGGAAAGAGATGGCGGGAGGACGAAGGGACGGCCGCACAGCAACCCCTTCATCATCCCGCCCCCGAGCCTCCGTCGGATGCACTTCCGTCCGACGCGCTTCCGTCAGTAGTGCTCGCTCGTCTTCTTCCCTTCGCCACGGTTGCCCTTGCGTTCCGGCTTACCCTTCCCACGGCGCCCGCGCTTCAACTCGTCCACGCCTTTGAGCGAGGCGAGCGGCCAGAGGCTGTGCTCTATCTCCGCGAGACCGGCGCCGACGACCGCCGCGACGACCTCCTCCGAAGGCTTGTAGCACGGCGCCGCCTCGTCCAGGGGCACGCGGCCGTCGGCGTTGACGACGATGCCCGCCTCCCTGTACTCGTCGTCCATCTGCCGCTGCGAGAGCGTGCGGTTGGCCTCGCCGCGCGAGATGCGTCGGCCCGCGCCGTGATTGACCGAGAAGCCGCTGCGCTCCGCTCCCGCGAGCGGACGCAGGATGTAGCTCCAGTCCTTGTTGCTCCCCGGGATGAGCACGGGGTGGCCCTTCTCCTCCCAGACGGTGCCCTTCAGGAACGGGTGGCCGGCGGGGAACGCGCGCGTCGCCCCCTTGCGGTGCACCCACACGTCGCCGAACTCCGGGTGCCACTCCTTCTGCACGAGGTTGTGGCTGATCTCGTAGACGAGTTCCAGCTCCTCCCCGAAGACCTCGCGGAACGCTTCGGACACCTGCTCGAAGATGACGAGCCGGTTCAGGATGGCGTAGTTGCCGCCCGCCGCGACCGCGTTCAGGTAGTCTTTGTAGTGCTTCGACTCCGGCGTGAAGTAACCGAGGTCGATGTCTTTCAGAAGCTCCGGGTGCTCCTCGCGCGCCAGCTCGAAGTAGTTCGTCGCCAACCCGTGCCCGAACCCGCGCGACCCCGTGTGCACCTGCACGAAGAGCGTCCCCGTCTGGCTGCTGCGTTGTAGTTCGATGAAGTGGTTGCCGCCGCCGAGGCTCCCCAACTGATCGCGCCCGCGCTCGGGCCGACCCTTGCCGCCGTAAGGGATGCGCCAGTCGTCATCGACGGGTATGCGATGCCGCTCCGCGTGGCTGCGGTCGAACGTCGCCCCGTACTTCTCGACGTAATACTCCGCGCCCCCGCGCACGAGGTTCTGAAACTCCTCGTCCGACAGACGCCCGAGCTTCATGCTCTTCCCGCCGAACCCCATGTTCACGCGCGACATCACCGCCCGATTAAACTCCAACCTCCGCTCCGGCGTCGCCGCCTCCGCCTCAACGCCCGACCGCGCCGACATCATCCCGCAGTTGTGCACGAACACCCCCGCCTCCAGCGCGAAGTTCCCATAACCCGGCACCGTCAGACAGTAAACGTCCGCCCTCTCCGCCAACGGCTCGACCGAGACGACTTTGTGGTTGTACCCGTGACGCCAGCGTCGGTGGTTGTGAATTCCGAAGCCGCCCGTCAACGTCTCGCCGCACGTCTCGCAGACGTGCTGACGGTGCGCGACCTCAGACGACTTGCGACGCCCTTCGGGACTCGTGTTGTATGCGACCAGGTAGTTCTTCCCGCGCTCGCCGTTGCCGGAGACCGACGCGCGGAAGTGCTCGGGCCTTTCCGCCATGTAGGCGAGGATGTTCTTCGTCCCACGGCGCGCGAAATAAGCGTGGCCTTCGGCCGTCCGCGCCTTCGCCGCCAGTGCCCGCACTCTGCGCTCTTCGAATTGCGCTGATTGGAAGTGTGTGAACTTCTCCGCGTGCGAGCGGTGGTAACGCATGTGGTCGCGGTCGCCCATGAACTGTAAGTTCTCCGGGCGGTTGTCGGCGGGGTTGAAGTTCAGGTGATGAATGACCGTCCTCTGCCCCTCGAAGCGTGGAACCGCGCCGAGCAGATCGCAACGTGCCATGAGCCAGTGCACGCGTTGACTCGTTCCCGTGGCCGGGTGCTGCACGAACCTGTACCCGTCCCTGTCCGCGTGCAGGTGAAACGGCATCAACGATGTTTCCGGTTGAAGCTCACGCGCCTGACGGTAGCTCCCGTCGCGCAGCATGAATTCGTGGTCGGGCGTGCAGGTGATTTCGCGTCCGTTGTCGAGCGTGACTTTGACGAGCGGGGCGTCGGCGCGCGTCTGTTTCGCCGTGGCCTTCGCGACGACGACCTTGTGCTCGGCGGAGAGCGCGTAGACGAGAATCCCTTCGCCCGTCTCGGCCAGTTCGCCGATGGGGCGGGACGTACCGTCCACGACGGGGACGAGCGTGTCGGCGGTGAAGCAACCGATGTCGTAGCCGACCGGTCCCATGGCGACGGCGCCTTCGGCGGCGTCGGTGATGAGGACGCAGCCGACGGGGACGCCGTAGCCGTAGTGCGCGTCGGGGGTGATGACCACCATGCGCACGCCGGGGAAGCGCGTGGCGTTGACGATCTGCCGGTAGAGAATCTCTTCGGCCGCCTCTAACAATTGAGGAGTGAAGAAGAGGCGCACGCGCACGTCGCCCGTGTCCTCGGTCTTCAGCTCATAAAAACCCTCGCCGTTCCAGCGGGCGAGGTGCTTCCAGTTGTGCGCGTTCGCCAGTTTGTCTACTGGCTTGAGCGCCTTCGCGTCAGTGTTTCGGTCAGACATTTACCGTCTCCCTCATACGCTTGTTCGCAACCCAATCCGACCGCGAGAAGCCGCCACCTTGACTGCGCGGAACTGAATCTCTGCATTACCCCCTCTTCTTGTCCGGCCGGGGTGTAAAGCCCCGGCTCTCCGGCAGCTTCTTGGGCGGGCTGGATGAGCCCTGCCCCTTACCGCCGGTCGTCCGCTCCGCAATCTCCTTCTGCACGGATTCCTTCAATCGTTTTTTTGCTTTCTTGTTCATGGCGAGATTATACAGCAGCAATAATTAACCCTCACGAACTCAAGCTCAATCAAATTCAGAGCCGAGGGCGGCGACGATTTCAGCCGCGAGTTCGTCCGCGCCGCTTTCGTGTGCGACCGGCACGCGGAGGTCCGCGAGACGGTAGGCGGCGAGACGTTGTTCGTAGAGGGCGTGGGCGCGCGCGGCGTCGCGCGCGAAGGGACGCGAGTCCCGAGCACCTTCATCCTCGATGCGTCGGAGGCACAACTCGAACGGCGCGTCGAGCCAGACGGAGAGGCAGCCGTGCTCCGCGACGAGCGCGCGGTTGCGCGCGAGCGTCCACGCGCCGCCGCCCGTCGCGACGACGCGCGCCTCGCCTCGTTCGAGCACGTGGCGCAGGGCGCGCGTCTCTGCTTCACGAAAAAAGTCTTCGCCCTCTTCGTCGATAAGCTCGCGCGGGCCGCGCCCCTCAAGCTCCCTCACGGCGTCGTCGAGGTCGATGAAAGTCTCGCCCAAAAGATTCGCGAGCGCGCGGCCGACGGTCGTCTTGCCCGCGCCCATGAAGCCCGTGATGACGACGCGCGCGCGGCTCATCTCCGCGTCACGGATTCGAGCAGTGTGAAGAACTCGGGGAAGGAGATGGCGACGCACTCCTCCGCGCCCTCGATTTCTGTTTCGCCTTCGGCGGCGAGCGCCGCGACGGCGAAGGCCATCGCGATGCGGTGGTCGCCGTAGGACTGAAGGCGCGCGCCGCGCAGACGGACGGGGCCGTTCACTCGCAAGCCGTCCTCGAACTCTTCAACGTCCGCGCCCATCGCGCGCAGGTTCGTGACGGTGGCGCTGATGCGGTCCGACTCCTTGACGCGCAACTCGCGCGCGTCGCGTATCTCAAGTCCGCCCTCGACGCCCGTGCCGACGACCGCCAGCACCGGCAACTCGTCGATGAGCTGCGCGACCAAGGCGCCTCGGATGACGTTCGCGCCTTCGGTCTGCGGCGTGAGACCGCCGCCGCCGCGGACGCGGATGAGGCCGGTCGGTTCGTTAGAAGTTTCTCGCTCATCTTCAACCGAGAGCGCGACACCGAGCCCGCGCAGCGCGTCGAGCACGGCCGCGCGCGTCGGGTTCAGGCCGACGCCTTCAAGCTCAAGCTCCGAGCCCGTCAGCAGCGCGGCGGCCGCGAGCGGGAAGGCCGCCGAAGAGATGTCGCCCGGCACCGTCAGGTCGCGCGCCGTCAGACGCGAGCCGCCCTCGACAGAGACGACGACGCGCCCGCCTTCGTCGGACAAATCCTGTGTCTTCACTTCGACGCCGAACCAGCGGAGCATGCGCTCCGTGTGGTCGCGCGTCTGCGTGTTGGGCTCGACGACCTCCGTGCGACCTTCGCCGCCGAGCCCGGCGAGCAGGACGCACGACTTGACCTGCGCGCTCGCGACCGGCATCTCGTAACGCAGGGGGCGCAGCGGCCTCCGCCCCTGGACACGCAGCGGCGCGTGGCCGTCCACGGCCGTAAGGCGCGCGCCCATCAAACTCAAAGGCTCCATCACGCGCCGCATCGGCCGCCCGCTCAGAGACTCGTCGCCCGTGAGCGTGGAGGCGAACGGCTGCGCCGCGAGCACGCCCGCCATCAGCCGCATCGTCGTGCCGGAGTTGCCGCAGTCAAGCGCCAACGACGGCTCCCTCAAACCCTCCGCGCCCGCGCCCTCGACCGTGACGACGCTCCCGTCCCGCTCGATGCTCACGCCGAGCCCGCGCATGACCTCCAGGGTCGAAGAACAGTCGGCGCTCGAAGAGAAGTTATCGATGCGCGTCCTCCCCGACGCCAGCGACGCCAGCATCGCCGCCCTGTGCGACACGGACTTATCGCCTGGCACTCTCAAGCGGCCGCGCAGCCGCCGTGCGGGTCTGATCAGCATGCGGGTCATGGTAGCAGAAGTCAGTAGGTAGTAGGCAGATGGCAGTAGGCAGTTAAGACCCGACATCGGACAGTCTGAGTTAACCTTTCAACGTACTTAATGCGGAACGACTGCTTACTGCCCTCTGCCTACTGCCTACTTTCTTGACAGCCGTGCGGCGGGCGTGTTAAACCGTGCAGGCTTCCTGTCGAGCTTTAAACGTGTGGTTTCGGGCCGCGCCCGGGCGGCCGGGGCCTGTTGCTTCCGGGGGCGGCCGACCTTTGACCCAGTGACCGAAGAGACCGTCGAACTCAAGCTGCCGAGCCGCATCGAGGCCATCGGCGAGGCGGCGGCGGCCGTCGCGGACGCCGCGCGCCGGCTGGGCTTCGCCGAGGACGCGCTGTTCGGGATTGACCTCGCCGTGCGCGAGGCCGTCACCAACGCGGTGCTTCACGGCAACCGGCAGGACGAGACCGTGCCCGTCGAGATCGGCATGGCCGGCACCGACGAAGGGCTCACCGTGACCGTGCGCGATCGCGGCGAGGGCTTCGACCCGTCGCACCTGCCCGACCCGACGGCCGAGGAGAACATCCTCAAAGCCTCCGGGCGTGGTATCCTCTTCATGCGCACCTTCATGGACGAAGTCGCCTGGGAGCGCCCCGCCGGGGGCGGCACTCTGGTGCGAATGATTAAAAGGAAGTAGACAGTAGACAGTAGTCAGTAGTCAGTAGGCGCTGCCGCGCCGCGGCCATTGACGTTGTAACCCTGACTGCCGGCAGCCGGCGTTCTTCTACTGTCTACTGTCTACTGTCTACTGACTACTTGATTCCACAAGGAGATTTCCCGCAATGGCTGAACTGAACATCCGCGAGCGCCAGGCAGGCGACGTGACGATCCTCGACCTCGAAGGAAAGATCACCATCGGCGAGGGCAACGTCGCCCTCCGGAGCGCCGTCCGCCGCCTCGTCCAAGAGGGGAAGAAGAAGGTGCTCTTGAACCTGTCGGGCGTCAGCTACATGGATTCGAGCGGCATCGGCGAGCTGGTCTCCAGCCACACCACCATCAGCCGCGAGAAGGGCCAGCTCAAGATGCTCGGCCTCGGCGAGAAGATTAAGGAGCTACTCGTCATCACCAAGCTCCTCACGGTCTTCGACACCTACTCGGACGAGCCCTCGGCGCTCAACAGCTTCCAGTAAGCGTGAAGGGTCGTGAACCGCGAACCGTAAACCGTGACGAGTCAGGAGAGCCGGTCTTCTCTTGTCACGGTTTACGGTTCACGGCTCACGCTCCCGTCACGATTTACGGCTCTCCCCGCCTCCGTCAACGGCCGTTTGTTCGCCGCCCGCCCTCCCTGTTACCCTTAAAATCTCTGCGCGCCAACCAACGCAGGAAATCCGGAGTCTAACGGCCGGAGCCTCCGCCGCTCCGACTCCGCTAATCCGTTCAGAGAAGGTTTGTGATGAAGAAGTTGTTCCTGACCGTCCCCCTTGCCGCGCTCCTGTGCGCGCAGGCCGCCGCCGCGCGGCAGGCGCAAGCTAAGCCGACGCAGACGCCCGCGCCGCCACGCACGCAGCCGCAGCAGCGCCCCGCGCCGCCCGCCGCCACGCTCGGCCTGACCGACTACGGCATCGAGATCGCGCCCGACGCGCGGCTCGTCGTGATGATGGCGGCGCTCGACGCCGCCGGTTGGGACCCGACGCCCGCGGGCGAGCGCCCCTCGGTCTTCCGCGAGCTGGTGCGACGCGAGCAGGCGGGGCTGGACTCGGCGCTGCGCAAGCGCATGCAGGACTTCTACGCGCGCAACGCGCTGAAGGACGCGCCGGACGACCCCGCGACGCCCGAACGGAACGAGGCCGTCCACTACACGCCGGCCGAGCAGGCGGCGCGCTATCTCTCGCTCGCCTACACGCTCGGCCAGCCGCCCGCCTTCGACGCGCCCGCGCGCTCCGAAGACCTGCCCTCGGGCGTGCTCGAAGTGCTCGACTTCGTCCCGCTCCTGCGCGAGTTCTACAAGGAGTCGGGGATGGACGCGCGGCTCCCGAACTACATGGGCATGCACCGCGCAGCGGGCGACAAGCTCCGCGCGCAGACCATCGACATGGCGCGCGGCGTCCTCGCCTACCTCAACACGCGGCCGGAGACGCTCGTCGTCGAGCGCGTCAACGTCCCTTCGGCCGCGCCCGCGCAGGGTAAGAAGAAGGACGAGAAGCGGGTCACGGTCACGCGCGAGCGCGAGCGGCGCTTCCGCGTCGTGCCCGACCTGATGGCCGCGCCCGGCGCCATCAACCTGCGCGCCGTCGGCGACGACTACTTCGCCATCGTCCCGGCCGACACCGACCCGCGCCTCTCCGAGACGCGCCGCGCCTACGTCCAGTTCATCGTAGACCCCCTGGTCTCGCGCTTCAGCCGCGAGGTCGCCGCGCGCCGCTCCGACATCAAGCTCATCCTCGAAGCGGAGCAGGCGCGACGCGGACGCGCGTTCGGCCCGGACGTGTTCCTCGCCGTCGCGCGCTCGCTCGTGGCGGCGGCCGACACGCGGATGGACGAACTGGTGCGGCTGCGCGCGTTGCAGCTTGAGACGAGCCGGCGCTTGCAGGCCGCAAGCGACCAGGCCGCGAAGGACGCCGCGCTGAAGGACTCGAAGGAGCGGCAGGCGGCCATCCAGGACGCGACGACGGCGCAACTGGCGGAGGCGTACGAGCGCGGCGCGGTGCTCTCGTTCCACTTCGCCGAACAGTTGCGCGGCTTCGAGGAGACGGGCTTCGACGTGTCGAGCTACATCCCCGACATGGTCGCGGCCTTCACGGTCGAGCGCGAGCGCAAGCGACCCGTAGAGTTCGCCGCCGCGCTCGCGCGCGTGCGCGAGCGGCGCGCGGCCGGCGCGGTCGAGCGCGAGACGGCCGAAGCGCCGCCCACGGACGAGCGCCGCGCGGCGCTCGTCAAGGGCTTGAACGACGTGGGCGAACTGCTGCGCCTGCGCAACTACGAGGAGGCCAACGCGCGGCTCGCGGCGCTCAAGGGCGAGTACGCGAACGAGCCGCTCGTCTACTTCACGCTCGGGCAGGCCGCGTCGCTCGCGGCGCAGGAGGCCATCGACGAGGCGTTACAGAGCGAGCGCCTCAACGCCGCGCTCGGACACTTCCGCCAAGCGGTCCTCTTCGCGACGCCCGACACGGACCCCTCGGTCGTCGCGCGCGCGCACCTCTCCAGCGGCCGCATCCTCGCGCACCTCGACCGGCGCGAAGAGGCGCTCCGCGAGTTCGACGCCGTCATCTCTTCCACCAAGCCCACCGACCGCTTGCACCAGGAAGCAACGGCCGAGAAGAAGAAGCTCGGAGGGCAGTAAGTAAGGCAGAAGGGTTGAGCCCCGGAGGGGCTCAACCCTTCTGTCTACTTCACGACCGTGATGTCGCGCGAGGTCGTGTTGTAGCCGCCGTTGTCCACGACGGCGCCGGACTTGTCGAGGAGTTCGAGCTTGAGGGTGTGCTTGCCGGCCGCCCAGCCCGTGAGCCAGATGGGCTCCCACTTGTCGATGTACTTCGCCTCGCCGCCGTCCACCGAGTAGCGGACGCGGTAGTCGCCGCCGTCGCCTTGCAGCTTCGCGTTCGAGAGCCAGAAGTCGATCATGATGGCGTCGGTCTCGCCCTTCGCGGCCTGGTACTCGCCCTTCGGCCGGCTGTAGGTCAGCAGCGGCTTCGCGCGGTCAACGGCGCCGCCCTGCGAGGGCTGCATCTCCTTGCCCTCCGTCGTCGGCGCGGGCGAGGCGCCGGGCGAGGGCGTCACGGTCGGCGGCGTCTTCACGGCGTTGGCGTTCGAGTTGTCGGCCATCTTCTGGCCGCCGCCCGTCGTCGTCGGCTTCGACGCGTCGCCGCCGCCCTTCACCGTGAACGAGACCATCTGGAACGAGCCGTCGTTCTTGTAGCTCTCGTGCCACGGGCGCGAGGCGAAGACGCGGATGGTGTGCGTCCCCTCGGAGACGTTGCGCAGCTCGAAGGGCTTGCCCAACTCGTAGTAAGCCTCGTAGGGCTGGTTGTCGAGGATGACGTGGATGTGGTTGCCCATCCCGGTCGCGGGGTCCTTGTGCGGCTGGTAGCCCTTGAGGTCGCCCGCGAGCTTGAGTTGGACTTTGACGGTCGAGCCGTTGACGGTCGCGCCCTCGCGCGGCTCGACGAACGTGAGCGCGGGCGCGGCCGCGTCCTGCTCGCCGCGCTGCGCCGACTGTTCCTTGATCTTCTGTGGGCGCTCGGTCACGGAGAGCGCCTGCGCGGCCGGCGTCGGCGAGCCGGCGGGCGCGGGCGTCGCGTTGGCGTTCGCCGTGTTCGCGTTCATGTCCGAGGAGCAGCCCGCGAGCCCGAGGGCGGACGCCGCGAGCGCCGCGACGACGAGCAGGAGTCGAGAGAGTTTCATCCGAGAGCCTCCGTAAATTATTTTCGGTTTCGCGCGCAGTATAACCCCGCCGCCTCCGCCGCGCGAACCCGCCGCGTCGCCCCGGCGCGAAACGAAAACCCGTCCCCGGACACATGTCAACGGAAGCGTCGCCCGAGGGGCCGACCCGGCCGCCGCTCCGAGCACACGCAGACCTCGAACGAAAGGAAGAAGACGATGAGCAATTTCAAGGTAACCGCCGACGAGTTGAACCTGCGCGAGGGGCCGAGCACCGACGACACCATCATCACGGAGCTGAAGCGGAATCACATCGTGGAGAAACTGGAAGCCACCGCCGACGACAAGTGGTTCCGCGTCAAGACGGAGAAGAACCTGTCGCAGCTCGAAGGCTGGGTCGCGGCGCGGTTCCTTGCGCCGGCGGATGCTGGCGAGCCCGCTGCCGACGGGAGGGTGGACCCGGACGGTTGGGTCAGCCGCATCGGCGACTTCGTGGTGGAGCGCAAGGAGATCAAGAGGCCGGGCAACAAGCCCTACTTCATCAACTCGCACACGATGGTCGGCGTGCTGCACACGACCGAGGGCACGACCGTGGACGGCGCCTTCAGCACCCTCGCCGCCAGCCACTCCGCCCCGCACTTCATCATCGGCCAGAACCGCATCATGCAGTGCCGGCCGCTGACGGCGCAGGCGGCGGCGCTCAGGAGCCCCGCCAACACGCACGCGGCGCTCCAGATCGAGCTGGTCGCGCAGTCGAAGCAGACGCTCTGGATGCCGGTCGATGGCTCGCTGCGCCCGCTCGTCGCGACGCTGCGTTGGGCCTCGGGCGACCCGCTCAACATCCCGCTCCAGCGCCCGGCCGACGCGTGGCTCGACGACTGCTCGGACGCCCCGTTGCCGTGGGCGGTGACGAGCAACCGGCGGCGGCTCGCGCACGACGTGTGGCCCATCGTGAAGGGCTGGTACATGCACATGGAGGTGCCGGGCAACGACCACTGGGACTGCGGCGCGCTCCGCTTCCGCGAGATACTTCAGCAGGCCGCCGCCTGAGCCTGAGACCAGACACGTCAAAGCGGCGGAGGGCCGGACATCTCTGCCCGGCCCCCCGCCGCTTTAAACCTTGCGCGCGGGCGCGGCCTACTCGGGCTTCGCGGCGGCGGCGGCCGCCGGGCGCGAGCTGACGCCCTGTTGGAGGCGCTGCTCGCAGGAGGCCCAGTCGATGTTGGAGAAGAACGCCTCGATGTACTTCGGCCGCTCGGCCGGCTTGTAGTCGAGCAGGAAGGCGTGCTCCCACACGTCCATCACGAGGACGGGGACGAAGCCCGCGACGTTGCCGACCTCGTGCAGCGTGATCCAGTGGTTCGAGAGCCGGTCGTTGGTCGGGTCTTGATAACAGACGGCCCAGCCCACGCCGCGCATCTTGCCGATGCCGACGAAATCCGCCTTCCAGATGTCGTAGCTGCCGAACGACTCCTCGGCCAGACGGTAGAAGTTCGTGTTCTTCTCCGGGTCGGTCGTCGTCGAGCCCTTCTTCATGTTGCCGAAGTACCACTCGTGCAGCACCATGCCGTTGTACTCGAACCCGAGGCGGCGGGTCAGCTCCGAGTAGGCGGGCACCTCCTCCTGATCGACCTTGCCGTCCGAGAGTATCTCGGTGATCTTCTGCGTCAGCGTGTTGGTGTTCGTGACGTAGCCCTCGTAGAGCTTGAAGTGCATCTCAAGGGTCTGGTCGGAAATCCCGTTCAGCCCGCTCAGGTCGAACTGCTTCGCCTGGTAAACCTTAACGTTAGCCATCACTTCCTCCTTGTTATCATTGCGGCAACTCGCAAAAGCGAGGCGGCGGCCCGCGCGGCACACACACGGCGCGCGGGCTTCTTTGACTCCGGGTTGTCGCTCGGCTGAGTTCTGGAGCGGATTATAAACCCGAAAAGGCTCAAACGGGAAAAGGCAGGCGCGCCCCGCTAGAGGGACGCGCCTGCCCTTCTCATCCGAACCCGCGTGGGTCAGGCGGCGTTGCGGCCGAACATGATGTAGTCGCCGTGCGAGGTGCCCATGAACCAGAGCATCGGGAGTGAGAGCCACGCGTTGGTGCGCGAGGCGAGGAAGGCGCGGCGGGCGAGCGCGGCGTCGGGCGCCGTGCCGGCCTCGGTGGCCGCGATGATGCGCTTCTGCGCCGGCCAGATGATGCCCCACACGTTGAGCAGCATGATGATGCCCAACGCGCCGCCGATGCCGATGGAGAGCGTCTTGTTGCTGGCCCAGTGGTCGCGCCGCCCCGTCAACTGCGAGTCGAGGACCCAGATGAGCGCCACCGCCATCGCGATGACGAGCCCGGCGGTTGCCGCCGCCAGAATCTTCCCGTCCTTGTTCAGGTTCGGCAGCAGCACGAAGGCATAGATGGCCCACGTCGCCCCGGCGACGATGAGCCAGATGAGGAGGATGAGCCACGTGTTGGCGCCCGCGCCGTCGCTGTTGGCGTTGATCACGTCGCCGCGCAGGATGTACATCGCGTAGTAGCCGAGGCCCGCGATGACGGTGACGACCGCGCCCCAGCGGAAGTACCAGAGCGCCTTCGGCATCAGGTTGGGGACGACGACCTTCTTGGTCGGCGCGTCGAGCGCCTTCATGAAGTTGACGTTGACGAGGTTGAAGAAGTAGAGCATCCCGATCCACGTGATGCCGCCGACGAAGTGCGCCCAGCGGAAAATGATGCGCACGATCTCCTCCCCCGAGGGCGCGTGGAAGATGTCCTGAAACATCGCGAGGCTCACGGGAAGATGCAAGGTAGGGTCGAACATCTCAATCCTCCGAATTTTTCTCTGGATGAACTGCGTGCTCGTCCGTGGCCCTTCACGAACTGCCCACGGGCGGTCGGGACGCGGCGGACGGCGCCCCTGCTCGCACGTGGGCGCGGCGGCCGCTCGAACTTTCAAACTGCTGTTAGTGTGCGGGCGTGAGATTAGCACAAAACCCGCCCGCCCGGCGCAAGATTCTGTCACTCGGGCACGCGGCTCTGCTCGGGGACGGGCGCGAACGCTTCGGGGTCGAGCGTCAACTGCCGGTAGGCTTCGCGCAGGCGCAGGGCGGGGCTGCCGACGGGGACCGTGTAGCGGTGATAGTCGAACGTCGTGACGAGCGCGACGCCGAGCGCGGCCGAGGTAAGAAATATTTCGTCGGCGTCGGCCATGTCGTGGAGCGTGTGCGCGCCTTCGGAGAGCGGGACGGCCAGGTCCGAAGCCAGCTCGATGACGCGCGCGCGTGTCGTCCCGGCCACGGCGCCCGTGGCGAGCGCGGGCGTGTGGACGGTGCCGCCCTTGACCCAGAAGAGGTTGGCCGTCGTCGCGCACGAGACCTCGCCGCGCTCGTTGCAGACGACTGCCTCGTCGAAGTCGCGCGACTTCGCCTCCTCCCATGCCATGACCTGTTCGAGCCGGTTGACGGTCTTGACGCCGACGAGCGGCGAGCACGTGTTGACGCGGTAGGGCGAGACGGTGAGCGCCAGCGACTCGGGCACGGGCCACGCGTCGGCCGTCATCATCAGGAGATCGGAGGCGCGACCCTCGCGCCCCATCTTCCAACGGCCGCGCACCGTTCGCGCGAGCAGGTGGACGCGCGCGCGGCCCTCTTCGACGCCGTTGGCCTCGACGAGCCGCGCGAGCAGGAGCGCCGCCTCGTTGTCTCCGTAGTCGAACTCGACGCCCGCGCGTTCGGCGTGCGCGCGCAGACGCGCCCAGTGCGCGTCCCAGAGGAAGGGGCGCGCCTTGTGGACGGCGACCGTCGTGAAGACGCCGCGACCGTAGAGCGCGGCCGACGTGACGGCGTGCAGCCGCGCGCGCCTCGCTTCGAGCAGACGGCGGTTGAGTATGACGTGCTGGTGCATCTCGGGAGTGATGCGTCTCAAGTGCCGCGGCAGCATACACGAACGCCGCCGGTCTTTGCTAACTTTTTGCGCCGACCCGGCCTGTTGTATCCTCGCCGCCGGAACAGATGAACAACCCAGGGACAAGTCAGGACAACGAAAGTAAGTCGGAGATAAGAGCGAAGCCGCCGCTGCGCGTGAAGCTCGCGGTCGTCGCGTTGAGCGTCGTCTTCGCGCTGCTCATCTTCGAAGCGTTTCTGCGCGTCGTCGGCTACACCTACCCGGTCTTCTACCAGCCGGACGAGGCGCGCGGCTACGCGCTGCGGCCCGGGGCCGAGGGGCGTTACCGGCGCGAGGGCGCGGCGCACGTGCAGATAAACTCCGACGGTCTGCGCGACCGCGAGCATGCGAAGGAGAAGCCCGCGAACACGCTGCGCATCGCCGTCGTCGGCGACTCGTACGCGGAGGCGTTCCAGGTCGAGCGCGAGAAGGCGTTCTGGTCGGTGTTGGAGCGCGGGCTCAGTGAATGTCCTTCGCTCAAGGGTCGAGAGGTCGAGGTCATCAACTTCGGCGTCTCCGGCTACGGCACGGCGCAGGAGCTTTTGACGTTGCGCGAGAAGGTCTGGAGTTATGCGCCGGACGTGGTGCTGCTTGCCGTGACGACCAACAACGACGTGCTCGACAACTCGCGCGCGCTGAAGGTGACGGAGGAGATTCCATACTTCCGTCTCGACGGCGAACGGCTCACGCTCGACGACTCGTTCCGCCACACGGCCGCCTTCCGCCTGCGCAACTCGGCGCTCAACCGGCTCGGCCGCTGGCTGCGCGAGCACCTGCGCTTCGTGCAGGCCGCGCACGAAGGGCAGGGCGCCATCAAGTCGCGCCTCGACGCGTGGCGCGAGCGCAGGCGCCTGGCGAGAGAGAAGGAGAAGGACGGCGCGAACGCGGCGGTCGAAGCAAAGACGACGGGCGCGGCGCAGACGAACACAGCAACGCCCACGGGCGAGTCGCCTGCGGAAGAACTGGGCACGGCCAACGTCATCTATCGCGAGCCCACGGACGAGACGTGGCGCAACGCCTGGCTCGTGACTGAAAAACTGCTGGCCGAGATGAACGCCGAAGTCAAAAGCCACGGCGCGCGTTTCTACGTCGTCACGCTCAGCAACGGCATACAGGTCTTCCCCGACCCGGCCGCGCGCGAAGCCTTCGCGCGTCGCGTCGGCGCGGCCGACCTCTTCTACGCCGAGCGGCGCTTGAAGAGCGTGGGCGAGCGCGAGGGCTTCCCCGTCTACAACCTCGCGCCCGACCTACAGGCTTACGCGGACCGTGACAGAGTCTTCCTCCACGGCTTCGGCGCGCAGCGCGGCAACGGCCACTGGAACGAGGACGGCCATCGCGTTGCGGGCGAGTTGTTGACGCAGAGACTCTGCGACTGGCTCGGTCATTGAAGCGACATTGAAACTCCCCACGACGGCGGCAGAAGGGAAGGAGGTTTGAACCCTATGAGACTCGGCAAGCATTCGACGTTCGCGCTCGCCGCGCTGCTCGTGTTGGTAGGTCAGACGGCGGGCGGCGGGACGGTCAACCGACGCGCGGTCGCGCCGCAGTCGGCGGCGGCCGTCTACAGGCTCGACGCCGCGCGCAGCAAGTTCATGATCCGCGCCTTCGCGGGCGGCCTGCTCTGGTTCAAGGGGCACGACCACTTTGTCCGCGCGCGGGACTTCACGGGCGAGGCGCGTCTGACGCCCGGCTCGGTCAGTCCCGCCTCGCTCACCCTGACGGTACGCGCCGCCTCGCTCGCGGAGACGCGCGAGGTCTTCAACGAACAGCAGAAGAAGATCATCAACGGCGAGCTGCGCGACATCGTGCTTGAGCCCGACAAGTATCCAGACATCACCTTCAAGAGCACCGACGTTTCCGTTGACGCGCGCGGCGGCCGTATCAAGGTCAAACTCGGCGGCGACCTCACGCTCCGTGGCGTCACGCGCCGCGTCCAGATACCCGCCGAGGTCACGCTCGAAGGCTCGGACCTCCACGCCCGTGGCGAGTTCGACATCAAGCGGAGCGACTTCAAAGTCCCCGCCACCTCCGCCTTCCACGGCACCGTCCGCGTCCGCGACCGCCTCAAGGTCTCCTTTGATATCGTCGCCCGGCGGGTTTAAGCGGGGAAAGGTTAAAGGGGAAGGGGTAAGGGAGCAGAGGCCCGACGGCCTTCATCCCTTACCCCTTTACCCTTGACCCTTCCGTCTACTCGGCGGCGGTGGCGATGACCTCTGCTTGCAGGCTGTTGCCGAGCGAGTCGCGCCAGACGGTTTCGAGTTCGGACACGTCCTGCGAGACGTGCTCGGCGCCGCCCGTGTTGATGCGGAGGCGCGCGCCGCCGGTGCGGCCGATGACTTTGAGGGGCGCGCCGGCCTGCGCGGCGATGCGTTCGAGGCGCGTGCGCTGCGATTCGTCGAAGCTGACGAGGACGCGCGAGGGCGTCTCGCCGAAGAGCGAGGCGGCGGGCGACAACCCGTCGTCGAGCGTGACCGTCGCGCCCAACGCGCGGCGTCCGAGCGAGGAGAAGCAGCACTCCGCGAGCGCGACGGCGAGCCCGCCGTCCGAGCAGTCGTGCGCCGACTGCAACAGCCCCTCTTCAGCCGCGAGCAGCACGGCGCGCTGCACGGCCCGCTCCCGCTCAAGGTCGAGCGCGGGGACGCGCGCGCCCGTGGCGATCATCTCTTCGATGCCGCGCCCCAACACGGTCGCCTCGTACTCGCTCGCCGAGATGTCGTCGTCGCTCCGGCCGACGAGCGCGACGAGGTGTCCTTCACGTTTGAAGCCTTGCGTGACGACGCGGCGCACGTCCTCGACGAGCCCGACCATGCCGATGACGGGCGTCGGGTGGATGCCGCGCCCCTCGGTCTCGTTGTAGAAGGAGACGTTGCCGGAGACGACCGGCGTGCCCAGAGCTTCGCACGCCTCGGCCATGCCGTCGATGACTTCGGAGAAGGCCCACATCACCTCGGGCCGCTCGGGGCTCGCGAAGTTGAGGCAGTTGGTGATGGCGAGCGGTCGCGCGCCGACGCAGACGACGTTGCGCGCGCCTTCGGCAACGACGAGGCGCGCGCCCTCGCGCGGACTGATGGCGCAGTAACGGCCGTTGCCGTCGAGCGTCATGGCGAGCGCGCGGCGCGTCTCCTTGATGCGCACGACGGCCGCGTCCGCGCCCGGCAGCACCGCCGTGTTCGTCCGCACCATGTGATCATACTGCCGATACACCCAAGACTTCGACGCGAGGTTCGGCGACGCGAGCAGTTGACGTAGGGACTCGTTGTGGTCTTTCTCTTCCTCGTTGACGACCGTGCTCGGCGCCTTGAGCACTTCGTCGAGCTGGTCGGAATTGACGACAGACGCGTTAGCGTCCGTATCGTCGTTCGGAACCTGACTGCTGTTGCCGCGCGAAGGCTCGCGCATCGGTCGTTCGTAGAGCGGCGCTTCGTCCGTGAGGTACTTCGAGGGGATGTCGGCGAGACGCTCGCCCTCGTGGATGACGACGACGCTGCCGGTCTCCGTGACGCGGCCGATGACGACGGCGTCCAGGTCCCACTTGCGGAAGATGTCGATGACCTGCCGCTCGCGCCCGCTGTGGGCGACGATGAGCATGCGCTCCTGCGATTCCGAGAGCATGATCTCGTAGGCGGTCATGCCCTCTTCGCGCTGTGGGACGAGCGAGAGGTCCAACTCGATGCCGTTGCCGGCGCGCGCCGCCATCTCGCACGAGGACGAAGTGAGGCCGGCCGCGCCCATGTCCTGTATGCCCGCGACCGCGCCCGCGCGCATCGCTTCGAGGCAGGCTTCCAACAGCAGTTTCTCCAGGAACGGGTCGCCGACCTGCACGGTCGGACGTTTCTCCAAAGCCTCTTCGTCGAACTCGGCGGAGGCCATCGTCGCGCCGTGGATGCCGTCGCGGCCGGTCTTCGCGCCGACGTAGAGCACGGGGTTCCCAATCCCTACGGCCTTCCCGAAAAATATCTGGTCGTGTCTGACCAAGCCTAAAGCGAAAGCGTTGACGAGCGGGTTGGAGCCGTATGCGTCGTTGAAGACGACCTCGCCGCCGACGGTCGGGACGCCGAAGGCGTTGCCGTAATGCGCGATGCCCGCGACGACGCCCGCGAGCAGCGCGCGGTTGCGGCGGCCGTGCTCGGGATGCGTGAGCGTGCCGAAGCGCAGAGAGTTCATCGCGGCGACGGGGCGCGCGCCCATCGTGAAGATGTCGCGCAGGATGCCGCCGACGCCGGTCGCCGCGCCCTGGTACGGCTCGACCGCGGACGGGTGGTTGTGCGACTCGATCTTGAAGGCCACGGCGAGCCCATCGCCGATCGAGATCACGCCGGCATTCTCACCGGGCCCCTGGAGGACCCACGGCGCTTCGGTCGGCAAAGTCTTGAGCAGCGGACGGGAATGCTTGTACGAGCAGTGCTCGCTCCACATGACGCTGAACATCGCCAGCTCGAGCTCGTTCGGCTCGCGTCCGTCGAGGCGGTCACGGATGGCATCGAGCTCCTCATCCGTGAGGCCGAGTCGACGATGGAGCGGCTCGACGGCGTCGCCTGCCTCGGCCACCTCCCGAGCCTCCGTGATCGTCATCGCGCCCCGGCCAGCTCGACGGGCCGCTCGCCTGCCACGGCGTGCGCCGCGCTGGCGACCAGCGAGCGGATGAT
>DASVGG010000081.1:0-103872 GCA_036379655.1 Pyrinomonadaceae bacterium
CGAACGACGAGGCGGTCTTCAAGCTGTTGTACTTGGCCTTGCGCAACATCAGTAAGCGGTGGACAATGCCGATCAAGAACTGGAGTGGGGCGATGAACCAGTTCGCGATCCTCTTCGAGGGGCGAGTGCCGATGGGCGGCCTCGGCTCAAACTCACTTACACAGAATCTTTAGAACTCCCCAAAACTCCTCTAATGCGAGAAAGTTATTGCACTCGGATTTTTAGGTTCTTCTCTTGAGCAGCGAGAGTTATTCAGAAGTTGTCAAGTTCTACATATGTAGAAGGCGCGGCAGATTGTTCTAGCTGATTCTGCAAAGCTTGGAGTTCCTCCTCATACTCAGCTCTCACGCTGTCTTTCAATGCTGAGACGCGCAGTTCACCAGCCAAAGCGTCACGCCTTACTCTCTTATAAAAGATAGTATTTTTATTTCCTATATGCTCTGTGTGCAGGAGTGCAGCACCAAATCTACCCCGTGCTATCTCTAACCGGCTTCTTAACGCAGTACGGATATCCTTCCGAATATTTGGGAATAAGCTATCTAACTTATTTAATAGCTTTTCTGCCCGTGGCAAGTTGTTATCTTCTATCTCGCAATTTATCAAGTGAGCTAACACCTCAAACTGAGGATGTCTTGAATCCCTCACAGCACGTCTTGCCGCTTTTAACGCACCTTGTATATTGCCGAATGTATATTCAACCCTCGACTTACGATGTAAGTAATAGATAGGGTCGTCAATAATTTCTAAACGACTGAGCGCTTTGCGGGCACTCTGTTCATCCCCCCGCCTTAGAGCTATCTGAATCGACAAATCAACTACATACGGGTCATCGCCATGCCGCTCTAGAGCCTCATTAATATAAGTTGTGGCTTGCTTTATGTCTCCAATAAGAAAATAGCAAAGCGCCAGTTCCCTGCTTATAGCTGCGCCTCTTCTACCTGCCTGTTGAGATTTCTTATAGAATTCGGCGGCTTCAGTTGGCCTACCCCTTTTCCTCTCTAGAAATCCTCTAAGAAAATAGACTTCGCGTAGAGGGGCGTATCTTTCCAATTGGCGTAACTGCTCTTGCGCTCTTTCCCAACTTTCCTCTTGAATTAAGGAACGAACCAAGTAGCTTCTAGCAGTCGTACTCTCAGGGCGCTCTTCCAAAGCAGCGAGACCCGTATCAATTGATTTTTGATACTGTCGCTCATGGTAAAGAGTCTCTGTGAGCCTTATCAAATCATTCGAAAGGCGAACCGATTGAGCTGCTATATCCTTTTCCCGTGCGATATAAGCTGCCCTAAATAACACTCTTGACAACACTAACCTAGAAGATTCTATTTCCTCCGCCGCCTTCAAAAAGTCCCACAGGTTAATTGCCACTGCTTTATTTTGTTCTTCACTTGGGTATCCGAATGCCTTTAGAGCTGCATCTGAGATTGGGTCAGCTATTCTGAAATTACCGTCTTCCGTTGAAGCGACAAGGGCTAAATCAATTAACTGAATAAGACTATTCGCTAAGGCTTCTTGCTCAGTCTTGATAACTGCGGCAAGTACAGGTAACGGAAGGGGGCTATATGTTGCCAATACTCGCAACAAATCCTGTTCATGCTGTGCCAGTGTTAATTTAGATAGATGTCTGAGAAATACCGCTGTCCTAAACTGCACTAACCGAGACTTCTCACGGTTAACTAATTCAAAGCCATAATTCTTCGCTTGCTGAACTGTGAAATACGCGGCCGGGGGATACCCGGCTACGTATCTTGAAAGTTCGGCAACTTCCGCTTCAGAAACCTTCAAATCAATTCTATTTGCAAGCAGAACAATAAGTCTTGCTATTTCATTATCCTTAAGCGGGCTTAGGGTAATAACTGGCATCTCCGGCTCTATATTCGTCTGAGGCCGCCTATGTGATACGAAAAATAAATATATAGTGTCGTTTGAAGACAGAGAACGCAATATTGATAATACAGGTTGTCGAATAAACCCATCGTCATCTAGCAACCCCCCATCGTCTAAAAATACAGGCAACTCTCCCGCGGCCACTAAAGCCCTCAAATCCGTCAGGATTCTTCTTACCGCTTCCTCTTCAGATAATTGTTTTATCTGTTCTACGATACGGTCAAAGCCCTCCTTCGTAGAATAGGGTTCAATAAAATCAGCAATCGTAACGCATATGTCTTTTACGGAATCACCTTCGCCTAGCCTTATCTCAACTTGCTTCTTCAACGTTAGCGTTGTGGGTGCCGTCCTCCTAATCAAAGACCTTCGACCAATGCCGGGTAATCCTGTTACAAACAATGCACGAGGCGCTGGTTTACCGACAGGTGTTATTGCTTGCTCTAATTCTTCGAGTTTATCCCCCCTGCCTACGAAATAAGGATGCTGCCTCTCAGTAAGTAGCTGGTCGAGGTGATGTCTTATATCGCGGGCAATTACTTTAGGGGCATTCTCTCGGCGCACTAAAGCTCGTCGAAGCCACTCAGGCAGGTCGTCAACTGTTACGGTACTATCAATTAGGTAGACAAGTGATTTTGAAATAGAGGCTCTTATCTTTCTATACCAAGCTTCGTCTACCTCAAAATTCACCCATACCGATTCTAATGCCTTACGGGAGGCGAATAAGACAAAGACAGCAGCGTCATCAAGTCCCTCTTCTATAGACTTCTTAAATTCTTCTCCGGTTGAAAAAGCCTGCTCGTCAAATATGCAGAACTGTCTGCCAAGTTGATTAGCCACAGCCCTAACGAATTCCTTATCTTGCGACGAGTGTGACAAAAAAGCTTTCACTATTACCTCCGTGATTCAATAAAACTTCCGGTTCATTTATGTGAGGCTGTCGAGGAGAAGAAACTCGGCAGCAGTGACAAGTTTGCAAAAGCTCAGTATTTCTAGTCGAAAGCCCCTTATGTGTCAATAATATTTTTGACTTGGACATTCTATAATTCATAGACGGATAAATTAAGGTTTTCATAATTTTGGTTGTCAAATCTTCAGGCTTCGGAACTCCCCAGCGCCAGCGTGCCCTATCAATAGAAACAGACAGACAGTCTACTCCTAAAGGGCCGACTGTCTGTCTGTTTCTGTCCTACTCCTTCAAGGAGCGGCTTACACCTCTCCTCTGCCGAGTAGTCTAGTTGATGCTGTGGGCGGACTCGACAGCCTCATAGACGCACACATTCAGCGTTGAAGGCATCCAGAGCGGTCGCCACCTGCTGCACTCCTGCCTTGTCCCTATTGACGTAGCGCGCGGTGGTTTGAATCTGCGTGTGCCCGAGTTGTGCTCCTATCTTCGACAACGAGAAGCCTAACTCATCAAGGCGGCTGGCGTGCGTGTGGCGCAGGTCGTGGAAGCGCACATCATCAATCCCGGCCGCCTCGCACGCGGACGTGAACGCGCGCTTTACGTTGTCGATGCCGAACACGCGCGCGGCCAAGTCCTTCGGCGAGGCTTCCCACATCCGCGCAAGCGCGACGCGCAGGCGCGCGGTTATCGCCACTTGCCGCTCGCGCATCGTCTTCGTGTTCATCGCGTGAAGAGTTACCACGCCGTTCTCTAAATCAACGTCTCGCCAAAGAAGCGACAGCATTTCTCCGCGGCGGCACCCCGTATCAATCGCCATGATGACGAGCGGGCGAAGGTGCTCGCGCCTCCTGCCCTTGTCCCTCATCTTCACTTCTTTGCCGCGGCGCTTGTAGGTCACTGTGCGCTCGCCGCACGCCTCCAACAGCCGAGCTTCCTCCTCCCGCGTCAGAATTCGCTCGCGCCTCCTCTCGTCGGCGAGACTGATTAGGGGCTCACCCGCGGTGAAAGGGTTTTTCAAGAGCCAAGATTCGCGGACGGCGATGTTCAGCATGCGGCGCAGTAGCGCAAGCTCGCGGTGGACACTTGCAAGCGACCGCGGCCGGTCGTATTGGGTCTTCGTTTGAAGCCTGTGCAGCTTATAGGCGCGGATGTCGCCGTAGGTGATGCTGCGAAGTCTCTTCCGGTCAAAAGCTGCTCTGAGCGGCTTTGTGAAGTCCTGCATGTGCGAGAGCGAGCGGTAGCCCGCGACCTTGCGCCCCTCGGCCGTGTACTCCGCGGCTTTGAGGTAATTCTGTGCGAAGTGTTCGGCAAGCTCCGCGAACGTCATGTTCTGAGCGTCCACCGCTGCCGAGCCGTGGTCGTCTAGGTCGCGCAGGACTTGTTTGATGATGCCGCGGGCGTCCTTCCGGTCTTGCGCCCTGCGCCAGATGCCGCGCTTGCGGCCGGTCTCGTCTACGTACTGGATTACGGCGTATAGCTTCCCTTCTCGCTCGATAATCGAGCCTTTGCGGATGCGTCCCATCTTCTGTTAGTCTCCTGCCGTTCGGGGCGCAATCTCATCTATCTAAAATCTATCTTTTGGATAGATGGAGCGCGCCGGGTGGGGCGCGAAGACGTTTCGATAGGCGGCGCGGGCAACTTGTCAGTGCCGTGGGCGGTTGGTAGTATGGGTTTTCGTTCGCTTCCCTTCGTGGCGGCCATAGCTCAGTCGGTTAGAGCGCCTGACTGTGGATCAGGAGGTCGCGGGTTCGAACCCCGCTGGCCGCCCCATCAATTTTCGGCAGCACGCGGTTATTTTCTTTAGCCGCAATCTCACTCTTAGACAGAAGGCATCCTCGAAGATGAAAGTGCCTCAGTTCAGACTCTTCGGCTTCAGGCGACCGCGCGAGGTGGTCGGCTCGGCGCTGGGCAAGTTGGAGAAGACGGTGATGGAGGAGGTGTGGCGGCGCGGGCACGTGAGCGCGAGCGACATCTACCGCGCCTTCGGCGAGCGCACCGCCTACACGACCTGGATGACGACGCTCGACCGGCTCTTCAAGAAGGGGCTGCTCACACGCGAGAAGGACGGGCGCGCCTACATCTATTCGCCGCGCGTGTCGCGCGAGGAGTTCGAGCGCGGCGTGGCCGAGGACGTGCTCGGCGACCTGCTCGGACGCAGCGGCGGGGCCGAGCCCCTGCTCGCCTGCATCGTGGACGCCGTGAGCGAGCACGACCGCGCGCTCCTCGACGAGTTGCAGAGACTGGTCGAAGAGAAGCGGCGCGAGTTGAGCGAAGGAGAGTGAAGGGGCCGTGTACGCGCTGCTCTGCATCTGCCTGACGCTCTCGGCGCTGCTGGCGCTCAACGCGCTGGCGTCGGCGTTGGCCGGCGTCGCCTGGCGCGCGCTCGCGCCGTGCGTGCGCGGGTGGGACGCCGCCGCGCGCGCGCGTCTGCTGTTCGCGCTGCGCGTGTCGCCGCCAGCGGTCGCCGCCGCGCTCGCCTTCTCTCTCGTAGTCCCCGCTTACCTTCTGCACGAACCGGCCGACAGCGGAGAGCGCGTCGGCTTCAAGCTGTTGGTTCTCGCATGCGTGTCGGCGGCCGGCGTGCTGCTGGCGTGCTGGCGCGTCGCGCGGACGTGGGTCTCGACGCGCGGGCTCGCGAGCGACTGGATGCGCCACGCGGAACCCTTCAAGGTCGAGGGCGCGGCCGTCCCGAGTTTTCGCATACGTCACAGCTTCCCCGTCATCGCGGTCATCGGCGTGCTGCGGCCGCGCCTGTTCGTCGCGTCGCAGGTCTTCGACGCGCTCACACCGGAAGAGCTTGCCGCCGCGCTCGCGCACGAGCGCGGCCACGTAGAGGGGCACGACAATTTGAAGCGCGCTCTGCTTCAGGCGGGCGAGGACGCACTGCTTCACGCGCCGCTCGGGAGTTCGCTCCGCCGCGAGTGGCAGCGCGAGTCTGAGATGGCGGCCGACGAGTTCGCGGCCGCCGCCGGCCGCGCCGCCGCGCTCGACCTCGCCTCGGCCATCGTCAAAATATCGAAGCTCGTCCCGCGCGGCGCGCGGCCGACGCTGCCGGCGGGCGCGCACCTGCTCGGCGAAAGCGACGACGGCACCTCGCGGCGCGTGCGCAACCTCCTGCGCCTCGCCTCAAGCGGCGTGCAGGCCCGCGCCGCGTTGCACACAAGTTCGCCACTGGCCGCCGTACTCTGCGTGTGCCTCCTCGCGGTCAGCGGCTACGTCGTCACGCACCCCGAAGTATTGAAGGCGACGCACGTCGCCATCGAGCACTTCGTCGAACTCCTGCATTAAGGTCCGCGACCCTTCCGAGCCTCCCCTTCCCCGTAAAAAACGTCGAATTTTCCCGGCCGGCCCAACTACGACGGCTGGTAGTAGTTGGCCGTAGCGTTTAAGTTCACTGTCACACTCACGCGGTTCGGCCGGCAGGCGCGGGCGCACACCACGTTCATCCCGAGGGAGAATGAAGAGAATGAGAGCAAGACTGTTTGGAGTATTTCTGTCCGCGATCCTTCTATGCGCGACGCCGCTCGCGACGCTCGCGCGGCAGTCTTCGCAGGGCGCGGTCGAAGGGACCGTTACGGACGCGGCGGGCGGGGCGCTGGCGGACACGCGCGTCTACCTCATGGACGCGCGGCAGGCGCTGGTGACGGCGGGCGAGACGAACGCCGAGGGTCGCTTCCGTCTCGAATCGGTCGCGCCGGGGACGTACGTCCTGCGCCTCGCGCACAAGGACTTCGCGGCGCGCCGCGTGCCGGTGGAGGTCAGGTCGGGAGAGACGGCCACACTCAACGTCAATCTCGATGTCGAGTCGCTCGCCGAGCAGGTGACCGTGACGGCGGAGGCCGGGCAGGTCGCCGACGCGCGCAACACCGCACAGCCCATCAACATCATCAACGAAGACGAGATCAGCCAGCGCGCGCCTGAAGTCGTCGCGCAGGTGGTGGACGAGGAGGCGGGCGTCAACCTGCAACGCACGAGCCCTTCGTTAAGCGCCGTCTTCGTGCGCGGACTGACCGGCCGCAACGTCGCCGTCTACGTGGACGGCGTGCGCTACACGACGAGCGCGCAGCGCGGCGGCGTCGGCACCTTCTTTAGCTTGATCGAGCCTTCGAGCCTTGAGGCGGTCGAAGTCCTGCGCGGGCCGAACAGCTCGCAGTACGGCTCGGACGTGCTGGGCGGCGTGGTCAACTTCATCTCGGAGGCGCCGGTCTACGGCGGCGAGGACGGCGAGTGGCACGGCCGTTCGAGCATCTTCTACACCTCGCCCACCAACGGCTACGGCGGCAATACTCTCTTCACGTACGGCACCAGGCGCTACGGCATGCTGCTCAACCTGAACGCGCGGCGCATCAACCGCCTGCGGCCGGGCGCGGGGCTCGACACGCACGCGGCGGTGACGCGCTTCCTCGGCATCCCCTCGGACATACTCGGCGAGCGTCTGCCCGACACGACCTTCACGCAGTACGGCGGGCTGCTGCGCACGAGCTACAACATCGACGAGACGACGCAGGTCCTCTTCAGTTACTCGCGCAACAATCAGGACGGCGGGCGCCGCTACGACCAACTCGCGGGCGGCGACGGCAACCTCATCGCGGACCTGCGCAACATCATGGTTGACATCTTCTACGCGCGTCTCTCCAAACAGGACCTCGGCCCGTTTGACGACGCGCAGTTCACCTTCTCCTACAACGGGCAGCGCGAGGAGCGCGTGAACCAGGGCGGGCAGGGCAACCCCGTCGGCGACATCACCAACCAGCGCGAGCGCACCAACGTCTTCGGCTTCAACTTCTACGTCAACAAGCGACTCGGTCGAGAGAACACGTTCACGCTCGGCGCCGACGTGTACCGCGACAAGATCAACGCGCCGGCCTTCACGACCAACGCCGTGACGCGCGCGGTGATCCCCTCGCGGCCACGCGTCCCAGACGGCGCGCGCTATCTCTCTTATGGCTTCTACGCGCAGGACGTGTGGACGGTCGTGCCCGAGCGCCTTCGTCTGAGCGGCGCGCTGCGCTACAGCGTCGCGTCCTACAAGTCGCGCGCGGCGAACGCGGCGGTCGTGAACGGACGGTCGCTCTTCCCAGACGACAGCGAGCGATTCGACGCCTTCTCGGGTCGCATCGGCGCGGTCGTCACAGTCGGGCGCGGCTTCGACATCGCGGGCAAGTACGCGCGCGGCTTCCGCGCCCCGAACACGACCGACCTCGGCATCCTCGGGTTCGTCGGCACGGGCTTCGAAGTCAACGCAAGGGAGGCGGCGGCGCTCGGCGGCTTCATCGGCACGACGGCCGGCGCCGACGCGGTCTCGTCCGGCCGTCCCGTCACGCTGCTCGGGCCGGAGCGGAGCGACAGCTTCGACCTGAGCCTCCGCTACACGCACGCGCGGGTGCGCGCGGAGTTGACGGGGTTCACGAATAAGCTCTCGGACGTATACTTCGACCAGGCGCTCGTGCTGCCGCAGGGCGCGGTCGGGCAGTTTTTGGGGAGCGAGCGTATCGTGAGCCAGAACGCGCGCGGGCTCGTCTTCGTCGCGGCGGCCACGAGCCCCGTGCTCGTCCGCGTCAACTACGACGACGCGCGCTTCAACGGCGTCGAGCTCGCCACGGACGCGCGCCTGTCGCGCGACTTCACGGCACGCGGCAACTTCACGTACATCCGCGCGCACAGCCTGCTCAACGGCCTGCCGCCGAACGTCGAGGGCGGGGTGCCGCCCGCGACCGGCTTCGTCAGCTTACGCTACCAGCCGCGCTCCGCGTCGCGCTTCTACGTCGAGCCCTACGCGATACTCGCGGCGCGGCAGAACCGTCTCTCGTCGCTCGATCTCGCCGACCGCCGCACGGGCGCGGCGCGCTCGCGCGCGCAGATACAGAACTTCTTCCGCCGTGGCGCGTGCGTGCGCGGCGTGACGACGCCGGGCGCGACGGGTTGCGGCTCGGCGGGCGGGATTCTCACCTCGACCGGGGAGACGCTGGCGCAGGTGCAGAACCGGCTCCTGCCCATCGGCGCGACCATCAACGGCGTGACCGTTGTCAACAACGACACGGCCGTCCCGCTCTTCGGCTACCTGCCCGGCTACGGCCTCGTTGGCGTGCGCGGCGCGCTGCGCTTCGGCGAACGCTCGGAACTCTTCTTCGACTTCGAGAACATCGCCGACAAGCAGTACCGTGGCATCAGTTGGGGCGTGGACGGCGCGGGGCGCGGCGTGACCGTGCGTTACCGTTATAAGTTCTAAGAGTTTTCAACCACAACGACGCGGCTTAATGATTTGAACGTTCAAATTCTTAAGCCGCGTCTCCGTGTTCAACGCCTCTCACTTCAAACGTCGATTGATGAAGACTTCGGCGCCGCAACGTGTTTGACGAAAAAATGCAATGACAGGAAGCGCGGCCGTGTTCTATATTCAAAGTGCGTCCTGATATTTGGGCGCGCTTGCCTCCCAAGCCTCTGACTCTCCCGCAGTCGCCGAACCCGCCCGCGCGGGGAATTCTGAAGGACCAAAAGCAACCGCGAGCCGAGCCGGTTCATCTTTATGCGGCCGGGTCTGGAAAAAGTTCGCGTTTGATGTTAGTCTCCCGCTGCCAGCCCGGCAGTGCTCTTCCCGCCGGTGGGGGCGAGCTCTTCCCGTCCTTCTTAATTCAGACTTTAATCTGATGAATCGACCTCAGAAGTCCGAAAACTATCTCGCCGCAGGTCTGCCAGCCTCGGGCGAGAAGGCCATCCCTCGTGGACTCCGCGGTCGTCAACCCGTCTTTTTATCTGGAGCACAAAGGAACCCCCGATGCGCCAAACGTCCCGACTGTTACTGTCCGCCGCCCTGTTGACCCTGCTCGCCGCCACGGCCTTCCCCCAGAAGCGCCTCTGCCCGAAGCCGCCGCCGTCGCCCTTCAAACACGACGGCGAGATCGTCACGTCCTTCGATTCGAGAGGCGGCGGCATGCGCACGTCGCTCCAACACCCGCGCGCGATTGGCAGCGGCACTGAGCTTTACAACCTCGCGGCCTCCTTCATGCACCAGAGCACGAAGCGACCGGGCACGCCCGCGCTCGAACTCGTCCTCTACACGACCGCGCCCTCCGCGCAGTCGCACAACGGCGAGAGCGTCTCGCTCGTGCTCGACGGACAGGCGCGACCCTTCGCGCAGAACGCGAGCTTCCGCTCGCAGCCCGGCGGCGGCAACGCCGTGCGCCTGACGCTCTCCTACGCGGACCTCTCGGCGCTCACGCAGGCGCGCAACGCCTCCGTGCAGCTCGGCGCCGCGCGGCTCCAACTGACGCACAACCACCTCGAATCGCTCCGCGAGATGCTCAGCCTGCTCGCCCCCTCTCCCGCCCGCTGGCAGACCGCCGACGCGACGGCGAGGTAAGACGGTAGGCAGTAGGCAGTAGGCAGTTAAGAGCAGAACCGAGTCGCTCAATGGAACGAGGCAGCCAGTCTGATTAGACTCGGCTGCCTCGCTGTATGTAGAAGGCTTTCTTCTGCCTTCAACTGCCTACTGCCATCTGCTCACTGCCTACTTCTTAAACGTGTATCCCTTCGGGTACATGATTTCGCCGTCGCCGGTGTTGGCGACGACGCGCACCTTGTGGAAGCCCTTGTCGGGGTGGGTCGAGAGGTAGGTCAGGGCGAACTGGCGGGAGAGCAGCGCGTCCAGCTCGCGCAGGTACGAGTCGAGGCTGACCGGCGCACCCGAGCCCTGGAAGAAGGCCCGCCCGCCCGTCTCGTCCGACAGACGTTGGAGCGAGCCCTGGCCGTTGTTGACGAGCGCGCGGTCGCCGCCGCCCACGCTCGGCGCGTACATCGTGTAGATGGGGACGCTCAGCCTCTGCGCCTCGTTGATTACACGCTGCAAGTCGATGCTCTGCGCGGGTGAAGAACTCAACACTCCGCGCGAGAGGTCGATGCCGTCGCTCACGACGAGGACGGCGCGGCGCCCGACCGGCTGCGACTCGAAACGCTTGACCGCGTCGCGCGTCAGCGAGAAGGGATTGTAGGGCGAGGCCGCCGTCGAAGAGAGCGGGATGCGCAGAGACTTGGCCGCGCGTTCGAGGTCGTTGGTGAACTTCTGCCGCACGCGCAAAGAGCCCGAGCCCAGGTATCCGATCATCACGCGCGAGCCCGGCGGGAGCTTGCGCACGAAGTCGGCGATGCCCCTGATCTCGTTGCTCACGGACGAGACGAGGTCGTCCTGTATGAGCACGGCCAGCGTCAGCGGCGAGCGCCCCGCGCCTCGGATGGCGAGAATCTCCTGACGCTCGCCGTCCTCGAAGACTTGCAGGTCGTCGAGGTAGCTCACCTCTGCCTGCTGCGCGCGTTCGGGCAGGCTCAGCGTCACGGGGATGGTCACCGTGCGCACGTCGCGCCGCGCCTCCGCGCGACCACCGTTGCCGCCGTCCTTCTTCTGCGCGCGCGCCTCCGCGGACGCGGCCGCGCACGCAAGCATGACGGACAGCACGGCGGTAAGATTTCTGTACGGTCTCCTCATCGCCCCTCCTCGGGCCAGCCTACGCCTCGCGCGAGGCTCTGCTATTATAGCTTTTCGGCCGTGCGAAACGTATCGGGGTCATGCCATAAAGACTGGCGGCGCGGTGTGTTCTCAGGTTTGATGCCGAAAATCGTGAATGTGGTTCGGCCGGAGGGCTGGTTTTGGCGGAGAAGAGTAACAACAGGCTCACTTCTGGCGACCGCCTGAAGGCGTGGGCGCTGCGCTGGTCGCCGGTGCTCGTCTTCCTTCTGGTCACGCTGCCGCTGCCGGCCTACTTCTTCTTTCGCTACTTCACCGTCACGGAGAACCCCGGCGAAGAGCTTCTGGTCGCGCTCTCGACGCTCGGCGTCTTCGCGATCTTCGGACTGGTCGCGGCCTTCCTCGTCGTCATGTACAGGCGAGTCTGGGAACGGCGCCTGCGCGAACGCCTCGCCGCCGACGGCGTGACCGCCGACGAGCTTTCGCTCTTCGAGTCGGAGTTATCAAAAGGGCAGCGGCAGACGCTCAAAGAGATGGAGGCGCGCAACCCCCTGCTCGCCGACGCATACCGCGAGACGCTGGCCGCGCGCCTGACGGCCGCCCGCGTCCTCGCCCGCTCGCGCACGGACGCCGAACAGGTCGAGCGCCGTCTGCAAAGCCTCTCCGGACTTCAGGCCAAGGGCCGCGCGGAGGTTGAGGATGACTTGCGGAAAGACCGCGAGCGCCTTGCGCGCGTCCGCCGCGAGGCCGACGAGCACGCCCGCGAGATGGACGCACGCCTCCAACTCATCGAAGCCGTCGCCAGCCGCGACGCCAGCCAGGCCGAGACCGAACTCGCCCTCAAACGACTCGGCACCGTCCGCGACAACCGCCCCCTCGCCCTCGACTCCGTCCGCGAAAATCAACAGGCGCTCGAAGAGATCGAACAAGAGCTGCGCCAACTCCAAGACCCGCCCGAACCACGCCCCGGCGTTTAAGGATTTGAAATCTCAAATCTCAAATCTGAAATTTCAAATCACAGACGTTTGATTCTCTCTTCAAAATCCGCCAGACGGTAGACGCCCTCTTCGACGCGCACGGCGAAGCCCTCTTTCACCAGCGCGTGGTTGCCCTTGCCCGCGTCGGGGCGCGAGAGCCCGGTCACCTTCGCCAACTCACCGCGCAGGGTCATGCCGGCCCCCTCAAGGTATGCGCGCGCCAACTCGCGCAGAGCCTCTTCCCTGCTCACCTTCTTCGACAACTCGTCCGCGAAGCGGCCTTCGCTGAGCGCCCAGATGTACGTGAACCAGGGCTCGTACAAGACCTCCTGCGGAATGACCTTCAGCGTCCGCTGTAACTCGTCGAGCGCGCGCGTGAAGCGCGGCCGTTCCGTCACCTTCGACGCCTCGCGCAGGTCGCACGTCGCCATCTCCCACTCCCCGCGCAGCACCTTCAGCACCGCGCGCGCGTCGGCCGAGAGCGCGGATGCCTCGCCGCGCCGCGCGACGCCCCACAGCGCGTTGAAGTGCGGGACGAGACGCCGCGCGACGAAGGTCGAGCGGCTCTTCGTCAGCTTCGCGTAGTAGACGCGCCCGCGCCGCATCACCTCGTCCTTCAAGACCCACGTCAGACTGCTTTCAGGGTCCTTCTGCACGTTGCGCGGCATGTGCGCGTCGCGCCGCCCGCAGACCGCCACGTAGAGCGAAGGCCCGGGTCGCCGCGCGTCGGTCATCGTCGCGCAGAAGCCCACGGCCTCGACCAACTTCTCAGCCTCGACCGCCGTCTCGACGCGCGCCTCGGGCTCGCGCCGCCACGCGCGGTCGCGGAACAGCTCGACCTCTTCTGGAAGAGTTTTCAACATTTCCAGAAATTACGTGAATCTCCTTGACAAACTTCGGCCAACTCTGTTTAATCAAACGTGTCTGCTCATATTTTTGAGCAGAAAACCTGGGTTTTTAAGCCTGTCCGCCCCCGACCCACGCCCCTCGGGCAAGCCTTTCGCGACGGAGCCCGCGAGACACTCCTACCCGATGCCTTCAGACGACACTGACAGAATAGCGGAACCGGCGGCGGTCTTCGGCGTGTTCGGAACGCGTGCCCGCTCGGCGAGACGCGCGTTTTGAAGAACCGAGCCACACGGATTCCCGGAGGTGCAACTTGGCCGGCAGCATAACAGAACCAACCACGCGGCGCATCACACTTCGCCTCGCGTCCTCCCTGCTCACGCTCTGCCTGCTCGCGCCGACGGCGGCCGCTTGGTCGGGCAAGGGGCAGAAGAACTACAAGGAGGGTCTGCGGCAGGAGGCGGCGCAGCAGTGGGAGAAGGCGGCCGAGGAGTTCTCGCTCGCCGTCGCGGCCGACCCCTCGAACAGCGAGTACAAGCTCCACCTCCGCCGCGCGCTCTTCAACGCCTCGCAAGCCTTCTCGCAGCAGGGCGCGGCGCTGCTGGAGCGCGGCGACTACCTCGGCGCCTACAACGCCTTCCGCCGCGCCTACGACTACGACCCCGCCAACGAACTCGCGCGCTCGATGATGGAGCGCGCCTTCAAGCTCCAGACCGGCAAGGATGAGAAGGATGACGCGGCGAGTCCCGCGCCGACGGCGAGGCCGCGGAACTCGGCGCGGCTCCGGCCCACGGCCTACGAGAAGGGCGGCCGCGCCGACGACACGCTCGTGCCCGCGCGCAACGAGCAGTTGCAGTCGATCCAGTACAGCGGCGACCTCGAAAAGTTCATACGCTACCTCGCGCGCCAGATCAGGCTCAACGTCGTCTTCGACCGCGACTTCCCCAGGCGCGAAGTCACCGTGGACCTCCTCGACGTGACGGCCGCGCAGGCGCTCGACTACATCTTCGTCACGCAAGGCATCTTCTTCCAGAAGCTCTCGGCGCGCACCATCGTCGTCGCCGACCAGGTGAAGCGGCCGCAGTATCAACAACTCGTCCTGCGCACCTTCTACCTCTACAACGTTGACCCGAACGACGCGAAGGGGCTCATCACGGCCTCCATCCCGCCGCAGGCCGGGCGCCAGCCCGTCATCACCGCCAACAAGGCGACCAACTCCATCACCGTCCGCGACACGCCCGAGAACGTCCGCCTCATCGCCGACCTGCTCCGCTCCATCGACAAGGAGCGCGCCGAGGTCGTGATGGACGTGAACATCTTCGAGGTCTCGCGCGAAGACCTCATGCAGTTCGGCAACCAGATCGGCACGGCCGATTCGCTCATGAACCTCGGCGGCATACAGAAGGGCTTGAGCGCGATTGGCGGCAGCCGTCAGGTCGTGACCCAGGCGCTCTCGGCAATCCCGACGGCGCTCGGCGCGGCCTTCATCGTTCCGCCCACTGCGCTCTCGGCCTTGCAGCGCCGCGACAACACGCGGCTCGTCGCTTCAACTCAAGTTCACGCCTTCGACGGCGAGAAGTCCACGGCGCACATCGGCCAGCGCGTGCCCGTGCAGACGGCGACCGTCTCGCCCTACGGCTCACTCTCGACGGGCGGCGACGACAAGCAGCCCGGCGTCGCGCAAGGCTTGTTCGGCGGCAACGGCTACCCCGTCATCCAGTACGAGAAGACGGGTCTGACGCTTGAGTTCACGCCGCAGGTCTTCCCCAACCTCGACGTGCAGGTGAAGATGTCGATCAAGTCGAACGACGTGACGAAGACGACCGGCGCGGCGGCCCTGACGCCGACCTTCACCGAGCGGAACATCGAAGGCACGGCGCGCATCCAGAACAACCGCACGATGATGATCGCGAGCGTCGCGCAGAACCAGCAGTCGCGCGGCCGTCAGGGGCTGCCCGTGCTCGGTCTCGTCCCCATACTCGGCCAGATGTTCACGGCGCCGCGACGCGAGGACTCGCAGACGGACATCGTCATCGCCGTCACGCCGCACGTCATGCGCGCCTCTTCGGTCAACCCCGAGGACGAAGAGATGCACCCGTCGGGGACGCTCCAGACGCCGACCTCGGGCACGCTCGAAGCGATGATGACTGAACTCGTCCGCGAGGAGCAGTTGGCCGCCGCGCGCACGCTCCCGACGCACGCCAGCGTCGAGGTGCCCTCCGTCCCCGTTGAGCCCGCGACGGCCGAGCCCGCTTCACTTCATGCAACGCCGGCCGCGCGCAAAGTCGAGCCCCCCGCCGACGCCAGAAGCGACTGGTCCGCCGCCCGCGCGGGCGCAGGCGCCGCCGCCCCCTCAACCGCCGAGCCCACTTTCATCCCCGCGCCGAAGGAGTTGATGAACGACGCGGTCCCACAGACGCCCGCCGAACGCCCCGCCACCACGGCCCCGGCCGACGACCCGCACCGCGAGGGCGCGAGCGCGAAGCCCGTGCCCGGCAACTCGCTCTTCTCCTTCGAGCAGCAGACAACGCGCGCGCGCAGGGCCGCGTCTCCGGACGCACCCACAGTGGCGCGCAACGCCTCGTTGACTTCGGAGACGCCGGCCTACGCGCCCGTCTCGGTCATCACGGAGAAGCCCCTGACGGACCGCGCCGCCGCGACCGCGACGAGCGCCGCCTCGCTCCGACTGATGTCTGAGCCGAGCCCGCTCCGCGTTGGCGAGCGGCGGCAACTCAAGGTGCTGCTCAAGACGGACGCGCCGCTCGGCCTGCTTGCCTTGAGCTTCAGGCTCGACCCGCGCGTGCTCGCACTGCGCGCGGTCGGCGCCGGCACGCTCTCCGCGCCCGACGGCGCGCGCGTCACGCACACGTTGACGCCCGAGGGGCTGCTGCTCGTCAGCGTCGCGCCGCCGACCTCGCCTTTGAGCGGCGCGGGCGTGCTGCTCACCTTCGAGGTCGAAGCCCTCTCGGCCGGCGCCGAGCCGCTGCGCTTCGACGCAGACGACGTGCACCTCGTCGCGACCGACGGCCGCAAGGTGCTCGTCAAGGTGATGACGGACCAGATTTCGGTCAGGGAATAGTTGAACCGTCGCTTGAGTCGATAGCGGAAGGCAGTTTAACCACGGAGACACGGCCCGTTGAGAATTATCTCAACGGGCCGTGTCTCTGTATCTCCGTGGTTAATTCTTTGAACGGCTCTTCGTTCAGTCGTCGCCGCCGCCGGCGCGGCGGCCGGCACTGCGCGCGCGGCCCTGTTCGAGCGCGCGGGCGACGCTCTGTTCGACGGCGTCGAGGGTGAAGGGTTTGAGGATGAAGTCGAAGGCACCGAGGCGCGTCAGTCCTTCGGCGTGCTCGCGGTCACCGATGCCCGAGACGACGATGACGGGCGTGTCGGGCTGCTCGCTGCGGAGGTAGCCGAGGAGTTCGACGCCGCTCAGGCCCGGCATCGAGATGTCGGTCAGCACCGCGTCGTAGTTCTGCTCGCGCAGGAAGGCGAGCGCCTGCTCGGCCGTGGCCGCGGCGTGGCACATGTGCGCCTCCGAGAAGAGGTCGTAGAGCACGTCGCGCACGGCGTCGTCGTCGTCAACGATCAGGATCGCGGCCATCAGTTCCACCAGTCGGCGCCGTGCGTGAGCGCCGCCACCCGGGCAATCCCCTTCGCAGGTTCGTGCCCGCTCGACACTTCAAAACGTTTCTTCAAGACAGAGGTTAAGGGCTGACGCATACTAACACAGCACCGGAGTAACGATGAAGCAGGAACGCTGAACGATGAACCAAGAACAGGAGGCCGGGCGTCCTCGAAGGGAGCCCGGCCTCTGTCTTTCAGTTCAGCGTTCAGCGTTCCGACTTCCGACTTCCCCTTACCTGTTCGGAGCACTGGCGCGAAGGGTGACTTCGCTGCCGCTCAGCAGTTCGAGGTCTCCACGGCCCTGCACGTAGACGGAGCCCGCGCCCGCGCCCGCGCCGACGATGGCGCCGATGGCCGCGCCCTTACCGCCGCCCGCGATGGCGCCGATGATGGCGCCGACCGCCGTGCCGATGGCCGCGCGCTGCGCGGTCTGCGTGCCACGGCTGTCGTCGTCGCGCACCGTGCCTTCGTTATCGACCTGCACGGTCTCGCCGCCCTGCGTGCGGACGTTGTCGATAAAACCGGCGAACTGGTAGGTACGCCCGTTGTAACGAATATTGTCGAAGTTGAGCGACATGTCGGAGCGGCCCGTGATGCGGCCCGAGCGGCTCGAACTCGCGACGTGCCCCTCGATGACGGCGCCCTGGAACTGCGCGGGCGAGGTCACGGTCATCGTGAAACGGTCGCCCGTCTGCGCGGTCTTTGTCGAGAGGTCCGTGTCGAGCCTCGCCGTCAACACCTGCCCGTCGGGCACGATGAAGTCGCCCGCCGCCGTCGAGATGGTGCCGGACTGGCTGTAGCCGGGCGTGGTCCCGTTGTAGACGTTCCACTCGGCCACGTCCGACGTGCGCTCGTAGACGTTATTGACGACGATGGGGTTCATGCCCAGGCGGTTGTTCCAGATTTCGCGCGTGACGCGCAGGCGGCGCCCGCCCTCAATCGGGTCGAACGTCACGGTGAAGTCCGTCTCGCGGTTGCCCGCCGAGCGGACGACGAGGCGGTCGCCGTTGATCGTCGAGCTGACGCGCGAGTATGAGCCGCTCGGCAACTGCTCGCGAGCCTCGCCCGCGTTGGCCGTAAAGGTCGTCTGCGGCGCGCGCGAACTGGCGATGGTCACGTTGTTGCCGTTGCGCTCGATGGCGAGCATCTCGGGCGCTTCGAGCCGGCGCATGAGCTGTTCGCGCACGCGCATGCGTTCACCCACGGGCAGGTTGCGGACGGCCGTCTCGGCGACGGTCGAACCGTTGTCGCTCTGCGACGCGTCGAGACGGAACGTGCCGGTCAGGCGGTTCGCGGCGCGCACGCCACGGCGGTCGTTGCCGAAGACGTTCGTGTCGGCCGTCGTGTTGCCGTAGCCCGGCATGGAGCGCACGTCCCAGTTCCACGCCACGCTGTAGGCGGAGGCGAGTTGGTTCAGGTCGCCACGGAGCGTCGTCCAGTCGTTCTCGGCCCTCATCGAGAGCGTCTGGCGATTCATGAAGTCGTCGATGTATGTGGCCTGGCGCAGCACGTTCTCCACGTCGGAGGCCACCGAGGTCCGCCCGTCGAAGCGCGAGCGCAGGGTGTCGGTCGCGGTCTCGAAGTCGCGGATGAACTGGTTGATGTTGTCCTCGGCGCGCGTGCCGTCGTAGCGGCTGCGGTCGAGCGAGTTGCCGATGCTCGCGCGGAAGCGGTCGGCGCCGGTCTCGACGCGGCGGATGATGGTGTCGAGCTGGCGGTCGGTGATGCGGTAGGCGGGGCCGGTCTGCGGCCGGCCGGTGTTACCGTAGCCGTCGTTGCCGTAGGTCGCGCCCGTCTGCCGCGTCCAGTCCCACGTCACGTTGTAGGCGCGGGCGAGCCCGTCGAGGTCCGCGCGCACCGTCGTCCAGTCGTTCATCGCCTGCATGTCGAGGCGGTTGCGCATCATGAACTCGTTGATGAACGCGGCCTGACGCAGCACGTTCTCCACGTCGGCGGCGGCCGCGTTGCGCGAGTTGAAGCGCGAGCGGAGTTGGTCGGTCGCGGCCTCGAAGTTCTGCACGTAAGTGTTGAGCTGGTCTTCGGTGCTCGTCCCGTTCCAGCGGCTGCGGTCGAGCGCCATCGAGAAGCTCGAACGGAAGCGGTCGGCGTCCGTCTCGACGCGCCGCAACGCACTCTCGACCTGCCGGTCGTTGATGCGATAGGGGCGCTGCGGCTGCGCCTGCGCCGAGGCCAGCCCGAGGCTGAGCATGGCGGTAACGAGCGCCACGGAGATCGTCTGTCTTATTCTGTTCATTGCTCTTCCCTCCAAATCTGTCTTCACAATTCCGTCGTTAGAAAGTCAGGCGAGGCGCCGCGCCGTCCGGAGACAGCACCGCCCCCTGCTCCACAGTTGTACGGGGAGAAGCGTTGGTAACCGGAAAGTCATACGCTTCGAGCAAGGCTTCACCTACATTCACTTAGGCAACCACCGTGCCCCCTCGGAGTGCCCGCAGTCTCGACAAAAAGCCTATATTTTCGCGCTTTTTCTGTACTGAACCCGACGCCGATGTTCGGGTAACGTACAACGCCGGGGACACCGCCGGGAGCGCGGGCATCCTGCCCGCCAAAGCGTGCTTCGGCACGCTTAACATTGAAACTTCATCCCTCAACCTTGAGATTTAAGTCTCACTGCTTTCGCGCTGACGCGCTCATGGCGGGCAGGATGCCCGCGCTCCCGGGTTGCGTGTTATCCTTGCCTCAAGGGGGCCATAACTTATGGACAACGGAGAGGCGAAGGCGGTCATCCACTCCGCGGGCGACGATCTCTTCATAGGGATTTCGCCGGGCGGGCACGCGCAGGTGATCGAGACGGACAAGGAACGTGCGAGCGCCGCGACGCCGATGGAGATGCTGCTGCTCGCGCTCGGCGGCTGCACGGCCGTGGACGTGGTCTCGATTCTGAAGAAGAAGCGCGAGCAGGTGACGGCCTACCGCGTCGAGGTGAGCGGCGCGCGGCGCGACGAGCACCCACGCGCTTTCACGCGCATGGAGGTGCGGCACGTCGTGACGGGTAAGGGCGTCTCGGAGCGGGCGGTCGCGCAGGCCGTCGAACTTTCAGAGACGAAGTATTGCAGCGTCGCCGCGACGCTCAGGCCCGGCGTCGAGATCGTGACGACCTATGAGATCATCGAAGACGGCGAGTGACGAAGCACGCGCGAAGTCTCGTCCCGAACACTTTTATCAAACTTCATCCGTGGGCCTTAAGCGAAGGTTGAGAATGGCACTCTTCATCCAACAGGTTTTCGTCTGCGCGGCCTCGCTCCTGCTCGCGCTCTCGTGCGCGCGCGTCGAGCCGGCCGCGAACTCCAACGCGAACAACGTCGCCCTCGGCTCGCCCGACGCGCCCTCGCTCTCGGCCGCCGACCCCTTCGTGCTCTCGCCCGAGGACCAGACCGAGGACGCGCTCGGCAACGTCCGCCGCGCCGACGAGTCGTCCCGCGCCGAAGGCGGCGGGGTCGCGCGGCTCACGCCCACGGAGCACATGCGCCGCGCGGCCATCTACCACTCCAACCGCGCCTTCGAGGAGGCGCGCGCGCACTGGCGCGCACTCATCGAACGCTACCCGACCGACGGCAACGTCCCCGCCGCGCACTTCGGCATCGGCCGCACGCTCTTTCAGGAGCGCCGCTACGAGGAGGCGTTGCCCGTCTTCCAACAGCTCGGCGACAGATACTCGAACACGCCCGCCGGGCGCGACGGCTTCTACTACGTCGCCGCGACGCTGCTGCGCCTCAACCGCCCCGGCGACGCCGCCGCGCGCTATGGCGAGTACGTCGAACGCTTCCCCACAGGCGAGCGCATCGAGAACGCCTACCTCAACATCATCGACTCGCTGCGCGAGGCGGGCCGCCCCGCCGACGCGCTGCCGTGGATCGACCGCACGCGCGCGCGCTTCAAAGGGTCTGCCTCGGACGTGGCCGCGCTCTTCGCGCGCCTGCGCATGGCGGTGGCGCTGCGCGAATGGGACGCGGCCCTGCGCGCGAGCGACGAGTTGAGCGGCATGACGCTGCCGAAGGCGTCGAACACGACGCCGACGGAGGTCGCATACCTGCGCGCCTTCAGCCTTGAGATGGCCGGGCGGAAGGACGAGGCCGTCAAGGCTTATCTCAACATCGGCGACTCCGCGTCGTCTTACTACGGCTGGATGGCGAACGCGCGCTTGCAGAAGTTGGGGGGCGAGGCGAAGGCGGCGGCCGCCGCGCGTGAGGCGCGCGTGGCGGCGGAGGTCAGACGCGCGGCGGGCGACTTCCCCGCCCCGTTCGCCGACGCGCTCGTGCGCGCGGCGAAGCAGCAGAAGCTCGACCCGCGCTTCGTGCTCTCCATCATGCGGCAGGAGAGCGGCTACCGGCCGCGTGCCAAGTCGGCGGCGGGCGCGCGCGGCCTCCTCCAGATGACGCCCGACCAGGCGGCGAAGTACGCGCCCTCCGTCAACCTCCGGAACGTGACCGAGGACGACCTCTTCAAGCCCGACATCAACATCCTGCTCGGGAGCGCATACCTCGGCGAGTTGCACCGCATGTTCCCCGATTTGCCGGAGGCCATCGCCGCCTCCTACAACGGCGGCGAGGACAACGTCGCGCGCTGGGTCGTCCGCGCCGTGCACAAAGACCCCGGCATCTTCACCTCCGAGGTTGGCTTCAACGAGTCGAAGGACTACGTCAACCGCGTCATGGCTAACTACCGCGCCTACAAAATCCTCTACACCGAAGACCTCAAGCCGCGGCGTTAGCCTTTCAAGTCGAGAGGTTTAAAGGGTGAGGCCCGAAGAGGTTGAAGTTCTAACCTCTCCGGGCCTTCCGGCTCTGGCGTTGAAGGGCTATGTTACTTCCGACGCCGCCCCTGTTCTCTCGTCCCCGGCACGTCGCGCCCGGCGGCAAACTTGTCAACGTTGAGGGTCATCCTCCCGACTATCATCTTAACCCCCTCGGCTGAGATGTCCCCTTGAAGCCAACCGACGGCGGGCACCTCTTCGAGGGGAGCGGGCGGGACGGTCACGTCGGGCACCAAGGGCGCGGGCACGGCCGACTCTTCCATGACCGACGGAGCGAACGCGCGCTCGACGCCGAGGTTGAGCCCGAGCGCGGCGAAGAAGCCGAGCACGGCCGTCATCGTCGCGGTCGCGGCGTGGGCGGCGCGGCGCTTGAGCGCGCTCAGGCCGACGGGGCAGTTGCGAGTGATGATCGTGCCGTCGCCGCGCCGGTAGTAGCGCACGCAGAGGCGGCCTTCAGAGTTGGTGACGAGCGCCTCGGCCTCGCACCGCGTCATCCCCGAGAGGTTGTAGACGTGAAGGCTGCAACGTTCGCAGTAGCGCATGCGCTCGTCGCCGACCATCTTCGACCAGTCGGCGGGGCACGGCGCGGCCACCTTCACGCGTTCGAGCGGGTTCGTGTAAGTCGGCATCAGCCCTCCTTAAGGCGGCAGGTATGTCACACTTTAGACACCCGCCGCGCCTCGACGTTCCCGAACTTTTTTAACGGCGAGTCCCGACGACTCTCATCCTCGACGGACTCAGCGCGGCGGCTCGGGACTGTAACGAGGCTCGAAGCCGCGCGCGCGCTCGCGCCTGCGGAGCGCGTCCTCATCGCGCCCGGGCCTCGGCAGAAGCCCGAGCCGCACGAGCGCGTCGCGGTACTCGTAGCGCACGGTCAACTCGGACGCGGGCCTGCGTTCGAGCGGCATCTCGATCCACGTCACGTCGTGCCCGACCGAGCGCCCGATGCCGGTCGCCGCGTAGCCGTCGTCGTCCTGCCGTTGCGGCCTCGCGGCGGTCGCGCCCGCGCCCGACTTCGACCTTCGGTCGGCGCCCTCGGCGCGCATCTCATCTTCTTTAGGTGCGCCGGAGCGGTCGCGCGGCTCGTAGTAGGGCGGCGGGGTGACGGGGTGTGGGCGCGGCGTGCTCTCGCGGAAGAAGACGGCGGTGATGACGCCGAGGTCGGAGGCGCGGCCCAAACGCGCGGCGTAGGAGTCGCGCTCGGTCGTGAAGTAGAAGCGGCGCGCGCGGCTTGAACTCATCTGCCATCCGGAGATGCGGATGGTGCCGTACGGCTCGATGACCCACTTGCTCGACTCCCAGGCGGACGTGCGCCGCGCGTCGATGGTGTTGAGCCCGTCCACCGAGAGCGCGACGGCGACGCGCACGGGCAGGGGGTTGCGCACCACCAGATCGTACTCCGCCCCCTCGCGCGCCTCCACGTAGCGCCGCCCGCGCCCGTAGATGACATCGAGCGGCGCGCCGTTCACCATGACCTCAAGGCCGAATGAGCCGTACTGCGGCCGCACCACGCGCCCCTCCTGCGCCCACGCGGGCACCGCCCCGACGAGCAGCAAGACTGAAGTTAAAAACGAGAACGCACGCGCCCTGAACATAAAGCACCCTCCTCCGGTCAGACTCCCACACCGTCGGAACGGCGGGGGACGGGATTTCTTGCGCGGGGAGAGTTTGAAAGGAGAGTTTACGCCAGACGATTCCCTGAGCCTAAGAATCTGCGCGCGAGGACGAGGAGCGTGAGCACGGTCGTGACGATGGCGGAGATGAGGCAGTAGGTGCAGAAGGCGCGGATGACGAAGGCTTGCAGGTAGAGGAACCAGAGCGTCGCGAGGAACATGACGGCGACGAGCGGCGCGAGCAGTTTGCGCGCGCCGTCGTAGCCGTAGGCCGCGAGCGTCGCCAGCGAAAAGACCGTGAAGTACGCGACCGCGCCGACGGCCGCGACGGGGACGCCGAACGCGACGGTCGCGTAGCTGCTCTGCAAGACCTCGTCGCAACCCGAGACGACCATGCAACGGACGCTCTGGCCCGACAGGTGCTCGACCGTCAGGTAGACCGCGTCCGCCAGCCCGCCGAGCGCGACGAGCGCGACGGCCGCGTCCCAACCGCGCCCCGCGCCCCGCACGCCCTCATCCAACACTTCGCTGCTCATCGTCTGAGTAGGGCGACTTACTTCCCTTGCCCGAGCGCCGCCTCGATCTCGCGGCGCAGGTCTTCTTCGGTGACGAGTTTGCCGGGCACCAGTTCGCGCCCGTTGAGGTAGACGGTCGGCGTGCCCTTCACGCCGAGCGAGTTGCCGCGCAGGAGGTCGGCCTTGACGCGGTCGGCCAGGTCCTGCCGCTCCATGTCTGCCTTGAAGCGCTGCACGTCGAGCCCGAGCCGCGTCGCGTAGGAGTCGAACTGCACGCGCGGCTCCATCGACTCGCTCCACTCCTTCTGGTTGTCGTAGAGCATGTCGTGCATCTCCCAGAACTTGCCCTGGAGCCCGGCGGACTCCGCGGCGCGCGACGCGAGGAACGCGTACTTGTGCATCTGGAGCGGGTAGTTGCGGAAGATGAACTGGACGCGGTCCTCGTAGTCCTTCATCACGCGGCGCAGGCCCGGCTCCAGCACGCCGCACGCGGGGCACTGGAAGTCGCTGAACTCCTCGACGGTGACGCGTGCGGTCTGCGTGCCGCGCGAGTAGGGTTTGGGGGCGCCGGGCTGCGGCGCCATCCTCGGCTGCGACGGCTGCCCCGTGTTGGTGCTCAGCGCGGCGGGCGCGTTGCTGTTGCTGCTCGTCGAAGACCGCGACAAAAGCACGACGGCGGTCGTGACGCCGACGAGCACGACGCCGATGATGATGAAAGGGAGCGGACTTTTCGACTTTGCGGGAGCGTTGTTGGGATTGCGACTCATTAGGATAGCTACCGTCCGGAAATAGTTTACGGGCGCGTCAGGGCTGCCACGCGACGCCGACATGGTAACACTTGCGCCTCCGCCAGTCGAAACCGCCGGGGGGCGGGCCGCGCGTCCACTCGCTTAGAAAAAGGTGACACTTGTGTTAACTTTTGCGAGCCTGCCCCCTTGATACTTGGCAAACGCAGTTCCAATTTTAAGACCGAGACCGATAGGAGACGCATGAGCCTGCACGAGGCAACAACCACCCGGCTGCCGGACGACCCGGTCTCGATCTACGACCGCTTCACGAACCTCTACGACCTGATGTTCCGGGTCAACGGCTACGGCCGCTCGCTGGAACGTTACCTGCGCGAGAACCCTCTGCCGCTGGCCGCTGGCGCGCGCGTGCTCGACGCGGGCTGCGGGACGGGGCTGCTCACGCTCGCCTTCCTGCGCGTGCACGAGCGGCCGGTGGAGGTCGCTTCCATCGACCTCTCGCTGCGCTCGCTCCAGACGGCGCGCAAAGCGGTGCAGAAGCTCAGGCCGGGACCGCGCCGCCGCGTCTCGTTCGCGCAGTCGAACGCGCTGACGCTCCCCTTCGCCGACGAGACTTTCGACCTCGTGCTGACGAGCGGCGTGCTCGAATACCTGCCGCTGCGCGAAGGGCTCGCGGAGCTGTCGCGCGTGCTCGCGCCGGGCGGCCACCTCGTCTTCGTGCCCGTCCGCCCGTCGCCCGCGACGCTCCTGCTCGAAGTCATGTTCCGCTTCAAGGCGCACCCGCCCCGCGAAGTCGAAGAGGAGACCCGCAAAGTCTTCCGCGTCCTCGAACACCACCGCTTCCCGCCCTTCGAGCCCATCGGCTGGACGAAATCGCTCGTCCTCGCACAAAAACCGTGAATCGGTTAACGGTCAGCCCTTTGAGACCTTCGTGCATACCTTCGTGACCTCTGTGGTTAAGAGAGTCTGACTTAACCACAAAGTACACGAAGGTATGCACGAAGGTCTCAAAGGTTTGGCTGAAGGCTGCTACTTATCACTCTTCATGCTCTTCAACACTTCACGCGCAATCGTCGGGATGATGTCGCGCTCCTTGGCGAAGTCGGTGGTGAAGGTGACGAGGATGAGGCGGCGGCCGTCGGGCAGCTCAATGTAGGCGGCGTCGTGGCGGGCGGTGCTCGTCCAGCCGGCCTTCGACCAGAGGCGCGTGCCCGGCTCAAGCGCAATGCCGGTGAAGCCGTGCGCCTGGTCGTCCGGGTCTTCCGACTTACCCGCGAAGTCGCGCTTCAACAGTTCCAGCATCCGGCGGCTGCGCTCGGCCGTGACCGCGCGCCCCGTGACTATCTCGAAGAGCAGACGCGCCGTGGCGTCGGTCGTCAGCTTGTTGCGGTTCTCGAACTTCGGCCCGAGGAACTGACGCTCGCGCCCGTACGGCCCCTCGCACCAAGGCTTCTGGTTGACGTTGATGCCGCCCGCGCCCACCGCGTAGCCGAGCGCGGCGAAGTATCGGTTGACGACGTTCCGCTTCTCGCCCCACTCCTTCAACTCCGCCGGTGAAAGCTCCGCGCCGTTCGAGACGCCCGACAGCGAGTCGAGCACGAAGTGCGTCGCGTCGTTCGACGAATCGACGATCATGTCGCGCAGCGCGCGCGTGAACTCCTCCGACTCCTTCAGCCGCCCGTCCTCCAACCAGCGGTGCGCCGCCGCCAGGTAGAAGAGCTTGACGACGCTGGCCGGGTAGATCGGCTCCGCGCCACGGAAGCTCGCGCGCTCGGGCCGCGCCGGGTCGCTCAGGTCGATGAGCGTGACGGCGAGGTGCTTCTCCGCCAGGCCCTTCTCCTTGAACCGTTCGAGCGCCGCGCGCGCCGCGTCGTCCACGACCTTCCGCAAACGCGCCGACGACGCCGGCTCGACCGGCCTCGGCTTCTCCTGCGCCGACACGCAGACAAACAGCACCGCCGTCACGCCCAGGACACACGCGAAGCGGAACAGCTTCTCTTTGAGTTCAACGTTCATCGTTCCTATTTCCAGTACGTGTAGAGGTTGACGAAGAGGCCGATGACGAGCGCGTTCGAGAAGTCTATGAAGAACGCGCCGACGACGGGGACGACGAGGAAGCTGCGCGGCGCGGGCGCGAAACGCTCGGTCAGCGCCTCCATGTTGGCGACGGCGTTGGCCGTGATGCCGAGACCGAAGCCGATGTGCCCGCTCGCCGTCACCGCCGCCTCGTAGTCGCGCCCCATCAGCATGAACGTGACGAGCAGCGCGTACGCCACCGTCACCACAACCTGCACGCACAGGATGACGAGCATCGGCAGCGCCAGCCCCGCAATCTTCCAAAGCTCAAGGCTCATCAGCGCGATGACGAGGAAGAGCGCGAGCGAGACGGCCGCGATTAAGCCCACCGCGCGCGCGTCCACGCGGAACCACCCCGTCCGCTCGTCCACGTTGCGCACGACGGCCGCCAACACCATCGCGCCGATGTAGTCGGGCAGAGTGAAACTCGGGTTCTTGACCAACAAACTCAGCAACGCACCGACGCCCATCACGAGCAGCACCAGCAGCAGGTTATGTATCACGACCCCCGCGTCCAACTCCGGCCCGGCCTTCTTTGATGTCCGTTCCCGACGACTCTCAACATCATCCTCATCATCTGGCGCGACCGTCGGGCTCAACGCCCAGAACTCGTCCTCTTCACTCTTTACTTCTAACTTGCCACGTTCAGGCGCGAGCCGGAGGCGACGTATGAGCGCCGTCGCCACGGGGTTGCCGACGAGGCTCGACACGAAGATGCCGAACAGCGCCGACGCGATGATGAGCGAGCCCGCGCCCGCGACGCCCAACTCCGCGAACTTCCCCTCCCACGCCTGCCCCGTCGCCGGCCCGCCCGTCAGCGTCAGCGCCCCGCAGATGACCCCGAGCAGCGCGGGCGCGCCCAACAGAACCGCCAGCGCCATCCCGACCGCGTTCTGCACCACCGCCGTCAGCGTCGCCAGCAGCCAGAAGAAGCCCATCCGCCACCCGCCCGCGCGCAACAACCCGAAGGTCGCGCTCAGGCCGATGGTCGTAAAGAACGCCGTCTGTAGCGGCGCCCGCAGCGTCGTGTTGAGCGACACGCCGGCCACGCCCCACGCGCGCAGCGCGAAGACCAGCCCCGCGAACATCAGCCCGCCCACGGCCGCCGCCGGCACGTTCGTCCGCGACAGCAAAGGCACGCGCCGCTGCACGAAGTAACCGACGAACAGCACCAACGCCGCCAGTGCCAGCGAGAAGACGAGGTCGAACTTGACCGTCCGCAACCCTTCGACGACAGAGAACTCCAACGACCCTCCTAAGAATTAGAGATTTGAAATTTCAAAGTTGAAATTTAAGCCTCGCGGTTAATCCTTCTTCTCATAAACGACCCGTCCGTCCATGACGGTCATCGTCACCTTCACCTTCTCTATCTCGGCGGGGTCTATCTGGAAGATGTCGCGGTCGAGGATGACGAGGTCGGCGAGTTTGCCGGGCGTGATGGTCCCCTTCACCCCTTCCGCGAACTCCGCGAAGGCCGAGCCGACGGTGTAGGCGCGGACGGCCTCTTCGACCGTGATCTTCTGCTCGGGCACCCAGCCCGACGGGTTCTTGCCGTCGAGCGTGCGGCGCGTGGCCGCGGCGTAGATGCCCATCACGGGGTCGAGCGGCGCGACCGACCAGTCGGAGCCGAACGCGAGCACCGCGCCCGCGTCGAGCAGCGAGCGGAAGGCGTACGTGCCTTTCGCGCGCTCGCGGCCGATGCGCTTCTCGGCCCAGCGGCCGTCGTCGATGCAGTGGTAGGGCTGCATGGAAGCGACCACTTTGTCGCGACCGAAGCGTGCAATGTCCTGCGCGCGGAGGTGCTGCGCGTGCTCGATGCGGAAGCGACGGTCGCGCGCGCCGTTCTGCTTCTCGACCTGCTCGTAGATGGTGAGAATGGCGTCGTTGGCCCTGTCGCCGATGGCGTGGATGAAGACCTGTAGGCCGGCGCGGTCTGCGCCTTCGACGAACTTCTGCATCTCGCCCTCGGCGAAGCCGCTGCCGAGGCCGCTCGTGTTCGGCGCGTCGAGGTAGGGCTCGAAGAAGAGCGCGGTGGTCGAGCCGAGGCTCCCGTCGGCGAAGCCCTTCAAGCCGCCGATGCGCAGCATGTCGCCGCCGAAGGCGCGGCGGACGCCGACGCGCGAGAGCCTTTGCCAGTCGGGCAGAGGCGAGACGGCATACACGCGCGTCTTCATCTCGCCGCGTTCGAGCAGAGTTTGATAGACACCCACGTCGTCGCCCGCCGACATGTCCTGCACGCTCGTGACGCCGTGCGCGGCGGCGTGCGCGGTCGCGGCGCGCGCGGCGTCGAGCTTCTCTTCGAAGGTGGCCTCGGGCGCGACCTTCCAGACGTAACTCATCGCGGCGTCCTTCAAGACACCGGTCGGCTCGCCCGTCTTCGGGTCGCGCACGATTGTGCCGCCCGGAGGGTCCTGCGTGTCGCGCGTGACGCCCGCGAGCTTTAGCGTGTAGCTGTTGGCGAGCGCCATGTGACCGTCCAGACGGCTGACGAAGACCGCGCGGTCGGGCGTGAACGAGTCAATCAACTCCTTCGTCGGTAGCGGCGCGGCCCCGTTAACGTTGGGCCAACGCTCGTGGTCCCAGTCGCCGCCGGTTATCCAACGCCCCTTCGGGAGTTTTTCCGAGAACCGCCGGATGCGCTCCGCGAACTCTTGCGGCGTCGCCGCGTCGCGCAGGTCCACGCTCGACAACTGGAACCCGCCCGAAAGAAAGTGCACGTGCGCGTCGTTGAAGCCCGGCAGCACGAGCGCGCCCTTCGCATCTATCACGCGCGTCTTCGGCCCCGCCAGCGCGCGCACCTCCGCGTTGGTGCCGACGGCCTTGACGCGGTTGCCGTAGACGGCCACGGCCTCCGCCGTCGGACGCGCCGCGTCCAACGTGCGCACGCGCGCGTTGACGATGACGAGGTCGGCCTCGAACCGCCGCGCTTCCGTGTTTGAAGGGATGAAGGCTGACATGAGACAGGCGACAACGACGGAGGCAACTGCTGCTCTCATCAAGAATTCATTCCTCTGTCTGTTGAATGATGTCTGCGCGTAGTGTTACTTGAACGACGGAGCCGTAGTGTATCATTCCGCCGTCGCCTTCCGGTAAAGATTTTCCTATTCAGAGTCGGGCGCCGTCATGCATGAGGTGCTCGTCAAAACGTCGGGCGAGGAGTAGACTGTTGGAACCATGAGCAACCCGAAGGCTTACGAAGAGGTGATCGAATTCATCGCCGCCGGGACGAGCCCGCGGAACGTCGTGGCCTTTCGCCCCTCCCAAAGCGCCAGAGAGCGCGTGGCGGATTTAATCCACCGCGAAAAAACGTCGGCGCTCTCCCCGGACGAGCAGTCAGAGTTAGACCATTATCTTCAACTGGAACACCTGATGAGGCTGGCGAAGGCGCGCGCGCGCCGGCACATAGTTGATGAGTAGGTATGTCAGCCCGGACGTGCGGCGCGAGGTCGCGGCGCGAGCCGATTTCCTCCGCGAGTACTGCCTGATTGCCGAAGAGGATACGTTCTTCGGCTGCGAAGTCGAACACATCATCAGCCTCAAACACGGTGGCTCCTCCGAGTCGTCGAACCTCGCGTACGCCTGCGCCTTCTGTAACAGGCATAAGGGCAGCGACATCGGCTCCGTCTCGGCGGCCGGCGAGTTCAGCAGGTTCTTCAACCCCAGAACGGATCGTTGGGCGGAGCACTTTCGTTTGTCCACAACCGTCATCCAACCCCTGACGGTAGTCGGCGAAGTCACCGCGCGCGTCTTACGGTTTAATCACCCCGAACAACTTTTGGAGCGCGCCCGGCTGATTGCGGTCGGCAGGTATCCGCACGCGGCGGCACTGGCGCGCATGAAAGACCGGCCGTAAAGTAACGAACGATTCAGGTGGACATGCTCGTCGAAAAATTGCGCGCGTTGCTGAGCCCCGGGCAGGTCATCTCGGAGCCGGAGGAGTTGCTCGTCTACGAGTGCGACGGGCTGACGCACTACAGGCACAGGCCGCGCGCGGTCGTGTTTCCCGCTTCGACCGAGGAGGTCGCGGAGGTCTTGAAACTGCTCTCGCGCGAGCGCGTGCCGCTCGTGCCGCGCGGCGCGGGGACGGGGCTGTCGGGCGGGGCTCTGGCGGTGGGCGGCGGCGTCTGCATTGAACTCGCGCGGATGCGGCGCGTGCTGAAGGTTGACGTGGAGAACCGTCTGGCCGTTGTTCAAGCGGGCGTCGTTAACGCGCATGTGTCGCGTGCGGTCGCGCGCCACGGACTCTATTACGTGCCCGACCCTTCGAGTCAGGGGAGTTGCACGGTCGGCGGCAACGTCGGCGAGAACGCGGGCGGCATACACTGCCTGAAGTACGGGACGACGACCGACCACGTGCTCGGGGCGCGCGTCGTGCTCGCAGAGGGGCGCGTCGTGGAGTTGGGCGGCGCGGGCGCGGAGGCAACGGGCTACGACCTGCTCGGCCTCTTCGTCGGGAGCGAGGGCACGTTCGGCGTCGTGACGGAGGTGACGGTGAAGTTGACTCCCGTCCCGCCGTCGGTGCGGACGCTGCTCGCGGACTTCCTGCGACTGGACGACGCGAGCCGCGCCGTCTCGGCCGTCATCGCGGAAGGGATCGTCCCCGCCGGGCTTGAGATGGTTGACGGCGCGACCATCCGCGCGGTCGAGGCGAGCGTCTTCGCCGCTGGGATGCCGACGGACGCGGAGGCCGCGCTGCTCGTCGAACTCGACGGGCTCGAAGCGGGGATGGACGAAGAGGTCGAGCGCGTGCGTGCCATCTGCGCGCGCGGCGGCGCGCGCAGCGTGCGGCTCGCGGCGAACGAACAGGAGCGCAAACGACTTTGGGCGGCGCGCAAGGGCGCGTTCGGCGCGATGGGCCGCATCACGCCCGACATACTGATACAGGACGCGGTCGTCCCGCGCTCGCGCCTGCCCGAGGTGCTGGCGGCGACTTATAGCATCGGCGCGCGTCACGGCCTGCGCGTCGCGAACGTCTTTCACGCGGGCGACGGCAACCTGCACCCGCTCGTCTGCTTCGACTCGCGCGACGCCGCGCAGGTCGAACGCGTCCACGAGGCCGGACGCGAGATCATGGAGACGTGCGTGCGCGCGGGCGGCACCATCACGGGCGAGCACGGCGTAGGATTGGACAAGAGCGACTACCTGCCGCTCGTCTTCTCGGACGAAGACATGCGCGCGATGCTGAGCGTGCGCGCCGCGTTCGACCCGACGGGGCTCTGCAACCCCGGCAAGATCATCCCCGTGCTCAAGGGCTGCGGCGAGGCGCGCGCCGTCGCGGAAGCGAAGAGCGCCGCGCGCGGCTCGAACGGCAACTCTCCGCAGTTCAAGCCTGAAGTGTCAGCGGTTGACGTGGCGACAGGTGTTGAGACCAGACCGACTCGCGGTGCGCTCGACCCTTCAACCACGCTCGCGGGCGTGGTGGGGAGCGAGCACGTCGAGGTCTTGACGACGGGCGAACGAACGAGCGCCCTCGTCGTCGAGCCCGCGACGTTCGAAGAGGTGTGCGAGGTCTTACGTCTCGCGGATAGCGAGCACTGGACGGTCGCACCGGCGGGCGCGTGCACGTGGCTCGACGCGGGCGAGGCGCGCGAGACCGCGAACGTTGTTTTGAAGACGACGCGCATGTCGCGACTCGTCGAGCACGAGCCCGCCGACCTCGTGGCGACGGCGGAGGCGGGGCTGACGCTCGCGGAGTTCAACCGCGAGGTCGGGCGCGCGGGTCAATGGCTCCCGCTCGACCCGCCGGGCGCGGGTGCGGCAACGCTCGGCGGCGTGGTGGCGACGGGGGCGGCCGGGGCGCATGGCTTCGGGTACGGCGCGCCGCGCTCGCACGTGCTCGGGATGCGCGTCGCTCTGGCGGGCGGGCGCTTGATAAAGGCCGGCGGGCGCGTCGTCAAGAACGTCGCCGGCTACGACCTCTGCAAGCTCTTCACGGGCAGCCACGGCACGCTCGGCGTCATCCTCGAAATCACCTTCCGGCTGCGTCCACGGCCTCGGCGCGAGGCGACGCTCGTCGCGCGCTCAAACGACTTGCGTCCGCTCCTCGATGCGGCGCGCGCGCTCGCGGGCTCGCAACTCCTGCCCGTCGCCGTCGAGTTGCTTTCGCCAAGGTTGGCAGAGGAGGTCTGCGAGATTGGTGACCGCAACTTCGTCATGCTCGCGCGCTTCGCGGGGACGGAGGGCGCGGTCGAGTATCAACTTGAACGTGCGGCCGAGTTGGTCGGAGACTTTGCGAAGGGAGGCGCGGTCGAACGGGTCGAAGATGATGAAGGACTATGGGCACGGCTCTCTTCGACCTGTCTGCGTGCAGACAGCGCGCTCGTCTGGCGAGCGTCGGTCCTGCCGTCCGCGCTCGGGGCGTTGGTGGCGCGGCTCGGCGAAGACGATAGCCGCGCGCTGCGTTGGCACGCGGGCGCGGGCGACGGCCGTCTGCGCGTGTTCGATGATGAAGGTGTTGGGGACGAGACGTTCGTCGCGCTGCGCGGGATGCGCGAGGCGGCGCGCGGGGCGGGCGGGTCGCTCGTCGTCGAGCACGCGTCGGACAGTCTCAAACGAGAAGCCGGCGTGTGGGGTTTGAGCGAGTCGTCGGCCTTGTTAATGAAGCGGCTGAAGGAGCAACTCGACCCGTCAGACACCTTCTCGCGGCGTTTTAATTTCAAATCTGAAATTTGAAATCTTATTCATGCCCGAACACTCGACACAGTTGAAGAGCGCGCTCGCGGGGGAGGAGCGCAAGCTGCTCGCGTGCGTGCATTGCGGGCTGTGCCTTGAGGCGTGCCCGACTTACGTCCAGACCGGGGACGAGAACGACGGGCCGCGCGGGCGCATCTACCTGATGCGCGCGGTGGAGGAGGGGCGGCTCGCGCTCGCGTCCGACACGTTCGCGCGCCACATCGACCGCTGTCTGGGTTGCCGCGCGTGCGAGAGCGCGTGCCCGGCCGGCGTCGAGTACGGGCAACTGCTCGAAGCCGCGCGCGCGGACATCGCGGCGGACGGTCGTCGAGAGGGTTGGACCTCGCGCGCGGTGAGGCTCGCGCTGCGCCACGTCTGGTCGCGGCCCGCGCGCCTGCGTCTCGCCTTCACGCTCGCGCGACTGTTGCGCGACTCGCGTCTGCCGCACCTGCTGCTCTCGACGCGGCTGACGCGGCTTCTGCCCACACGTTTAGAACTCGCGCTCGCGTTGCTCGACGGCTCACGCCCCGCGCCGTTGGGTGACTCTCAAACGGCGAGCGTGGAAGAGTCGCGCGGTCAAACCGGCCCTGCTTCGTCTGAGAGTTGGAGCGCGCTGCTCTTCAAGGGATGCGTGACCGAGGGGCTGTTCGCGCGCGTCAACCGCGCGACGGCGCGCGTGCTGGCGGCGAACGGTTGCGGCGTGAAGGCGCCGCGCGGGCAGGTCTGCTGCGGGGCCTTGCACGCGCACGCGGGCGACCTCGAAGGCGCGCGGCGGCTCGCGCGGCGCAACGTGGACGCGTTCGTGGACGAGGGGCGCGCGGCGGTCGTCACGAACGCGGGCGGGTGCGGCGCGATGCTCGTCTCTTACGCGCACCTGCTCGCGGACGACGAGGCTTACGCCGAGCGCGCGCGCGAGTTCAGCCAGCGCGTGCGCGACGTGAGTCAGCAGTTGGAGGCGACCGGGATTAAACGCGCGGACGCGTTGACCGATGAGACGGTTGCGACGTACGACGCTTCGTGCCACCTCATCCACGGGCAGAAGTCGCAGGTTGAGCCGGTGCGTTTGCTCGGGCGCGTCGGGGGGCTGAAGCTCGTCCCGCTCGAAGGCGCGGACGTGTGCTGCGGCGGCGCGGGCGTCTATAACCTGCTTGAGACGGAGCTGTCGTCGCGCGTGCTCGCGGAGAAGCTGAAGCACGTCCGCGAGACGGGCGCCCAAGTGCTCGCGACGGGGAACCCCGGTTGCCACATGCAGCTCGCCGCGGGCGCGCGCCTCGCGGGTCTGGAGCTGCGCGTCGTCCACCCCGTCGAGCTGCTCGACGAGTCCTACCAACGCGCCGGCCTTTATGCCAGCGAGAGCGACCTGACCGACCGTCTACGCACGCGCCCCGGCCGAACGGCCTGACACCGGCCGCGCCCGACTTCACGCCCCCGCACACACGCCCGCGCGTCTCACCCGAACATTTGCGCGTGCCTTCGGAACACGCGCGCGCCGCGTCGCAACGCATGCGCGCGCGACCGTCACAGGCGCGCGCGGCGTCGGAACAGGCGCGCGTGAGACCGGAAACTGTGCGCGTGGAACTGGAAACGCTGCGCGCGTGACTGGAAACTGCGCGCGCGCGATTGAAAAACTTGCGCGCGAGGTTGGAAGCTGCGCGCGCGAGGTTGGAAACTGTGCGCGCGGGATTGGAAGTTGTGCGCGTGGGGTTGGAAGTTGTGCGCGTGAGACCGACGCGGCCGCGCTCGGCGTTGAAACGGCGCGGCTTAGCGTCGCGGAGGCCGCGCGCGGTGTTGGTGCGTGCGAATGCGGTGCGCGTGGACGGACTTCACCCTGCCGAATGGGCGACCAGGCCGCCGACGAGCGTGAGTCTGACCTTCCCTTCGGCGTCGAGCGCGGTGAGGTCGGCGCGTTTCCCTTCTTCGATTGAGCCGCACACGCCGTCGAGGCGCAGGAGACGTGCGGGGTTGAGCGAGGCGACGCGCGCGAGTTCCGTCTCGGAGAGGCCGAGGGCGCGAACGTTGCGCGCGGCGTCGAGCATGGAGATGACGGAGCCGGCGATGCTGCCGCGCTCGTTGCGCGTGCGCCCGCGCTCGACGGTGATGGTCTCGCCCCAGACTTTGTATTCGCCGTCGCCGAGGCCGGCGGGGGCGACGGCGTCGCTGATGAGAGTGACGCGGTTCGCCGTCTTGCAGCGCAGGACGAGGCGGAGCATGAGCGGGTCGCTGTGGACGCCGTCGGCGATGAGGTCAACCGTCACGTCGTCTTGCAGGAGCCCCCAGCCAATCGGCCCCGGCTCGCGATGGTGGAGCGGCGACATGGCGTTGAGGAAGTGCGTCATGTGCCGCGCCCCCGCCGCGCGCGCCCGCTCCAAAGTCTCAAGGTTGGCGCGCGTGTGGCCGACGGAGACGACCCAGCCACGTCGCGTCAACTCTCCGACCAGTTCGACGCCGCCCTCGACCTCGGGCGCGAGCGTGATCATGTGCGTCGCGGCTTCGGCGGAGAGCACGGGAAGTTCTTCCAACTCGTCGCCGCGCGCGTAGGTCTTGAAGTAGGCGGTGCGGAGCGCGCCGCACTGCCGCTCGTTGACGAACGGGCCTTCGTAGTGGAGGCCGACGACGCGCGACGCGGGCGGGAGTTCTTCCTGCGCGCGCATGAGTTCTTCGACCGCCGCGACGGCCCGTCGGTAGTCCTCGTCGGGCGCGGGGACGAACGTCGGGAGCCACGCCGTCACGCCCTCGCGCGCGAGGAAGAGCGCGACGCGGTGCAGGTCATCACTGCCCGCTTCGAGCGTGTCCACGCCGACCGCGCCGTGGATGTGCACGTCGATGAAGCCGGGGTAGAGCGTGAGACCTTCGAGGCTCAACACCCGGTCGGCGCGCACGTCGGCCGACTCCGCGGGATGAAGGATGCGCGTGATAAGCCCACGCTCGATTAACAGCGAGGCGTCTTCGACGACGCCGCGCGCGGATACGACCCGCGCATCACTTAACAGCAACGAACTGGCACCGTCTCTGCTCATGGCTTCTCTTTACCGGAGCACGGCCGCCCTTCGGGCGAGCCGCCCGACGAAAGTTTATGGACGCTCGGTGGAACGGTACACATCCTACGGCCCAACGCTTTGACGGGCAAGGCCGATGACCTATGATGGGCGCCGCGGCGCGCGCCCGCGGCCCGACGAACATGACTGAGCTAACGCCCTCCCACAGACTGCCTGCCCCGCGTCACCTTCTCATGTTTTGCGCCCTGCTGCTGTCGGCTCACCCCGCGGCGGCTCAGGCGTCCGCGCGCGGGGACTGCCGCGACGCCGAACAGCAACTCGCCGCGGCGCGCGCCGCCGAGGAGAGCAGCGACTGGCCTGCCGCGCTCGCGCAGTACCTGCAAGCGTCTGAACGCGCCCCGGGCTGCGCCGAGCTGCTGGTCAACCTCGGCGTGACCTACAACCGACTGGGGCGGTCGGAAGAGGCCGTCGCGGCCTTCCGGCGCGCGGCGTCGCTCGCGCCGGGGCTGACGGCGGCCCACCTGAATCTCGGCATCACGTTCTTCCGCGCGCGTCGGTACGAGGAGGCTGAGGCGCCGCTCGCGCGCGCCGTCGAACTCGACCCCGAAGCGACGCAGGCGCGCCAACTGCTCGCCCTCACGCTCGTCGCACGCGAGCACTTCGCGGAGGCCGCCGCCCACCTCGAACGGCTCCGCAGGCGCGACGAATCTGACAGGGCCGTGCTGTCGGCCCTGGGCGAGTGCTACCTGCGCCTGCGGCGTTACGTGGAGGCTGCGGAGCGCCTCGGCCGCCTCGTGCAGTTGGAGCCGGGCTCGGCGCGCGCGCGCCTGCGTTACGGGGAGGCGCTCGACAACGCGGGGCGGCCCGAAGAGGCACTGGCGGCCTTCCGCGGCGCGGCGCGGCTCGACCCGAATCTGCCGGAGGCGCACTACGCGGCGGGCCAAGTCCTTCTCAAGCGCGGCGACCTCGACGAAGCCGCCGCCGAATTTACGAGCGAGCTGCGCCTCAACCCCGGGATGGTCCTCGCCAGGTATCACCTCGGCAGGGTGTACCTGCAAAGGGATCAGCTCGCGGAGGCGGCGGAGCATTTGACCCGCGCCGTCGAGGCCGAGCCGGAGTTCCGCCCCGCGCTCGAAGCCCTCGGCCAGACGCTCCTCAGACAGAAGGAGGTGGAGCGCGCTGTCGCCATGCTCGAACGCGCGGTCAGGATAGGCCCGGACTGGCCGGACGGCCACGCGCTCCTCGGGCGCGCCTACATGGCCGCGGGGCGCCGCGAAGACGCCCGGCGCGAATTCGCGACCGCGCGGCGGCTGAGCGAGCGCGAGCGCAGGGGCCTGGAAGAGAAGGTCAACAGGCAGAAGCCCTGACGCCGGGGCGCCAGGGCTTCTGGTCTTGACCGTGCGTTCTATGAAGTGGGCCGCCGCCGGGCGCCCCCTTCGTCTGTGCGCACGGGGCTAGAAGTTGAACTTCACGCCGAGCTGAATCTGACGCGGGTCGCGTGTCGAGAAGAACTGCCCGAACTGAGAGACGGCGGCCAGATTCTGGATGTTGCTGAAGGCTGCGTCCGTCGGCAGGCGGTCGGGGATGGTCTGGAACACGTCGTTGAAGATCGTGTGGTTGAAGATGTTGAAGAACTCCGCGCGCAGTTGCACGCGGTAGCGCTCCGTGAAGTACAGGTTCTTCGACACGTTCAGGTCCGTGAAGAACTGGCTCGGAAAGCGGAACGGCGAGCGCGGCGAGTTGCCGATCTGGCCGGAGAGCGTCGTCTGGAACGCGAACGGGTTGAAGGCGTACGGGATGCCGCCGTTCGGGTTGACGGGGATGTTCTGCGTCGGGTCGCTGACGAGGTTCGGGCGGCTGCCGCGCGCCGGGACGGTGGTCGAGCCCTGGACGACGCGGTTGAGCGGGAGCCCCGTCTGCGCCGTCGTGATGCCGGCGATCTCCCAGCCGCTCAGCAGCAGACGGCCGGCGGTCGTGGCGGCGAAGCCCGACTTGAACGTGGGCACCTCGTAGACGTAGCTGGCGACGAAGACGTGCGTGCGGTCGAGCCGCGAGACGGCCCGCTCCAGCGTGAAGTCGGTGCGGAGCTGCGGCACGTCGATGGCGTCGCGGTCGTTGGTCGCGTCCGTCATCGACTTCGACCAGGTGTAGGCGACCTGCGCCGTCAGCCCGCGGGAAGCGCGCATGCGGAACGAGCTGATCAGGCCGTGGTAGCGGGACGTGGCGGTGGTCTGCCGGTCGGTGATCGCGCCGAAGCCGCGGAAGGGGCGCGCGAGGTTGATGCAGTTGGCCGGGTTGTTGGCCGCCGCGAGCGCCGTGTCGCAGCCCGCGACGCCGCGCGCCGCGTTGAGAATCTCGGCCGGGGTCGGCGCGTTGATGTCAACGGGCCGGATGAGGTGGTTGCCCGCCGAGCCGGAGTAGCCGACCTCGAAGACGGCGTTGCGGAACGGCTCCTGCTGCAAGGTGAGCGACCACTGCTGGATGACGGGCGTGACGAACGGCGCGGTCGTGGCGTTAACCCCGCCGAGGGGGCCGCGCGTCGCTGCGGTCGTGGGCGCGCCGGGGTTGCCGAACGGGATCGGGCTTGCCACGGTGCCCGTCAGGCTGGCGGAAGTGTTGAAGGGCGGCGTCGTGAAGGCGTTCTGCTCGATGATGCCGACCAGCGCCTGGTCGTAGTAGACGCCGTAGCCGCCCCGCAGCACCGTCCGGCCGTTGCTCCAGGGGTCCCAGGAGAAGCCGACGCGCGGCGCCCAATCGTTCTTGTCGGGCTGCTGGACGCGCCGCCCGTAGGGCGAGTTGAGGCCCGCGTAGGCGAAGCCATTGGTCACATCGAACGAGCTGGTGGTGAACAGGCTGCACGAGACGTTGGCGCACACCGGCGTGCGCGCCCGGTCGTAGAACTCCGGGAGGAAGGTCGCGAGCACGTTGTTCTCGTCGAAAGCCTGCCGGTAGCGGTAGTAGCGGAGGCCGTAGTCGAGTTGAAAGTTCGGCCGCAGCTTCCATGTGTCCTGGAGGTAGAACTCGGTGCGCCCGAAGCGCAGGGCGACCGTCACGTCGCGCTCCGGCTCGCTGTAGCTGGAGGCGCGGCCGAGCAGGAAGTCGGCGAGGCCGATGCCCGAGTTGTTGCCGACGCGCGTCTGCACGCCCGTGAAGCCGTAGGTGCCCTGCGTCGCGTTGGCGGCGTTCTCGTCCTTCGACTCGAAGCTCACGTCGCCGCCGAACTTGATGGTGTGCGACCCGCGGATCCAGGTCACGTTGTCCTTCGGGTTCCAGTTGCGGTACTTGATGTTGTAGAGCTGCCCGGAGCCGATGGTCGGCTGGCCGGTGACGTTGAGCACCGGCGGGAGCGCGGAGTTGTTCTGGGTGAACAGCTCGACGTTGGGCACGGTCACGTCGGTGCCGTTGTACTGCCCGACGAGCGTGGTGTTGATCTTGTTGCCGGAGAAGGTGAAGGTCGCCTCGTTGACGACGGTCGGCCCGAAGCTGCTGGTCAGGTTGATAGCCAGCACGTCGCCGGGGACGTTCGTGTCCGTCGTCGCCACGTCCGGGATGGTCGCGTTGAAGAAGAGTCCGCCCAGCTCGCGCGTCTGCGAGAGGTCGCGCGTGTAGCGGCCCGTCAGGCGTTGCGTCGAGCTGAAGTTGTGGTCGATGCGGACCGTCTCCTGCCGCGTGTTCTGGATGTTGGGCGTCGTGACGGCGAAGCGGTTCGGCGCGCGCCCGGCGGTCGTCGAGGGGATGTTCGGCAGCGGGTAGAGGTTGAGCAGCGCCACCGCCGCAGGGTTGAGCCGCGCGGTCGGGATGACGTTGCCGGCGAACTGCGTCCCCGTCAGTGGGTCGAAGATCGGTAGGTTGCCAGTCTCGGAGAAGTTGCCCTGCCGTTCGAGCAGGCTGGGCACGGTGATGGCCGAGGCCAGGCTCGGCGCGCGGATGATGCGCCGGAACTCCTGCGAGAAGAGGAAGAACGTCTTCTCGCGCTCCTTGTTGTAGAGGCCGGGGATGACGATGGGGCCGCTGACGAGGTAGCCGAAGTTGTTGTAGCGCAGCTTGGGCCGGGGCGAGCGCGGCTCGCCGGCCGTGGCGAGCCCGGCCCGCACCGTCGCCTCGTTGGGGCCGAACGTGCCGTTCGCGTTGTTGAAGAAGCTGTTGGCGTTGAGCCGGTCGTTGCGGGTGAACTCGTAGAGGGTGCCGTGGAACTCGCGCCCGCCGCCGCGCGTGATGATGTTGACGACGCCGCCGCCCGAGCGCCCGAACTCGGCCGTGGGCACCGACGTGATGACGCGGAACTCCTGGATGGAGTCCACGGTCGGCACCGCCAGCAGCGTGATGTTCGAGCCCACGTCCGTGTTGCTCACGCCGTCCACGAGGAAGTTGATTGAGTTGCGGCGCGTGCCGTTGATGCTGAAGTCCACGGTGTTCGTCAGGCCGACGCCGATCTCGGAGGTGCCCGAGCTGGTCACGCCGGGCACGAGCGTCAGCAACTGCATGAAGTTGCGGTTGTTGAGCGGCATCTCGACCACGCGGCGATTCTCCACCACGTCGCCCACGGTCGGGGAGGTCTGAATCAGCGGCGCGTCGGTCGTCACGGTGACGGTCTCGCTGACCGCGCCGGTCTCCAGCGCGACGTTGATCGTCTTGCGGTCGTTGACGTTCACCTCGATGCCCGAGTTGACGACCTCCTTGAAGCCCTGCATGCGGACGGAGAGGTCGTAGACCCCCGGCTGAATCTGCGTGAGGACGTAGTTGCCGCCTCCGTCGGCCTGCGCCCGGCGCTCCTCGCGCGTGCTCCGGTTCGTCAGGGTCACTTCGGCGTTAGGCACGACGGCGCCCGCCGGGTCCGTCACCGTGCCGGAGATTGTGCCGGTGACCTCCTGCGAGAACGCGGCGCCCGCGCCGGCGCAAACCGCGACTGCCAGAACGAGCAGCCGAAAGATGTGTATCGGGTAATGTCTCATGGGTGCTTCCTTTGCCTCTCAGAGGGGATTCATGACTGAAGCCGAGCAGTCCCGCGCCGTGAGCGCGGGACGGGCGTCGGGTTTCTGTCGTCCGCTAGATGTCGCGAATCGCATTAACCGGATATTGGTTTGAGGGCTATGCCGCTTGGTGTCTTCCTTATACACCCGCGCCGGCCCCTTCGCAAGGGTGCCGTCACAGAGCCGCCCCCGCGCCGCGCAGGGCGACGCCCGGCCGGGCCTTCGTCAGCGCGCCCTCTTCGAGCACCGCTCGGCCGCCGACGATGACGTACTGGAAGCCCGCCGCGTACTGGTGCGGGCTCTCGAAGGTCGAAGGGTCGGAGACTAAAGCGTCGTCGAAGATGACGAGGTCGGCGGCCATCCCCTCGCGGACGAGCCCACGGTCGCGAAAGCCGAAGGTCTGCGCTGGCAGATTCGTCATCTTGCGGACGGCGTCTTCGAGCGTGACGAGGCCGAGTTCGCGCACGTAGGTGCCGAGCACGCGCGCGTTGTTGCCGTAGCCGCGCGGGTGCGGCACGCCCTCGCCGTAGCGGCGCACGCCCGAGTCGGACGCGATCATCGTGAACGGCTCGCGCATGATGCGCCGCACGTCCTCCTCGCTCATCGAGTGATAGACCATCGCCGCCCCGCCCGCCGCGTACATCTCAAGAATCTGCTCTATCTGCGACTCAACGTCCGCCTTGTTCCGCGCGAGCTTCGTTATCTCCGCTATCGACTTGCCGTTGTACTCGGGCCGCGCGCGATAGCTCGCCACGCGCGCGAAGGAGAAGTCCTTGAAGCCAGACTTCTTGAGCGAGCCCTTCATCTCGCGCACGATGCGCTTGTGCTGCTCGGGGTCTGCGATGCGCTTCCGGCCTTCCTCGCGTCCGTCCTCCTCGACCCAGTCGGGCAGGCGCGAGTCCAGGGAAGTGCTGCTCGCCGTGTACGCGTACTGATCGACGGTGACCGAGAGGCCGCGCCCGCGCGCGTCGCGCACGAGCCCGAGCGTCACGTCGCTCTGCCCCCACTGCCGCTTGGCGCTGATCTTGAAGTGTGAAATCTCGACGGGCAGTCCTGCCTTCTCGCCGATCTCGATGCTCTCGCGGATGGAGTCGGCGACGCCGCCGCCCTCGTTGCGCATGTGCGTGGCGTAGACGCCGCCGAAGCGCGCGGCGACTTTGGCGAGTTCCACCACCTCATCGGTCTCCGCGTACGCGCCGGGCACGTATTGGAGCCCGGTCGAGAGTCCGACCGCGCCGTCGCGCATCGCGCGCTCGACGAGCGCCTTCATCTTCTCAAGCTCCTCGGGCGTAGGCGCGCGGTCAACGTCGCCGAAGACGGCGCGGCGCACCGAGTTGTGCCCGACGAGCGTCGCGACGTTGACGGCCGTCGGGTTCTCCTTCACGCGGTCGAGGAACTTGCCCACGTCCACGGCCGACCCGCCGCAGTTGCCCGTCACGAGCGTCGTCACGCCCATCCGCACGAAGTTCTCGGCCTCGGGCAGTTCGTAGAGGTTCTCGACGTGCGTGTGCACGTCGATGAAGCCGGGGGCGAGCACGCGGCCGCGCGCGTCGATGGCGCGCACGCCTTCCGACGCCGCGACGCGCCCGACGCGCGCGATGCGCCCGCCCTTAATGCCCACGTCGGCGCGGAACCAGGGGTTCCCCGACCCGTCCACGACGCGCGCGTTCGTGATGACGAGGTCGAAGGGGCGCTCGTCCGCGTCCACGCCGCGCCGCCAGCCGGCGCAGACCGCCGCCGCGCAGACCGTGGCCAGCGCGAGCGCGAAGAGCAGCCGTGTGGAGCGCGGACCTCTGGCGAGATTCATACTTCGTACGGGAGGGGGCACACGCGTCCCGCCATGCGGGCGCGCGGCACGCGCGCCGGTGGGAAGCCTCCCACGGGTCGCGTCGAAAGACTCGGCCTCAAACCTTTAAATCGGATTAAGTCGGAAGAACAATTTGCTGTGCGAGCCAGTCCGGCCATTCTAATGAAGGCGCGAGTAATAATCAAAGCTAAAAGATTTTATCACTGTGATAAGTATTATTTTTGGCCGAATGACCCGATCAGAATAATTTTGGATTATGGTCCGTCCTTTTGGATAATTTTTCTTGACGAATCGCGGCGGCGGATATACCTTCCCAACACTCAAATGACCCGGACGCCGTTGCCCTTGTGCGGCGGCCGGTCAGTTACCTGCCCTACAGCAGTTCAAGCCATACCGTTACGGCCTTAAAGCTTTGAGCCCACGCGGCGTCCGCAGCGGGCGCCGGGACATTCCAAGGGGTTGACGGGCGCGGGTCCACGCCCCGCGCCGTACACGCTTTTTCAGCGGAGCTTAGGAGGGAGAAATGAGAATACGCTCTTTAGGGCGGGCCTGCCTGTCCCTTGTGCTGTTGCTCTCTTCGGTGCCGGCGGCCTTCGCGCAGATCACGACCTCGGGGCGCCTGACCGGCGTCGTCGCCGACTCGCAGGGCGCGGTCATCCCCAGGGCGGAGGTCGTCGCCGTCTCGAACGAGAACAAGCAGGAGTTTAGGGCCACGGCCAGCGAAGAGGGTAGCTGGTCGATCCCGTCGGTCCCGAACGGGACGTACACGGTCACGGTCACGGCGCCCAACTTCAAGAAGACCGTGGTGCAGTCGGTGAAGGTTGACGTGGGGCAGCCCACCACCGTCAACGCGACGCTCGAACCGGGCGGGGCCAACGAAGAGGTCGTGGTCTCGGCGGGCGGCGAACTGCTTCAGACCGAGGACACGAGCGTCTCGACGACCATCACCGGCCGCCAGATCAGCGAGTTGCCCTTCACCACGCGCGACGCCTTGCAGCTCGTCCTGACGCTGCCGGGCGTGCAGACGCCGGGCGCCCCGCGCACCTCCTCGATCAACGGCCTGCCGAAGGGCTCGGTGAACCTGACGCTCGACGGCGCGAACATCCAGGACAACTTCCTCCGCAGTTCCGACGGGTTCTTCACGCAGATACAGCCGAAGTCGGACGCCGTGCAGGAGGTGACCGTCTCGACGGCCGTCCCCGGCGCCGAGAGCGGCGGCGAGGGCGCCGTGCAGGTGCGCTTCGTCACCAAGTCAGGCACGTCCGAATTCCACGGCGGCGCCTTCTGGCAGTACCGCTCGCCGAAGTTCAACTCGAACTACTACTTCAACAACATCGACGGCCTGCCGCGCGACAACCTGCTGCTGCGCCAGTACGGCGGCAACCTCGGCGGCCCCATCCTCATCCCCAAACTCATCAAGAGCCGCGACAAGGCGTTCTTCTTCGTCAACTACGAAGAGTTTCAACTCCCGCAGACCTACCCCTCGGGCAACGTCTTCGTGCTCGGACCCGACGCGCTCAAGGGCATCTTCACCTACAGGGACTCGGGCGGCACCATCCGCACCGTGAACCTCTTGCAGCTCGCCGCCTCGCGCGGCTACCCTTCGACCATCGACCCGTCGGTGGCGAAGGGCCTTTCGCTCATCGACGGCTCCGTGCACCAGAGCGGGTCGCTCCGCAGCCGCGTCGCGTCGGCCAACGACTACAACCGTCTCCAGTACAACTTCCAGGACCCGGGCTCGAACATCCGTCGCTTCCCGACCGGAAGGCTCGACTGGAACATCACGAAGAACCATCACCTTGAGTTCATCCACAACTACCAGTACTACCTCTCGAACCCGGACGGCGTGAACAGCCAGTTCGACGTGGCCGGCCCCGGCAGCGGCATCGTCATCGGGACGCCGGGCGTGACCGGCTCCATCCACCGCAACTCCTTCTCGTTCGTGCTCGGCCACCGCTGGACGATCAGCAACCGTCTCGTCAACGAGCTGCGCGCCACCTCCTCGGGCAACGGCACGTCGCTGTTCACGCCCGAGTTCGCGCCCGGCCTCTACGGCCTCTGGGGCGGCTACGCCGTGACGGGCGGCACGTACCTCGGCAACCAACCTTTGGGAACGGGCGCCTTCTACAACCGCCGCACGACCTCGCGCCGCAACACGCCGACGAAGGGCATCTCTGAGAATCTGACCTTCCTGACCGGCGCGCACACGCTCAACTTCGGCGGGTCGTTCCTGCGCATCAACTCGTACACGTCGGCGGCGGGCACGCAGGTCGTGCCGCAGGTCGTTTTCGGCCTCGCCACCGGCGACCCGATCAACACGGGCGCGACCAGCATCTTCACCAACACGGGCGCGACCCCGACCTTCCCCGGCGCGAGCACGACGCAACTCGGCGACGCGCGCTCGCTCTACGCATACCTGACGGGGCGCGTCAGTTCCATCGCGCGCTCGGCCTCGCTCGACAGCAACGGCAATTACGTCTTCGACTCCTTCAACGAATACAACCACCAGAGCGAGTGGGCCTTCTACGTGCAGGACTCGTGGAAGGTGCGCCCGAGCCTGACCATCAACGCCGGCCTGCGTTGGGAGTTCGAGCCGTCGGCCGTCAACGACAACGGCGTCTACACGCGGACCGGTTACGACGGCATCTTCGGCGTCTCGGGCACGGACAACATCTTCCGGCCGGGCGTCATGCCGGGTCAGCCGACGCAGTTCCGGCTCCTCGCCAACGGTGAGACGGGTTACCCGCTGCGCAAAGGCGACCTCGCGCCGTCGTTCGGCTTCGCCTGGAGCCCGAACTTCAAGTCGGGGCTGATGCACTCGCTCGCGGGCGACGCGGGTCGCACGGTCATTCGCGGCGGCTACTCCATCGCCTTCACGCGCGAGGGCTTCAACGCCTACACCGCGATGTTCGGCGCCAACGAGGGCGGGACGTTGACGCTCTCGGTGAGTCCGGGCGTCACGCCCTCCATCTTCCAGCCCGGCGCCGTGAGCTTTAACGGCGGCGCGGGGCGCACCTGCACCTCGGGCGCGGCGAACAACAACACCTGCGTGAGCGGCTTCCCCTTCGTCGCCCCGCCGGCCGACACGAGCAAGTACCCGTTCACGCCGCCCGCGGGCAGCGCCGGGGGCTCGAACGACTTCGACTCGAACCTGAAGGCCGGCTACACGCAGTCCTTCACGCTCGGCCTCCAGCGCGAGATCGGCAAGAACACGGCCTTCGAGATTCGCTTCGTCAGGACGCGCGGCACGCACCTGTGGCGGCAGTACGACCTCAACGAGGTGAACATCTTCGAGAACGGCTTCCTCGACCAGTTCAAGGCGGCGGCCAACAACCTCGCCATCAGCCGCGCCAACAATCGCGGCGACAACTACGGCAACCAGGGGCTCCCCGGTCAGGTCAACGTCCCGCTCATCACGACGGCCATCGGGTCGGCGACCGACTCGACGACCATCACGAGGCTGGTGCAGGGGCAGGCGGGCGCCGTCGCCAACAGCATCGCGTTCACGCTCTCGCGCATGAACAATCTCATCAACGCGGGGCTCGTCCCGTTCACCACGCTCCCGAGCAGCGCCTGCGACCCGACGCTCTCGGCCGCCAACCAGAACTGCAAAATCTCGAACTTCTTCGTCGTCAACCCGCAGACGACCGGCGGCGCGTTCCTGATGACCGAGGGCACCGACACCTCGTTCAACGCGCTTCAGATTGAACTGCGCCGCCGCATGTCGGCGGGGCTGCTCATCCAGGGCAGCTACCAGTTCGGCAAGGCGCTCTCGAACGCCTTCGTCTCCTCCTCGTCGGTCTTCTCGCAGCCGCGCACGCTGCGCAACCCCGCGCTCGACCGCACCTACTCGCCGTGGGACATCCGCCACTCGTTCAAGGTGGACTACATCTACGAGCTGCCGGTCGGCGAGGGCAAGCGATTCTTCAAGACCGACATCCCCGTGCTGAAGCAGGTCATCAGCAACTGGCAGATCGGCGGCGTCACGCGCATCCAGTCCGGCTCGGCCACGCTTTTGACGAGCGGCACGCGCCAGACCGTCAACCAGTTCGACTCGGGCGTCGTGCTCCACAACATCACGGCGAAGGAGTTCCAGAAACTGGTGCAGATTCGCAAGGACCCGAGCGGCATCGTCTACTGGCTGCCGCAGTCCTTCATCGACAACACCGTCGCGGCCTTCGCCAGCCAGACCGGCCAGCCGCTCGACCCGAACGCGCCCTACATCGGCCCGCCGATGACGCCGGGCCAGTTCGGCGACCGCATCGTCTTCTTCGGCCCGTGGCAGTCGCGTTTCGACATCAACATCGTCAAGCGCCTGCCCATCACCGAGCGGGTGAAGCTTGAGGGACGCGTCTCGTTCCTCAACGCCTTCAACCGCGCGAACTTCTTCCTCGGCGACGCCGATGCGACCATCCGCAGCATCAGCGCCGCCTCGACGGCCTTCGGCCAGACGCGCGCCGCCTACCGCGACATCACGGTCTCCGGCACCAACGACCCCGGCGGCCGCCTCATCGAGTTCCAATTCCGCGTGAACTTCTAAGGACAAGTAGTCAGTAGCCAGTAGAAAAACAGCCGGCGCGGGTTTCATCATCAACTGATGAAACCCGCGCCGCTTTTATCTCTTCCCAACTGACTACTGATACGGACTTGCGAATCAAAATAAGGCCACACGCCGCTGGGAGCGCGGGCATCCTGCCCGCCATGAGCGCGTCAGCGCGAATAGAGCGAGACTTTACACCACAACGTTGAGGGATAGAGTTTCACGGCTAAGCGTGCTGGCGCACGCTTTGGCGGGCAGGGATGCCCGCGCTCCCAGCGTTGAGTCGCCTTATCCTGTTTTGCAAGTCGGTATGACTACTGTCTACTGTTTTTTGATTACCGCTTTAAGCTTCTCGATCGTCTCTCTGACCTGCGGGGCGTTGGGCGCGGCGGGCACGTCTTTGAGGTACTGTTCGAGGGCGCGGAGGGCGGGCTGAAGCTTCTGCCGCGAGAGGTAGAGCTGGCCGAGGAGGAGTTGCGCGTTGCCGACCCCGGCGCCGGCCAGTTCGTATGCGCGGAGCAACTCGCGCTCGGCCTCGTCCGTCCTCTTCAACTGCAAGAGCACCCCGCCGAGCAGGAGATGGACGTTCGCCGCCGCCGGGTCTATCTTGACCGCCTTCTCCAACTCGGACACCGCCGCAACGTAGTCCTCCTCGCGGCTCAGGATCATCCCGAGCTTGTAGTGCGCCTCGACCCGCGCGGCGCCGCCCAAGTCCGGCGCGGCGAGCGCGTCGGCCAGAACCTTCTTCGCCTTCGCCGCCTGCCCCGCCCCGACGAGCGCGTCCGCGTACGTCGCGCTCAGCCCCGCGAAGCCCGGGCTCTCGCCGTAAAGTTTACCCAGCACCTCGACGGCCTCCGCGTACTTGCCCTGCCGGTTGAGCACCACGCCGAGGTTGAGGCGCGGAAAGTAGAAGCGCCTGTTTATCTTCGCCGCGCGCGCCAGCGTCTCGGCCGCGTCGTCGAGCCGGTCAAGCTTGAGGTAGAGCACGCCGAGGTCGCTGAGCGCGCGCGCGTACTTCGGATAAGTCGCGACCGCGCTCTTCAACTCACCGAGCGCCTCCTCGGCGCGGCCGTCGCCGACGGCCTTCATCGCGCGGCCGTAAGCGGCGCGCGCCTCCGGCGGCACGTCGTTGTCAACGCCCGACGCGTCCACCACCTCGTTCGGCGGAAGCGGCGGCCCCTTGCGCGGGTTGAGGAAGACGGGCACGTAACTGACCTGTCCGCGCAGGAAGCGGAGGCTGGTGGTCGTCGTGTCGAACGTGCGGCCGTCGCCCTCGATTTTAACTTCGTAGTCGTGGATGCCGTTGAGGTCGCCGGTGAACTGGAACTTGCCCTTCGTGTCGGTGAAGACCGTCTCGATGCGCCCGTCGTCGCGCGTGAGTTGGAGGCGCAGCTCGCGCGATGGGCGCTCGCCGTTCGGCAGGAAAATCTGGATGGCGGGCGGCGCCTGCGCAAGGGCCGCGCCCCACGCGCATAACATAAGGACGAAGGCCGCTGTCAGTCTGCTCATCAAGCCTTTACACCTCGGCCTCTTCATAACACATCGGCGCCCCCGCGTGAACTTAAATCTCACGCGGGGGCGCCGGAGGGCTAAGGGGGATGCCCCTTAGAAGTTGAACTTGACGCCGAGCTGGATGCGGCGCGCGTTGCTGTTGACGCTGTCGCGGATGCGGCCGAAGGCCGCGTTGGTCGAGGCCGAGCCGGTGAAGCCCGGCGACTGCGTCCCGATGCTCGCCGTCGTCGCGACGGGGAACTCGAACGAGACCGAGTTGGTCAGGTTGTTCATGTCGGCGCGGAGTTCGAGGTTCGTCTTCTCGCCGAAGTAGAAACGCTTGCGCAGCGTCATGTCGAGGTTGAAGAAGCGCGGCCCCGTAAAGAAGTTGCGCCCCGTGTTGCCCAGTTCGCCCGGCGCGGGCGTCGAGAAGCGTTCGACCTCGCCGGGCGCGAAGATGAAGGTCGTGCCGCCCGACTGGACGACGCCGGCCGTGCCCGGGTTGCAGCCGTTGCAGTTGGCGGGCGACAGCACGACGTTGCTGTAAGTGAACGCGCCCGAGTAGACCGTGAACGGACGGCCGCTCTGGAGAATGAGCGAGTTGGCGATCTCCCACCCGCCGACGATCTGGCGGACGACGCCGGGCGCGCCGCTCAGGTAACGCTGCCCGCGACCGAACGGCAGGTCGTAGACGAGGTAGCCTTGCAGCGCGTGCGTGCGGTCGAAGTCGGAGCGCGCGTAGTTGAGGCGGCGGTTGCGGATGTCGAAGGGGTGGTTCTGCGCCGACGGCGAGGCGCCCGCCGCCGTGTTCGTCGTGCGCGGCACGACCGTGAACGCGGGGTCGAACGAACGCGTGTCCATCGACTTCGACGCCGTGTAGGACGCCTGCATCAGCAGGCCGCGCCCGACGCGGCGGCTGACCTGAAGCTCAAGGCCGTGATACATCGAGTAGTCGTTGCTGTCGATGACGTTCACGCCGCCCGTGAACTGCGAGTAGGGCTGGAAGAAGGCCGCGCCGACGTTCCCGGTCTGCGCGACGGTGCGCACGCCGCTCACGGTGCGCTGCGACATCAACAACGCGGCCGACGCGACCGAGCCCTGATTCAACTCCGACGAGAAGGTCGTGCGGAACGAGGCCGTGCCCGCGTTGTTTGCCGTGCTCCCCGTAAACAGCAGGTTGGCGAGACAACTCGTCGCCGACGTGCTGTTGCGGAGCGTGTTGAAGGCCGCGAGGAAAGTCTCGCCGGGGCAGCGCGCGTCCGCGGCGAAGATGTTCACCTGGTTCACGTCGTAGGCGCCGAAGAGGCCGACGCCCTTGTGCCCGATGTAGTTGGCCTCGAAGACGAAGCCCGCGCCAACGTCGCGCTGCACGCTCAGCGACCACTGGTTCGTCTTCGGGAAGCGCAGCGATGGGTCGAAGACCGTGATGGCGTTGGTCGAGAAGGCCGCGGGCTGGCGCAGCGCGCCGGGCGAGCCCGTCGGCGCGAGCGCCGGGAGGCCGAAGCGGATGCGCCGCTGCTCGCCCGCCGGCACGGTCGCGCAGTTCGACTCGTTGCACGTCACGCTCGTGCCCGGCGTGTTCGGGAAGATGGCCGACGACGCGAGGAAGGTGTTCATGCGGTCGTATGCCAGACGGTAGTTGGCGCGCACCGAGGTCTTGCCCGTCCCGAACGGGTCCCACGCGAAGCCGACCGTCGGGGCGATGTTGTTCCAGTCGTCGTCGAAGAGTTTTCCTTCGACGAACTTGATCTGGTCGGTCGGCGCCTCGCCGAGCCGGATGGCGCGGTCGGGCCTGAGCAGAAGGTCTTCGGAGCCCGAGCGCGGGCTGCGCTTCGGCTCCCAGCGCACCCCGAAGTCGAGCGTCAGGTTCGGGCGCACCTTCCACGTGTCCTGGAAGTAGAAGTCGTACTCGTCGTACTTCGAGACGTACGTGAAGTGCGTGCCGGCGGGCTCGAAGGCCGTGTCGCTGGCGGCGACGAAGGCGCGCGAGAAGCCGCCGTAACGGCCGAGCAGGTCGTTGATGGCCGACTGGAGGTTGTTGCGGTCGGTGTTGTTGATGGGGTTGACGCCGGTCGTGGCCGGCAGCGCGAAGGTTGACGGCGCGTTGGTCGTGCGCGAGAAGTTGACTTGCAGGTTGATGTTGACGCCGCCGACGGCGCTGCGGATGTCGTCGTGCTTCTGGAAGCGGAGGTTGGTGCCGCCACGGAAGGTGTGCGAGCCGCTGACGAAGCTGATGTTATCGACGAACTGCCACGTCGTTATCTTGCGCTGGTTGTCGATCTGCGGCACGAGGCCGAACGGGTCGCGCGGCAGGTTGAGGATGTAGGGGACGGGCTCGGGGTCGGGGTTGGTGAAGAGGAAGGCGAAGCTGTTGCGCCCGACGACGAACTCGTTGGTGACGCGCCCGGTCGGCGTCCAGCGATAGTTGACGGCGACGTTCTTCGGGTTGCGGAACGTGTCGGTGCGGTTGAAGGGGCTGTCGGGGAACGAGCGCAGCCCCGCGTTGCCGTTGTCGCCGAACGTGTTCTGCTCGCCCTGCGCGTAGCGCACGTAAATCTGGTTCCGCTCGTTGAACGAGTGGTCGACCTTCGTCACGAAGTCCCACTGCCGCTCGATCTGCGGCGCGTTGAAGCTGTAGCCAGCGGTGTTCAAGCCGTCGCCGACGGTGAAGTTGTTCGGCAGCGGCGCGACGTTGATTAAATTCTGCGTCGTCGGGTCGAGCCCGCAGTTCGTGGGCTGCGTCGCGCAGAGCGGGTCGTTCGCGACGATGTTGTAGGTGGCGATGGGCACGATGACGTTGCCGGCCGCGTCCACCGAGGGGGTGTTGGTGCCGGCCGGCGCGTTGGCCCCGTTGGTGCGGTAGCGGAAGAGCCCCTGCCGCGCCGGCGCCGTGTAGACCGTGCGCGTGACGAGGATGCCCTGCGTGGCGCGCAGCATTTGCAGGTTGGTGAAGAAGTAGGTCTTGTGATCGCGGCCGTCGTAGCCGGGCAGCAGCACCGGCCCGCCCACCGAACCGCCGAAGATGTGCTGGACGAACTGGCCGCGCCCGCGCCCCGCGATGGTGTTCTCGTACTCGTTGGCGTTGAAGCGCGGCGTGCGGTAGAGCTCGAAGAGCGTGCCGTGGAACTCGTCCGTCCCCGAGCGCGTGACGAGCGAGACCTGCGCGCCCGAGGAGCGCCCCAGCTCGGCCGTGAAGTTGCTGGTCACGACCTGGAACTGCGAGATGGAGTCGGGGTTGGGCTTGAGCGGCGTGAAGTTCGAGCCGCCCGCGCTCGACTCGTTGATGTCGATGCCGTCGAGCGTGAAGTTGAAGGCGCGGTCGCGCGCGCCGTGGACGTGGACGTTGCCGCCGGTGTTGCCGCCCGTGCCCGCCCGCCCGTTGCCGATGACGCCGGGCTGAAGCGAGATGAACTGCAACGGGTTGCGGCCGCGCTCGCCGACGATGGGCAGTGCTTCGAGCGAGCGCTGCTCGACGGTGTTGCCGAGGTTGCCCGAGCTTGAGGTCTGCACCAGCTCGGCCGCCGCCTGCACCGTCACCACGTCGGCGATGTTGCCGACCTCCAACTGCACGTCAACGGTCGCCGGCTGGTTGACGTTGACCTGGTTGCCGGGCGAGGAGAACTTCTTGAAGCCCTGCCGCTCAACCTCGACGGTGTAGACGCCGACCTGCACCGACTCGAAGACGTACTGGCCGGTCGAAGTGGTCTCGGTCGTGAAGGAGACCTTGGTGGCCTCGTTCCTCAGGGTCACGGCCGCGCCGGGGACGACGGCCCCCGAAGGGTCGGTCACCACGCCGGTCACGCGCGAAGCGGTGCCCTGCGCGCGCGCCGTGGCGGAAGCCAACGTCAGCAGCAGCGAAGCGGCGAGGGCTAATGCGGAAAGACTCCGTCTGTTCATCTCGTTCTCCGTGGTTAGGCTTTAGATGTGGGTAAGTCTGAGCGGCCGCGTTCGGCGGCGGACGAAACAGCCCGTGTGCGTACTGGGCGCGTATTCTAATGAAGGCGCGGTCGATAAGGAAAGCTAAAAGTTTTTATCATTGGGATAAGAGATGCTTTTGGCAGGTCGGAGAGAGACTTCGACCCACCCGCGCACGCCGTTGACGAACCAGACGCGCGCCGCGCGCGCGAGGTCTTCCCGCTTGAGCACGCGCTCCGCGACTTCGCCTCCGCGCAGGAGCGCCGCGCGGAAGGTGCCCGCGAGCAGGCCGCACTCGCGCGGCGGCGTCCAACGCTTCCCTTCCAACTCGACGACGACGTTGCCGTTGGTGAACTCCGTCAGCTCGCCCTCCTCGTTCCACAGCAGCACGTCGAACGCGTCCGGCGCCTCCGCGCGCCGCGCCTCGTACACGACGCGGTTCGTCGTCTTGTGACAGAGGAAGCGGTCGGACTTCTTAACCGGCGTCGTTGCGAGCGCGACGCGCAGAGGGCCGGCGGGCATCTCTTCGAGCGTTACGCTCTCGACGCGCGCGCGCCCGTCGCGTGAGACGAGCAGGCGCACGCGGCGCGCGCCGCCATCGTGTTCCGAAGCGTGGCGTGCGAGTGCTTCCCGAATCTTCGCGACGTTGACGGGGATGCCGAAGTACTCCGCCGACGCTTCGAGCCGCGCGAGGTGCTCTTCGAGGAGATGGAAACCGGACTCGTCCAGCCGCATCGTTTCGAGCAGCTCGAAGTCCGGCGCGTCTTCCGTCAACAGCTTCGACTTCGCAAGCGCCTCGGCGTACTCGCCGCCCGGCGTCGAGTCCCACGTGACGCCGCCGCCGACGCCGTAGACGGCCTCGCCCGTCTCTCTATCGACGACGACCGTCCTGATGGCGACGTTGAAGGCCGCGTCGCCGCCCGGCGCGACGAAGCCGACCGCGCCGCAGTAGACGCCGCGCGGCGTGTCTTCGAGCGCGGCGATGAAGCGCGACGTGCTCACCTTGGGCGCGCCCGTCACGGACCCGCACGGGAAGAGCGCGGCGAACAGTTCATCGAGCGTCATGCCCGCGCGCAGCGTCGCCGCGACGGTCGAGGTCATCTGCAAGACCGTCGGGTATCGCTCAACCCGGAAGAGTTCTTCGACGTGCACGGTGCCCGTCTCCGCGACGCGGCCGAGGTCGTTGCGGAGGAGGTCAACGATCATCAGATTCTCGGCGCGCTCCTTCTCCGACGAAGTGAGACGCGCGGCCGCCGCTTCGTCCTCCTCCTTCCAACGTCCGCGCGCGGCCGTGCCCTTCATCGGGCGCGTCTCGACGCGGCGGCCTCCGCGCCTGAAGAACAGCTCGGGCGAGGCCGAGAGCACGCGGAAGCGGCCCGCGTTCAAGTAGGCGCCGAAGCGCATCGCCTGCGCCGCGCGCAGACGCTCGTAGAAGGCGAGGTCGTCGCCCTCGAAGCGCGCGCGCAGTCTCAAAGTGTAGTTGACCTGATACGTGTAGCCGCGCGCGATGGCTTCACGCACGGCCTCGACGCTGCGCTCGTACTCGTCGCGGATGACTGAAGGAGTCCAGTCGGAGACGCGGAACTCTCCGACGGCGGGTTGCATGTGCGAAGGGCTCTCGAAGAGGCCGAACCAGAGCAGCGGCAGTTCGCCCGAAGGTCGCTTCACCACGAGGGCGCGGTCGAACGCGGGCGCGGCCTCGTATGCGACGAACCCGACCGCGTAGAGCCCTTCGGTCGCGGCGCGTTCCACGCGACGGAGCGCGGGGCGCACCTCCGCGTGCGTGTGCGCGGAGACGACCTCGACCGGGTTCGTGAAGAAGGCGCGGCCGGCGCCGGGCCAGTCGTCTGGAAAGTCTAGAACTGCTGACGGAGTGTCGGGCGGGCGGAACGTCATCTCCCTCCGGAGGCGCTACAAACTCTTCGCCAGCGCCTTCGCGTTCAAGCCGTCCGGCAAGCCTTCGATGACGACGACGGCGGCGCCCTGACGCTCGACGACGACCGCGCCCTCCAGCGTCCTCCAGACCTGTCGGTCGGTGGGCGCGACCTCCGACGGCTCGACGCCGTAGCGTTTCGTCGTGCGCCGCGCGTAGGCGTCGTAGAACTCGCGCGCGTCGTCCTCAGTGTCCCAGACGGTCTTGAGCGCGACGACCGCGTCCGTCTTGCGCGGCCCGACGAAGAGCGCGTAGCGGTCGCCGCCCCAACCCGCCGCCGCGCGCTTCGACACGTCGGCCGACTGCAAGAACTCGTCGAGCAGGATGTAGCAGCCCCACTCGCCCTGCACGTCGTGGTCGGCCATCCGCCAGCCGCGTCCGAGCGCGGACGACAGGTCGCGCACAGAGACCTTCCGTGGCGCCTCGCCCGCGCTGTACTTCTCCGCGTGCATGACCTGCTCGGACGACTTCGGCAGGTTCTTGTAGGCGGCCGAGACCGCCTCCCACCCGCCCTCCTTGTAGACCTGCGCCACCCACGTCATGCCTTGCAGGTATGGGAAGAGTATCTGCTCGCGCAGGACGCGCGGCGCCTTCTCGATCTGCTCGCTGGAGCCCGCGTCCTCCGACATCATCGACTTGAAGAAGGCGAGTTGCCGCTCAGGGTTGCGCGCCGCGTACAGCGTCATCAGGTACGAGGCGTCGCCCTCGACGAGCGCGTGCGCGGACATCTCGGCGTCGGAGTCGTGCCTGGGCCAATTCTCGAAGCGGCGGAGGTTGAAGTGCTGGTCTTGCAGGGCGTGCGTCAGTTCGTGCGCCATCACGGGGCGCTGGCCGTCGAGGTCGATCCAGTCGGCGAGGTAGAACTCCTGCGACTTCGGGTCGTAGTAGCCGGCGACCTGCTCCGTATAGAGTTTGATGAGAAAGGGTCGGAGCTGGAAGTCTTCGGGCGCGAGCCCGAACTTCTTCATCGCGACCTCCTTGGCCGTGGACTCCTCCGGCGACTCGCCCTCGTTGATGTTGCGGACGATCATCTGCTCGATCTCCGCGCGCGACTGGGCGCCGCTGCGCACCTGCCGGAGCACGGGGAGCTTGCGCAGCTCGCTCGTCTCGCTCAGCACCTCGGCGGTGGCCTCGCGCACGGCGGCCGTCTTCGGGTTGACGGCGGCGGGTCCGGGTCTCTGCCCCGACGCGGCGGACGCCGCGCACGCGCACACGGCCGCCAGCGCGGCCCACTTCCCCGCCCTGATTCTCTTTGACATCACGAACCCTTCGCTTTTATAGTCCGCTGAAACCGGAAAGCTCTCGCACTCTTGACGACGACGATGCAACCCATCGAGACCGACGCCCTCTTCGAAGACTGGCACGAGACGACCATCCGGGTCCGCTACGCGGAGACGGACCGGATGGGCGTAGTGTACCACGCGAACTATCTCGTCTGGTTCGAGATAGGGCGCACCGAGTTCTGCCGCGCGCGCGGCTTCGCCTACAAGGACATGGAGGAGAACGACCGCGCCTTCCTCGTCGTCGCCGAAAGCTACTGCCGCTACAAGGCGCCCGCCCGCTACGACGACGAGTTGATCGTGCGCACGCACATCACGGAGTTGCGCCGCCGCTCGGTCCGCTTCGGCTACGAGATTCTCAACGCCGCCGACGGCCGCATCATCGCCGAAGGCGAGACCGGCCACGTCGTCACCGACCACAACAACCGCGTCATCTCGCTCCCCGAGAGCTACCGCCTCGCCCTCAGTTCCCCGCCCCTCGCCGCGTCGCCTGAAGGCGAGTGAAGCTGACAGCATTCAGCTCTAATCCCCTTTGTGCTCTTTGCGAAGACCTCTGTGACCTTTGTGGTTAAGCCGGACGCGCTTAACCACAAAGGTCACGAAGGATTCCACAAAGGGCACAAAAGTTTAGGCAAAAAGCTGACAGCTCTCTCACGATTCATGCGGCAGAGAGATGCGCGAGATTTCGCGGGCGCGGCCGGTGGCGTCGTCGATGTCGATGAGGGCGGCGCAGATGCGCACGTCGCCTTTGGAGTGTTCGGCGCGGGCGGCGGCGGGGTTGAGGAAGCGTGCGAGCGCGCCCTCGCGCTCCATGCCGATGCAGCCCGAGTAGCTGCCCGTCATCCCGAGGTCGGTGATGAAGGCCGCGCCACCGGGCAGAATGCGTTCGTCGGCGGTCTGGACGTGCGTGTGCGTGCCGACGACGGCCGAGACGCGCCCGTCGAGGTGCCACGCCATCGCGACCTTCTCGGAGGTCGCCTCGGCGTGCACGTCCACGAGCCGCACCTTCACTTCTTCATCCAAACGTGAAAGCACATCGTCGGCGGCGACGAAGGGGCTGTCGTGTGTCGGCGGCATGTAGACGCGCCCCATCAGGTTGATGACGGCCACGCGCGTGCCGCGCACCTCTCCAATCCAGAGGCCGGAGCCGGGCGTGCCCGCCGGGTAGTTGGCGGGCCGCAGCAGGCGCGGCTGGCGCGCGATGTAGGCGGCGGCCTCGCGCTTGTCGAAGATGTGGTTGCCGGAGGTCATCACGTCGATGCCGGCGGCGAAGAGTTGCTCGGCGTGCTGCGGGGTGACGGAGAAGCCGCCCGAGACGTTCTCGGCGTTCATCACGGCGAGGTCAACGGCGTGCTGCTCGCGCAAGTCCTGTATGCGCTCCAGCACCGCCACCCGCCCGGGCCGCGCCACCACGTCTCCGATCATCAGCACTTTCATAGGCTCAAAAGGCGTGAACCGTAAACCTTGAACCGTGACAAGACGTAAGCCACTTGTCACGGTTCAAGGTTTACGGTTCACGAAAATATTAGGGCCGGGGGCGAACCGCGGCGGCCGCTCCGAAGTCGTAATTGAACCTGCGTTAACAGGTGGGTGACCTAACCTTGCGGTCAAAGCCATCGCCTCCGGCGCATCCCTACAGTGAGGGATCGCACTGGCGACAGCGTCGGTCTCCCGTATTCACGACATAGGCTCAACCATTGTAAATCGGTGGCGAGCCGCGCAGAACCGACACCCTCAGCCTGCGCCGATACTAGCACAGCGCGCGCGGCCACGGCAGAAAATTGTGAGCGAAAAAGTAGGCCCGGCCCGCTTGACAAAAATCCTCCCACTGTCTCACGCGCGCCGAGGATTTTTCGTTGACAGACAGGCCCGGCCAGCACATAGTTCTCGCGTTCGCCAGTCGGAATCTCTGCCCGCGTCGAGGTGCCCTCATCATGTCCGCTGTTACCCTGCCCGCTCGGGGCAACGCCCGCAGTCGCGTCCGCGCGCGCCGTTCACGCATCCTTCGTTTCACCGCCTGCCTGTTCGCCGCCATGGTGCTTGCCGCCGCCCTGTCGTCCGGCGCGTCGTCAGCGGCCGTCGCCGTGTTGACGGTGACGAACACGAACGATTCGGGGGTCGGCAGTCTCCGACAGGCCGTCGCCGACGCGGCGCCCGGCGACACCATCAACTTCAGCCTCCCTTCGGGCAGCGTCATCACGCTAACGAGCCAGGAGCTTGTTCTCGACAAGAACCTGGCCGTCAGCGGCCCCGGCGCGGACTCGCTCGCCGTCAGTGGCAACGGCCAGCGCCGCGTCTTGCGCGTCGCGTCGGGCGTGGCGGCGAGCATCTCTGGGCTGACCATCCGCGACGGCTCCGTCGTCCCGCCGGGCTTCAACACAAACAACAACGACGGCAACGGCGGGGGAGTCCTCAACGCGGGCACGCTCGCGCTCTCAGACTGCGTCGTCACGAACAACACGGTGTCGGGGAGCATCACCCCGGCCGGCAACGGCAACGGCGGCGGCATCGACAACTCGGGCGCCCTCACCCTGACGAACTGCACCGTCAACAACAACCGCGCCCTCGGCGGAAACAATTTCCTCGACGCAGGCTTCGCCAACGGGGGCGGCATCCACAACCGCGCAGGGGCCACGCTGGCCGTGACGAACAGCACCCTCAACGGCAACGAGGCGAGGGGCGGCCGGAGCAACCAGGGGGCCGCAAGGCCCGGCTCGGGCGGCGGCATCTTCAACGCCGGCACGCTCACGCTCAACGGCAGCTCCGTCAACGGCAACGCGGCCGTCGGGCGCGGCGTCCCCGAGACGAACGCGGCCGGTGGGTTCGGCGGCGGGCTCGACAACTCCGGCACGGCCAACGTCAGCGGCTGCGACTTCGCCAACAACACGGCGCGTGGCGGATTCAGCGTGCGCTTTGGCGGCCCCGCCGACGGCGGCGGCATCAACAACCGCGAGGGCGCCACGTTGACGCTGACGAACAGTTCGGTCAGGGACAACACTGCGCTCGCGGCTGGCGGCACGCAGATCGGCGCGCCGGCCGCGGGCGGCGGCATCAAGAACCTCTCGACGGCGACGCTGACCAACAGCACGGTCAGCGACAACACGGCCACGGGCGGCAGCGTGGCGAGTTTCGGCGGCGCCACGGGCGAAGGCGGCGGCCTCTACAGCGTCGGGACGCTGACGCTGACCAACAGCACGGTCAGCGGCAACGAGGCGCGCGGCGGGTGGGGCGCGAGCAACAACGCCGCCGGTAAAGGCGCGGGCGGGGGCATCTTCGCGGAGGGCACGCTGACGTTGACGAACTGCACCGTCACGCTCAACGGGGCCGCGGGCGGGCGCGGGCAGACGAGCAGCGCCGAGGGCGGCGGCATCCTCTTCCGGGGCTCGGGCACGGCCAAGCCCATCAACACCATCGTCGCGGGGAACGCGGCACGCGGCAACAGTAACGGCGGCGGCGCCAACGACACCGCCAACGGCCCCGACGTTTCCGGCACGTTCGCCACGCTGGGGCACAACCTCGTCGGGAAGAACGACGGCGCCGAGGCGAGTTTCCCGGCCGGCCGGCCGAACGTCTTCGCGGACATCGTGGGCACGAGCGCCGCGCCCGTGGACGCGGTGCTCGGCCCGCTGGCCGACAACGGCGGGCCGACCCGGACGCACAGGCCGTGGCGGGACAGCCCCGCCGTCGAGAGCGGCGACAACGCGGTGCTCGGGCCGCCCTACAATCTCACGACCGACCAGCGCGGCCCGGGCTTCCCGCGTCTCGTCCACGGCAGGGTGAACATGGGCTCGGTCGAGACCACCTTCGTCAGCACCTTCGAGTTCGAGGCCCGCACCCTTACCGTTGACGAGGGCGCGGGCGGCTACGTCGTCACGGTGAAGCGCACGGGCAATCTCGACGGGGGCGACACCTCGGTTGATTTCGAGTCTTATGAGGGACGGGCCTCCCCACGCACGGACTACGCCGCCGCTTACGGCACGCTCCATTTCGCCTTAGGCGAGACCACAAAGACGTTCATCGTCTTCATCAACGACGACGCCTTCGTCGAGGAGGACGAGTCCCTCACGCTCCATCTCAAGAACGAGAAGGGCGGCCCCTCGACGAACGCGTCCAGCACGACGGTCCTCACCATCAAGGACAACGACGCCACGCCGCCGGCCTCGAACCCCATCGACGGGACGCAATTCTTCGTCCGCCAGCACTACGTAGAGTTCCTCGGGCGCGTGGCCGACGCCGAGGGCTTGCAGTTCTGGACGAACCAGATCGAGTCATGCGGCGCGGACGCGCAGTGCCGCGAGGTCAAACGCATCAACGTCTCGGCCGCCTTCTTCCAGTCGATTGAGTTCAAGGAAACGAGTTTCTTCGCGCTGCGCGCGCGCCGTGTCGCCTTCGGCAAACGCTCGGCCGGGGCCACCGCGCGCGTCTCACTCGTAGATTTCCTGTACGACTCGCGGCAACTCGGCGAGGGCGTCGTCGTCGGGCAGGGGTTGTGGCAGGAGATGATTAAGGAGAACAAGCTCGCCTACCTCCGCAGCCTCGTCAACTCAGAACTCTACCGCGCGCTCTACCCCGAGACGCAGGCGCCCGCGCAGCACGTAGACGCGCTCTTCGCGTCGGCGGGGGTGACGCCGACCGCCGCCGAGCGCGCCGCCGCGCTCGACGCCTACGGCTGGGGTGGCACTTCGGGGCGCGCCGCCGCGCTCCAGAGCGTGGCCGAGTCCACGTCGTTGACGAACGCCGAGACGAACCCGGCCTTCGTCCTGTCGGAATACTTCGGCTACCTCCGCCGGAACCCGACGGCCTTCCCCGACTCGGACGACACGGGCTACCAGTTCTGGCTTACGAAGCTCAACCAGTTCAACGGCAACTACATCGCGGCCGAGATGGTCAGGGCGTTCATCTCTTCGCTCGAATACCGGCGGCGGTTCGGGCCACAGTAGAGTTTTATGAGATTGTGATTGAGGGGGCGGCCTGGTCGGCGACGTGGCGGGTCTTGAGAACGCGGTCGAGCATCTCGGCGCACTCGGCGCTGCGGGCGGCGAGTTGCTGGTCGGTCTGCTCGTGGAGGCGCTTGAGGCGGTGCAGCTCGTCGGCGATGTGGAGCGCGGCGAGGATGGCGACCTTGAGCGAATCGACCGTGAGCGTGCCCGAAGAGATTTCGCGCATGCGACGGTCAACGAACTCCGCCAGCCCGATGACGTACTCGCTGTCGCCGTCGGAGCGGATGTTGTAGGTCTGGTTGTAGATTTCGACCCGGATGGTCGGCGTGCCTTCCGCCGGGTTCTTGATGGCGCTCATGCCTTGGGGACTCCGGGGACTACCTGCGCATGACCTCGACGGCCTCGGGGTCGAGCACCGCGATGGCGTCGAGCATCGCCTCGACCTTGGTGCGGATCGTGTCGCGCTCCGAGAGCAGGCGCTCGACCTGTGTTTCGAGCCGGTCCTTCTCGTCGATGAGCGCGCCCAACTCGCGGCGCACCGAAGCCAACTCGCGCTCCAGCCCCTCCTTCTCCTGGCGGAGCGTCTTGGTCAGCTCGATGGTGCGGTAAATTTTGTCTTCGAGGTGAGAGAACTTTTCAAGTCCGGTCAATCCGACCATCTTTCACTTCTCCGTGCGGCTGCGGCCTCGTGACTGCCGGGTGATTATGCGCCGGGTCGCGCGAGAGCGCAAGAAAAAGATGCTGGGTGTCGGATGCCGGATTTTAGTCGAGCTAAATTCCCGGCATCCGGCGTCCAGCATCCGACATCTATCCCCTCAACTGCGCCCCGAACTCGCCCTCCAACGCGGCGACGACGCGCGCGTGCATGGCGTCAACCTCCTCGTCGCGGAGCGTGCGGTCGTCGGCGCGGTACTCGACGCGCAGCGTCAGCGACCGTTTCCCTTCCGGCATGTTCGCGCCCTCGTACACGTCCACGAGCGCGACGCCACGGCACTCTTCAATCCCGAGCGAGAGCACACGGCGGCGCATCTCGCCGAAGGCGACGCGGCGCTCGGCGACGAACGACACGTCGCGCGCGACGCCGGGGAAGCGCGGCAGCGGCGTGTAGCGCGCGGGGTTCTCGCCCGTCGCAAGCAGCGCCGTCAGACTCACCTCCGCGACGTAGACCGGCTGTCGAAACTTGTAACGCGCGGCCAACTCTTCTGAAAGACGGCCGGCGTTGCCGACCTCCCTCACGCCCAACTTAACGCGCGCCGACTGGCCTTCGCGCAGGTGCCGCGCCGCGTCGGGCTCGAACTCAAGGTCGCCGACGCGCATCGCGCTCGCCGCCGCTTCGAGCGCGCCCTTCAGGTCGAAGAGGTCCGCCGGGCGACCCGCCGCCCTTCCCTCTTCCAAAGCCTCCCCGGTGACGAGGAGCGCGAACGCCTCGACCTCCACGGGACGCGACTCGCCTTCGCCACTCGACGCGCCGCTCGCGGCGAAGACGCGGCCAGTCTCGAAGAGACGCACGTCGCGCGTGCCGTGGTTGAAGTTGTGGCGCGTGGCTTCGAGCAGCCCCGGCAGCAGGCTCGGGCGCATCAAACGCGCGCCCTCGATGATCGGGTTCGAGAGCGTGACGAACGCGCCCTCGCCTTCGATTTGTCGAAGGCCGGGCACCAGGTCGAAGCGGCTCTCGCCGGACTCTTCGACGGCCGAAGTCTCTTCGACGAAGCTGAAGCTGACGGCCTCGTTGAAGCCGGCGGCGATGAGCACCTGCCGCGCCGCGCGCCTGCGGCGGTCGCCGACGAGATACTCGCCCGTCACCGGCGACGGCGGCAGCGCCTCGCCAATCTTGTCGTAGCCGTGGACGCGCGCGACCTCTTCTACTAAGTCCTCTTCAATCTTCACGTCGGTCCGCCACGTCGGCACGCCGAAGAGGAGCCCTTCGCCCGCAGTCTCAGCCGAAGTGGACGCCTGTACAGCGGCACTCTCGTCAACGCCGTGCCCGTTGCCGCCGCCCGCGCCGAGCCCTATGGGCTCGAAGCCGAGCGAGCTGAGTATGCGCAGGCTCTCTTCGGCGGGGACGCGCAGGCTCGTCAACTCTTCGACGCGACGGGGCCGCAGACGCACCGTCGGCGGCGCGATTCGTGCCGGGTAAACGTCAATCGCGTCCTCGGTCGCCGTGCCGCCCGCCAGCTCGCAGATGAGCGCGACGCAGCGGTCCTGCGCGCGCCGCACGCCCTCGTAGTCCACGCCGCGCTCGAAGCGGTAAGACGCCTCTGTCTGCAAGCCCAAAAGCTTCGACGTGCGGCGCACCGACTGCGGGTCGAAGTAGGCGCTCTCGACGAGCACGTCCACGGTCGCGTCGGAAATCTCCGTCTCCTCGCCGCCCATCACGCCCGCGACGGCCACGGCGCGCGCGGCGTCGGCGATGACGAGCATCTGTTCGTCGAGTTCGCGTTCAATGCCGTCGAGCGTCTTCAACTTCTCGCCCGCGCGCGCGCGCCGGACGACGATGCGGAACTCGGACAGCTTCGCGAGGTCGAAGGCGTGGAGGGGCTGGCCCATCTCGTGCATCACGAAGTTGGTGATGTCCGCGACGTTGTTGATGGGTCGCTGCCCGATGGCCTGCAAGCGTTTGACGAGCCACTCGGGCGAAGGCTGAATCTTCACCCCGCGCACGACGCGCGCCGCGTAGCGCGGGCACAGGCCGGGGTCTTCAATCTCAACGGCCGTGAACTGCTCGGCCCTCCCTTCGACGGCCGGAGCCGTCAGGTCGGGCAGCTTCACCTTCGCGCCCGTGAGCGTCGCGGCCTCGCGCGCGATGCCGAGGTGCGAGAGGCAGTCGGGGCGGTTCGAGGTCAAGTCGAACTCAAGCACCGAGTCGTCGCCCGCCTCCTTCACCGCGTCCACGGCGAGCCCCGCCATCGTCAGACGCTCCGCCAACTCCTTCGGCGGAAGCTGTACGTCGGCCAGCTCTCTGAGCCAGTTGTAACTGATGTCCATAGTCTAGAACTGCTCTAAGAAGCGCACGTCGTTCTCGAAGAGGAGGCGGATGTCGTCGAGCTCGTACATCAGGCCGCACATGCGGTCGATGCCGAGGCCGAAGGCGAAGCCGGAGAACTCTTCGGGGTCGATGTCCACCGCGCGCAAAACGTTCGGGTGCACCATCCCCGACCCGCCCAGCTCGATCCAGCCCGAGCCCTTGCAGAGGCGGCAACCCGTCCCACCGCACTTGAAGCAGGAGTAGTCTGCCTCCATGCTCGGCTCGGTGAACGGGAAGTAGGACGGGCGGAAGCGCGTCCGCGTCTCGGGGCCGAAGAGGCGCCGGACGAACTCCGAGAGCGTGCCCTTCAAGTGGCCCATGTGGATGCCGCGATCAACCAGAAGCCCTTCGAGTTGGAAGAACATCGGGTTGTGCGTCGCGTCGGGCGTGTCGCGCCGGAAAACGCGGCCCGGGGCGATGACGCGCAGGGGCGGACGCCGCCGCTGCATCGCGTGAATCTGCACCGTGGACGTTTGCGAGCGCAGGGAAAGACCGTCGGTCGTGTAGAACGTGTCCTGCGGCGAGCGCGCCGGGTGCAGCTCCGGGATGTTGAGCGCGGTGAAGTTGTAGAAGTCTGTCTCGACCTCCGGCCCGTCCTCGACCGCGTAGCCCATTGAGACGAAGATGTCCTCGATGCGCTGGCGCAAAAGCGTGATGGGATGCAGGTGCCCGCGTCGCGGCCTTCTGCCGGGCAGCGTCACGTCCACGCGTTCGCGCTCGACCTTGAGTTGGCCGATGCGAACGTTGAGCGCGGCCTGCGCCTCGTCGAGCCCGGCCGCGACCTCGCCGTTGAGCGACTGGACGCGCTGGCCGAACGCGGCGCGCTCCTCGGCCGGCACGCGCCCGATCAACTTCATCAACTGCGCGAGCGCGCTCTTCTTCGACGTGTGGCGCGTGCGCAGCTCGGCCAGCTCGCGCAGGGTGGCCTCGGCCTCGTCGAGCGTGAGGCCCGCCGCGCCGTCCGCGTGTCGAAAGCGAGCGAAGCGTTCGAACTCTCGCTCGAACGCTTCACGCACAGACGCGACTTGTGCGTCGTAGTCAACCGCTTCGGAACTCATCGCGGAGTCCTCTCATCGTCTTCACTTGACCCTTAGGCCACGGGCTGCGGCCGGTTCTCGATGGCGGTGCGCGCCTGGCCGGCGAGCGCCGCGAAGGCGTCGGGCGAGTTGGCCGCGAGGTCGGCGAGTGCCTTGCGGTCCAGCTCGATGCCGGCGAGCGTCAGGCCGTGCATGAACTGCGAGTAGTTCAGGCCGTTGACGCGCGCGGCCGCGCCGATGCGGACGATCCACAGGCTGCGGAAGTCGCGCTTCTTCAGCTTGCGGCCGGTGTAGGCGAACTTCAGCCCGCGCTCGACCGACTCCTTCGCCGAACGGTACAGCTTCGACTTCGTCCCGCGATAGCCCTTCGCCAGATCAAGTATCTTCTTGCGCTTCTCCGTGCGCTTGTTCCCACGTTTTGCCCTAGGCATGACTCAATACCTCCTGATTGATTCAATGCTTCATTTATTCATTGAATCAATGAAACAATGAACCAATCCTCTAGCTCCGCCCGTAGGGCAGCATGCGCGAGATGCGCACCTCGTCGGCCTCGGAGACGAGCACGTCGATGTCGAGCGCGCGCTTCCGCTTGGCCGTCTTCTTCGTCAGGATGTGGCGCGCGTGCGAGTGGCCGCGCTTGACCTTGCCCGACGCGGTCGTGCGGAAACGCTTCGCCGCGCCCTTGTGTGTCTTAAGTTTCGGCATGATTACTCTCCAATCAGTAAACTGACTTCTACGATTGCACCATCCCGCCGGTGCCTTCCGGGACGGGCGGCCCTACTTTGGCGTCGCCCTCGGGCTTCGCCTGTTGCTGTTGCTTGGGCGACTTGTGCCGCTTGGGGGCGAAGATTAAGAACATCTGGTTGCCCTCCATCTTGGGGCGCTGCTCGACCTCGCCGACCTCCGCAAGGTCCTGTTCGAGGCGCTGCAAGAGTTCCGCGCCCAACTCGCGGTGCGTGATCTCGCGGCCGCGGAAGAAGATGGTGGCCTTGACCTTGTCGCCCTCCGTGAGCCAGTCGCGGGCGTGCTTCATCTTGAAGTTGTAGTCATGGTCGTCGGTGCCGGGGCGGAACTTGACCTCCTTCACCGTGATGATGACCTGCTTCTTCTTCGCCTCGCTCGCCTTCTTCTTCGCCTCGTAGGTGAACTTGCCGTAGTCGATGATGCGACAGACGGGCGGGTCGGCCGTCGCCGCGACCTCGACGAGGTCGAGCCCCTGCGAGCGCGCGAGGTTCACGGCCTCGCGCGTGTTCATGATGCCGAGCTGGTCGCCGTTCTCCGCGATGACGCGCACCTGTGGGACGCGTATCCGGTCGTTGATGCGCGTGGCGGGGGCGCGGCGGTTGTCCGGGCGCTGCCCGCGGCCTCGAAATGAAGGAATACCTACACCTCCTCAGTCAGAGTGCTGAGTGCTGAGGACTGAGTGCTGAGTTTAAGTTCTTTCTTTACTCAGCACTCAGTCCTTAGTCCTCAGTACTATTCGTTCACCAGGGCGCGCGTGCGGACGAGGCGCACGGCCAACTCCCTGAACTCTTCGAGCGACATCGCGCCGATGTCGCCCCGCGAGCGCTCGCGGACGGCGACCTTACCCTCTTCCATCTCGCGGTCGCCGCAGACGAGCATGAAAGGAATCTTCTGCAACTGCGCGTTGCGAATCTTCGCGCCGATCTTCTCGCCGCGCGTGTTGGTCTCGACCCTCAAGCCGAATTCACGAAGCTGACGCGCCACGTCTTCGACGTAGTCGTTGACGCGGTCGGTGATCGGAAGCACCGCCACCTGCACCGGCGCGAGCCACACGGGAAACGCCCCGGCGTAGTGCTCGATGAGCACGCCGAAGAAACGCTCGACCGAGCCGAAGAGCGCGCGGTGGACCATCTGCGGCCGGTGCGCCCTGTTGTCCTCGCCGATGTATTCGAGCTCGAAACGCTCCGGCAGGTTGAAGTCGAACTGCACGGTCGTCAACTGCCAGAGGCGGCCGATGGCGTCCTCGACCTTGATGTCGATCTTCGGCCCGTAGAAGGCGGCCTCGCCCTCGATGCGCTCGTACGGGATGCCCCGCTCGCCGAGCGCCTCGACGAGCGCCTCCTCGGCGCGCGCCCACTGCTCCTCCGTCCCGAGATAGCCCTTCGACGTGTCGTCGCCCTTGACCGAGAGCTCGACCTTGAACCTCTCGAACCCGAACGTGCGCAGCACGTCGTAGGCGAAGTCCACGCACGCGACGACTTCGTCCTTGACCGACTCGGGCGCGCAGAAGATGTGCGCGTCGTCCTGCGTGAAGCCGCGCACGCGCATCAGGCCGTGCAGCGTGCCCGACAACTCGGCGCGATAGCACGTGCCGAGTTCAGCCAAACGAATCGGCAAGTCCCTGTAGGAGCGTTGCGCCGACTTGTAGATGCCGATGTGGAACGGGCAGTTCATCGGCTTGAGTCGGAACTCCACGTCCTCGATTTCGGTCGGGGCGAACATCGAGTCGGCGTAGTTCTCCTCGTGGCCGCTGACGCGCCACAGGTCGCGCTTCGCGATGTGCGGCGTGAAGACGAGCCCGTACCCGCGCCGCTGCAACTGCTCGCGCAGGTAGTTCTCCATCTCGCTGCGGATGATGCCGCCCTTCGGGTGCCAGAAGATGAGCCCCTGCCCGTACTGCTCCTGGATGGAGAAGAGGTCGAGTTCCCTGCCCAGACGGCGGTGGTCGCGCCGCTCCGCCTCCTCGCGCTGCTTCACCCACGCGTCCAACTCTTCCTGCGTGGCGAAGGCCGTCCCGTAGATGCGCTGCATCTGCTCGCGCTCGGCGTCGCCCTTCCAGTAGGCGCCCGAGAGCGAGAGCAGTTTGAACGCCTTGAGCCGGTTCGTGTTCGGCACGTGCGGGCCGAGGCAGAAGTCGAGGAAGGGCGAGCCGTCGATGTAGTAGACGCTCACCACGTCGCCGGCCTTCTCTTCAATCAGCTCACACTTCAACGGCTCGTCGCGCTCGCCGAAGACGCGCAGCGCCTCGTGCTTCGGTATCTCGTCGCGGCGGTACGCGAGGTTGCGCTTAGCCATCTCGCGCATCCGCTTCTCGATGACCGGCAGGTCATCTTCCGTCAACGGACGCGGCGCGATGATGTCGTAGAAGAAGCCGTAGCGCGGGTCTTCCAGCAGCGCCGGGCCGACCCCGAGCTTGGTCCCCGGAAAGAGGTCGAGCACGGCCGCGGCCAGCAGGTGCGCGGTCGAGTGGCGGATAACGTCGAGGCCGTCCAACGTGCCGGGCAGGACGGGCTGAACTTTCAAAGGCTCGCCGTTCGCCGCCGACTCGTCGAGGCGGAACGTGAGGTCAACCTCGCGGCCGTTGACCTTCGCGGCGAGCGCCTGCTTGGCGGCGTCGCGGTCGGCGGCCTTCAGGGCCTCGGCCACGGTCGCGCCCGCCGGCACCTGCGCCGAACGTCCGCCCTCAAGCTGTACGCTTATCTCGCTCATCACTCACAACCCCTTTCCGCTCCGGCCGGAGCGTCAAAGACTCAAGCGGCCGGCCGGGCCGCCTTTGTCACGCGGGCAAAAGCCCTACGCGCCGGCGCCCGGCTGCGCGGAGAAGGGTAAAACTAAGTATGTCGTCCCGAAAAGGGATTAACCAACCAAGATCGGATTCGACAGAAGCGCCCTCGCCGCGCGGCCGTAGACCCATGGCGGGTCGGCCAGCGTCAACTAAAATCGAAACGTAGTTCGCGTTCGCGTCATCGTTTCGGGCAAGGGACTTACGGGGCTCCCTGTCGAAAAATTGAATGGTAGGCACGCGCGGATTTGAACCGCGGACCCCTACCGTGTCAAGGTAGTGCTCTACCCCTGAGCTACGTGCCTACAAAGCCTAACAAACAGCGCTTCCGAAAAGCGGAAGGCTAAGGTAACAAGCGGCTTAGATGCCTGTCAAGCGCGTCCGGGTGCCGGCGCGCGCAAAATCCACGGGGAGTAAAACTAGAGGAAGCGGCCGGGAAGTGTTAGCATAGGCGCCGCCCGAGCCGGCCACGCCGTGTTCGGAACTACGCGCCGATTGCCCCTTTCCGTAAGTTGCGGGCGCGCGGGCGCGCCGCGAACAACAATCCCCGTCAACACTTTTCCGGCAGTTTCCGAGCGCCGAGGCGCCTTCAAAACTCCGCCGCCCCGCGAGCCTTCGAACCGGGAGAACTGGAAAGCCTTGCCCCTGAAGAACCCTCGACCGGCAGAGACTTCACACACGGCCCACGGCGCGTCCACGCGGGGCGCGCTCCTCGTCCTGCTCGTCGTCTCCGCCTCGCTCGCCCTCTACTTCCCTTCACACGCGGCCCCCGCGCAGGATTTGGAGAAGCAGCCGCGGACGCAGGCCACGCCCTACGTCCGCCCGCGCCGCACGGCCGCGCCGACAGCGACGCCCGAGCCGCAGCCCGTCCCGACCGCGCAGCCGCAGGCCGCGCCACAGCAAGCGCCCGAGGAGGTTGACGAAGAAGAGGTCGTGCGCGTTGACTCGAACCTCGTCATCATCCCCGCGTCGGTGGTGGACCCGTTCGGTCGCGCCATCACGGATTTGAAGGTCGAGGACTTCGAGCTGAAGATCGACGGCGAGGTCAAGACCATCGGCGAGTTGACGCGCTCTGAGACGCCGGTCCACGTCGCGCTCCTCTTCGACAACTCCGCGTCGCTCTCGGCCGCGCGCGAGTTTGAGAAGCAGGCCGCCGTCCGTTTCTTCCAGCGCGTCGTGCGCCCCATCGACCGCGCCGCCGTCTACTCCATCTCTTCGACGCCGACGCTCGCGCAGGGGTTGACGAACGACGTGCCCCGCCTCGTCCGCACCATCGAGCACTTCGGCGCGCCCGACGGGGCGACGGCGCTCTTCGACGCGGTCGCGCAGGCGGCCGACTACATGCGCCCGCTCGCGGGCCGCAAGGTGCTCGTCCTCGTCTCGGACGGCACGGACACGGTCAGCGACACGAGCTTCGACGAAGCCGTCAACCGCGCGCTGCGCGCGGAGTGTCAAGTCTACGTCGTGCAGACGCGGCAGGTCGAAGACCCGAACCTGCACGACCCCGTCTCCGAGCAGCGCATGTACCGCATCACGGAGCAGACGGGCGGCGCGGTCTACGTCCCAAAGGCGATTGAAGAACTCGACGCGGTCTTCACGCAGATTTCGCTCGACCTGTCGCAGCAGTACCTTCTGAGCTACTACCCGCAGGAGGATCGCAAGGACAAGTACTTCCGCTTCATCAGCGTCCGCGTGAAGTCGCGCCCGACGGCGCGCGTGCGCGCGCGCAAAGGCTTCTACCCCGACGCCGCGCAGGCGTCCGACGGCCGCGCGCAGTCCGCCGCCACCAACGCCCGCTCCGACCTGAGCACGGTCCCGCAGCCGCGCGCCGCCGACGTGCCCGCCTCCTTCAAACGCGCGGCCTCAGAGACCGCGACCCAACCGACGCCCGCGCGCCCGACGCCCACGTCCGCGCGCGGCAGGCTCGGGCCGGACGGCCCCGACACAGAAGAGGCCGCGAGGCAACGCGCCGTCGTGGTCGAATCAATACCGACGTTCACCGTGACTGTCTCGGCGACGGCGCGCTCGTCAAACTCGACGGCCGCGCCGTCGCCGACGCCGGAGCCCGCGCCGACGGCGACGCCCGAGCGTCTGACCGGGAACAGTCTCTTCGAAACGGCCGCGAGCAGGACCACTGAGCCGGTCAACAACTCAAAGGCTCAACCCACGCCCGACCCCGCGCCGCGCACGCCCGCCGTGGCCGAGGCGCGTCCGGCCGAAGTGACGAAGACCGAAGAAGGCGAAGTCTCGAAGGCGCCGCTCTCGGCCGGCGTGCTCAACGGTAAGGCGATACGTCTGCCCGTCCCCACCTACCCCTCCGCCGCGAGGAACTCCGGCGCGCAGGGACGCGTCGTCGTCGAGGTGACCATCGACGAACAGGGCAAGGTCATCGAAGCGCGCGCCGTCTCCGGCCACACCTTCCTGCTACAGGCAGCGGTGCAGGCCGCGCGACAGGCGCGCTTCACGCCCGCGCTGCTCTCGGGCCAGCCCGTCAAGGTCAAGGGCACCATCAACTACGTCTTCACCTTGCCTTAAAGCCTAAAGCACCAACCACAGAGACGCGGAGGCACAGCACTGAAGACATATCGCTTCGAGCTGTGCCTCCGCGTCTCTGTGGTTAAAATTTCTAGGCGCTCGCGCCCTCCGCCGCCGCGCGCTCCCACTCTTCGTAGAGTTCGCGCAGACGCTCCTCGGCCTTCTGATAGTCTTCGTTGAGGCGCGCGCGGCGTTTGGGGTCGCGCGCGGCCTCGGGCGTCGCCATCTCCTCGCCAAGCGCGGCCACGCGCTGCTCCGCCGAGGCTATCTCGTCCTCGATTGCCTGCGGGTCGCGCGCCGCCGCGCCCTTCTTCTTCTTCGCATCCTTCCCGCCGCCCTGCTTCGTCCGCGACTGCGACGCGCGGGGCTCGTCCCCGCGCGCGGGGGCGGCTTCGGGAGTCTTCTCCGCGACGACCTTCGCCGCCGCTTCAGACGCGCGACGCGCGGCCTTCCAGTCGTGGTACTCGGTGTAGTCGCCGTCGTAATGTTCGGCGCCGCCCTCGCCGTCGAGCGCGAGTATCTGCGTGGCGACGCGGTCGAGGAAGTAGCGGTCGTGGCTGATGGTGATGATGGTGCCGTCGTATGCGTCGAGCGCCTCCTCAAGCGCCTCGCGCGAAGGGATGTCGAGGTGGTTCGTCGGCTCGTCCAAGACGAGCACGTTGACCTTCGAGTAGATGAGCTTCGCGAGCGCGAGCCTTCCCTTCTCGCCACCCGAGAGGTCGCGGACGTGCTTGTACACGTCGTCGCCCGTGAAGAGGAAGCGCGCGAGGAAGCCGCGCAGCTCGCCCGCGGTCGCGGTCGAAGACGCCACGCGCCTAAGCTCCATGATGATCTCGTTGCGGTCGTCGAGGTCGTCGAGCTGCTGCGCGTAGTAGCCGACCGTGACGTTCGTGCCCCAACGTATGTCGCCCGCGAGCTGCGGGAGCTTACCCAATACCGTCTTCAGGAAAGTCGTCTTGCCCGAGCCGTTCGGCCCGATGATGCCGAGGCACTCGCCGCGCTTGAGGACGAAGTTGATGTCTTCGGCGAGCAGCGTGCCGGGGTAGCCGACCGACGCCTCGTTCACCGTCAGGACGTACGCGCCCGCGCGCTCGACCTTCTGCATCTGGAAGTTGCCCTGCGGCGCGTCGGGGCGGACGGCCTCGATGCGTTCGATCTTCTGAAGCATCGTGCGGCGCGACTTGGCCTGCTTGGTCTTCTGCCCGGCGAGGTTGCGGCGGATGAACTCCTCTGTCTTGGCGATGAGGTGCTGCTGGTTCTCGTACGCGCGCTGCTGTATCTCGCGCCGCTCGTCGCGCTCGACGAGGAAGGCCGAGTAGTTGCCCGTGTAGCTGACGGCCTTGCCCAACTCGACCTCGACGATGCGCGTGCAGGCGCGGTCGAGGAAGTAGCGGTCGTGGCTGATGATGACGTACGCGGACTTGTACGCGGCGAGGAACTCTTCGAGCCACTCGACGGCCGCCACGTCGAGGTGGTTCGTCGGCTCGTCTAACAACAGCACGTCCGGCTCCGCGAGCAAAAGGCGCGCGAGGCCGAGGCGGTTCTTCTGCCCGCCCGAAAGAATCTCGCACGGCGTCGCCCACGTCTCACGCTCGAACCCGAGACCTTGCAGGATGGCCTCCGCGCGCGCCGCGTACTCGAACCCGCCCTGTCGCTCGAACTCGTGCTGGAGGTGGCTGTAGCGTTCGAGCACGGCGTCGAGGTCGTCCGAAGCCTCGGCCATGCGGTGCTCCAACTCGTGCATCTCGTGCTCGATTGATTGGAGCTGCCCGAAGGCGGCGAGCGCGGCCTCGTGGACGGTCGTCCCCGCCTCGAAGTCAACGTGCTGCTCTAACAGTCCGAGCTTCACGCCGCGCGCGCGCACCACGTCGCCACGGTCGGGCGTCTCCTCGGCCGTGACGAGCCGGAAGAGCGTCGTCTTGCCCGCGCCGTTGCGCCCCACGAGCCCCACGTGCTCGCCCGGGTTGACCTGCAAAGACGCGCCGCGCAGAACGTCCTGCGCGCCGTAAGCCTTGTAAACGTCCGTGAGTCGGAAAAGCATAAACCAACTGCCTTCAACGAAACTGAAGCGGGCGTCGGCGTCTTCGGCGCCCCGCCCGCTTCAGTTCTACTGACCGCGCGCCGACCGGCCGGCGCGCCCATAGCTTAACGCTTCGGCGAAGACGCGGGGGTCGCCGCCGTGGTGGCCGCAGGGCTTGCAGCGGGGGTCGCCGTGGCGGCCGGCGTCGCAGTCGCGGCCGGCGTCGCCGCGCCCGTCGCGGGGCTCGCAGCGGGGCTCAAGCCCGGCGCGACCGACTGGTTGCCGCCGAGCATGTTCGGGTCGCCCAGCATTGACTCGGCGAGGCGGTTGGCGACCGTCGCGTCGCTCATCGCGTTGCGGACGAGCGCCACCTGAAGAATCTGCTGGCGCTGGTCGATGAGCGCCTGCCGAATCTGGTCGCGCACGCCGGGGTCTTCGATCCCGAGCGGCTTGTTCTCCAACTGGCGGTTGGTGAGCTTGAAGATGCCCCAGCGGCCGTCGGGGAAATGGATCGGCTCGGTGACATCGCCCACGCGCATCGAGTTGAAGAACCTGCCGGTCAGGTCGGGCGAGATGCCTGCCTGCGCGAGCTTGGGCTCGTTGAAGAAGCCGATGTCGCCACCGCGAATGGCGCTCTGGTCCTCGCTGCTGGCCTGCGCGACCGTGGCGAAGTCGGCGCCACCCTTGAGCTGCGCGTAGAGGCGGTCGATCTTGGCCTTGGCCTCGGCCTCGCTCTTGGCGTCGTCCGGGTTGTTGCCGCCCATGTCGCGCGGGTCGCTCAGGATGGCCGAGAGCGAGACGCCGCGCGGGTTCACGAACTGCTCCTTGTTGGTGTTGTAGAAGTCCGTGATCTCCTGGTCGCGGATGGTGATCTTGCCGTAGACCTTCTCCTGAAGCTTGCGGACGGCGATGACCTTGCGCGCCTCGTCGCGCACCTGGTCCTCGGTGAAGTTGCTCTCCTTCAGCTTCTTGGCCCACTCCTCGGCGGTGACCTGCTGCTTCTGCTGGTTAACGAAGGTCGCGACCTCGTCGTCGTTGGGGACGGTCTTCTCCTTCTCGGCGCGCGTGTAGAGCACCTGCTGCTCGATCAGGCTGTCGAGCACGGAGAGGCGCGCGGCGGCCTGCTGGAGCGTGGACAACTGCTGCCCCTGCGCCTGCGCGCTGACGATGCGGTCAACTTCGGCGAGCGTGATCTCCTTGCCGTTGACCGTGGCGGCCACGTCCGACCCGGCAGCCGGTTTCTTGGAGTCGCACCCCACGGCGACGAGGGCGACGGCGGCCAACAGGGCGAGGGTTGCGAACTGTCTGAAGACTCTGTGCACTGTGTCTGAAGCTCCTTAAACTTACTCTCGGGAAGATGTTTTCGGGGCCGCCCGGCTTGACGCTCGGCGAGGCCGTTTGCTATAAATTTCCGTTTCCGACGTGCGCCGCCGCCTCGACCGTGTGGCCGCCAGAGCGATTGGCGCGCGTTTTTTAATGCTCGGAGGTTTTCAAAGTAATGGCTAAACGATGCGAAGTCTGCGGCAAGGGGCCGCAATTTGGTAACAACGTCTCGCACGCGAACAACCGTACGCGCCGCCGCTTCGACCCCAACCTTCAGTCCATCCGCGTCCAGCGCCCGCAGGGCGGCAACGTGCGGAAGAAGGTCTGCACGTCCTGCATCAAGGCGGGCAAGGTCGCGAAGGCGGCCTAGTTTCAAACCACAACTTTTCAAAAGCGGCGGGCGCTTCCCCCGAGGGGCGGCGCCCCCGCTTTTCGTTTGCAGGCACCGAGCCGAAGGCTTCCGTTGCTCACTCGCCCGCGAGCGCGACCACGTCTATCTCGACGCGCGCGTCGCGCGGCAGGCGCGCGGCCTGCACGGTCGAGCGGGCCGGCGGCTCTTCCGCGAAGAACTCCGCGTAGGTCTCGTTCATCGCCGCGAAGTCGTTCATGTCGGCGAGAAAGACGGTCGTCTTGACGACGCGCGCGAGGCTCGAACCGGCGGCCTCAAGCACCTTCGAGAGGTTGCGCAAGACCTGCGCGGTCTGCTCGCGGATGCCGCCCTCGACGAATTGGCCCGTCGCCGGGTCGATGGGAATCTGGCCCGACGTGTAGACGAACCCGCCCGCCACGACCGCCTGCGAATAAGGCCCGATGGCCCCCGGCGCCCCCTCAGTTCTGACGATGCGTCTCTCTGTCACGAATGTCCCTTACCGCAAGGCTGCAAACAAATTGCAGATTCTAACAGACCCCTTCCCCGGACGGCAAACGCGGTTCACACCGAGCCGTGGACGCGCTCCACGTCGAGGACGCCGGGGACTTTGCGGATGGAGGACATGACCTTGTCGAGATGCTTGAGGTCGAAGACTTCGACGGTGACCTCGATGCGGCCACGGTCGTCGGGGGCGACGACGGCGTTCGAGGCGCTGATGTTGGTCTTGATGTCCTTGATGGCGTTCGTCACGTCGGCGATCATGCCCGTCCGGTTCTCGGTGATGGCGAGGAGGCGGACGGCGTAGGCGGCCTCGCCCGCGCCCGCGTCGGCCCACTCGACCTCGACGACGCGCTCGGGATTGACCATCAACTGCTGGACGTTCGTGCAGCGGCGCGCGTGGACGGCCACGCCCTTGCCGCGCGTGATGTAACCGACGATCTCCTCGCCACGGACGGGGTTGCAGCAGCGGGCGCGCGTCACCAGCAGGTCGTCCACGCCGCGCACGACGATGGAGTCTTCGCCAAGGCGGATGAACTTCTTGACGGCCTGCATGCCGGCCGTCAGGCGCCCGCGCAGCGGCGACTCCTTGCGCTGCTCAAGTTCGGCGAACTTCTCGGGGCCGAGGTACTTGGCGATAACGTTGCGCGGGACGGTCTTCCCGTAGCCGACCGCCGCCAGCAGGTCGTCCACGCGCCCGTAGCCGTACTCGTTGGCGATACGCTTGAGTGAGCCGTCCGAGTCGGCCAGAACCTTCTTCGCCGAGAGGTTGAAGCGCGCGGCCTCTTTTTCGAAAAGTTTGCGGCCCAGCTCGATGCTCTCGGCGCGCTGCTGCTCGGCGACGGCGTGGCGGATGCGGTTGCGCGCGCGCGAGGTCTTGACGAAGTTGAGCCAGTCGCGCGAGGGCTTCGCGTTGGGCGAGGTGAGAATCTCGACCATGTCGCCGTTCTGGATGGCGGTGCGCAGCGGCACCATGCGCCCGTTGATGCGCGCGCCCGAGCAGGTGTTCCCGACCCCGGTGTGAATCATGAAGGCGAAGTCGATGGGCGTCGCCCCGCGCGGGAGTTGGATGACCTTGCCCATCGGCGTGAAGGCATACACGTCCTTCGGGTAGAGGTCGAGCTTCAGGGATTCGAGGAAGTCGCGCGAGTCCTTGACCTCCTGCGACCACTCGACGAGAGACCGCAGCCACTGGAACGCTTCGTCGTCGTCGTGCGCGCCGCGACGGCCCTCCTTGTACTTCCAGTGCGCGGCGACGCCCTCCTCGGCGATGCGGTGCATCTCCTCCGTGCGAATCTGCACCTCGAAGGGCTGTCCCTTGTTGCCGATGACGGAGGTGTGGAGCGAGCGATAGAGGTTGTCGCGCGGCGTGGCGATCCAGTCCTTGAAGCGGCCCGGGATGGGCTGCCAGAGGGTGTGGACGACGCCGAGCGCGCCGTAGCAGTGGCGCGTCTCGTCGTCGGGCGTAATCACCCGCGCGGCGATGAGGTCGTAGACTTGGTCGAGTTCAATCTTCTGCCGCTTGAGCTTCTTCCAGATGGAGTAGAGCCGCTTGACACGCCCCTCGACAGAGGTGAAGGGGGTGCCGGCCTCGCGCATCTTCTCCTCGATGCGCTCGGTCACGGTCTTGAGGAACGCCTCGTGCTCGGGGCGGCGGCGCTCCAACTGCTCGGCCAGCTCCCTGTACGCCTCCGGATCGAGGTGCTTGAAGGCGAGGTCTTCCAGTTCGCTCCGCAGACGCCCCATGCCGAGACGGTGTGCGATGGGCGCGAAGATGTCGAGCGTCTCCTGCGCGATGCGCTTGCGCTTCTCCGGCTTGAGGTGGTGGAGCGTGCGCATGTTGTGGAGGCGGTCGGCGAGCTTGACGAGGACGACGCGCACGTCGTCCACCATCGCCAGGAGCATCTTGCGGACGTTCTCGGCCTGCTGCTCCTCGCGCGACTGGTTGCTGATGTGCGCGAGCTTGGTGAGGCCGTCCACGAGGTGTGCGATCTCTTCGCCGAACGAGGCGCGGATGACCTCGGGCTCGACGAGCGTGTCCTCGACCACGTCGTGCAGGAGCCCCGTGGCGACCGAGACTTCGTCGAGCCGCATGTCGGCGAGGATGTTGGCGACTTCGAGCGGGTGCACGAGGTAGGGCTCGCCGGAGGCGCGCGTCTGCCCCTTGTGGTGCAGCGCGGAGAAGAAGTAGGCCCGCCGCAGCAGGTCCAGGTCGGCCTGCGGGTGGTTCTGCCCGACTTTCTCGACGATCTCCTCGATGCGAATCATAAAGCAGCCTTCGGCATTCGGCGGTCAGCTTTCAGCTTCTGTTTGATGATGGAAGCGGCCCAATCACTGCCAACCGCCCCGTCGCGAGAAAGGTTTGGCTGAGGGCTGAAAGCTGACCGCCGACGGCTATTATAGAAACAGGTGATGCCCGACGTGAAGTCAGGCATCACCCGGAGGAAGTAAAGGGCATTTCGGCGCCGCCCGGCGGGGCGCGCGTCGGAGGGCGCTGCTGCCGCCGGCGCCGCGCGGACTAGCTGGCCGGGGGCGTGGGCGACTTGGCGGCCTCCTCGGCCTCCTTGCGCTTGCTCTCCTCGGCGCTCAGGCGCTTCTGCGTCTCCAGCGCCGCGTCGTACTGCTTGTCGAGGTCGGTCTTGGCCGTGGCGTCGCCGGCCATCTCGGCGAGCTTCGACTTCTCGCGCAGGAGGTTGGCCTTGTAGGACCAGGCGTTGGCGTTGTTCTGGTCGTTCGAGATGGCCTCCTCGGCGAGCTTGAGGCCCTCGGTCGTGCACTGCTGCGCCTTGTCGAAGTCGGCCTGGTTCGCGGGCTTGCGGTAGTGGATGAGAATCTTGTCCGGCCTGTTCTCGGTCGTCTTGTTCTCCTTCTGCTCGGTGATCTCGTAGGAGCAGTTCCACTGCTTGCTCGCCAGGATCGTCAGCGCCTCGGCCTTCGACTTCGGGTTCGGGCCGTTCTTGGCGCGTTCGGCAAGGAGTTGGTTGACCTTACCATCGTTCTTCATCTGCGTGTAGAGGAAGATGATGGCCTTGTAGGCGTCGTCGTTCGAGGCGTCCTGCTTCAGGATGTCCTGATAGGCGGAGACCGCCCTCTCGCCGACAGCGAGGTTCTCGGGCGTGGTGACGCCGGGCTTGAACTGCTGCTGGACGGCGCGGGCGATGAAGAGTGGCGCGTTCTTCTGCGAAGGGTCGAGCTCGTAGGCTTCGCGGAACTTCCCTTCCGCGTCGGGGAAGCGCCCGTCGCGGTAGGCGCGCGCGCCCTCGTTGAGCGCGTTCTTGGCGCGCACGCGGTTGATGAGCGTGCACCCGCCCGAGACGGCCACGAGTGCGACGAGCAGGGCCGCGATGCTTGTTCGAGAGAGTTTCATTGGATGATTGCTCCGGGCAATGGTCTGAAGCTCTACTGTGAAGGGGGCCTTCTCGCCGGGGCGGCCACGCGCGCAAACGCCGCGCCGCGCTGGCCGCCCGAGAAGGCGGGCGGCGGCGGCAGCGTCCGCGCGTGCCCCCCGCTACTGCTCCAGCGCCTCCGTCTGGAGGCCGACCGGGTTCGCCCCCGAGCCCTTGACGACATCGATGACCTTCACCACGTCGCCGTACTTGAACGTCTCGGGCGCCTTGATAAAGACCGTCTTCTCGATGCGCTCGTCGGGCGGCAGGTCGGCGCGCCCCTGGAAGCCTTCCTTCCAGACGCCCTGGTCCTTCCGCTTTCTGAACTCCGCCGAGAGCGCCGAGCCGATGTTGCCCGGGTCGTTCACCGAGGCGTCGGTGACCTTGTTGCCGCCCATGACCAGCTCGACGCCGAGGTCCTTCTTGATGTTGACGATGAGCGTCAAGGGGCTCTGCTTGGCCGCCGCGTTCAGCTCCTCGCTGCGCTGGGGCACGAGGGTCTTGAAGCGGGCGGGCTTGAGCGGCGTGATGACCATGAAGATGATCAGCAGCACCAGCAGGATGTCGATGAGCGGCGTGACGTTGATGTTCGGGGCCGCGCCCGAACCGCCGCCTGCACTCATACCCATAGGTTTAGATTCCTCCGTCGGGCCGGCGCGCCGGCCGCTTCTACTACCCGCCCGGCGCCGCTACGAGGCCGGGGCAGGGGCGGGCGCGGCGGCGGCGCCGGGACCCTTCCTCTTGTCGGCGACCAGGCCGATCTGGTCGATGCCGGCGTCGCGGATCAGGTTGATCGTCTCGACGACCGCGCCGTAGTTGGCGTTGATGTCGCTGCGCAGGTAGACGATGCGCTCGGTGTCAACCTTGCCCGCCATCTTCGTGTCGATCTCGGTCTTGAGCTGGTCCTTGTCGATCTTCTTCTTGCCGAGGTAGATGTCGCCGTTCTCGGTGATGGCGACGACGACCGAGCTCTCCTTGATGATGGCCGGGTCCTCGTCCGGGTTGTTCATGTCGCGCGGGAGCGCGACCGAGACGCCCTGCTGAAGGAACGGTGTGATGACCATGAAGATGATCAGCAGCACCAGCATGATGTCCACCATCGGCGTGACGTTGATGTCGGAGGTGAACCCGCCGCTGCCACTGCCTGTTGACATGCTCATAACTTAACTCTCCCGTCCCACGCCGTGGCGCGGGCCTCCTGACGGGTGCTGTGTGCGGCGCGCGCCCCGGCCCTTTTGAGGACCGGGGCGCCCAACGCCGGGGACGCGCCCGTGACTAAACGGTGTTCCGGCCTACGACCTGAGCTGCCGCGTGCGGTTCTTCAGGAAGTAGTCGATCAGCTCGGAGGCCGAGTTGTCCATCTCGATGATGAAGCCGTCGACCTTGCCGGTGAAGTAGTTGAAGAGCCACACGGCGGGCACCGCCACGGCCAGACCGAGGGCGGTCGTCAGGAGCGCCTCGGCGATGCCGCCCGCGACGGCGCCGATACCGGCCGACTCGGCCGACTTCATGCCGGTGAACGCGTTGATGATGCCGAACACCGTGCCGAAGAGGCCCACGAACGGCGCGGTCGAGCCGATGGTGGCGAGGCCCGAGAGGCCGCGCTTGAACTCGGCCGACTTAATGGCGATGGCGCGCTGGAGCGCCCGCTTCGAAGCCTCGACCTCGTCGCCCGAGATGTCCGATGAAGCCTCGTGCGCGCGGAACTCTTGCAGGCCGGCGTTGACGACCATCGCGAGGTGCGACTTCTTGTGCTTGTCGCTGATGTTGATGGCCTCTTCGATGCGGTCGTTCTTGAGCGCCTGCGCGACGCGCGGGGCGAACTCGCGCGACTGCTTCTTGGCGGCCGAGTAGGTCAGGAAGCGCTCGACCATGATCGCGATGGAGTACATCGACATGATCAGCAGGATGACGATGACGGTCAGCGCCACCCACCCGAGGTTCTTCACCATCTCGGTGATGGTGAAGGCGCTCTTCAGGTCTTCACCGCCCTTGGCGGCCTCCTGGAACAGGAAGGCGAAGAAGCCGAGAGCCTTGCTCCCGAGAATGCTTAACAGAATAGTCACGGTAGAAATCCTCCAAAGGGTTTTCGTTACTGATGGCGGATGCGCTTCCCCGTTCGAGAAGGGGCGCGAGCGACCCACGGGGAGCCGCGCGGGCACCGGAAAAACCTCGCCCTCGCCGCCCCCGCGCGGGTCGCGCCCCGCGCCCCGTCTTACTGAAGCACGAAGTTGTAGGTGATGACGCCCGAGACCTTCACCGGCTGTCCCGAGAGCAGCGTCGGCGAGAAGCGCGCCTGCCGCGCGGCCGCGACCGCGGCCTGCTGCAAGAGCGGGTGGCCCGAGACCGCCGAGGCCGAGATAACGCGCCCCGACTCATCGACCACGATCTGCACGGTCACCGTCCCAGAGGCGCGCGCCGCCTTCGCGATCTGCGGGTAGGCGGGCTGCGGCTTCGAGATGGCCTTGCCGTTCAGCACGCCGCCCGAGACGATGGTCTTCGGCTTGGGCGGGGGCGTGGGAGCCGGCGGGGGAGGCGGAGGAGGCTCGTCGCTCACCTCGACCTTCGGCGCGCCGCCGCTGCCGGAGCCGCCGCCGCCGGTGCCGCCGACCACGCCGACCGGGCCGGTGGGCACGGCGTTCACGTCGCCTACGTCGCGGTCGCCGACCAGCACGTTAAGCGTCTTGTTGGTCGCGACGACCTTGGCCGTGGGCGGGGCGACCTCATTGGTCTTGGTGACGGGCGCGATGACGGCCATGTCCTTGACCATCGCCACCTCGGGCGCTTTGCTGGCCGCGGGCTTAGGCTCTTCGGCCGCCTTCGGCGCCTCCTCCTGTGCCATCGGCACGGGGGCCACCAGCGTCAGCAGCTCCAGACTCGGGTCGGGGATCGAGTCGTTGTAGAGGTAGATACTGAGGACCGCGACGCCCAGGAGTACGACCAGGTAGAGCACCATCGTGCCCAGGAAAAACGAGCCCTTCCTCGCGAGGTCGTTGGTGTGCGAGCCGGACTCAACCAGCGTGTCGAACATCTCGTCTATCCTCCCTCTTCCGGTGCCAGGTGGATCAGGGTTTTCTTAGACTCATTAAATCACGCGCCTCTTAAAAGAGAGTTGTGATTCGAAGACGATTTCTCTCAAAAAGCGCCCGCCTGATTAACCGCTTTTTTGCCTAAGGGGAACGGGAATGGCCGCGCGCTTCAGGCCGCCGCGAAACGCGGCGACCCCTCCTTCAACGCAACAGCCAAACAGGGAATGAAACGGTCAGGCCGGCCCCCCGGACACGAACGCGAAGACCAAACGTCCGCCTCACACTGCCGGCGAGACGGGCGCGTTCTTAAAATATTCGATTGGCCAGCAACGCGCTCAGTCTATGTCGCAATCCGCGGCGAAGTCAAGCGCAAAATGGCCGAAAGCCGTTCCCCACGCCTCTTCTCGTTCGAGTATTTAGACACCGGCGGCGCGCACGGGTTCGCTTTAATTTGAAGACCCACGGAAAATTTCCCGCTCGCGGAAACCGAAGGGCCGGCCGTGGGCGTGGTACGACTCGACGAGTCCCCTTGCCCCCGGCCGGCCCCTCGCCGGTCGGACGAAAAACGCTTTTCTAACGCGCGGCCGCGCTCGCCTTGGCGTCGCCACGGGCGCCGGGGCGCTGGCGCTGACCGCCGCCGCGCGAGCCCGCCGTGGGCGCCTGCGCGCGCCCCGCTTCGAGCCGCTGCTGCCACCAGACCATAATCGGGCTGGCGATGGCGACGGTCGAGTAGACGCCGAAGACGACGCCGATAAAGAGCGCCAGCGAGAAGCTGCGCAGCACGGGCCCGCCGAAGAGGACGAGCGCCAGCACCGAGAGGAAGACGAGCCCCGAGGTGATGACCGTGCGCGACATCGTCTGGTTGACGGCCTCGTTCGTCAGGTCGTAGAGGTTCGAGCGGCGGTGGAGTCGCAAATTCTCGCGGATGCGGTCGAAGATGACGATGGTGTCGTTGACCGAGAAGCCGACGAGCGTCAGGAGCGCCGCGACGACCGTCAGGTTGACTTCGAGCTGGAAGATCGAGAAGAGCGCGAGCGTCACCAGCACGTCGTGGAAGACGGCGAGGACGGCCGCCGCGCCGTAGGTCCACTCGAAGCGGAAGGCGATGTAGAGCAGGATGCCGACGAGCGCGAGCAGCGTGACGGCCACGGCCTGGTTACGCAGGGCGGCGCCCGCGACCGCGCCCACGGCCTCGGTGCCCGTGATCTTGAAGGCGTTGCCCTGCTCGGGGAAGGGCTGGTTGGCATCGACCTGCGCGCCGCCGGTGAGGGTCTTCAAACCCTCGGACACGGTCTTGCGGCCGATGTCCACCTGCGTCTCGCCCTGCTGGGCGACGCTCTCGCTCGACTCCATCTGCGGCAGGCGGATGAGCACCTCACCCGGCTTGTCGGTGACGAGCTGGATGATGACATCGGAGACGCCCTTCGCGAGGAGCGCGTCGCGGATGGCCTCGGCCTCTGGGCGCTGCTTAAACTCGGCGGTCACCACCGTGCCGCCCTTGAAGTCGATGCCGAGGTTGAACGCCTCGGTGCCGCCGGGCGTAAACTGGCGCGCGAGGGCCGAGCCGAGCCCGCCCAGCATGATGGCAACCGAGATGAGGATGAAGACCTTGCGGTGCTTCAGCCAATCGACGTTGACGTTTTGCAGTATCTGAAACATGGCTATTCAATAAATGTTGAATGGTAAATAGTAAATGGTGAAGAGCAATCCTCTTTACTATTCACCATTCAACATTCACTCCCCTAGATGCTGAGCGTCTCGACGCGACCCTGCCGGCGGGCGAGACTCCACATGAAGATGGTGCGCGAGACGTAGACGGCCGTGAACAGGTTCGCCAGAAGCCCGAGCACGAGCGTGACGGCGAAGCCGCGAATGGGGCCGGTGCCGAAAACGAACAGGAACGCCGAAGAGACGATGGTCGTCACGTGTGTGTCGATGATCGTCACGAAGGCGCGGTCGAAGCCCACGTCGATGGCGGAGGCGACGGTCTTGCCCGTCTGCAACTCCTCGCGGATGCGCTCGAAGATGAGCACGTTCGAGTCCACGGCCATGCCGATGCCGAGGATGATGCCGGCGATGCCGGGCAGCGTCAGCACCGCGTCGAAGAGGATGAGCGCGGCGAGCGTCAGGACGGTGTTCAGGATGAGCGCGACGACGGCGTTGATGCCCGACCAGCGGTAGTAGACGATCATCGTCAGGATGATGAGCGCGAGCCCCGCGAGCGAGGCCGTCACGCCCGCGCGGATGGAGTCGGCGCCGAGGCTCGGGCCGACGGTGCGCTCTTCGAGGTAGATGATCTTCGCCGGGAGCGCGCCCGAGCGCAGCGTGAGCGCGAGGTCGCCCGCCGAGTCCTTCGTGAAGTTGCCGGAAATCTGGCCCGTGTCGGTGATCTGCTGCTTGATGAAGGGCGCCGACTTCACGCGGTCGTTCAGCACGACGGCCATGTAGGCGCCGACGTTGGCGGCCGTCCACGCGCCGAACTTCTGCGCGCCCGACGGCTTCAAAGTGAAGTTGATTTGATAAGCGTCGTCGCCGCCCGCCGGGTTGTTCGAGGCGGCGTCGGCGCTGCGCAACTCGCTGCCGTCCACGACGGCGGGCGACTCGACGACGACCCACGCCGAGGGCTGGCCCGCGGGCTTGGGCGGTGCGCCGGCCGCCGTCGGCTCGTCGCGCTCGTCGTAGGGCAGGACGCGCCGGTTCGGGGGCACCGTGCCGCCGAGCGAGGCGCGCGCGGCCTCCTCGGTCGGGTAGGTCGTGATCGGGGCGGGGTTGCTCGCGCCGACGACCTTCATCAGCTCAAGCCGCGACTCGCTCTTCAAAAGCCCCTTGATGCGCTCCGGGTCGTCGATGCCGGGCATCTGGAGGAGTATCTGGTGCGAGTTGGTCGAGCCGTGCGCCTGGAGCGTGGGCTCCGTGACGCCGAGGGCGTTGATGCGCGTGTCGATGATCTTGAGGGCGTCCTCGGTGGCGCGGTTGCCGAGCGTGGTCTTGGCCGCGTCGGTCAACTCCCACGTGATGGTGCCGCCGCTCACGGAAGACGACCACGCGGTCGGGTCGAAGTCGCTGACGCGGCGCGGGAGTTGGTCGCGCATCTCGGAGACCTTCGACGCGTCGGCGGCGACGATGACGACGCGGTAGTCGTCACCGCTGATCTCGGGGCGCGCCTCCTTGACCTCGTAGCCGAGGTCGCGCGCGGCCGTCTGCACGCCGTTGTAGACGTTCTCGGTCAGGCGCTTCAGATAGTCCTGTACCTGCACCTGCATGACGAGGTGCGAGCCGCCGCGAAGGTCGAGCCCGAGGTTGATGTTCCGGCGCAGGATGTTGTTGACGCCCGCCGCCGTGAAGTCGTTCCGCGTCGGCACGTGACCCGGCCAGAAGATCGCGGCCAGGGCGAGGATCGTCACGATGGCGATGATGATGGCGCGCTGTAGAAGATTCTTTTTCATGACTTCTGTTTTTAGTTTTCAGTCTTCAGTCAGCAATCTGCCCTTGCCGAAAACTGAAGACCGTTTACTTCTTAACTTCCTCTTCCCCCTGCATGCCGGAGACGGACGAGCGGGAGATTTCGAGGAGCGATTTGTCGGCGCTCATCACGAGCAGCGACTTCTCCTTGACCTGCTTGATGGTGGCGTAGATGCCGCCGGAGGTGATGATCTTGTCGCCCGGCTTGAGCGCCTCCACCATGTCGGCGAGCGCCTTCTGGCGCTTGCGCTGGGGGAGGATGATCAGGAAGTAGAAGACGCCGAAGATGAGCAGGAAGGGCATCAGCCCGCCCAGGAGGCCGCCCATGCCGCCGCCCTGGAAGATGAAAGCGAGATTGGTCATCGGAAGTGTACGGGTGCTTACGACCTCAAATTTTGAATCCACGGCGCCAAGGCGCGACGGCCGGCGCGCGTGAGCCCGGCGCGCCCCGTGGCTCCGGCCGAAGCGGATTTTTTCAGGGGATAAAACGACGCCGGACGGCCCGCGAGTCACCCGACGCCGGAGTTGATTCCCTCAAGAAACTCCCGCCGAAATCGCGTGAATTCGCCAGACCGGATAGCTTGCCTGACGCGTCGCATGGTGTCAAGGAAGAACGCAAGGTTGTGGTGCGACAAGAGCACCGCGCCCAACATCTCACCCGTCACGTAGAGGTGGCGCAGGTACGCGCGCGTATGCCTTTGGCAGACGGCGCACCCGCACGCCTCGTCGAGCGGGCGCGGGTCGGTCGCCCACGCCGCGTTTTTGATGTTGAGCCGTCCGCGCGAGGTGAACGCCTGACCGTTGCGGCCGTTGCGCGTCGGGATGACGCAGTCGAACATGTCCACGCCGCGCGCGACGCACTCGACCAGGTCTTCGGGCGTGCCGACGCCCATCAGGTAGCGCGGCCGTTCGGCGGGCATCAGCGGCGCGACGTGCTCGACCACCTCGTACATGACCGGCTTCTCCTCGCCGACGCTCAAACCGCCGATGGCGTAGCCGTCGAAGCCGACCCCGACCGTCCTCTCTAAACTCTCGCGCCTCAGGTCGAGGTGCGTCGCGCCCTGCACGATGCCGAAGATGGCCTGCCGCGTGTCCGACTCTTCCCTGCCCGCGTCCGAGCCTTCGCGCTGCAACTGGTCGAAGCGTTCGCGCGAGCGACGTGCCCAACGCGCCGTCAGTTCGAGCGAGGCGAGCGCCGCCTCGTGCGTGGCCTGACCGGGCGGGCACTCGTCGAAGGCCATCACGATGTCCGAGCCGAGCGCGGCCTGCACCTCCATCGAGACCTCGGGCGAGAGAAAGCATTGCCGGCCGTCGATGTGCGAGCGGAACTCGACGCCCGCCTCCGACAGCCGCCGCATGTGGCTCAGGCTGAAGACCTGAAACCCGCCCGAGTCCGTCAGCAGCGCGCGCCTCCAACCGGTGAAGCGGTGCAGCCCGCCCAACGCCCTGACGACCTCCGGCCCCGGCCGCAGCCAGAGGTGATACGTGTTGCCGAGGATGATGCGCGCGTCCAAATCCTCGGCCTCAAGCTCCTCGAACCGCACGCCCTTCACAGACCCGAGCGTGCCCACCGGCATGAAGACCGGCGTCTCGACCACGCCGCGTCTCGTGCGCAACACGCCGGCCCGCGCCTCGCCCTCTCGCGCGAGGACTTCCCAACCGAGCGCCTCGCCGGCTCGTCTTTCAGAGATTACCGTCATAAGAATTATCCGTCGGGAGATTTTGGTATAAGGCGTGGCGGATAACAAATGGCGCCGACGCGTTCGGGGCGCGGCTCAACTCGACGGCCGCGCGAGGCGCTCGTACTCCTCCGCGTCGAACCCGTTCGAGCGGTAGAGCTGTCTCCTGCGCCGCTCGACGATGTGTTGATAGATCGCGGCCGGCGAAACCTCCTGCTGCGTGAACGCGAAGTAGAGGTAGGTGAGGATGGGAACGCCCGTGCCAATCAAATACGTCCAGGGCTCCATCACGTCCCAACCGAGACGATAGATGAGGCCGGCCAGCGCGAGCCACGCGACGCACCACGCGCAGAAGCAGAACAGCAGGATACGCTTCGCGTACCTCCCGCTGTTCGAGTCGAGTTGCTCCTTCACCTTACTGAGCGCGGCGAGCGCGGCGGCGTCTTTGACTTCGGCCCGTGCGGGCGACGAGGCCGCGAGCGTTTCCACGGGCGGCTCCTCGGCGCGCTGCCGCCAACGCTGCTCCCGCCGCGAGTTCTCTGGCTCGACCCCGTCGAGCAGCCGTTTGACGTTGACGCGCTCGCTCATGCCTTCGGGGATGAAGCTCGCCTCGCCCAACTCCTCAAGCGTCAGAAGGTGCCTGTAGTCCACCACCACCGAAGTCCGCTCCGGCAGCGGCACCTTCTCGTCGGCGACGAGGCCGGGAATGGTCTTGTGGATGGAGTCGAAGTTCGAGCGGATGACGGCGAGCAGCGCGCGCCGCGTGTGCTCCGGGCCACCGACGCGGATGAAGACCTTTTTATCTTCGAGGTCGGCCTTCACGAGCGCCCTGTTCTTCTCGTACGCCAGGACGACGCCCGTCCGCCACAGCGTGTTCTGGTGGATGAAGGGGTGCGTGCGGACGATGAAGCGCGAGATGATGCTGCTCGGCAGCACGTTGTAGTGGTACTGGAAGACGAGCGAGCCGCCCCACTCGCCCGTGAAGGGCTCCTCCTTCGAGAGCAGGTCGGGGATGAGGAACCGCTCGTCGCGCGCGCCCTCGAAGTCGAAGCAGAGCTCGAACTTGCGCATCATGTCCATGATGAAGAGGTGCTTGTCCTTCGGGTAGCGGCGCGGGTCGAGAATCTGTTCGAGCATCGGCCGGTCCAATACGCCCTTGGTCTGGAACAGCTCGAAGGAGTTGAGGATGCGGTAGACGCCGCCGGTGACCCACTCCGGGTTGAGGACGTTGGTGTCCTCGAAGCGCGGGTCGTCCTGAAAGTTGAGGACGACGCCGAGGTCGTGGAGGAAACCGATGAGCGTGCGCTGGCTCAGCCCGTCGTCAATGCTCTCCTCCCCGCACAGCCGGACGTACTCGCTGTAAGGGATGTAGTCCTCCCTCATCTCCTCCAGCCGGGTCTTGACGGTGAACCACGTCGCCAGCAGTTGGTCGTGGATGTGTTCGAGCTTGCCGACCTCGCCTTTAATTATGACCCTCAACTCCTCCAGCCCTCGGCCGTCAAAGCACGAAGTCTCGGCGAAGCCACGGATGTTCCTGTACTTCGCCATCAATCCGCGCCGGTCGAGGTCGAGCGGCTGCTGGTCGATCTTGTTGCCGACGATGACGACGGGCGAGTCGCCGCCGAAGCTCTGAATAATCTTGAGCCAGTACTCCAGACGGTTCTCGTCCTCGTCCTGCCGCGCGTCGATGACGAGCAGGTAGAGGCTCCGCTTCGTCAGAAAGAACTGGTGCGTGGCGTGCATGATCTCCTGCCCGCCAAAGTCCCACACGTTGAGCTTGACCTGCTCTCCACCTACCGGCAGAAGCCACGGCTCAATGTTTATCCCCTCCGTCTTATTCTCGTGCCGGTCGAACTCACCCTTCACCAACCCCTTCACCAGCGAAGTCTTCCCCACCGCGCTCTGTCCCACCACCAACACCTTCGCCTCATTCAGCGCCTTCTTCTGCCCACGCACGTGTTGCAGGTAATAAGTGATGATTACCTGCGGCTCATTTGTCCTGATAATGATCTCCGGGGGGATTGGCAGTGGATTATCACTAAGAGTGAGAGCCCTTAACTTGGTAAGTGTGCTTAACTCGCGCGGGAGTGCATTTAGATGGTTTGAGCGTAGGTATAGGGCTGTCAGGTTAGATAGATTTGCGATTTCGGCGGGTAACTCATTGAGGTTATTTCGGTCGAGGTATAATGTCTGTAAGCTCCTCATCTGACACACCACGGCTGGCAGCTTTACGAGCCTGTTTTTCATGAGGTCAAGCTCAACTAAGTTTTTCAACTTGGATAACTCCGCTGGCAAATCAGATAATTGATTGCCGGAAGTGCTATGGGCGGGCCTCCCACTTACACCCAGGGACAGGATTCTGAGGTCAGTCAACTCACCTATTTGGGGTGGACACAGGGCAAATTTGTTGTCCCCCAACTCAAGGGCTTCAAGATGAATCAGGTTGGAGAATTCCTTGGGCAGCCAGCTTAATTCGTTATTACTAAGGTCAATCAGTTCCAACTGTAACAACTGACCTATCTCGGGTGGCAGCGAGGTAAGCTTGTTGCCGTGAAGGATGAGATACTTCAGCCGAAAGAGAATTCCGATGGCTGGCGATAATTCAGTCAACCCCTTATTGCTCAGGTCGAGTTCTTCCGCGCCCGTCTCGGCGGCTCGTTCGATTACTTTGAGGAGTTCTTCGTTCTTCATGGCTGAGGCTCACGTCGTTTCGGCTTAGCGGCGTCAGGGGGTGATGGGCGTCAGGCGCTCCTGGGCGAGGGTGAGGACGAACTTCTCCCAGTTCTTTTGGAAGGCTTCCATGTCGGTCTCGTTGAGGACTTTCTTTAGCGTGTCGAAGCCGGTGGGGTCGGCGGCGCGGTTGGCGTGGAAGTCGCGGTAGAAGCGCGTGAGGAGGCCGCGCTCCTGGAGGTAGTAGCAGAGGTAGCGGGCCTGCGCGTAGTTGGTGCCGTGCGCGTCGTCGTCGTAGAAGGCGCGGCCGTCGAGCGCGAGGAGTTTTTCGAAGGGCGTTAACCCGCCTCGGCGGATGGCGCGTTGGAGGCCGGGCAGGCGCCAATTGGTGTAGCCGACGATGTGGCCGTCCTGCTCGCCGCTCTGCTCGTAGAGCGAGCCGAGCCCCTCGTTGAGCCACGCGGGGCAGTCGGGGAAGTTGGCCTCGACGAAGGGGTGGACGATCTCGTGGACGAGCGTGCCGCCGCCGGTCTCGATGTTCATGACGAGCGACTTGTGCGCGGGCGAGTAGTAGCCGTAGGGCGTCGTCGGCTCGCCGCCGAAGAGGTCGCGCGCGTGCTTGTTGTAGGAGGCCGAGTCTTTGAAGAGCCAGATGTCGAGAATCTCGTTCGGGTCTTTCGTGAAGTAGTCCTTCTTGAGCAGCGTGACGGCCCAGCGGACGGTGCCGCGCGCGTTCTCTTCGACCGCGCGACGGCCGCCGTCGCCGACGACGACGAAGGGTTTCTCGACGATTATCTCGAACTCTCTCGAAGGGAGTTTCTTCTTCAGCCGCGCGACGTGGCGCGCGTAGTCCGCGTCGGTGAAGGCGGCGGGTTGAGGCTGTGCGTTGGTGTTGATGTTGACGTTGACCGGCGCGCGCGCGTTGGCGTTCCGGTTGCGCGTGGCCTGGCCGGCGCCGCTCGATGTCCGCGCGCAGCCGGCGGCGAGCGCGATGAGGATGAAGGGAATCGGGTAGAACGTTCTTCCGCTCACGCCACGACCTCCGGCAGCTCGTCGAGCCTGATGACGGGCAGCCGCACGGTGAAGCGCGAGCCGCGCCCCACCTCGCTCTCGGCATATATAAGCCCGCCGTGCGCCTCGACCAATTCCTTGACGAGCGCGAGTCCAATCCCTAAACCGCCGTGGCGGCGCGTGGCCGTCGCGTCCGCCTGCCGGAACCGCTCCCAGATGTGCGGCATGAAGTCGGCGGGGATACCCTGGCCCGTGTCCTCGACTTCGATCTCGATCCAGCGCCCGCCCGCGTCGTCCACGCCTTCCGTCGGACCCTCGACGTGGCGCGTGCGGACGCAGACGCGCCCGCCCTTCGGCGTGAACTTGATGGAGTTCGAGAGCAGGTTCCAGAGAATCTGCTGGACGCGCTGCGCGTCGGCGATGGTCGGCGGCAGGCCCGCCGAAAGCTCAAGCCCGAGTTCGAGCCTGCGCGCGTTGGCCGTCTGGCGCACGGTGCGCTCGGCCACGCGCACCAGCTCGTTCATGTCGAGCAGGTCGCGGTGCAGGCGCAGCACGCCGCGCTGTATGCGCGAGAGGTCGAGCAGGTCGTTGATGAGCTGCGTGAGCGAGGTGGCCGAGGCGCTGATGGCGCGGATGCCGTCGGCGAGGTCGCCGCCGATGTGCGCGCGCTCCTCGCTCTCCGAGAGCATCTCGACCCAGCCGTTGATGGCCGTCAAAGGCGTCCTCAGTTCGTGCGAGAGCGTGGCGAGGAACTGGTCCTTGAGGCGGTTCGCCTCGCGCAGCTCGCCGATGAGCCGCGCGTTCTCAAGCGTCGCGCCGACGTGCGTGGCGACGGCGAGGAGGAGGTCAACGTCGTCCTCGCTCCAGTCGCGGCGCGCGCGCGTCTGGTGGCCGCTGATGGAGCCGACGACGCGCCCCTGGTGCATGACGGGGACGACGACCAGACTCTTCAACCGCGTCCGCTCAAGCAGCTCGCGGTTCGACGCGGCGAGCGCGTGCGCGAACACGTCGGGGACGACCTGCGGGCGGCGCGTCGTGCGCAGCGCGTAGCGGACGGGCGAGCGTTCGCGCACCTCGCGCCAGTCGGTGATCGGCTCGACGCCTTCGGCGCACCACTCGCCGTAGAAGTCGTCGTGCTCGTCGTCCGCGAAGAGGACGGCGACGCAGCGGTCGAGGTCCAGGACCATGCCGACGCGCTCGATGACTTCCCTCACCTTCTCGTGCGGCTCGGTGCCGTGTTGCAGTGAAAGTAAGAGGCGATTGACGACGGCCTCGCGCTCGGCCTGCGCCTGTATGGTCGCGAAGAGGCGCGCGTTGACGACCGTCTCGGCCGCCTGCGAAGCGAGGATTTCCAACAGCCTCAACTCGCGTTCCGAAAACCCGCCCGCGCGGTTGGCGACGTAGATGAAGCCGATCAGCTCGCGCTTTATCTTCAAAGGCACGCTCAGCACCGAGCGCACGCCCCAACGTTCGGCGAAGGCGCGGTTGAGACGCTCGTCGGCGGTCGGGTCGTTGGAGACGAACGCCTCGCCCGTCTGGTAGAGCGGCGCGTCGCGGTCCTCGCGTTCGAGCTTGAACTGGAACTGTTCGACGAGGCCGGGCGGCGTGTTGCAGCCGGGCGCCTCCGCGCGGACGAGATTGGTGCGGCGGTCGTATGTGGCGATGAGCCCCATGTCGGCGCCCGCGAGCTTGCAGATGGCGCCGGCCAGGCGGCCCGAGACGACGGCCGAGTCCGAAGAGAGCGTCGAGAAGGTGCGCGTGATTTCGTAGAGGCCGCGCAGCTCGCGCTCGCGTTCCCAACTCTCTTCGAGCAGTTGCGTCTTCTCAATCGAGATGGCGAGCGGGGCGGCGAGTCGTTCGAGCGCGAGCAGGTGTTCGCGGCGGTACGCGTCGCGCGTGCGGCTCGTCAAATTCAAACTCCCGACCGCGCGCCGCATCGAGAAGAGCGGCACGCAGACGGCTGAGCGGAACCCCTCGCGCCGCAGGTCCGCGTAGACGTTGAAGCGCGTCTCCTCGCTCAACTCGGGGATGTAGACGGTGCGCCGCTCGGTCAGCGCGAGTTCCGTCACGGAGCCTTTCAACGGGCCGCGCGCCCCGACCGCGAGCGAGCCCGCGCGCTCGCCGGCCAGCGCGTAGACGCTCAGAGTCTCGCCGTCCTCGTCGCACAGCGCGATGGTCGCGCGGTCGTAGGGGACGAGCGTGCGTATCTGCTCGCTCGCCAGTTGAAAGACCTCTTCGATGCTGCGGCCGGTGTTGACGGCGGCGACGATGCGGTTGACGGTCTCCAACTGCTCGTTCGCCTCGCCGAGATACTCGACGAGCGCGCGCAGGCGTTCAAGCTCGCGGTCGTGCTCCTCGCGCACGCCGTCGCCTCCGCCCGTTTGTTCGCTGTCGTCAGACATGGGCGCCTAGCTTTTCTTCTTGTGACGCTCGACGATGCGGAGCGGGGTCGCGAAGAAGTCGAACTCCTCGCGCAGACGGTTTTGCAGGAAGCGCTCGAACGAGAAGTGAAGGCCGGGCCGCCCGCCCGCGGTGAAGACGAGGAAGGTCGGCGGGCGCGTGCTGACCTGCGTCATGTACTGGACGTGCAGCCGCGACTGGCCGCCCTTCACGGGCGCGGGCACCGTCGGCGCGCGCCCCGAAGAGATGACGCGCTCGTAGAAGGCGTTGAGCTGCGAGGTCGGGACGCGTCGGCTGCGCGCCTCGTGCGCGCGCAGTGCGAGCGGGAGGAGACGTTCAACCCTTTGACCTTTTAAAGCGGAGATGGTGACGACCGGCGCCCATTCGAGGAACTTCATCTTGAAGCGCAGGTCGCGCTCGAACGCGGCGGGCGTGCCGGTCTCCTTGTCGGGGACGGCGTCCCACTTGTTGACGGCGAGGATGATGGAGCAGCCCGCGTCGAGCGCGTAACCCGCGATGTTCGCGTCGAGCGCGGCCACGCCTTCAACAGCATCGATGACGACGACCGCCACGTCCGCCCGCTCAAGGCTCCTGCGCGCCATCACGACCGAGAGCTTCTCGGCCATCTCCTCGGTCTTACCTTTGCGACGTATGCCGGCCGTGTCGATGAGACGGAACGTGTGGCCCTCAGCTTCGAGAACCGTATCGACGGCGTCGCGCGTCGTCCCGGCCACGGGCGAGACGATGACGCGCTCTTCGCCGATGAGTTTGTTGAGCAGCGAAGACTTCCCCACGTTCGGGCGGCCCACGATGGCGAGCCGCACCTCGCGAGTCTCTTCCCCACCCTCTTCATCATCAACCGACGCGTCCCGCGCGGGCAGAAGCTCGACGACCGCTTCCAACAACTCGGCCACGCCGTCGCCGTTCTCGGCCGAGATGGGCAGCACGTCGTCGAAGCCGAACCGGTGGAACTCGCCCGCGAGTGCTTCGAGCTTCGCGGCGTCAACCTTATTGGCGACGACGAGCACGGGCTTCCCCGTCGTCCGCAGCAGCCGCGCCAGTTCTTCGTCCAAAGGCGTCGCGCCCGCGCGCGCGTCCACCACCCACAGCAGCGCGACCGCCTCCGTGATGGCGAACTCGGCCTGCCGGAAAATATTCGCGGGGATGATCTCCTCGTCGTCGGGCACGATGCCGCCCGTGTCCACGAGCGAGAAGCGCCGGTTCATCCACTCGGCCTCGCCGTAGATGCGGTCGCGCGTGATGCCCGGCTCGTCGCCGACGATGGAGCGGCGCTCGCCGACCAGCCGGTTGAAGAGCGTGGACTTCCCCACGTTCGGCCGCCCGACGACCGCCACCAACGGCAGCGCCGCGCCGCGACTCGCTTCTCTACTCTGCTCACTCGACATCTTGTCTCGAAGTTTAACGTGCGCCCCTGTGCGCCGCAAGGAACTCATATGAAACAAACCCTTGCGCCCGCCGCGCGTTGGCGCTAAGCTGCGCCGCGCCGATGCTCTCTTTACCAACTCCACGAAAGCTTTTCGAGAAGGCGCGCGCGCGCTTCAACACCAGGGCGCCGACGGTCGCCGCGCACATTGACCTCGGGCGTCGGGGCGAGCGCGCGGCCGCGGATTATCTGTGCGCGCACGGCTACGAACTGGTCGCGTCGAACTTCAAGACGGGCGTCGGGCGCAACCGTCGCGGCGCCATCGTGCAGAACGAGATCGACCTCGTCGCCTACGACGGCCCCGTGCTCTGCTTCGTCGAGGTCAAGACACGCCGCTCCGACTGGTACGCCGCGCCCGAAGCGAACGTTGACCTCCGCAAGCAGCGCCAGGTCACACGCGCCGCGCGCGCCTACCGCCGCCTGCTCGGGCTCCAAAACGCGCCCCACCGCTACGACGTGGTGACAGTCATCCTCCCGCCCTCCGACCCCGACGGCCGCGAGCAACAGCCCCGCGTCCGTTTGCTCCGCGACTTCTGGACGGAGGACAAATTTCGCAAACGACATTGGTCTGGCTCACACTAACTTGTGCTATGATTCGCGCCTCCCCTCGGCCCGACGACCTTTCACGTCCGTACTCCGTCAAACATATGAGCATGAGAAGAATCGTCATCCCCATCGCGTTTTTCTTCGCCCTGAGCCTCGCGGTCTGGTCTTCGCTCGCGCACGAGGGCGAGCACCACAGCCCGGGCGGCAACGGCCAGCCGAACGACGCGCCGCTCACGGCCATGACCAATTTGCCGTGCGTCAACGGCATGGCCGGCACGTTCCCTTGTAATAAGGTTGACCTCGCGGCCCTGCTCCCCGTCGCGGACATTGACGGGACGACCGCGACGGGCGTCACCGGCAACGACATCTGGGGCTGGACGGACCCACAGACCGACAAGGAGTATGCGCTCCTCGGGCTCTCGAACGGCGTCGCCTTCGTGGACGTGACGAACCCGACCGCGCCCGTCTACCTCGGCAACCTCCCCACGCATGGCGACGACGGCGGCCGGCTCTGGCGCAGCGTCAAGGTCTACCGCAACCACCTCTTCGTCGTCAGCGAGATCGTTGACCACGGCATGCAGGTCTTCGACCTGACGCAGCTCCGCAACGTCACGTCGCCGCCCGTCACCTTCTCCGAGACGGCGCACTACAACAACGTCAGCCGCACGCACACCATCGCCGTCAACGAGGAGACCGGCTACGCATACCTCGCGGGGAGCCGTCCGCCCGCCACGGGTCGCACCGTCGGCGTCGATACCTGCGGCGGACGCGGCCTCCACGTCGTGGACATACGCAACCCCACCGCCCCTGCCTTCGCAGGCTGCGTGGACGAGGACGGCTACACGCACGAGACGCAGTGCGTCATCTACCGAGGCCCCGACGCGCAGTATCAGGGCCGTGAGGTCTGCTTCAGCGCCAACGAGGACACCGTCACCATCGTTGACGTAACGAACAAGTCGGCCCCGCAGCAAATCTCGCGCACGACTTACACCGGGCGCGGCTACACGCATCAGGGTTGGCTGACGGGCGACCACGAACGCTTCCTCGTCAACGACGAGTTGGACGAGCAGCAGCAGGGGCTCGCGAAGAACCGCACGTTCGTCTGGAACGTGACCAACCTCGACGTGCCGTTCGTGACGAACGTCTTTCAGGGCTCGACCGGCTCCATCGATCACAACCTCTACGTGCGCAGCCTCCACGCCTTCGAGTCGAACTACCGCAGCGGCGTGCGCGTCATCGACGCGAGCAACGCCTTCGCGGGGCACCTGAACGAAGTCGCCTTCTTCGACGTGTACCCGGTGGACGACCAGGCGCTCTTCAACGGGACGTGGAGCAACTACCCCTTCTTCGCGAGCGGCACCGTCATCGCGAGCGGCATCGAGCAGGGGCTCTTCGTCCTGCGCCCGCAGGTCTCGATGCCGGTGCGCATCGACTACGAGCCCTTCTTCGTCCGCCAGCACTACCGCGACTTCCTCGGCCGCGACCCCGACGAGTCCGGTCAAGCCTTCTGGACTTTCGACATCGAGAAGTGCATGGGCGACTACCTCTGCCGCGAGGTGAAGCGCGTCAACGTCTCGGCCGCGTTCTTCCTCTCGATTGAATCTCAGGAGACGGGCCTCTACGCCGTGCGCGTCCAGCGCGTCGCCTTCGGCCGCCGCTCGGACGACTCCGCGACGCGGATGAGCTTCGACGAGTTGACCGCCGACCAGCGGCAGATAGGTCAGGGCGTCGTCGTCGGCCAGGCGGGCTACGAGCAGACGCTCGACAACAACAAGAACACCTACGCCTCGCAGGTCGCGGGCGGTTCCGCCTTCAACGCGCGCTTCCCGCAGACGGACGCCCTCTCTTACGTGGGCGCGCTCTACGCTTCGGCGGGCTTCCCCCCCACGCTGGCCGAGCGGCAGGCCGCCGTCAACGCCTACAACGCGGCCCCGACCGTCGCGGCGGCGCGCGCGGCCGCGCTGCGCGTCGTGGCCGACTCGAACTCGGTGCGCGCCGCCGAGTTCAACGCGGCCTTCGTCCTCCTGCAATATCACGGCTACCTCCGCCGCAACCCCGACGACGCGGGCTACAACTTCTGGCTCGCGAAACTCAACCAGTTCAACGGCAACTACGTCGAGGCCGAGATGGTCAAGGCGTTCATCTCTTCGATTGAGTACCGCCAGCGGTTCGGGCAGTAACACAGATTAACCACGGAGACACAGAGACACGGCTCGTTGAGAATTAACTCAACGAGCCGTGTCTCTGTGCTTAATTCTTAAAACCTTTAAGGCCGGCGGCTCACCTCGCGGTCGTCCGCCCCGGGCTTGCGCGGCGGGGCGTTCTTCACGTGCTTGTCGAACCAGTTGATCATCTCGAAGAGGACGTGCTCGGTCGTCTCGCGCGCCGAGTAGCCGTGTGCTTCGAGCGGGAGCGTGACGTAGCGCACGGTCGCGCCGTGGCCGCGCAGCGCCTGGTACATGCGCTCCGACTGGATGGGAAACGTGCCCGTGTTGTTGTCGGCCTCGCCGTGGATGAGCAGGATGGGCTCGTTGATCTTGTGCGCCACCATGAAGGGCGAGACCTTAATGTACATCTCGGGCGCCTCCCACAGCGTCCGCCGCTCGGTCTGGAAGCCGAAGGGCGTCAGCGTCCGGTTGTACGCGCCGCTGCGCGCGATGCCGGCGCGGAAGAGGTCGGAGTGCGCGAGCAGGTTCGCCGTCATGAAGGCGCCGTACGAGTGGCCGCCGACGCCCACGCGCTCGGGGTCGGTCACGCCCATCTCCGTCGCCTTGTCTATCGCGGCCTTCGCGCTCGCCACGATCTGCTCGACGTAAGTGTTGTTCATCGTCTCGGGGTCGCCGACGATGGGCATCGTCGTGTTGTCGAGCACGGCATAGCCCGCGAGCAGGAAGAAGAGGTGCGACGGCCCCGTGATGGCCGTGTAACGCTGCGTCGAGCCCGTCACCTGCCCCGCCGTCGTCGGGTCGTTGAACTCCAAAGGATAGGCCCAGACGACCGTCGGCAGGCGCGTCCCCTCCTTGTAGCCGGGCGGCAGGTAGAGCGTGAACGACAGCTCGACGCCGTCGGCGCGCTTGTACTTGACGAGTTGCTTCTTGATGTCGCGCAACTGCGGCGTCGCGTCCGGGATGTTGGTGAGCGCCCTCACGCCCGCGTCGGCCGCCGCCCCGCCGTCGGGCGCCGAAGGGTCGAGCGTGCGCACGTAGTAGTTGGCGGGCTCGATGGGACGCTCGCGGCGCGTGATGACCTGGCGCCCGTCCTTGGTGACGAGCGCGACGACCGTCTCGTACGCCTTCGCGTCGGAGCGGAAGAGCCGCTCGGCCTTGAGCGTCTGTAGGTTCAGACGGTCGAGGAACGGGCGGTCGCCCTCGGGCGTCGCGCCCGTGCCGGTCAGGTAGATGAAGTCGCCGTGGCGCTCGATGACCTTGCCACCGTTCGGCAGTTCCTTCGTCAGCGGCGTGCCCGGATGGTTGTAACGCTCGTTCGAGCTGTGACTCCACACCACGCGCGGCGCGGCCTGCGGCTTCGACGCGTCGAGCATCTGCGTGCGCACCCAGCGCTTGTCGCGGTCTTAGTCGCGCACGAACATCAACTCGCCGCGCTCCTCCCAGTCGAGACCACGGAAGCGGTGCTCAGTCTTGAAGACTTCAGAAGGCTGCCCCGCGAACGGCGCTTTCAAAGAAAGAATGCGGTCGCGGTGCGGCACCTTCTTACGCGGGTCGCCGTCGTCGAGCGCCTCGGCCCAGACCAGCGTCGCGGGCTCGGTCGGGTGCCAGCGGTAAGAGCGCGGCCCCTTCGGCACGCCCTCGATGGGCACCTCGTCCGCGAGCGGGAGGCTCGCGAGCTTGTGCTCGACCTTCGCGTCGCGGCCCCACACCTCGACCTCTTTGGGGAAGTCGTCGGCCGGGTGCAGGAAGGAGTAAGGGCGTTGCAGTCGCGCGACCAGCAAGTGCGCGCCATCGGGCGAAGGCTCGGCCGTCTCGAAGACTGCGGGCGCGCCGAGCGTCTTCGCCTTGCCAGACTCCGCGTCCACGAGCGCGAGCTGCGCCGTCGCGTAGTAGTCGAAGAGGTCCGCGTCGTGCGGGTCTTTCAGAAGGTCCTGGTACGTGCGGACGGGGCCGGGCCTGCCCGAGCTCTCCTGTATGTTCGGCGCCTTCGGCACGGTCTCTTCGGCGGGCACCGCGCCGCGCCGCGCGGGCACGGTCTGCACCAGCAGCGTCCTGTTGTCCGGCATCCACTGCACGGGCGTGCCGTAGACGGCGCTCACCGCGACGCCCTTCAACTTCCACACGCGCGCCGCCGCCGCGTCGCCCGCCCAAAGCTCTATGCCGCTCGGCGTCGTGTTCGTGAAGGCGAAGCGGCGGCCGTCCGCGCTCCACACGGGGAACGACGCCTGCGCGCCCGCCGGCAGCTCGACCTTGCGCTCCGAGCCGTCCGAGACCTTCTTCAACGTGAGCGCGACGTAATATGGCGCGCGGTGGCGCCCCGTCGTGTTCGGGTTGATGCGCATCCCCGCGAGCCGCAGCATCGGCTGCGCCAGTTCCGAGAGCGGCGGGTAACGCACGCCCTGCGCAAGCAGCATGTACTCGTGCGTCGGGCCGAGCGCCCCCACGGGCGGCACCGGCGCGTTGAGCACGTCGAGCACTGCCCGCGGCGGCTTCTGATAGGTCTGCGCCGAGAGCGCGCCGGCCAGAGCGACCATTGCGCAGAGAGCGAACAGAGCGCGCGTCGCGATTCCACGGTCGATGAGTTTGAAAAACATGGCTTGATTGCCTCCTCCGGAGGTCTTTGCGCACGTTTTGTCTTTGGAGGTTTCGGGCCGGCGGGTCCCGGCGCGACAGAGTTTGCGTCCGCCGCCCCGCGCGTGTCAAACGCCGCACGCGCGGGACTTGGGTCCGCTTGACAACGGCGTTCGAATCAGTAGAATTCAAACGCTCACGCGGGAGTAACTCAGCGGTAGAGTGCGACCTTGCCAAGGTCGAAGTCGCGGGTTCAAATCCCGTCTCCCGCTTCGCAACGATGAAGTCGGAACGCTGAACGCGGAACTAGGCCAGACACAGTTCATCGTTCAGCGTTCCGACTTCATCGTTTATACGGCGGCGTAGCCAAGTGGTAAGGCAGAGGTCTGCAAAACCTTTATTCGTCGGTTCGATTCCGACCGCCGCCTTCTTCAGAATCAATAAGTTACGGGCAGCCGAGTGGCTGCCTGTAAGTGTTTGTGTGCCTATAGTGTGCCAACTTCTGGCAATTCTTGATTACCTTTAACGTTTAGGATGCTGTAACGGACTACCAAGCGGCAGGGTAAGGTTGGGTTGACTCAGTTAGCCTCGGCTGCTCTCACTGCGGCCTGAGTTCAGAATCTTTTTTACCGCGTCATGGAGTAAGAGCCCCCCTATCCATGCACCCTTTTCGACAGCGAACCGCACTTCGCTGTCGATGATGATGAGTTTTACTTCGCCCACGTTAGCGCAAGTATCGCTTTTGGTTTCCTGATACCGGCAATATTCCTGCCACACCGGCTCAATCTGATGACCGATGTCCATAATGAATCGGCACCGCGCTTGCACAATCTTAGGGGTTACGTCGGGTGAATCCAGTCGAACCATGCACAGGATGAAGCTGCTCTTGTTGTTCACAGCCATCTCGGCCTGTGTCACGGTCATCCGTGCAACATTTCCTGTTGTTGCCTTTACCTCGATCAGAAACGAGTGCTGACCGTTCTCAACGGTAAAGATAATTTCCTTGTCATCAACGACGTAGTCTTCCTCAACTTCGTAGTCCGATCCCACGCCGGTACGAGTGACCTTTAGTCCGTGGTTCTGCAATGCTTCCTTCAGCAGCCGCTCTACCTCAGCACCGAGAGACTGATTTCGCTTGACCTTTTGCCGTCTCTCGCGATGTTCCCGAATCTCATCAAGTAGCTTTGGCGACTCCCTGATCTCTTCGGCGAGGAGTTTCACTTTCTCTGCGTCATTGTCGGCTGCGTGAGTAATATCGGCGAGGGAATCCATCAGAGAAATGCGGGTGTCCTCGTCCTTCGCAACAGCACGCAGAGCCAGATCGGCCAAGCTGATGCTGAGCGCTTCCAGTAGGTCTCTCCCCTTACCCGCCGTTAAAAGTCGTAATTCCTCATCTCGACCGTCGAACAGTTGCGCAATCGCCTCCGCTGTCGCTGAGGACTGTTTATTATCACCCAAAGGCACCCACTGCCGATCCCACATGGGCACAAGCCAGGCTGCGCGGTAATAATGATGCTTCAACCCGCACTCGCAGTCCGCCTCAATCACGTCAAGTGCATCTGATTCGACTTCTAATAAGTAATTAGCGAGGAACAACAGGAGGCTAACTGCTCGCTTTTTGCTGCGTCTAACTGCTTCCAACCCAGAATCATCTTTCTCGAAGAAAGCCAATGCGGACACTTCTATCGCCTCTTTGGTTCGGTGCCTCTGCTTTTTCTCCTTCTCTGACACGGGTAACGGTTCATCCGGTATGAACGGTATGCCGCGCCGCTGCGTGGTATACAAAGGGGTGTGCCGAACATATCCTTCTCCCGCGATCTTGGCCCAAAGAGCACCATCAGGTAGTGCTTCGCGATAAGCATCGGCGAGCGTCTGCCGCTTAGGGAACAAGTCAGCCACAAGACGTACTGCCTCCGGCCAACAGTCTACGGGAGCTAAAAGCACCTCATCAGCCCTGTTCTGATCGCTGAACAGCATAACTAACGCAGCATCCTCGTTGCTCGTCGCTCGGGTAAGCACAGGGAACCCATCCAACTTATCAATTTCGTCGTTATGGATAAGCCAGACGAAGAAGCGCACCATGATGTCTCCGAACACATCATCAAAGGTCTTGGCCTTATCCTTGAGCGTCTGGATGGCCGCCGCCAGGACTTCTCCTTGCGTCTTAGGTTGTAACTCCAAAAGCACTTTCAGCTCCATCCGACGGTCAAGCAATTCGTTTAGCGTCGGCAGGCCCAGACTCTTAGCGATATCTTTCAATTCCTCATTGATGCATTGGTCTCGCCTTAACTCAGTGATTTTCTTCAGTTCACCATTCTGATTTGGGATGAGTCGTAATTGCTCGAATAACCCGATATCATTCGCCTTGCTGATAAGCGTGTGCAGTTTGTTCAGCCACTCGATTGGGTCAACCTCGTCGCCAAGTTGTTTTCTGATCTCCTCTGTGGTTCCCCATGCGGAAACCTGCTCGCAGAACTTCTTTAGTGTCAGACTTTCGCTGAGTTGCTCAACGTTTTCGGAAAGGAAGGGCTTCCAACTTGCTAGGTTGTCGGCCCAAATATTGGACTCGTCACGTCGAGGAAGCCGTTCTGAGATGTCAATGACTTGTGACGCCAAATCCCATAGCCCATAACACAATTCCGGGTCATTTGATAGTGGGATCATGCCCATGCTGGGAGAAATTCTCTCACCATTGGCTATTGTCATCACGCGCGAATTTCGGAGTACCTTGATGAAGCGTTCCGCTAACAATCCCTGGAGCCAGTCATGGTCAACTGATTCCCACTGGGGTACTGGCTTCAGTCGTACTAGTGTTGCCGCATCATCCCATCCCTCTTCCGCTGCCAACATAACAAGATTTGAGGCTAGGTCACACGCTTTCTCCATATGAATCATATTGGGATGCTTACCCTCACGGTTCTTCGCAAGTACAAGCGTGTCGCGATCCTCACGCGGTTGGAACTTATCGTTATTGATGACTATTGGGAGGCAAAAATCATTGGTTCTAGTGAGTGGGAAGGCCACAAAGATTCGTGGAGTCTGTTCTAACCTAGAAATCGCCCATTTGGCACCTCGCTTAGCAATTTCAACGGCGACCGTGGTGCCATCATGTACGATGGTAGCCACATGCCGCGATACCGGCGCGCTATCGGAAAAACACTCCTCGACATGAAGACACCGCGCCGCCTCCCCAATTGCCTCGTGGTCTTTCTTTTTGATAGTGACAGCTCGGTTTGCCTTCTTTACATTTAGCGATTGAATCCTGTCATTGAAAGCAAGTAGGTACGCCGCATTCGTGATCAGGTCATCAACGCCACTTGTAACGACATCCACAATATCGCTGGTTAACGGGTACTCGTACTCTGTTGTGAAGCCTCCATCTTCATGAGAGGGGTTTTCAGTTAGCGAACTAATGAACGCTTCCCAAGATGCATCCATTGCGGCCTTGAGATCATCTGCGTTGTTGCCCCGGCGATCCATCCGGAAACAGAACTGTTTACCTTCAACCGTGCTACCTTTCACCATGACAGTTTTAGAGATCAGGTGAGTTGTCAGGAACCCCGTGCCGTACTGACCGATTGCTTCAGAGTCGGGGTGGTCGTGCTTAGTCGAACCATGATAGATAAGATGGGCAATGCTCTTATGGGTAAATGGCAAACCTGTATGCCTAAAGATTACACGGTTTTGCTCTTGAATAAGCCATACACTGACTCCCTCCTCGGGAGAAGCATCACGGGCGTTTTGCAACAGCTCCCAAACCCACCGGCTGCGAAACCGAGCTTCCTCTTGGAACAGTTTGCTCAAGTATTTCGCAACAGCCTGCGCAGTGTTCTCTGCCAGCACTTCATGTCTCGCATCATCTAGCGTGTTATTGGTCATCGTGCCTCTGCCAACCTGTCGCGAAGCTGTGATTGCTTCTTGCACACCTCCATACTGACTTTTACCGCTTACCCCGCCAAAACTCAATACAGTAAACAGAAAGCGCTGATGGAACTACCATTATCCCAAGCGCTCTTGTGTGCCTGTAGTGTGCTAAATTGAGTTAAAGAGCGATGCATTGGATGTTCTTAAGAGCCACTAACAAAAATGGCCGTTGATTCTGCCCCAACAGATCATTGCGTTCGCCAGATGCACCAGCGCCTCGTGCATGTCGTCCCGCTTCTCGTCGCGCACCCGCAGGCGGCGGAACCCTTGCTGCCAGCTAATCGTGC
>DASVGG010000082.1:0-1081 GCA_036379655.1 Pyrinomonadaceae bacterium
TCCTTCGTGAACCCATAGACTCAACGATTAAAGAGGGCTGTTCACTGGGAGGCCAAAATGACGAAGCGATTTAGGGTCGCTGCTCGGCTGCTCTGTGCCGACATTAAGCTGTCCACTGAGGTGAGCGTAATAGTGACGCAAGAGAACCGCCCGACTGAGGCCCAAGCGCGGGGGCTTATTTGGGCTGAGGCGGATAAGATTTTAGCTCCCGAAGGGACGGGGGGTGCTCATGCCGAATTATCAGAGGTGTCGGTCACCGGCCCCCTGTCTGAAAAGAGGCTGGTGCTCGTCGGCAGCCTTTCCTATGCCCAGGTCAAAGAGCAGTTCGCCGCCCTCTGGCCGAAACTCGACCTGGGGCTATTCATCCCGGATCGTAACTTCTATCAGGAAGGGGGAGACCCGTATGCCTCGCTGCTCAAAGATACTGACCCCCTACATACCTTTCGCGCAGGCTCCGAAGCTGGCGTGCTGACCATCGACGGCGACCTGCCGGCGGGTAACCTGTGCGCCCTGTTTGACAGGAGTTTTTGGCTCCAGGCATGGGTGACGGTCGGGGATAGAGGCCCGCGCGTCCCTCCCGAACTAAGCTTAGACGCCGCTAACGACGCGCCATGAAAGTGGTTGACGGCCGGCCGGGTGCGGTGCTCCTCGCCGCCAAGGATGAAGGTGTCGAAATCTTTTACGCCTCTGAAATGAAAGCACGTGTGGGCGGGCGGCGGCTCGCCCGTGCCGATAATGATTTTTAGCTCATCCCCTTTCCTTCGTGCTGTCGAATCTCGTTGGCGGCTTCTTCCATGTGCAAGAGGGCCGTGCCGCAGTACCTCATCTCCCGCCACGACTCGTACTCCCTACGCGCGATCTCAGTACCCACTTTCTTCCCGTTACGGTATCCGAGCACGTAGGCGAGCATGGCGATCACGGCTACCACGGGTAACGCTAAAATCCAGAGCATAGTGTTACGTCCCTCGGCAGTCGCCTTCGTACCCGGACAGCACCGCCACGCCTACGTCGACCCCCGTCCCGCCACACGCATTACATTTACCGCCGCCCCCGCACTCGGTACAAGGTTTTGATAGAGCCG
>DASVGG010000083.1:0-1810 GCA_036379655.1 Pyrinomonadaceae bacterium
GTATTTATTCAGGTACTCGGCCGAAAATCGCTAAACAAAGGTTAATCCGGCGGCAAGAGGGCGGCACTTTTGCCGGGTAGAAGAGCTTCCTCGCTCTACTGCCGTGACCGCGCCGGGGACTTTCGATGCTGACGCTCTCTCTAACACGCCGACAGCTTTATGAGCTGTACCACGAAGGGGCGGAGCCGACCATCCGCCTTATCGAGGACCTGATCGAGCAACTCGCCGACTTCGAGCGCGTCCTGGGCAAGCACCAGCAGCAGATCATCGACTCTCAGCACGAGGGTAACGAGCGGCTGGCGGCACGGCTCAAGCGGGTCGAGCAGAAGCTGGTGCGCAAGGAGTGTGAGGTCTATCAGCTTACGCGCCGTGTCCAAGAGCTGCAGGCCGAGCTCGAGCGCCTGAGGCTTGAGCAGGGCGAGGCGGCGGGCGGGGAAGTCAGGCGCGACTCGCACAACTCATCCTTGCCGCCCTCCTCTGACCCGCCGGGGGTGAAGGCGGCGCAGTCAGTGCGGCGGACGCGGAGCTTGCGGCGCAAGACGGGGCGGAGAGTCGGAGGGCAGGTAGGGCACAAGGGCGCGACGTTGCGCCAGGTGGAGTTCCCCGACCGGCTGCGCCTGCATGCGCCGCGGCGGTGCCAGCAGTGCCAGTCACCGCTGGCCGACTCCAAGGTGGTCGGCTACAGCCGCCGCCAGGTCTTCGACCTGCCGCGGGCGGCGCTGGAGGTGACCGAGCACTGGGCGCAGGTCAAGCGTTGCGATACATGCGGCGCGCGGACGCCTGCGCGGTTCCCGACGGGCGTCTCGGCCCCGGCGCAGTACGGCGAGCGGGTGCGCTCTGTGGCGACCTACCTGCACAAGTATCAGCTCCTGCCCTTCGCCCGCACGAGCGAGGCGATGCGAGACCTCTTCGGGTGTTCGATCTCGCCCGGCACCATCGAGACGACGCGCCATCGGTGCGCGTCGAAGCTGGTCGGGGTCGAGGAGCAGCTCAAGGCGGGGCTGCGGGCGGCCGAGGTGCTCGGGGCGGACGAGACGGGGCTGCGGGTGGCGGGCAAGAGCCACTGGATACATGTCGCACGCACAGACGGGCTGACACACTACGGCTACGACACGCGGCGCGGTAAAATGGCGATGGAGGCCATCGGGATACTCCCTCAGTTTAGGGGCGTCTGCGTCCGGGACGGGTGGTTCGCTTATGACGAGTACCGGCGCGCCGACCACGCGCTGTGCAACGTCCACCTCCTGCGCGAGCTGGTCTACGTCGAGGAGGTGTGTGCCGAGCAGCAGCAATGGACGCGCCCGCTCGCCAAGCTGTTGCTCGAGATCAAGGCCGAGGTGGAGGGGGCGCAGGGGCGGGGCGAGACGAAGCTGAGTGATGAGAGGCTCGCGAAGTTCACCGCACGCTATGACCGGTTGGTGAGGCGCGCGGCGCGCCTGAACCCGTCGCCGAAAGTGACGAAGCCCGACGCCGAGGCGAAGCGGTACAAGGTCGTCAGGGTCAAGCGGCGCGACCCGGCCTCACCGCTCGTCTACCGCCTCCAGACGAAGCGCGAGCAGGTCTTGCGCTTCATGACGGACTTCCGCGTGCCGTTCGACAACAATGCGAGTGAGCGGGACATCCGGATGGTCAAGCTCCAGCAGAAGATCGGCGGCTGCTTCCGCACGCCCGAGGGTGCGGAAGCCTTCTGCCGCATCCGCTCCTACCTGTCTTCGGCCAGGAAGCAGGGGCACTCGCCGCTCACGGCGCTGGAGCAAGCCTTCGCGGGCAAGCCCCTCCCGCTCAACACCTTACGAACCTGAATAGTTAC
>DASVGG010000084.1:0-1006 GCA_036379655.1 Pyrinomonadaceae bacterium
TACCTCCGGCAAGAAACACACGACGCTGCACCTAAATGCATTTCGGGGAGAACCAGCTATCACGGAGTTTGATTGGCCTTTCACCCCTAACCACAGGTCATCCCCCAGGTTTTCAACCCTGGTGGGTTCGGTCCTCCACGAAGTCTTACCTCCGCTTCAACCTGCCCATGGCTAGATCACTCCGCTTCGGGTCTTGAGCGCGCTACTAGATCGCCCTATTCGGACTCGCTTTCGCTACGGCTTCCCCACACGGGTTAACCTCGCAACACACCGCAAACTCGCAGGCTCATTCTTCAAAAGGCACGCAGTCACGAGAAGCAAGCAAGCTTGCTTCCGACGCTCCCACGGCTTGTAGGCACACGGTTTCAGGTACTATTTCACTCCCCTCCCGGGGTACTTTTCACCATTCCCTCACGGTACTATCCGCTATCGGTCACCAGGGAATATTTAGGCTTAGCGGGTGGTCCCGCCAGATTCACACGGGATTTCTCGGGCCCCGTGCTACTTGGGTGTCTCTCAAACGAGCCGCTGACGTTTCGACTACGGGGGTCTTACCCTCTACGCCGGACCTTTCGCATGTCCTTCGCCTACATCAACGGTTTCTGACTCGTCTCACAGCCGGCAGACTGTGAAAGAGAGATCCCACAACCCCGCATACGCAACCCCTGCCGGGTCTCACACGTATACGGTTTAGCCTCATCCGGTTTCGCTCGCCACTACTCCCGGAATCACGGTTGTTTTCTCTTCCTGCGGGTACTGAGATGTTTCACTTCCCCGCGTTCCCTCCACACACCCTATGTGTTCAGATGTGGGTGACAGCCCATGACGACTGCCGGGTTTCCCCATTCGGAAACCCCCGGATCAAAGCCTGGTTGACGACTCCCCGGGGACTATCGTGGCCTCCCACGTCCTTCATCGGTTCCTGGTGCCAAGGCATCCACCGTGCGCCCTTAAAAACTTGGCCACAGATGCTCGCGTCCACTGTGCAGTTCTCAAACAACGACCA
>DASVGG010000085.1:0-11787 GCA_036379655.1 Pyrinomonadaceae bacterium
GCCACGCAGCGGCGCATCACGGCGCACTTACGGCGACGCAACCGCCGCCGAGACCGGTATCTCAAGATCAGGTACCTTGGAGATACTCACAAAACGTAGGTGACAAATAGTCACATCAGCGATGTGACACTACGGTTAACCAATCATGATCCTCCGCAGCCCTTTCCCCGATGTCGAAATCCCGGAAGTGCCTCTCACCGAGTACGTCTTTGAACGTGCGGTCGAGTATGCGGAGAGGCCCGCGCTCATCGACGGCGTGAGCGGGCGCGTGTTGACCTACGGGCAACTCGCGGGCGCCGTGCGCGCGGCGGCGGCCGGGCTCGCGCGGCGCGGCTTCCAGAAGGGCGACGTGCTGGCGCTCTTCAGCCCGAACCTGCCCGAGTACGTTGTCGCCTTCCACGCCGTCGCCACGCTCGGCGGCGTCATCACGCCCGTCAACCCACAGTACACGGTCGAGGAGTTGGGCAAGCAGTTGAAGGACTCGGGCGCGAAGTACCTCGTCACCATCCCGCCGCTGCTCGAACGCGCGCGCGAGGCCACCGAGGGGAAAGGTCTGAGGGAGCTTTTCGTCTTCGGCGAGGCGGAGGGGGCGACGCCGTTCGCGGCGCTGCTCGAAGGCGGCGCGGACGACCTGCCGAGTGTTGAGATCAATCCCGCCGAAGACCTCGTCGTGCTCCCTTATTCGAGCGGGACGACGGGCGTCTGCAAGGGTGTGATGCTGACGCACCGCAACCTCGTCGCGAACCTCGCGCAGATAAAGGGGACGGGGCACGACTGGCGCGAGCAGACGCTCGTCTGCGTGCTGCCGCTCTTCCACATCTACGGGCTGTCGGTGATCATGAACCACGGCCTGCGCTGCCGCTCGACGCTCGTCACGCTCCCGCGCTTCGACTTCGAGCAACTGCTGCGGACGATGCAGGAGCACCGCGTCACCCTCGCGCACCTCGTCCCGCCGATTGTGCTCGCGCTCTCGAAGAGTCCACTGGTTGACGCCTACGACCTCTCGGCGCTGAAGACGGTCTTCTCGGGCGCGGCGCCGCTTGGCGCGGAGCAGTCGCGCGAATGTGCCGAGCGCCTCGGGTGCACCATCATTCAGGGCTACGGGATGACGGAGACGAGCCCCGTCACGCACCTGACGACGTGGGAGCGCAACCGGCCGGGCTCGGTCGGCCTGTGCGTGCCGAACACGGAGGTCAGGCTCGTCTCGGTCGAGACGGGCGAGGAGGTCGGCGTCGGCGAGCGCGGCGAGATACACGTGCGCGGGCCGCAGGTGATGCAGGGTTACCTGGGGAGGCCCGAGGCGACCGCGCAGACCCTCGACGCCGAAGGGTGGCTGCACACGGGCGACGTGGCCTACGTCGACGAGGACGGCTTCTTCTTCATCGTTGACCGCGCGAAGGAGTTGATCAAGTACAAGGCGTTTCAGGTCGCGCCCGCCGAGCTTGAGGCGGTGCTTTTGACGCACCAGTCGGTGGCCGACGCGGCGGTCATCCCGAGCCCGGACGAAGAGGCGGGCGAGGTGCCGAAGGCGTTCGTCGTCGTGAAGGAGGGGCACGGTCTGACCGAGGCCGAGGTGCTCGGCTTCGTCGCCGCGCAGGTCGCGCCGTATAAGAAGGTGAGGCGCGTCGAGTTCGTCTCGCAGATACCGAAGTCGCCCTCGGGCAAGATTCTCCGCCGCCTCCTCGTCGAGCGCGAGCGTGCGAGAGAGACGCAGTAAGTTATCTAGATATGTTATTAAAAGGAGCGCGGGCGTGATGCTCGCGCTCCTTTGATTTTTCTTCTTTTTAACGGAATTTTTTCCGGCCAATGGCTGTCGGCGTGCGTCTTAAAGCCGTCGGTAGTCATCAAAATTAACGGAAAACAGTCAGTCTTGAGCGAATCCGGAGTCGTCATGAAAGTAACTACGTCAGCCCGCCTGCGCACGTCGCGGGCCTTCGCGCTTGTGGCCGTGGTGGCGCTCGTCTCGAACACCCTTCTCGTCGCGGCGGCGCGGACGAAGGCGTCGGCGCGGAAGTTGACCGAGGAGCAGCGCGTCGTCCACGTGCTCAACCGCCTCGCCTTCGGCGCGCGGCCGGGCGAGGTCGAGCGCGTGCGCAGGATGGGCCTTGAGGCTTACATAGAGCAGCAGCTCAACCCCTCGAAGATAGACGACTCGACGTTTGAGGCGCGGCTGCGCAACTTCCCGACGCTCGGCCTGTTGAACGGCGAGCTGCTCGCGAAGTACCCGCAGCCCAACCAACTCCTGCGCCGTCTCGAACGCGCGGGCGAGTTGCCGCCCGAACTGGCCGCGCTCGTGCGTCAACGCAGTCAGGGACAGCCGCAACAGAACGGCGCCGCGCGGATGAACCCCGAGCCGTCCGACGCCGAGAAGGTCATCGCCGAGGCGATGCGTCCGCCCGCGCAGGGGCCGGGCGCGATGATGCAGGAGGAGCAGGACCCGCAGCGCCGACAGTACCGGCAGGCAATCGCGAAGTACATGCGCGAGCAGGGGCTCGAAAGCCCGCAGCGCATCATGTATGAACTGAACGCCTCGCGCATCCTGCGCGCCGTCTACAGCGAGCGGCAGTTGCAGGAGGTGATGGTTGACTTCTGGACGAACCACTTCAACGTCTACGCGCAGAAGGGCGCCGACCGCTGGTTCCTGACTTCATACGACCGCGACGTGATACGCCCGAACGCGCTCGGCAACTTCCGCGACCTTCTGGAAGCGACGGCGAAGAGCCCCGCGATGCTCTTCTACCTCGACAACTTCCAGAGCGTGAGCCCGAACGCGCAGGGGAACCGCCGTGGGGAGCGCCGCGGACAGCAGTCGAACGGAGAGGGCGAGATGCGACCCGGCGGACTCCTGGGCGGCCGTCGCATGAACCGGCGACAGGAGCAGCGGCGCATGGAGCGCGAGCAGCAGCAACAACAGCAACAACAGGGCGAAGGCCAGATGACCGCGCGGCAGCAGCGCCCGCAGCCGCAGCGCATGCGTCGCGGCATCAACGAGAACTACGCGCGCGAGTTGATGGAGCTGCACACGCTCGGCGTCGAGGGCGGCTACACGCAGAAAGACGTGCAGGAGGTGGCGCGCGCCTTCACCGGCTGGACCATCTTCGCGCCGCGCGGCCGTGGGCTATACGACGCCGAAGGCGACGACAACCGCGCCGGCTCCTACTTCTTCAACCCGCGCACGCACGACGACGGCGAGAAGAACGTGCTCGGCGTGAAGATTCCCTCGGGCGGCGGCGTCGAAGATGGAAGGAAGGTCCTGGACGTACTCGTCGCGCACCCTTCGACCGCGAAGTTCATCGCGACGAAGCTCGCGCGCAAGTTCGTCTCGGACACGCCCGACCCGGCGCTCGTCAAACGCGTCGCCGACGCGTTCCACAACTCGAAGGGCGACATCAAGACGACGCTGCGCGCCCTCTTCAACTCGCCCGAGTTCAACTCGGCCGAGGCGCGGCGCGCGAAGATCAAGACGCCGTTCGAGTTGACGGCGAGCGCCCTGCGCACGCTCGGCGCGGAGGTCGAGGTGCGGCCCGCGCTCATCCAATGGGTCGCGCGCATGGGCGAGCCGCTCTACGGCTATCAGGCGCCGACGGGCTATCCGGACGAGGCGAGCTACTGGGTCAACACCGGCGCGTTGCTGGAACGTCTCAACTTCTCGCTCGCGCTCGTCTCGAACCGCATCCCCGGCGCGCGCGTTGACCTCGCGCGCTTCGTCGGCGAGGAGGCCGTGAGCAGTCGCGCCGTGGACCAGAAGGCCGTCGTCGAACGCTTCCTGGGCGTCGCCTTGCAGGGCGACATCTCGGCCAGGAGCCGCGAGGTCTTGATGAAGCAGTTGACGACGCAGTCGGACGCGCCCATCACGACGATGCCCGAAGACGAAGAGACGAAGGAGAAGAACGTCCGCGCCGCGCGCCGCGAGCGGCAACGCGACGGCGCCACGGTCGGCAACCCCGAAGTCGCGCGCATCGCCGCGCTCGTCATCGGCTCTCCCGAGTTCCAGAGACAGTGAATGGTGAATGGTGAATAGTAAATGGTGAATGGTTTAATCAGGTTCTTACCATTCACCAAAACGGAGTGAGCAATGAATCGCAGGTTCTTCTTAAAGAGTGGCGGGTTGGCGCTGGCGAGCGTCGGTGTCGTCGGGAGCGCGCCGTCTTTTCTGAGGCGCGTCGTTGAGGCGCAGGGTCTATCGGCCGCGCCGAACGGAAGACGGAAGACGCTCATCACCATCTTCCAGCGCGGGGCGGTGGACGGGCTCAACATGGTCGTGCCGCACGGCGAGCGCGCCTATTACGAGCTGCGCCCGCAGATCGCGATTGCGCAGCCCGGGCGCGGGGCGGGCGAGTCGGTTGTTGACCTCGACGGCTTCTTCGGGCTGCACCCGTCGATGGCGCCGCTCAAGCGTCTGTGGGACGAGAAGCGGCTCGGCATCGTGCACGCCGTCGGCTCGCCCGACAACACGCGCTCGCACTTCGACGCGCAGGACTACATGGAGTCGGCGACGCCGGGCGTCAAGTCAACGCAGGACGGCTGGCTCAACCGGCTCGTGCAGGCGCGACCCGACAAGCAGGCGACGCCGTTCCGCGCCATCTCGATGACGCAGAACCTGCCGCGCGCGATGCAGGGTCGCGCCGGGGCGGTCGCCATGCGCAACCTCGCGGACTTCCAGATTCGCGCGGGCGCCTATACGTCGAGCGTGCAGGGCGGCTTCGAGGGGCTCTACGAGCAGGGCGTGGGCGACGTGCTGCGCGGGACGGGCAAGGAGACTTTCGAGGCGGTCAACTTTTTGAAGAAGGTGAACCCGGCGCAGTACAAACCGGAGAACGGCGCGCAGTATCCGCGCGGCGAGTTCGGCAACGCGCTGTTGCAGATCGCGCAGCTCATCAAGGCGGGCGTCGGGTTGGAAGTGGCCTTTACGGACGTGGGCGGCTGGGACACGCACCGTGGGCAGGGCGGCGCGCGCGGGCAGTTGGCGAACCTTCTGGGTCAGTTCGCGCAGGGGCTCTACGCGCTCGTGACGGACCTCGGCCCCGAGAGGATGCGGGACGTGCTGGTGCTGACGATGAGCGAGTTCGGGCGCACCGTCCGGCAGAACGGGACGCAGGGCACCGACCACGGCCACGCCAACGCCATGTTCGTCGTCGGCGGCTCGGTGCGCGGCGGCAAGGTCTACGGCCGCTGGCCCGGCCTTAAAGATGAACAACTCCACGAGGGGCGCGACCTCGCACTGACGACCGACTTCCGCGACGTGTTCGGCGAAGTCGCGTCCAAGCACCTCGGCGCCGTTGACCTCAAGAAGGTCTTCCCCGGTTATACGTCGGAAGGTAAGGTGCGCGGGATTTTGGGCTGAGCCCAAGCCCTCTAAAGGGGAAAGAGTCAAGGGGTAAGGGATGAAGGCAGTCGTGCCTCTTCTCCCTTACCCCTTGACTCTTTCCCCTTTCTTATCACCAGGGGTTCGCGGCGGCGGCGGCTTCGGGGGCGAGCGTCTTGTTCTGCTCGTCGAGCCAAGCCTTGAGCGGCGCGTAGTAGTCGATGATGGCGGTGGCGTCCATCTTGTCTTCGCCGGTCAGCGCCTTGAGGGCTTCGGGCCAGGGGCGGCTCTGCCCCATCTCAAGCATCTGCTTCAGGCGCGCGCCGACCTCCTTGTTGTTGTAGACCGAGCAGCGGTGGAGCGGCCCCTGGAAACCGGCCTGCTTGCACATCGCGCGGTGAAACTGGAACTGTAGGATGGCCGCGAGGAAGTAACGCGCGTAGGGCGTGTTGGCCGCCACGTGATACTTCGCGCCCGCGTCGAAGTCCTGCTCGCCGCGCGCGGCGGGCGGGGCGATGCCCTGATACTTCGTGCGCAACTCCCACCAGGCTTTGTTGTAGTCGCCCGGCCCCACCTCGCCCGAGAAGACCTTCCAGCGCCACTGGTCAACCAGATAGCCGAAGGGCAGGAACGAGACCTTTGCGAGCGCGCTTCTCAACAACAGTCCAGTGTCGGCGGAGGCGTCGGGCACGCGTTCGATGAGCCCGAGCTGCTTCAGGTAATCGGGCGTGACCGAGAGCGCGACGGCGTCGCCGATGGCTTCGTGGAAGCCCTCGTTGGCACTGCTCTGGAAGAGCGGCGGCTGTTCGGCGTAGGCCATCTGGTAGTAGTTGTGCCCCAACTCATGGTGTACGGTCTGGAAGTCCACCTCGTTGATCTGGATGCACATCTTGAGGCGCACGTCCTTCTTCGCGTCGATGTCCCACGCGCTCGCGTGGCAGACGACCTCGCGTTCGGCCGGCTTCACGAACAGCGAACGGTCCCAGAAGGTCTGCGGCAACGCCTCAAACCCAAGCGAGGTGAAGAAGCCCTCGCCGTAGCGGACGAGTTGCTTCGGGTCCGTGTTGCGCCGCTTCAGAATCTCGGTCAAATCATAACCGGGGTCGCCCGCTGGCGGCTGAAGCAGGTCGTAGACGTTGCCCCACTCCTGGCTCCACATGTTGCCGAGCAGGTGCGCCGGGATCGGCCCGTTCTTCGGCACGACCGCGTCGCCGTACTTCTGGTTGAGCTTCGCGCGCGTGTAGACGTAGAGCGAGTTGTAGAGCGGCCTGACCTGCTGCCACAGACGTTCCATCTCGGCCGCGAACTCGTCGGGCGGCATGTCGAAGTTCGAACGCCACATCGCGCCCACGTCCTTGAAGCCCATCTCGCGCGCGCCCTTGTTCGACAACTCGACGAAGCGCGCGTACTTCTGTCTGAAGGGCGGCGAGATGGTGTGCCAGCCGACCCAGATGCGTTTGAGTTCTTCCGGGTCTCGACTCGCGGCGAGTATCGGCTCCATATCGGAGAGCGTGAGGCACTTGCCCTGCGGGCCGTCGGGGCACCACTTGCCCTTGCCGTAGTCGCTCTCCATCGAGGCGGCGATCTTCGTCAGCTCGTCGCGCTCGGCGGGGTCGGCGGGCGCCGGCAGCACGAGCGCGAGTTTTAAGAGCGCGAACTTGCGCGCGAGCGCCTCGGGCTTCTGCAACTGGTCGAAGCGCCGCGACTTCTCGGCCAGCTCCGTGACGGCCGCGATGTAGTCCTTGTTGGTGTCGGCGGCGAGCACCTCCGTGTCATCCGTGATGAAAACGCTCTGCACCCACGACGCGCGCTGCGCACGCAGCCCGAGATCGTTGAGGCGCGTCTCCGCGTCGGCCATGAACTTCTCGGCCTCCGCGAGCGTCGGCGCGCTCGTCGCTGGCGCGTTGACGTTCGGTTGCGTCGCGCACGACAGAAGAAAGGTGAACATGACCGGCAGCAGCGCGGGCGCGAGCAGGCGGCGCCCCCTCGCGCGGCGAAATAGACTCATCGCAGACCTCCGGCAAAAGAATGGTTGGAAGAGCTTCGACAGCGGGGGAGACGTTTTTTCGTGCTAAGGCTTTGGCGATTGTAGCGCAAGCACGCGCCAACTGTCGCCGGGAGCGCGGGCATCCCTGCCCGCCAAAGCGTGCGCCAGCACGCTTAACAGTGAAGTTTTATCCCTCGACGTTGAGATATAAAGTCTGACTGCCTTCGCGCTGACGCGCTCATGGCGGGCAGGATGCCCGCGCTCCCGGCGGAAGAATTGGAGCGTGGGGCGGGCGCGTGCTAATATCGGCGGCAACGATTCCCCCGAAAGTTTATCGTCGGAAGAGATGGGCGCAGGGCCGTCGCCCCGCGCCTCGGTTCGCGTTGCTTGACAGAGATTTTTAGATCGAGGGGAGAAAAAACCGAATGGCACAGAGTGGTGCTGCCGAGAGCAATACTTTAGAGCAGATCATCGACCAACTGGCGGCGTTCGAGCCGGTGGAGCTGCCGGTCGTCAGCCTCTACCTGAACGCGCAGGCCAACGAGAACGGCCGGCAGGACTTCGATCGCTTCCTGCGCAAGGAGTTCTCCGAGCGCGCGCGCGCCTTCAAGGCGAACAGCCCCGAGCGCGAGAGCTTCGAGCGCGACGTGGAGCGCATCAACGAATACCTGCGCGACGAGCTGCGCCCCGAATCGAACGGCGTCGCCGTCTTCGCCTGCGCGGGCGCCGACGAGTTCTTCCAGGCAGTCCAGACCGCCGCGCCGATTGAGAACCACCGGCTCTACATCTACAACCAGCCGCATCTCTACCCGCTCGCGCGCCTGGAGGGTCAGTATCCGCGCTACGCCGTGCTGGTCGCGGACACGAACCGCGCGCGCCTCTTTGTCTTCGGTCGGGGCAAGGCGCTTTCGACGGACGAGATTCAGAACGTTAAGACGAAGGGCACGAAGGTCGGCGGGTGGTCGCAGATGCGTTACCAGCGACACCTTGAGCACTATCACCTCCAGCACGCCAAGGAGGTCGCGGACGTGCTGGAGCAGATCGTGCGCGAGGACAACATCGAGCACGTCATCCTCGCGGGCGACGAGGTCATCATCCCACTGCTCAAGGAGCAGTTCCCGAAGACCGTCGAGGAGAAGATCGTTGACGTGCTCAGCCTCGACATCAACGCGCCCGAGCACGAAGTCCTCGCCGAGTCTTTAGCGGCCATGCGCGAGCACGACCTCGTGAGCGACCAGGATAAGGTTGAGGAACTCATCAACGAGTATCGCGCGGGCGGCCTCGCGGTCGTCGGTTCGACCGACACGTTGGAGGCTTTGGCGATGGGGCAGGTGGAAGAACTCGTCATCGCCGCGCAGCAGCAGAGCGTCGAGGGCGACCGCGACGACGTAGCCATCCTCTCGGACGCGGAGCCGCCCGAGCCCATCGTCGCCGGTGAAGACGGCGGCACGGTCGCCAATCTCGACACCGACTCGGTCGTCGTCGCCGCCGACCTCGTCGCGCGCGCGCGCCAGACCTCGGCCCGCATCACCTTTATCGAGGACGTGTCGCTGCTCGAAGAGTTCGGCGGCTGCGGCGCCTTCCTCCGCTACCGCATCCAGCCGCCGACCACCGACAGCGCCCCGCAGCCGCCGAACTCCTGACGCGCGGCGCCGGAACAGAGTTGTTGACCACGGAGACACGGCTTTCAGGATTTGAGATTTCAAATTCTGAAAGCCGTGTCTCCGTGTCTCCGTGGTTAAATGTTTCCGCGCGAACGGATGAAACGTCCGAGGGCGACGAACTTTCACGCGCCGCCGCACGTAGTCCGACGTGAGCGCCGCCGCGCCTCAGCGGCGAAACTAACTGATTGACGGAGGAAACAGATGTTCTGTCCGCGCTGCGGCCAGCAGGCCGCCGAAGAGATTCGCTTCTGCTCGCGCTGTGGGCTGCCGCTCGGCGCGGCGGCCGGGCTCTTGGAGGCCGGCGGCATCGAAGACCTTGAGACGGCGCGCGCGGCGGCGAACGTCGGCCTCACGCCGCGTCAGCGCGGCACGCGCAAGGGTCTGATGATCACGGCGGGCGGCGTCCTCTTCTTCATCATCGTCGCCATCCTGAACACGTTCAAAGACGACTTCTTCCCCGTCCTTCTCCTTGCCGCGCTCATCATCACGGTCGGCGTCATGCGCATGCTCTACGGCCTCCTGCTCGAAGAGAACGCGCCCGCCAAAAAGTCTCTGAAGCACAACGCCGACGCCGCCCCCGCGCTCGAAGGCGCACGCGCCGCCGAGCTGCCGCCCGCCCGCGCCGTCCCCATCTCCGCCTACGCCAGACCCGGAGCCGACACCAGCGACATGTCCGTCGCGCCGCCGCCCAGCGTCACCGAGCACACCACCCGCCTGCTCCACGAAGAAGAATCCGGCCGCAAATAGGGATTGAGTTTCGGCGCGGAGTGAGATAAAAGGCTACCACTTCGAGGGAACTCCGGCGGCGCCTAATCCGCTCACGCGCCCGCCCACAACTTTCGCAGAGCATGACATGATTCGTGTCGCGGGTCGCGTGCATGCGCTTGTGAGACCGCCTCGGAGCGCCGCCACGAAACGTCCTCAGTCTCGGGTCGGCGCTTTCAGGCGGTTCTAACTGTAGTTAGGCGCGCATTGGCGAGTGTGAATAATCGACGATAGGCTCTTATTGTCTAACATAAGATACGGCTCTGGCTATGCAACGAAACAAATTACTGGCTAAAGAGGGACAAAAAATATGGAAGACCGTACAACACCGCAATGTCCTTGGTGTCGAACAGAACTTCACTCGCTGGGGCAAGTTCCAGTACGAACAGGAGGCACTAGCGGTGGATGGCACCTGGTTTTCGGCGAATGGGCAGATGTTATCGAAGGAGTTCTATTATTAGATGCGTATCGCTGCCCGCGATGTAGTCGGTTGGAATTTTACGATCATGACTTTAGTTTGCCGCAACGCTAACCGCTGCTTTCTGTAGCACCTCTTGGCGGAAGTTAAGCGCCTGACAACGGCATGCACCCGACCGCCGACACGCTGGCTTTCATGCTCGGTGAGAGGCGCGGGGCCGCAGGTGATGCCGGGCGTTCGGCGTGTTTCCGATTTCGTAAAATAAACTCCGTTCGGCAGTCTTGTTTTAGCGTTTCACGCGTCCGGATGGGGGAAATCGTCCGCACGGTCGCCGTTCCGCGCGAAGGACGGCCGTATCGCGCCGACGGATAGCGTAAGGCACGTTCGGAAAGCAAAATCACGTCTTGCGGGAAGGAAATCGTGCATTCGAGGAGCATTTTGAAATAACTTTTACCGATATTGAAAAATTAAGAGCAAAATCGCGCGCACGTTGAATGTAATCGTATACACGGAGACCATAATCCGCGCATTTCTACGAGAATCCGTAGTTTCTTCAAGTAATCGTAGACTTTTCCAGAATATCTTAGTAAACCTCGGGTGCGTCGCGGTAAACCTCACCAAAATCCGGAAAATAAGTCTGTAATCAAGGCAAAGGATGTCGAAGAACGTGTGTACGGGATGCCGAAAACATTCGACGCTTTTACCCTCGCGCACGTCTTAACAATCGGGAAAAATTTTCCCTTGCGCGCGGGGAAAATTTGGATATAATTCGCGCCCTTCAAGCGGTAAGCCTCGCCCCTTTCACTCACCGGGAGGAAATCCGCCAATTCCTTCCTTCACCTTCAGGAGTAGAGATTGTGAACAACATACACCTTGCGAATTACGAGCGGGGACAGCGCGTCGCTGCGTTAATCGACTCGCAGACGGAGGACTTCCCAGAGGGTAGCAAAGCCGCTTCACTGGGCTCGTCAATCAAACAGGAACTCAACAGGCTGGCCGAACTCGACGTGAAGAGGTCGAGCAGCATGAGTAAACGGAAACAGGCCACGGCCGCGCGCCAGAACGCGCACAGGCTGTTGATCGCTTTAGTCAGAAAGGTCGCCGGCACGTCCGAGATTATCGCCCTCGACCACCCTGAGGTCGAAGGCATGTTCGTGCGCCCGCAGAAGAACTCCAGCGACCAGACCCTGATCGCCGACGCGCGCTCTTTCGCCGAGAAGGCGGCGCCGCTCGTCGGCCTCTTCACGGAGAACGGCCTGGCCCCGACCTTCGTCAACGACCTGAAGACGTACGCCGACAGCCTTGAACACGCGATGCAGCTTCAGACCGAAAGCGTGGGCGAGCGCATACGCGCTAACGCCGACATCGAAGATACCATCCGCCGCATGAGCGCGTTGATGGAGCGCCTCGACATCCTCGTCCGCAACAAGTACGAGAACGACCACGCCAAGCTCGCCGCGTGGGAGAGCGCCCGCCATCTCAAACAGTCGGCGCGCTCTAACCACAACCGCGAAAATGACGCCCCGCCCCCCGCGCCGTAGTCGTAAGACGCGGGACGCTTCGGCATTCGGACGCGACCTCCGCGCCGGGAGCGCGGGCATCCTGCCCGCCAAAGCGTGCGCCAGCACGCTTAAACAGAGAAGCGGGG
>DASVGG010000086.1:0-158596 GCA_036379655.1 Pyrinomonadaceae bacterium
GCCAAAGCGTGCGCCAGCACGCTTAACCGTGAAGCGCCATACATCAATCTTGATGTATGGCGCTTCTATGTATTCGCGCTTTGCGCTCATGGCGGGCAGGATGCCCGCGCTCCCGGCTTAAGACTGATCTTCGTAGAGGACGACTTCGCCCTTGACGATCATGTAGGGGAGGCGGCGCTCGTTTATCCAGGGGTACTGCTCGGCGTAGTCCCTGTAGCGGTCGTTGGTGACGACGAGGGCGTCGAGTTCGTGCGCGAACTGGATGATGAAGTAGTCGGCGTCGGTGCCGGCCGGCACCTGCCGCACCTGCTGCGACTTGATGAGCTTCTCCAACTGCTCCTGGTCGTCGATGTCGTACTTGAGACTGGCGTCAACGATGATGACGGCCTCCTGCCCGCGCTCTTCCAACTCGCGCCGCACCTTGAGCAGGTTCGCGAGCTTCGGCTTGCCGCCCGCGCTGCGCTCCTCGTAAGCCACGTTGGCCCCGTCGATGACGACCGTCTTCTTGCCGTTCGCGGACATCCGTTTAAGCCTCCAACGTTAGTGAGATTCCGGCCGAGTATACATGCGGGCGGGTGCTGCGCCGTTCACGAAATCGTTTCAACTTTCTCCGCCAGGTCCTCCGGGCAGGTGACGCAGAGCCCGAGGTCGCGCAGCAGCCCGTCTTCGAGCGCGTAGACCCAGCCGTGCACGGACAACTCCTGCCCGCGCTCCCACGCGGCCTGCACGACCGTCGTGCGGCAGACGTTCGAGACCTGCTCGCGCACGTTCAATTCACACAACAGCCGCAGCCGCGCCGCCGCGTCCTCGCAACGCGCGAGCGCGTCGGCGTGCTTCTCGGCCACGTCCTGCACGTGGCGCAGCCAGTTGTCGATGAGCCCGAAGCGCGCGCCTTCGAGCGCCGCCTGCACGCCGCCGCAGCCGTAGTGGCCGCAGACGATGATGTGCCTCACCTTCAAAACGTCAACCGCGTACTGCATGACCGAGAGGCAGTTGAGGTCGGTGTGGACGACGACGTTGGCGACGTTGCGGTGGACGAACATCTCGCCGGGCGAGAGGTCAACCAACTGCGTCGAGGGCACGCGCGAGTCCGAGCACCCGATCCACAGATACTCCGGCATCTGCCGCCGCGACAACTCGCGGAAGAACTCCGGCTCGCGCGCGCTGATCTCGGCCGCCCACGCGCGGTTGCGCTCAAACAGTCTCTTCAGTGTTTTCATTTAAACGCATGATACAGGATTGGAACGATGAAGTAGGAACGCTGAACGATGAACTAAAGAGCTTTTGTCTTCAGTTCATCATTCAGCGTTCCTGCTTCATCGTTTTAAAGACCTTGCCTTCCTTCATCACGAACGCGACGCGGCGCAGGGCGGTGATGTCCGCGAGCGGGTCGCCGGGCGTGGCGATGAGGTCGGCGGCGAGGCCGGGCTTGAGGGCGCCGCGCTCGCGCTCGACGCCGAGCAGGCGCGCGGCGTTCGTCGTCATCATCCGCAGCACGTAGGGCGCGGGGACGCCGGCCTCCGTGTACGTGTCGAGGTAGGTGAGCGCGAGCGTGCCGCGCGTCTCGCCGGGGACGGTGAAGAAGGCGTCGGTGCCGTAGGCCATCGTCACGCCCGCGCGGTAGGCGCGCTTCAGGCGTTCGAGGAAGAGCGCGTGGAACACCTTCGCGAACTCAGGCCCGACGCCGAGGTAGTTGGCGGTCTTCTCGGGGAAGTCCGTGCCGACGAGGACGACGCCGTTACGTTTGGCGAGCGCGAGCGTCTCGTCCGACATGCGCAGGCCGTGCTCGATGGAGGCGACGCCCGCCTCGGCGGCGTTGTGCGCGCCGCGCTCGGTCAGGCAGTGCGCGGCGACCTTGAGGCCGGCATCTTTCGCCTCCGCGACGATGAACCTGATGTCGTCAACAGAGTAGACGTAGGGCTGGTCGTCCACGACGATCTTGATGACGAGCGCGCCGAAGTGCGCGTTCTCGCGGACGGCCTTGCGTATCTCGTCGCGCGTGTCGGCGAAGAAGTATTCGGGATGCGCGAGCGCGCGCCGCTCGGGGTTGACGTGGTACTGCCCGCCGAAGGGAGCGATGATGCGGCCGGCGTTGACGATGGTCGGGCCGGGAATCAAACCCTGCTCGACGGCGCGGCGCAGGTCCGTGTCAACGTAGTTGCCGGCGTTGCCCACGTCGCGGACGGTGGTGAAGCCGGCCTCCAACATCTCGCGCGCGTTGACGGTGCCGAGGATGGCGCGGAAGGCGCCCGTCACGCGTATGTCGTTGGAGAAGAGGTCGCGGTCTTCGGGCGGCGTGCTCTCGCAGAGGTGCGTGTGCGCGTCGAAGAGTCCGGGCAGCACCGTGTAGGCCGAGAGGTCGATGACCGTCGCGCCCGTGGGCGCCGCGACGTTCGGCCCGACGGCCTTTATCTTCCGCCCCTCGACGACGATGGTCTGGTTCGACGCGGCCGTGCCCGCCTCCGGGTCTACGAGCCGCCCGGCCCTGATGACCGTGACCTGCGCGCGCGCCGTCGCGCAGAACACGAACAAGATGAGTGCGACGAGCGCGCGTAGTCGTGTGTTGAATTTCATCGTGCGTCCTTTCTGAAAGAGGTCCGCCGTCCGGCGCGCGGAGTTTCGCACGGTCGGCCGTGCGGATGGAAGAGAATCCTTGACACGCGCGCGGTCGATTGTTCTAATCGGCCCGCTTCAGATGCCCCGAAGCGTTACCGCGCCTTATAAAGTTTTCCCACGCCCGCCGCTCGCAACGGAGGTCAACGAGATGAAGCTTCAGGTTCTCTCCGCCGCCGCGTTTCTCTGCCTGCTGCTGTCCTCGGGCGCCCCGCGCGCCGCGCGCACGCCCGCGCCCGCCGTGCCGCCGCAGGACGACTCTTTCCAACCGGGCTGCACGCTGCCCTTCGACGCCATCAAGGCCCAACAGCCCATCGACTCGACGTGCCCCGTGGGCGGCCACTCGGCGCTCATCAAGGGCAGCCAGCCGCACATCCTTCAGAATCTCGCCAAGAACAACTTCTGCGTGACGGGCAACCCGACCCCCGTCACCTACGACGCCTTCGTCGCGCTGCAAACGGCCGTCAACAACATGCCGAACCTCGTCTGGGGCTCCGGCCAGAAGCTCCCGGCGGACCGCTCCGTCCTTCAGAACTTAAAGGTCAGCGTCGGCGGTAGCAGCCTGACCGTGGGCGAGGGCACGAAGGTCTCGTTCGTCGGTTACGTGATGGCCTACGAGTTCGCCGACACGCACGGCGGCGAGGACGTGAACTGCAACCTGAACGGCGACGACAACAACGACATACACCTGACGCTGCGCACCACGCCGGGGCTCATCCTCAAGCGCCCGGCGGGGCTGCCCGACCCGCGCTGCAACGCCGTCAGCGCCGAGGTGAGCCCGCACTTCCGCCCGGCGGCGTGGGACAAACTGGCCGCGCCTTCGAGCAACGCCATCTTCACCAAGTACCCGCTGCGCATCACCGGCTCGCTCACCTTCGACGCGGAGCACAAGCCCTGCACGGGCGGCAAGCCCGCGCCCGGCAGCCCCGTCCGCATCTCCGTCTGGGAGATACACCCCGTCTACGCCGTGGACGTGTGCAAGTACACGACGCTCGCGCGCTGCCAGGTGACGGACGAGTCGGACTGGACTCCCTTCAACCGCTGGAGCGCGAAGTAGCGGCCTGCTTGACTTCGCCCACGCCGCTTGCTGTAATCAATCACTCCTCGAAACACGCCGAAGAGGTTTAAATCGCCGAGACAACGGAGGTGAAGTCTGAAGTGCCCGCGAGCGAGTTAATCTACGACTGGAACCGCGTGGAGCCGACGCACGCGGCGCCCGGCCGGCGCATAAGTCTGGACGACGAGACGCTGCGCGACGGGCTGCAATCGCCCTCGGTCTGCGAGCCCTCGGTCGAGAAGAAGGTGGAACTGCTCCACCTCATGAACGACCTCGGCATCGAGACCGCCGACATCGGCCTGCCCGGCGCCGGGGGCACGCACGCCGAGGGCGTCGAGCGTCTCGCGCGCGAGATCGTCGAGCAGAAGTTGAGCATCCGCCCCAACTGCGCCGCGCGCACGCACCAGAACGACATCCGCCCCATCGCCGAAATCTCGCAGCGCGCGGGCATCGCCATCGAAGCCTGCACCTTCCTCGGCTCCTCCTTCATACGCTTCTTCGCCGAAGGTTGGACGCTCGACAAGCTCCTACAGTTAACCGAAGAGGCCGTGACCTTCGCCGTTAACGAAGGCTTGCCGGTCATGTTCGTCACCGAGGACACGACGCGCGCCGACCCCGACACCATCCGCGCGCTCTACACGACGGCCATCCGCGCGGGCGCGCGCGCCGTCTGCGTCTGCGACACCGTGGGGCACGCCACGCCCGACGGGGCGCGCGCCGTCGTCCGCTTCGTCAAGCGGATAATCGAAGAGCAGGGCGAGCAGGTTCGTCTCGACTGGCACGGCCACCAGGACCGTGGGCTCGGAGTTATCAACTCCATCGCGGCCATCGAGGGCGGCGCCGACCAGGTGCACGGCTCGGCCCTGGGCGTCGGCGAGCGCGTCGGCAACACGCCGATGGACCAACTGCTCGTCAACCTCAAGCTGATGGGCTGGATCGACAAAGACCTCTCGAAACTGCGCGACTACTGCGAGAAGGCGGCCGAGTCGTGCGGCTGGACCATCCCGCTCAACTATCCCGTCTTCGGCCGCGACGCCTTCCGCACGGCGACGGGCGTCCACGCGGCGGCCGTCATCAAGAGCTTCAGGAAGGGCGACAACGAACTCGCGGACCTCATCTACTCGGGCGTGCCGGCGGGGCTCTTCGGCATGCGCCAGCAGATCGAGGTCGGCCCGATGAGCGGCAAGTCGAACGTCGTCTACTGGCTCGAATCGCGCGGCCTCGAAGCCTCCGACGAGCGCGTCCAACGCATCTACGACCGCGCCAAGAGCGCCCGTGGCGTCCTCAACGAAGAGGAAGTGATGGCGCTGGTCTAAGAAGTATTGAGGACTGAGTACCGAGGACTGAGTAAAGAGTCGTCCTCCACTCAGTCCTCAGCACTCAGTCCTCAGCACTTCCTTATGTCTTTCCCTTCAGCCACGCAGGCCGCGCCCGAGGAGGTTGTGAAGAGTCTCCTCGGGGCGGAGCGCGTGCGCCGCGCGTTCCGGTTCTTCGAGGAGCAGTCGCGGAGCATCGACGAGGAGCACGCGGCGCTCGTGCGCGTGCCGGCGCCGCCGTTCGGCGAGGGCGAGCGCGCCGCGCTGCTGCGCGAGCGGTTCGAGGCGTGCGGGCTTGAAGGCGCGGCGTTGGACGCGGAAGGGAACTGCGTGGCGTTGAGGCGCGGCGAGGCCCAGAGGCCGCTGCTCGTTTTGAGCGCGCACCTCGACACGGTCTTCCCCGAAGGCACCGACTGCGAGGTGCGGCGCGAGCCTTCGGGCCTGATGCGCGCGCCGGGGATTGCCGACGACGGGTGCGGCCTCACGGCCCTCGTCGCGCTCGCGCGCGCGTTGAATGAGTTCGGGATTGAGACGCGCGGCTCCATCCTCTTCGTCGGGACCGTGGGTGAAGAGGGCGAGGGCGATCTGCGCGGCGTGCGACACCTTTTGACCGCGTCCGAGTGGGCCGCGCGCGCCGACGCCTTTATCAGCATCGACGGGCCGGGACTTGAGCGCATCACGCACGCGGCGTTGGCTTCGCGCCGCTACCGCGTGACGTGTCGCGGCGCGGGCGGCCATTCGTGGGGCGACTTCGGCGTGCCGAACCCCGTCCACGCACTGGGCCGCGCCATCGCGCGACTCGCGGCCTACCCGGCGCCGAAGCGCCCGCGCACGACCTTCAACGTCGGGCGCATAGAGGGCGGCTCGGGCGTCAACGTCATCCCGCGCGAGGCGCGCATGGACGTTGACCTGCGCTCGGAGTCGCCGGCCGAGCTGGGCCGTCTCGACGCCTTCTTCCGCCGCGCGGCGCGCGAGTCGGCCGAGGACGAGAACGCCGCGCGCCGGCAGGGGGCGCCCGCGTTGGAGATGGAGGTCAAACTCATCGGCGACCGGCCCGGCGGCGCGACCGCGCCCGAGCAGCCGCTCGTCCGGCTCGCCGCCGAAGCCACGCGCACGCTCGGCGCGCGCCCCTACCTCGACTGCTCCTCGACCGACTCGAACATCGCCATCTCGCGCGGCCTGCCCGCCGTCACCATCGGCGCGGGCGGCGCCTCCGGCAACACCCACACGCTCGACGAGTGGTACGACCCCACCGGCCGCGACCTCGGTCTCAAACGCGCCCTCCTCGTCGCCCTCGGCGTCGTCGGCCTCGCGGCGGGTGCGTGAGAGCGTTTACTGCTTCGCGCGCTCGGCCGTCTCGACCGCCGCGGCGATGCGCGCCAGCAACTCTTCAGCGCGCTTCATGTGCTCCCGGTTCAACTCCATCTGCTCCTCGGAGCGCTGCATGTGCAGGGTCGCCATGTTCATGTACTGGCGCTGATTCTTGAGCCCCGACTTCTTCATCAGCCACGCCCAGAACCCCGCGAGCCCGAACAGCGGCCCCCACGTCGAGGCCAGCCAGAGCCAGAGGCCGGTCTGCTCCTTGTCCTGCTGGCGCTGCTGCTGCGTGCGCACTATCTCCTTCGACTTCGCCGACATGCGCGCGGAGTACTGCTCGGACGAGAGCCAGCTCTTGCTCTCGCCGTCGAAGTAGAGCGAGTTGGTCGCCTCCCAGTTCTCAAGGCTGTGCTCGTACTTCTTCTCGACCTCGTCCGAGAGCCCGACGAGGTCGTACTCGATGACGCCCGTGGCCGTGCCGTCCTCGGCGTACTCCGACTGGTTGACCGTGGCCTTCAGAACCTTCAGCTCGCCATCGAAGGGGAAACGGTTAGTCTTGAACCTGTAGGTGCGCTCGCCCACCTTCTCAAAGGTCACGGTCTCCGGGTCGTCCTTCTGTACCTCCTCCCATGCTTTGACGAGCGAGGTCTGCGTCGGCTGCTGCGCGCGCACGTCCGCGCAGGTGAAGGCGAGCGTGAGAAGTGCGGCGGTGAATAGTGTGAGCGTCTTTAATCTGCGCATGACGTTGTGCCTTCCTTTGAAAGATGAACAGTAGGCAGCAGGCAGATGGCAGTAGGCAGTTGAAGACGTGTTGTCTTAACTGCCTACTGCCATCTGCCTGCTGCCTACTGTTTAATTAACGGGAATCGTGACGACCGTGGAGCCGGGTTTGCCGGCGGGGAAGCGTTTGCCTCGGGCGATGCGGACGGCGGTCGAGCCGTAGGCTTCGGCGCCGGGCGTGGCGCCCGCGACCGAGGCCGCCGTGACGCGGCCGGCCTCGTCGTAGTTGACGGTGACGCGGACCGACTTCGGGCCGGAAGGCGTCGCGGGTTTGGCGTCGTCGTCGGTCGGGTTGAGTGCGTTCGCGGCCTCCTCCTTCTTCGCGGCCTCTTCGCGGCGGCGGCGCTCGCGCTCCTTACGCTCGCGCTCCTCGCGGCGCGCGGCGTCGGCGGCGGCGGCGGGGTCCGCTGACTCCGGTGCGGCCTCCGTGGTCTCGGTGGTCGCGGCGGGCTGTGCCTCCGTGGGCGCGGGCGCGGCGACCGGTGCGACGGGCGCGGCGGCGTTAGCTTCCGTGGCGGGTTTGGCGGGCGCGCGGTTCAGGAGCGGAACGGCCGCGACGGCGCAGGCGAGCACGACGGCCGCGCCCACGCCCATCAACATGAACTTCTTCTTCGACCCGCCGCCGGACCCCGCGCTCTCGACCATCATCGAGAAGGGCTCGGGCGAGGTCTCCTTTGCCGCAGACTCTTTGTCCGTCGCCTCTTCGCCCTTCTCGGGCGCGGCGGCGCGCGCGGCGCGTTCCCTGGTGGTCCTGGCCGGGGCCGGGGTGTCGAGGTGCTCGACCTGGTCGAGCATCTGCGCCAGCTCCGTCTCACTCGGCTCCCACTTGCCGAAGGCGTCGGCCTCGGTCGGCGAGAGCCCCTCGTCCAGACGGCGCAAGCCTTCCAGCACGACCTGCGTCCACGCGTGATGGATGGTGCGGCGCGTGGCCTGCACGTCGGGGCTGAAGTCGAAGGCCGCGTTCGGCAGCGTCAGGGAGAAGTAGACGGCCTCGGGGCCGGAGAGCGCGCCGACCTTCGCGTCCACCAACTCGCCCTCCTTGATGAAGAAGACGCTGTGGCCGCGCGGGTAGTCGATCTTGAGCCGGCCGGTCTTGCGCTGGTTGCAGAAGAACTCGATCAACTCGGCCAGCGACATGTCGCTCAACTGTCCGGTAAGTGCCATGAATGATTCCTCGTTTCGGTGTGGGGGCTAACTTCTATGTTCGGTCGGCGCCACGGTCGCGGCGGGAAGTCGGCAGGGGGGTTGACATGAGGGGGCTTCGTTGTCGGCGCGCGCGGCGCGGTTGCGTCCGGCGCCGCGCGCACCGTTTCGGAGCGGTTCTTACCGCTGCAAAGTGAAGTTGTAGGTGATGACGCCCGAGACCTTCATCGGCTGGCCCGAGAGCAGCGTCGGGTTGAAACGCGCGAGCTTCGCCGCCATCTCCGCCGCCTGCCGGAGCACCCCCGGGCCGCTCACGGCCCTCGCGGAGATGACCTTGCCGGTCGTGTCTATGACCACCTCGACCTCGACCATGCCCGACGCGCCCGTGCGTCGCGCCAGTTCGGGGTACTGGGGCGGCGGCAGGCTCATGGCCTTGCCATTCAGGACGCCGCCCGAGATGGGCTTCAGCGGCCCGCTGCGCGCGGGAGGAGCCGCCGCAGGGGCTTCGCCGTCGGTCTTCACCGACGGGCCTTCGGCGAGCGGCACGTTCACGGAGGAGGTGTTCGAGACGCTCGGCGCGGAGACCGGACCCCTGTCGAGCGACGCGACCATGAGCGGCGCGGCCGTGTTGCGCGCGGGCGCGGACTTCGCCGCGTCGGCCTGCGAAGGCTTGGGCTGCGCGGCCGTCGTGTTGTTAGTCGCCGTGTTGTTGGGCGTCTTGTTATTCGTCGTCGTCGTGTTGTTGACGGGCGTCTGCGGCTTCGAGACGGTCTGCGGCTGCGTGTTGGCCGCCGCCGTCGTGTTCGACGCGGGAGGCGCGGGCGCGGGCGTGGAAGGCGCGGGGCTCTGCGTCGCGTTGGCGGCGGGCGCGGCGGGCTGCGACATCTTCGCCAGCATCGTCTGGTCGAGATAGTAGGAGATGGTGCGGTACGTCACCTCCGAAGGCTCGAACGTGACCTTGCCGCCCTCCATCATCGCCACCGAGGTCGTCATCTTCACCCAGTTGCCCACGGCGTCGAACTCGTAGGTGTAGACCTCCTTCGCCAAAAGCGTCCCGTCGTCGTTGTGCAGAGTCATCTCGACGATGTTGCCGCGCGCGTCGTACTTGTAGACCTCCTTGCCCGTGAGCGAGCCGCCAGCGGCGAGGAAGTACGCGTTGTCGATGCGGGTGCCCTTCTGGTCGTAGGTCGTCGTCTCCAAGACCTGCCGTGGCCCCTCCGAGGGCTGGCCGCCCTTGACGGTGATCTTCGCCGTCTCGGTCTTGACGCGGCGCACCGGTCCAGAGAGCCCATCCTGCTCGCGCTCGCTCGCGACGGTGTCGAGCGACGCGAGCGCCGGGCCGAGCCGCAGGGCCGCCCGCGCGTCGCGGGGGACGCCCGCGTCGGCCGTGGCGGCGCCGAGTGGGAGAAGGGCGAGCAGCAGCGTCAGGTTTAAACGTTTGGACATGACAGTCACTCCTGAAGATATGCGTGGGCCTGGCTTGCCGGGCGGCTGCGGCGGGCGGGTGCGACGTTTTGAGGCTTGCGGCGTCCTTAAAAAGACTCGGGGCGGGATGTCAGACCGACGTGTAAACGGCAGGAAACGCGATGTTTAAGTCCCCTTCCGCGCCCCTACGCGAGACCCCTGCGAGGTGTCTTGCACCCGCCGCCCGAGATGGAGCCCGGGCAGCGATGATAATTATACACACTGAACATTGTTTGTCCAACAAAAACATTTGCCAAACAGGACAGATGCAAAGAGATTGGCTAAAACGGCTCTTTTCAGCCCTCGAAGAGCGAAGAGGCGCGCTCGGTCGTGAAGGCGGCGCGGGCGGCCGTGTAGGCGAGGTCGGGGGTGATTTCGGCGATCTGGCGGGCGGCGACGACGCGGTGGCGGTCGCCGGGCGGGATGTAGCAGTTGAACATGGGGTGGTGCTGCATGAGGATGACGACGGGCGTGCCGACCGCCGCCGCGACGTGCATCGGTCCCGTGTCGTTCGAGACGAAGACCGAGACGCGCGTGGCCGCCGCCGCGAGCTGCGGCACGGTCAGGCGGTCCAAGACGACGGTCGAGGGCGGGAATTTCGGCAGCGCGTCGCGGACGAGCTTGCGCTCTTCAGGCCCGGCGAAGAGCACGGAGCGGACCGAGTCGTTCTGCTCAAGCATCCGGGCCAGCTCCGCGAAACGCTCGATGGGCCAGCGGCGGCTCGGGTGGCCCGCGCCGGGGAAGATGCCGACGAGCGGGCCGTCGCCTAAGCCCCCGGCAGTCGCGCGCCTGCCTTTGGTCTTGCCGCCCGCGAGCGCCTTGCGCAGCATCTCGTCAACGGCGCGCCCGTCCTCCTCGCGCACGTGCAGGCGCGGGACGCGCGAGACCTCGCCCACGCCGAGCGGCGCCAGCACGTCCAGGTAGCGGTCGATGGCGTGCTTCGAGCGGTCTTCGACGGGCGGCTGCGGGCGGAAGTTCGCGAGATAGTCGAGCGACCTGCCGGGCCGCCGCGCGTAGAGCCTCTGCCCCGCGCCCGAGAGGAACCCGAGCAGGTTCGTCTCCGACAGGCTGTGCAGGTCCACGACGAAATCGAACTTCCGTCGCCGCACGTCCATCACGAGCCTCCCGATCTGCCACACAGACAGATGCTTCGGCCCGTCGCGCAACGCCACGCGGTCCACGGCCAACGCCTCGTCGGCCACGCCCGCCATCTCGACGACGGCCGCCGCCGCCCCGCCCACCGCCACCGTCACGCGCGCCCTCGGAAACCTCCGCCGAATCGCCCCGAGCGCCGGCAGACTCAAAATCACGTCCCCCAACTGCCCGAAATCAATCACCAGAATGTTGCGCGGCTCGAAATTCATCTCAAGCCCAAACGATACAACACCCCCCACTGTTTCGCACTCAGAAGCGCGCCCGTTTGTGTAACGTGAGATTGAGAAAATGCACCGGGAAGGAACCGCCTCTACCCGTGTCGGAACCGATTATGCATAAGTCGGATTTATCTCTACACTCGCTTTAATAAATTCTACACGCGTCGGAATCATCTCTACGCACCTCGGAATCATCTCTACACACGCCGGAGTCGTCTGCACGCGTGGGAAGGTCGTCTCTACACGCTCAGGGGTAATTTGTCCGCGCGCGGGGATGGTCTCGACACTTACCGGCGGACTCTGTTTAGAGTTTGCGGAGGTCGTGGCCGGTCATGCCGGCGGGTTTATATGGCGTGTGAGTTACTCAACGCCGTAGTTGGCGAAGAGGTCGGAGATGGGAAGCGCGTGTATCGAGAGATAAAAATATGATTTGTCACTTATCGTCTGTAGACGTGAGGTACGTGTTGTGCTCTCCTTGCGTCGGCCGTAAGAGAGAATTAAGTCGATGAAGCTAGGAGAGACTGACTTATGGGTGACTGTCATGGGTTGCTCATTGACGAACAGACTTGGCGGGCTATTAATAACCCGAGGACAGCAGAATACATAGCTCGTATGCTGTTCATCCTCCGGGAGAGGATTGAGAGCGGTCCGGAGGGAGTCAAGCAGGCGAGTGAGGCAATCTTAGCCAACATCGAGGCGGCTTATCTTCAGACGGACGCGCACAGGGCGGCGCTCAAACTTTATCTACTGTCGCTCACGGGACATTTGAAGCCGGAGGATGAGCCTCTTCGACTAATCGGCGGGGCGATTGAGCGAGGTGCGGCGCGAGTCGAAGTTGCGAGGGAGGGAAGTGCGAAGGGAAAGAGGCGGCGTTAGTTTTTAACGCGCGCCTCTTTACTCGTTCGTCGCAATGAAGTTTAGAGTTCGCGGAGGTCGCGGCCGGTCATGTCCTGGGGTTGGTCGAGGCCGAGGAGGCCGAGGATCGTTGGGGCTACGTCTTCGAGGGCGCCGTCCGAGCGTAACTTCACGCCGAGGGAGTCGGGGTCAATCAAATGAAACGGGACGGGGTTGGTGGTGTGGGCGGTGTGGGGTTGGCCGGTGTGTGGGTCGAGCATCTGTTCGCAGTTGCCGTGGTCGGCGGTGATGAGGCAGCGGCCTTTGGCCGTCCTGAGAGCTTTCGTGATCCAGCCCAGACAGGTGTCGATGTATTGGACGGCCTCGATGGTCTTCTGGAGGTTGCCGGTGTGGCCGACCATGTCGGGGTTGGCGAAGTTGACGATGAAAACGTCCGTGTCGCCCTCTTCGACGGCGCGGATGATCTTGTCGGTGACTTTGAAGGCGGCCATCTCGGGCATCAAATCATAGGTCGCGACCTTGGGCGAGGGGACGAGGAGGCGGCGCTCGTTCGGGAATTCGCGCTCGGTGCCGCCGTTGAAGAAGTATGTGACGTGCGCGTACTTCTCGGTCTCCGCCAGGCGATAGTTGCGCACGCCGACGGCGGCGAAGACTTCGGCGAGGATGTTCTTGTGCTGTAGCTGCGGGAACGCGATGGGCAGGCCGAAGGTCTGGTCGTAGAGCGTGAAGCAGACGTAGTCCGTCTTCGGCCGGTCAGGCGTGGGGAAGCCGTCGAAGTCATCCACGGCCAGAGCGCGCGTGAGTTGGCGCGCGCGGTCGGCGCGGAAGTTGAAGAAGATGACGGCGTCGCCGTCCTTAATCGTCGCCGTGGGCGAGCCGTCGGCGCGTGTGATGCGGACGGGCTCGACGAACTCGTCCGTGACGCCGCGCTCGTAGGAACGCAGGACGGCCGCGACGGGGTCGGACGCGTGTTCGCCGACGCCCGCGACGAGCAGGTCGTAGGCGCGCTTGGTCCGTTCCCAACGGTTGTCGCGGTCCATCGCGTAGTAGCGGCCGCAGACGGTCGCTATCTCGCCGAAGCCTATCTCCGCAATCTTCTCCTGCAAGGCTTTGACGTAAAGGTGAGCCGACGAGGGCGGCGTGTCGCGGCCGTCGAGGAAGGCGTGGACGTAAGCCTGCTTGAGCCCGCGCGCCTTCGCCATGCGGATGAGCGCGTAGAGGTGCTCTTGCGAGGAGTGGACGAGTCCATCCGAGAGCAGCCCCATCAAATGCACCGCGCCGCCGCGCGCCTTCGCGTTCTCCAGCGCCGTGACGAAGGCTTCGTTCTGGTAGAACTCGCCGGTCTCGACCGAGTAGTCGATGCGGCGGATGTCCGTCATGATGACGCGCCCCGCGCCCATGTTGAGGTGGCCGACCTCGGAGTTGCCCATGATGTTTTGCGGCAGGCCGACGCAGGTCCCGGAGGCTTCGATGAGCGTGTGCGGGTACTTCTCGCGCAGCTCGTCGTAGAAGGGCATCTTGGCGAGCGCGACGGCGTTGCCCTCGCGCGCTTCGCTGTGGCCGAAGCCGTCGAGGATGATGAGCGCGAGCGGCCCCTTCTGTTTCAGCAAAACCCCTTGTCTCCTTATCCGTGTTTACTGCGCGTGGTAGCGCGTGCCGCAGGTCGGGCACTCCAGCAACTGCTTCTTGCCGCCCGCCGGGATGACGGGGATGAAGAAGAAGGTAACGAAGCGCATCCCCGTCTTGTTGATGAACTCGCCGACCGTGCCGCAGTTGCCGCAGCGCATCTGCTGGCCCGAAGGCTCCGAGCCCCACGTCACGAAGCGCGTCCCGACGAGAAAGATGAAGAACATACCGGCCTCCCCACGTCAGCCGGCGCGGCGCCCGCCACCGCGCCCGAGCCTGTAGAACATCCGCGACCACTCGGCGACCAGATAGAAGATGACCATCGAGGCCGAGAGCCCGGCGAGACTGCCGCCGCCGCCGGAGGAGAGCACGTAATAGAAGAGGTAGGCCCCGGCGGCGGAGACTACGGTCAGCACGAAAACTTCTCTCTTCATCCGTTCACCTCGGAGGCCGCGCGCCTCTAACGCTTCGCGGCCTTTGCCTTCTTCGCGGACTTCTTCGCCGCCGGCTTCGAGACGGCGCGCGTCGTGGCCGGGCGTTCGAGCTGGTAGAAGGCCGCGAGTCCGGGGAAGCGCGCGGCGTCGCGCAGGTCTTCTTCGATGCGGAGCAGTTGGTTGTACTTGGCGATGCGGTCCGTGCGCGAGAGCGAGCCCGTCTTGATCTGTCCCGCGTTGGTGGCGACGGCCAGGTCCGCGATGAAGGTGTCCTCGGTCTCGCCCGAGCGGTGCGAGATGACGGCCGTGCGGCGGTGCGTGCGCGCCAGCTCTATCGCGTCCAGCGTCTCCGTGAGCGTGCCGATCTGGTTGACCTTAATCAGTATCGAGTTAGCGACGCCCAGCTCGATGCCGCGCCGCAGGTAATCGACGTTGGTGACAAAGAGGTCGTCGCCGACGAGTTGGACGCGGTCGCCCATCTCGTCCGTCATCAACTTCCATCCCTCCCAATCGTTCTCGGCCATGCCGTCTTCAATCGAAATAATCGGGTACTGCTCCGCCCAGTTCTTCCAGTAGGCGACCATCTCGGCGGAGGAGAGCTTGCGGCCGTCGGACTTCTTGAAGACGTAGTTCTTACCGTCGTAGAACTCGCTCGCCGCCGGGTCTAACGCGAGCATGACGTTGACGCCCGCGTTGTAGCCGGCCGCGGTGACGGCTTCGAGAATCGTTTCAACCGCCTCCTCGTTCGACTTGAGGTTGGGCGCAAACCCGCCCTCGTCGCCGACGCCGGTCGCATAGCCGCGCTTCTTCAAGACGCTCTTGAGCGAGTGGAAAATTTCGGCGCCCGTGCGCAGAGCCTCCGCGAACGTCTCGGCGCCGACGGGCATGACCATGAACTCCTGGAAGTCCACGTTGTTGTCGGCGTGCGCGCCGCCGTTGAGGATGTTCATCATCGGCAGCGGCAATGTCCGCGCGTTGACGCCGCCGAGATAACGGTAGAGCGGCAGCTCAAGGTACGCGGCCGCCGCGCGCGCCGTGGCGAGCGAGACGGCGAGCAGCGCGTTGGCGCCAAGCTTCGACTTGTTCGGCGTGCCGTCGAGCGCGAGCAGCGTCGCGTCAACCTCGGTCTGGTCCAAGGCGTCGAGCCCTTCGACCTCGCGCGCGATGGTGTCGTTGACGTTCTCGACGGCGCGCGTCACGCCCTTGCCGAGGTAGCGCCGCTTGTCGCCGTCGCGCAGCTCGACCGCCTCGTGCTCGCCCGTCGAAGCGCCCGAAGGGACGGCCGCGCGGCCGACATCGCCGGAGACGAGATAGACCTCGGCCTCGACGGTCGGGTTGCCGCGCGAGTCCAGAATCTCGCGCGCGTGGACGGAATCGATCAGGCTCATACGAAGGCCGCTCCTCGAAATTTTGTTGGGATGAAGTTCACGGAAGAATCTACCAAAAGGGGGGCCAAAGTAGAAACGTGTGCCGCGTGTGCGGCCCATAAGAAATTTTTTGCGTGAGATTAACCGCCTAGTTTTTAAGGTGGCCGAGGCCGCCCAGGATGCGCTTGGTGAGGGCGATGCGCTCGTCGCGGATGGAGATGTATGTGGGGCCTTCGATCTCCGTGGCGAAGAAGTAGGTGCCCTCTTTTGTTTCGAGATAGCCGACGAACCAGCCGAGGAAACGGTTCTCGCCGAGCGGGCCGCCGCCGGTCTTGCCGCTCAACTTGTACTCGGGCGTCTCTTCGAGCGTCATGATCTCTTTGACGATCTGGAGGGAACGCTTCGAGACGGGCAGCTCCTCTTTATAGAGACGCTTGAGGAACTCGACCTGCTCGTCGGCGGATATTTTCAAAGAGCTGTTGAGCCAAAAGCCGTTGAGCGGCCCCGATGCGTCCTCGTTGCCGTAGTCGAGTTTGTTGACGTACTCCTTCATCCGCCGCGCGCCGACCTTGAGCGCAAGCTCGCGGTAGTACCAGACGACCGACCGCTTGTAGGCCGTGCGCAACGTCTGGTCCTGCCACCACGCGCTGAAGGGCAGCGTGTCCTGGCTGAATGCCGGGTACTTCTTCGCGTCCCACTTGATGACAAACTCCGCGTCGGGGATGACGCCCGTGTCGAGCCCGATGAGCGAGTTCGGTATCTTGAACGTCGAGTATGGCGAGAATCGCTCGCGGCATCGCGCCTCGTTGTAACGCACGTAGCGGTCGCGCTTCAGGTCGTAGAGCACGAACGCGCCCGCCGGGAACGGCTTGAAGTACGAGGCGAGGTCGGTCTGAGTCTGACCCTCGACGACGACAGACCCTACGCCCGTCGTCTTCACGCAGCCGAGCGCCGCGAGCAGGAGCAGCGCGGTTAATGAAGCCGCCTTCAGTCTCATCGTGTTGTCTCTGCTTCTTTAAGTAAGTCGTCAAAGGCCGTGTCGGGGAGTTCTTCGAGCGTGCGGACGACGATGTCGGCCTTCAGCTCTCCGTGAGAGGAGAGGACGCCGACGGCGCGCATGCCCGCGCGGCGCGCGGCCTCTGTGCCGGCGGGCGCGTCTTCGACGACGACGCAGGACGAGGGCTCGACGCCCAGTTTGGCGGCGGCCACGAGGAAGACCCCCGGGTCGGGTTTGCCCTCGGTCACGTCCTCGGCCGAGGCGACGGCCGCGAAGTAGCCTTCGAGCCCGAGCGCCGCGATGATGACCTCAAGGTTCGCGCGCGGCGCGGAGGAGGCGACGGCCTGTCGCCAGCCCTCCTCTCTCAACCTGTCGAGCCAGCGGCGGACGCCCGGCAGGAGGTCTATCCCCTGCTCGCGGACGAGGCGGCGGTATGCGACCTCCTTCGCCTCGCCGACGCGCGTAATGTCTTCCGAAGAATAAGAAGGGAAGTAGCCGCGCAGTATCTCGTCGTTGCGGCGGCCGAAGGAGTCCGCGAACTGCTCGGGCGTAACGTTGAAACCCTCTTCGGCGAGAGCGCCGCGCCACGAGAGCCAGTGGTATTCGCGCGAGTCGATGAGCGTCCCATCCACGTCCCAGAGGGCCGCGCGTTTCCGTCCCTGTGTCGTCATCGCCGTCGAGTTTAGCCGCGCCGCGACACGTCGGCAAACGGACAGGCGGGCGGCGCGCGCGTGGGGTATGATGTGCGGAAACGAAAGCCCGAAAAGAGAAAAGCAGAAGGCCGTGGCCTTCGGACGGAGGCGTTTATGAACAGAATCCTGCTCGGCGCGCTGGCGGGGCTGGCGGCGACGGGGCCGATGACGCTCGCGATGAAGTTGATGCACGAACAGCTCCCGCGCGAGGAGCGTTACCCGCTGCCGCCGCGTCAGGTGGCCGAAGGCTTGGCGGAGAAGGCGGGCGTCAACCAAGACCTCGACGAAGATGAACGCGAGGCCGCGACGTGGGTCTCGCACTTCGCGTACGGCGCGGCGTGCGGCGCGCTCTACGGCGCCGTCTCGGGGGAGAAGGCCGGCGGGCACCCTCTGCTCGCGGGCGTGGGGTTCGGGTTCGCGGTGTGGGCGGGAAGTTATCTGGGGTGGTTGCCGGCGGCCGGGATTATCTCGCCCGCGACCGAGCACCCGCCGCGCCGCAACGCCTTGATGATCGCCGCGCACGCCGTCTGGGGCGCGACGACGGGGGCCGTCGTCGCGGGGCTTGCGGAGGGACGTTCACGTTAGAGACATTTGTGTCCGCGCGCCGTGGGGCGGCGACAAAAGTGTAGAACGGTTTCGGCGCTCTGACTCAGCCGACCTTGAGCGCCTGCGGCGGGACGAGCGACAGAGACGCGTGCGGTTCGAGCACGCGGTCGGCGAGCCCGAACTCGACGGCCTGTCGCGGCGAGAGGTATGTGTCCCAGGTGAAGCGGCGGAGGAACTGCTTCAAGGTGATGCCCATCTTCTCCGCGAGAATCTCGCAGCAGCGGTCGCGCATGCGCTTCGAGTACTCGGCCGTGCGTTGCGTGTTCTCGTCGTGGTCGAACCCGACGCTCGAATAGCCCGGGTGCACCATGACGACCGCGTTGGGCATCAGCTCGCGCACGGCCGCCGCTTGCAGGATGACGGCGCCCATCGAGCAGACTTCGCCGTAGCCGATGGCGCGCACCTCGGGGCAGGCGCGCATCCCGTCGTAGATCGACAGCCCCGCCGCGCGGCAGCCGCCGCGTGTGCTGATCTTGACGGTCAGAGGGCCGCTGCCTTCGAGCACCTGCAAGCCCATCAGGACCTTCGCCGCGGTCGCCCGGTTAATCTCGTCGAAGAGGAAGAGCGTGCGCGACGCGTAGTGCACGCCGTAGTCGAAGAGTTGGGAAGTAAGTGGCTGGTTGGTCGCGGGGTTGGGGGCGCGGTTGACGCTGGTCTCTTCATCGGTCATCGGGCCGGTTCCACCTCCATCTGTTGCCGGAAAGGCGTCGGAACGTGGGCGCCTGGAGCACGCTGCGTGCCGGGGGGAGCGCCGTCCATCTTTCACGGAAAAACGCGCCGCCGAGCGCGGCGGTGTGCGCTGTGACCCCACCCGTGGCTCGATACTTAAAGAGCGGAAGAGACAAAACTGTCGTCCAACGTCGAGTAGCGTACAAAAAAGTCGCGCGCCGGTAAAGGGTTATTTGATAAAGGTCGGAACTTTCAAGGAGGGTACGGATGGAGCGGAAGCACGGGCCGTGGACGGTCAGGTCTTCGGAGCGCCTCTACGCGGACGAGTTCGCGGAGGTGTGGGTGGACGAGGTGGCGCGGCCGGGCGTGGAGCCCAAGCGGCGCGTGACGATGAGGATGAAGCCCGGCGTGGCCGTGCTCGCGCTCGACGCGGAGGGGTTCGCGCACCTCGTCAGCACGTTCCGCTACGCGGTCGGCAAGCAGTGCGTCGAGGTCGTGCAGGGCGGGACGGAAGAGGGCGAAGAGCCCGCGCGTGCGGCGCGGCGCGAGTTGAAAGAAGAACTCGGGATAGAGGCCGAGTCGTGGGTTGACTTAGGGCTCGTGGACGCCATCACCTCGCAGGTCTACTCGCCCGCGCGCCTCTTCCTCGCGCGCGGCCTAAGCTTCGGCGAGCCCCACACGGAGGAGACGGAAGACCTCAAGTCCGTCAAGGTCAAACTCGACGAGGCCGTCCGCATGGTCATGGACGGCGAGATAACTCAGGGCATCTCTTGCGCGCTGATACTGAAGGCGAGGCTGCTGCTTGAGAATGCGGATTGAGAAATTCGGTAGTTGAAAAACGATGGGGCGGGTAGGAACGGCATGAGAGTTTGCCGTTCCTACCCGCCCCTCTTTTAATCCGCAAGCCGAAATCCGCGTTCCGCAATCGTCATGCGCCGGCCGACTTGGTCTGCGATTGGAGCTGCTGCTTCATCTGTTCCATCTCGGCGCCGAGCCGGTTGATGTCGTCCTCGCTGAGGACCTGGCGTGCCTTCTGGAACATCTCCTGCTCTTCCTCTTCGACGTGATGCTCGACGTTCTCCTGCAAGACCTTGAGCTTGGCCGTCCACTGCTCGGTGTCGACGGGCAGGGACTCAAGCTCCTTGAGGAGCAGCTTGACGACGTGGTGCTCTTCGAAGCCTTCGAGCACGATCTCGCGCGTCTCAGCCGCCTGCTTGATGGCCGGGTAGAAGACCGCCTCCTCAACCTTGGCGTGGATGGTCAGCTCTTCGTTGAGTTTGGCGAAAAGCTCTGTGCGCGTCTTCTCGGCGCGCTCGGTCGTCGGCTCAAGCTGTTGGAAGATGCCGGAGACCTTCTGGTGGTCTTCCTTCAGCAGTTGAAAAGCGTTCATAGTGTTCTCCTCCTGATGTGGGTTCTGCCCCGCCCTTGAACTATATCCGTACGTAAAATGGACTCGGATAAGTAAGACAGACAATCTCGGTGCCACGCTAAATCGCGCGCCTGTAGTAAACTTTCAAACGTTCGGGAGCGGACACGCATGGACGCGGAGAAGGAGACACGAAACGACACGACGGAGGCGCGCGCCGAGGCGGCGGAGGAGTCTTCCGCCGCGCAGGCGACGCACTGGCATTCGCGCCTGGAGACGGAAGAGCCCGCGCGCGTCGGCGCGGCGCCCGTCGTGGAACAACCGGACGCGACGCCTTCGCGCGTGCGCGCGCAGCCACCGGAGGAGTTCACGGGCGGCGAGTTTGAAGGAGCGTCCGAGACTTCGGGCGGGCTCGCGGCCGTGTGGTCTTCGATGAAGCACATCGTGCGCGAGGCGGGACTCGTGCGCGGCACGCGGACGCTTTTGAAGGTCAACCAGAAGGACGGCTTCGACTGTCCCGGTTGCGCGTGGCCCGACCCGGACGGCGAGCGTTCGCACGCCGAGTTCTGCGAGAACGGCGCGAAGGCAGTGGCCGAGGAGGCAACGACGCGACGCGTCGCGCCCGACTTCTTCCGCGAGTGGAGCGTCGCTGACCTCTCGCGGAAATCGGACTTCTGGCTCGGCAAGCAGGGGCGCATCACGCACCCGGTCGTCCTGCGCCACGGCGCGACGCATTATGAAGAGATTGGTTGGGACGAGGCGTTCAAGTTCATTGCTGAAGAGTTGAACGCGCTCGCGTCGCCTGATGAGGCGGCCTTCTACACGTCGGGCCGCACGTCGAACGAGGCGGCGTTTCTTTATCAACTCTTCGTCCGCCAGTTCGGCACGAACAACCTGCCCGACTGCTCGAACATGTGTCACGAGTCGTCGGGGCGCGCTCTCACCGAAACCATCGGCGTCGGCAAGGGCACGGTCACTCTTCAAGACTTCGACCTCGCGGACCTCATCTTCATCATCGGGCAGAACCCGGGCACGAACCACCCGCGCATGCTGACGACGTTGCGCGCCGCGAAGAAGCGCGGCTGCCGCATCGTCCACGTCAACCCTCTGCCCGAGGCGGGGCTCGCGCGCTTCAAGCACCCGCAGCACCCGACGGACCTGCTCGGCGGCGGGACGGAGTTGACCGACCTCTTCCTGCAAGTCCGCGTCAACGGCGACGTGCCGCTCCTCAAAGGCTTGATGAAGGAGGTGCTCGAAGAAGAGAAGAGGAGGCCGGGCGAAGTCCTCGACCGAAAGTTTATCGAAGAGAAGACGCACGGCTTCGAAGAGTTCGCGCGCGCGTTGGATGAAGTTGGTTGGGACGAGATTGTCGAGCAGAGCGGCGTCGCGCGCGAACAGTTGCGGGAGGCGGCGCGGCTTTACGTCAACTCCGAGCGCGTCATCGTCTGTTGGGCGATGGGGCTGACGCAGCACAAGAACGCGGTCGCGAACATACAGGAGATCGTCAACCTGCTGCTGCTGCGCGGCAACCTCGGTCGGCCCGGCGCGGGCGCGTGCCCCGTGCGCGGCCACTCGAACGTGCAGGGCGACCGCACGATGGGCATCTGGGAGCGGCCGGCGGACACCTTCCTCGACGCGCTCGCGCACGAGTTCGACTTCGAGCCGCCGCGCCGCCACGGCCTCGACACCGTCGAGACCATCAAGGCCATGCACGAGCGCAAGGTGAAACTCTTCTTCGCGCTCGGCGGCAACTTCCTCTCCGCGACGCCCGACACAGAGTTCACGGCCGAAGCGTTGCGGCGCTGCCGCCTGACCGCGCACGTCTCGACGAAGCTCAACCGCTCGCACCTCGTCACGGGCGAGCAGGCGTTAATCCTCCCGTGCCTCGGGCGCACCGAGCGCGACCAGCAGAGGTCGGGCGAGCAGTTCGTCAGCGTCGAGAACTCGATGGGCGTCGTCCACTCCTCGCGCGGGGGTCTGGAGCCCGCTTCATCTCATCTGTTAAGCGAACCTGTCATCGTCGCGCGGCTCGCGCGCGAGACTTTAGGAGAAAGAAGCGGCGTCGATTGGGAGCGGCTGGTCGAAGACTACGACCGCGTGCGTGAGTTGATCGAACGCGTCATCCCGGGGTTCGAAAATTATAACGTGAAGGTGCGCGAGCCCGGCGGCTTCTATCTGCCGAACCTCGCGCGCGAGGGCGTGTTCAAGACTTCGACCGACCGCGCGAACTTCACCGTCCACGAACTGCCGCGACACGACTTAGCGCCCGGTCAACTCCTGATGATGACCGTGCGCAGCCACGACCAGTTCAACACGACCATCTACGGACTCGACGACCGCTACCGTGGCGTCTACAACGAGCGGCGCGTCGTCTTCCTCAACGCGGAAGACATCGCGGAGCAGGGGCTCTCGGCCGGGCAGGTCGTGGACCTCTTCAGCCACTTCGAGGGCGAGGAGCGCACGGCCCGCCGCTTCCTCGTCGTGCCCTACCCGCTCCCGCGCCGCTGCGCCGCCACCTACTTCCCCGAAGCCAACCCGCTCGTCCCCGTCCGCAGCGTCGCCGACAAGAGCAACACCCCCGCCTCCAAATCCGTCGTCATCACCGTCCGCCCTTCAAAGGCGCCGCTCAAGTTCGACTATGATCAGGCCGGCTAACGCCGGGAGCGCGAGTGCGAAGAGTCTGTTTGTCATGATAGCCTTTCCTGCTTCGGGAAAGTTCCGACACTTGTGGATAGCTTGTTCCGACACTTGTGGATAGCTTAAGGAGAGCGGAGGGAACTGACAGTGGCTCTGATCGGTGCGAACGAGTTGAAGCGGCGGATGATGATTAAGGTGGAGGGCGAGCCGTTCGCCGTCGTGGACGTGACATTCGCGTCGCCTTCGGCGCGCGGCGCCTCGACGATGGTGCGGACGCGGCTGCGTCACCTGCTGACGGGCGCGGTCCTTGAGAAGAGTTTCAAGACGGGCGAGAAGTTCGAGGAGCCGGACGTGGCCTTCGCCGGGGCCTCCTTCATGTACGGCGACGCGGACGGCTTCCACTTCATGGACGAGGAGACGTACGAGCAGTTTCAGCTTCCGGCCGAGCAGGTCGGCGACGACCGAGGCTACCTGACCGACGGGCTGGTCGTGCAGGTCTTGAAGTACAACGGCGAGGCGGTCGCGCTTGAACTGCCGCAGTTCGTCGAACTGACCGTGGCCGAGACCGAGCCCGGCGTCAAAGGCAACACGGCGGCGGGGCGCGACCTCAAGCCCGCCACGCTCCAGACCGGCCTCCAGGTCCGCGTCCCCCTCTTCATCGAGGAGGGCGAACGCGTCCGCGTCAACACCCAGACCGGCGAAGTCACGGGCCGCGCGTGAGGGGACATCCTTCCGCGCGGCGGCTTCATCAATGGTTAGTCTTGGTGTAACCTAGCGGGCACCGGCTAACAGTTCCAGCAGCAATTTTTAAGTTAAGGAGCGAGCAGATGAAGTTCAGAATACTTTCGGCGCTGGCGCTCGCCTGCGCGCTGACGGCGGGCGCGGCGGCGGCGCAGGACAAGCCGAAGCAGGACGCGCCGAAGGTCTCGGGCGGCGAGAAGGAAGCGGCGCAGAAGATCGAGAAGGCCAAGGGGACCGAGGCCAAGTTGCAGGCCGCCGCCGCCTTCGTCAAGAAGTACCCGCAGAGCCCCCTGCGCGGGCAGATCGCCGACGGCATCGCGCGCGAGATCGCGGAGACGAGCGACCAGCAGGCCAAGGGCTCGCTGGCGCAGACCTTCATTGAAATCTTCAACCTGCCCGAGGAGGCGCCGCTCGTCACCGCGTCGCTGCTGAACTCCTACATCAACACGGGGCAGACGCAGGACGCGATGCGGCTGGGCGCCGAGTGGCTCGGCAAGCACCCGGACGACATCTCGGTGATGCAGAATCTGACCATCCTCGCCTCGGGGCAGGCCATCAAGGGCAACAACGCCTTCGTCGCGCAGGGGCGCGACTACGGCGCCAAGGCCATCGCGCTCCTCGAAGCAGACAAGATGCCCGAGGGCTTCGACGCGGCGAAGTGGCCCGAGTTCAAGAAGGCGGCGCTCGTCTCGCTCTACCGCGAGACCGGGGTGCTGGCCTTCAAGTCGAACGACAACGCGGCGGCCATCCCGCTCATGGAGAAGGCCGTCGAGCTGGGCACGACCGACGCCGCCATCTACTTCCTCGTGAGCGACCTCAACAACGACATCTACGAGTTGCGCGCCAAGGAGCACATGGTCGCCTCGGCCGCCGAGAAGGAGGCGACGAAGAAGAAGGCCGAGGCCGCGCTCGACAAGGTCATCGACTCCTACGCCCGCGCCATCGCCTTCACCGACGGTAAGCCCGACCTCGCGCAGGCCAACGCCGCCTTCCGCGAGCGGCTCACGCCCTACTACAAGTACCGCAAGGGCTCCACCGACGGCATGCAGCAACTCATCGACAAGTATAAGAAGCCGGCCCAGTAGGCAGTAGGCAGATGGCGGTAGGCAGTTAAGACAGAAAGCCTCTCAAGGGGAGGTCTCAACGAAACGGAGGCGGCGAGGTTGATGACTCGCCGCCTCCGTCTCATGTGACACTTTCATTAAAGGCTAACTGCCTACCGCCATCTGCCTACTGCCTACTTTCCTTCTCCCTCCGCCCGCGCTATACTCCGCGTCTCACATAACCGCCCCGAAGCTGTACGCGAACGAACCTCGCCGCACGGTGCCGCGCCGACGCGCCGCCATTTTTAAACGGTTACTCCAAGGAGGTAAGTCCCACCATGCTGCGCAGACTGCCCGGGGGGAAGGCCGCCGCCTTCCTGTTAGCACTCGTCACGCTCTTCGCGCCCGTCTCGACGCTCGGCGCCGACTTCAAGCGCGAGGTCGTCTACCAAATCATCACCGACCGCTTCTTCGACGGCTCGACCGCCAACAACAACCCTTCGCAGTCTTCGGGGCTCTACGACTCGACGAAGACGAACTGGCGCGCCTACTGGGGCGGCGACCTGCAAGGCATCCAGCAGAAGATGTCCTACCTCGCGGGTCTCGGCGTCACGGCCATCTGGATTTCGCCGCCCGTCGATAACCTCAACGCCAACATCCCCGACGGGAACGGCAACCCGACCGCCTCTTACCACGGCTACCAGGGGCGCGACTTCAAGCGCATCGAAGAGCACTCCGGCAACGCCTCGAACACCTGGACCGAGTTTGACAACCTCGTCACGGCCGCGCACCAGAACGGCATCAAGGTCATCGTGGACTTCGCGCCCAACCACACGACGCAGGACAACGCGGGCGAGTTCGGCGCCTTCTACGACAACGGCACCTTCGTCGGCAACTACACCAACGACACCAACGGCTACTTCCACCACAACGGCAACATCTCGAACTGGGACGACCGCTACCAGGTCCAGTACTACACGCTCTTCAACCTCGCCGACCTCAACCAGACGAACCCCACCGTTGACGCTTATCTGAAAGCCTCTGCCAAGCTCTTCCAGGACCACGGCGTGGACGGCTTCCGCATCGACGCCATCAAGCACCTCAACTGGGGCTGGCAGTACTCGCTCGCCAACTCCATCTACACCTACAAGGACAGCTTCCTCTTCGGCGAGTGGTACCAGACGGGGACGAGCGACCCGCTCTATCACGACTCCTACAAGTACACCAACAAGAGCGGCATCTCGATGCTCGACTTCCCGCTCAACACGGCCATCCGCAACGTCTTCGGCTCGAACGCCAACATGTCCGACCTTGAGACCGTCATCACGCAGGAGGCGTCGAACTTCACCTGGGACGAAGACCTCGTCACCTTCATCGACAACCACGACATGACGCGCTTCCCCACCGTCAACAGCAGCCAGACGCGTCTGCACCAGGCGCTCGCCTTCATCCTCACGCAGCGCGGCATCCCGTGCATCTACTACGGGACGGAACAGTATCTCGTTGACAACACTTCGGGCGGCGGCGACCCCTACAACCGCCCGATGATGAACTCGTTCAGCACGACGACGACCGCCTACACGTTGACGAACCGCCTCTCGACGCTGCGGCGCAACAACACGGCCGTGCCCTACGGCTCGCACCAGCAGCGTTGGATCAACAACGACGTGTACATCTACGAGCGGAAGTTCTACGGCAACGTCGTCCTCGTCGCCATCAACAAGGGCGCGTCGGCCGCGAACGTCTCGGGGCTCAACACGTCTCTGCCGGTCGGCACCTACAACGACTACCTGACGGGGCTGCTCTCGGGCGTCAACATCAACGTCACGTCCGGCTCGGGCGGCAACAACCCCGTCGCGGCCTTCTCTTTGCCCGCCGGCAGCGTCGCCGTCTGGCAGGCGACCGAGACGGGCGGCTTCCCGCAGATCGGCTCCGTCGGCCCGACCGCCGGCCAGCCCGGCGTCAAGGTCACCATCGGCGGCAAGAACTTCGGCACGACGCAAGGCACCGTGAAGTTCGGGACGACGACCGCGACCGTCAACTCTTGGTCTTCAACGCAAATCGTCGCGACCGTGCCGTCGGTGACGAACGGCAACTATCAAGTGACCGTCACCAACTCGTCCAGCCAGGTCTCGAACGGCATCCAGTTCACTGTGCTGACGGCGAAGCTCATCCCCGTCACCTTCACCGTCTACAACGCGAGCCCGACGCAGGTCGGCGACTACATCTTCCTGACGGGCAGCACGGTCGAACTCGGCAACTGGTCCACGACGTGGGACGGCGCGGTCGGCCCCATGCTCACGCCCAACTACCCGAACTGGTTCCTGACCGCCAGCGTCCCCGCCGGCCAGACCATCCAGTTCAAGTTCATCAAGATCGCCGCAGGCGGCGGCGTCACGTGGGAGGCCGGCGCCAACCACTCCTACACGGTGCCCGCGACCGGCACAGGCTTCGTCAACGTCAACTGGCAGTACTGACGGAACGCGGAAGTATGAACGCTGAACGAGGAACTGAAGGCAACAAGTTTTCAGTTCCTCGTTCAGCGTTCCTCGTTCATACTTATATCCATGGGGATGACGATGCTGACGACTAAGGCGTTGCGTGTGCTCTTCGTCGTGGTCGCGCTCAACCTCGCGACCGCGCGGCCGTATGACGCGCGGCAGTCGCAGGCGAAGGCCGAGGGGAAGCGGGCGGAGGCGAAGGCTTACGCGGGGCGTTATGAGTTGGAGGTGGGGCTCATCCCCGTCTCGACGCTCGACGTGGCGGCGGCCGATGGCGGTCTGTGGATGAAGCCCTCGAACGTGAAGCGGCGGCGCCTGTCGCGCAAGAAGGGCGACACGTTCACGGACGAGTTGGCGGGCACGCCCGTCACGTTCGGGCGCGACGACGAGGGGCGCGTCGTCAGTCTAACTTTCGTCTACGAGGGCGAGCCCTACACGGCGCGCCGCGTGGAACTGCCCGCGCCGAGCGTGAAGGGCAACACGACCTTCCGGCTCAAGGGCCACGCGGACGCGTCGCTCGTCGTCCTCACAGGCACCTTCAACAACTGGAACCAGTCGCAACTGCTCTTCGCGCGCGAGGGCGACGAATGGGTCTGCCGCATAGACCTCGACCCCGGCGTCTACCAGTACAAGTTCGTCGTGGACGGCGACTGGACGCTCGACCCCTCCAACCCTGACACCGCCGAGGACGAGGCCGGCAACGTGAATAACGTGATCGAGGTGAAAAGGCAGTAGGCAGTAGGCAGATGGCAGTCGCTCCGCGTTGAGTATGTTGAAGGATTAAATTAGATGTATCGACAGCAGCATTCTTAAATTAAACCAGACTTCTTGTAATAAGGAATTTCAACTGCCGTCTGCCTCCTGCCTACTGCTTTTGCCTTTCCCCCACGCCTGTCGTACCTTGTACGTCAAACCCTTAAACATTCGGAAAGAGGATTTCACACTTCTCAATGAGCACACAGCCCAACAAAATCATCTACTCGATGGTCGGCGTCAGCCGCCATTACGACAAGCGCGCGGTCTTAAAGGACATCTACCTGTCCTACTTCTACGGCGCGAAGATCGGCGTCATCGGCCTCAACGGCTCGGGCAAATCGACGCTGCTGCGCGTCATCGCGGGCGTTGACAAGGGCTACACGGGCGAGACCGTCCTCTCATCCGGCTACACCATCGGCTATCTCGAACAGGAGCCGCAGCTCGACGAGTCGAAGACCGTCCGCGAGACCATCGAAGAGGCCGTCGCCGAGACCGTCTCGCTCCTCAAAGAGTTCGACGAGATCAACGCGAAGTTCGGCGAGGAGATGTCCGACGACGACATGAACAAGCTCCTCGAACGGCAGGGCGAGGTGCAGGATAAGCTCGACGCTTCGGACGCGTGGGACCTCGATTCGCGTCTTGAGATGGCGATGGACGCGCTGCGCTGCCCGCCGGGCGAGACGCCCGTGAAGGTTCTGTCGGGAGGTGAGAAGCGACGCGTCGCGCTCTGTCGCCTGTTGTTGATGAAGCCCGACATTCTTCTCTTAGACGAGCCGACCAACCACCTCGACGCCGAGTCGGTCGCGTGGCTCGAACAGCACTTGCAGCAGTACGCCGGCACCGTCATCGCCGTCACGCACGACCGTTACTTCCTCGACAACGTCGCGGGCTGGATTCTCGAACTCGACCGCGGCGAGGGCATCCCTTGGAAGGGCAACTACTCTTCGTGGCTCGAACAGAAGCAGGAGCGTCTGCGGCGCGAGGAGAAGCAGGAGTCCGACCGGCAGAAGACTCTGGAGCGCGAGTTGGAGTGGATACGCATGGCGCCGAAGGCCCGCCACGCGAAGTCGAAGGCGCGCATCAACTCTTACGAAGCCCTGCTCAATCAGCAGAACGAGCAGCGCGCGCGCGAGTTGGAAATCTACATCCCGCCCGGCCCGCGTCTCGGCGCGGTCGTCATCGAGGCCGACGCCGTGTCGAAGGGTTACGGCGACCGACTGCTCGTCGAGGGCATGACCTTCAAGCTCCCGCCGGGCGGCATCGTCGGCGTCATCGGCCCGAACGGCGCGGGCAAGACCACGCTCTTCCGCATGGTCACGGGCGCGGAGCAACCCGACGCCGGCAACATCCGCGTCGGCGAGACCGTGCAGCTCGGTTACGTGGACCAGTCGCGCACGCTCGACCCGGAGAAGTCCATCTGGGAGGAGATTTCGGGCGGCTCCGACACGATTAAACTCGGGCCGCGCGAGGTCAACTCGCGCGCCTACGTCGGCCGCTTCAACTTCTCCGGCTCCGACCAGCAGAAGAAGGTCGGCGCGCTCTCGGGCGGCGAGCGCAACCGCGTCCATCTCGCCAAGATGTTGAAGGAGGGCTCCAACGTCCTCCTCCTCGACGAGCCCACCAACGACCTCGACGTGAACACCATGCGCGCCTTGGAAGAGGCGCTCGAAAACTTCGCCGGCTGCGCCGTCGTCATCAGCCACGACCGCTGGTTCCTCGACCGCATCGCCACCCACATCCTCGCCTTCGAAGGCGACAGCCGCGTCTTCTGGTTCGAAGGCAACTTCACCGAATACGAAGAGGACAAGCGCGCCCGCCTCGGCGAAGACGCCACCCAACCCCACCGCATCAAGTACCGCCAACTCACGCGCGGGTGAAGAGAACGGAAGGGAGCGAGCGATGAAAGCGACTTGGAAGGGCGCAGTGCTGGCGGAGAGCGACGAGACGGTGGTCGTGGAGGGGAATCATTATTTCCCGGCGGATGCCATCAAGCGCGAGCACTTTCGGGAGAGTGCGACGCGGACGACGTGTCCGTGGAAGGGCTTGGCGAGTTATTACGACGTGGTGGTCGGCGACGAGGTGAACGCGGACGCGGCTTGGTACTACCCGGAGCCGAAGGAAGCGGCGAAGGAGATTAAAGACCGCGTCGCTTTCTGGCGCGGCGTGAGGGTCGAATGAGGAGTGCGACGTTGAAGAGGGCCGCGCTCGTTCTGCTCTGCCTCGCGTGCGTGGCGCAGTGGGGGGGCGAGGCGTGGGCGCAGCGCACGCGGCGCGCACAGCCGCGCGCGGCGGAGGGCGCGCGTCCGCGTGGCGCGAGCGAGAGGGGCGGGCCGGCGCGTTGGCGCGCGGCGCTCGAACAGGTGTCGGCCGAGAGCATGAAGGCGCATCTGTCGTTCCTCGCGTCGGACGCGCTCGAAGGAAGGAAGACGCCTTCGAAGGGGCTGGACATCGCCGCCGAGTACATCGCCGCGCAGTTCCGGCGCGCGGGGCTTGAGCCGGTGGGCGACGACGGCTACTTCCAGATCGCGAACTGGCGTATGTCGGCGCGCGACGCGTCGGCCTTCCGACTCAGTTTCTCGGGCGGCCCGCAAAACGCGCCCGCCGTCAAAGCCGAACAGTTGGGCGTCGGCTTCAACGTCGCCGGCTTCAGCCTCTGGGAGCCGGCGGGCGAACTCAACCTGAGCGGCGCGCGGCTTATAAAAATAGACTACGCGAACGTGCCGGCCTCGCTCACGCGCGAGCAGGTCGAGGGGCGCGTCGTCGTGACGGAGTTCCCGGCCTTCCCGCGCGGCGACACGGGGCGCGCGTTTCAACTGCTGCGCGAGGAGAACGAGTTCCTTTCGCGCGCGCGCGAACTCGGTGCGCCGCTCGTTCTCGTCTTCGAACGCAGGAGCGAGCGCGCGCGCGGCGGGCGCAGTCCGCGCGTCTTCGACCCGGAGAATCGTGGCGCGGGGCGCAATGCCCCGGACTTAGGTTTAGGCGGCACGCAGACGGCGCCGGTCGTCTTCGTCCACGGCGCGGAGGCGGCGCGCTTCTACGACTCTCTGTCGGCGGGCGCGACGGACGCGGCGGCGGACGTGCGCATCCCCGCGCCGTCCGAGTCGCCCGTGAAGGTGCGCAACGTCGCGGGCATCCTGCGCGGCTCCGACCCCGTGCTTAAGGAGACTTACGTCGTCGTCTCGGCGCACTACGATCACATCGGCGTACGCGAGAACTGCGATTCGTCTAAAGAGGACTGCATCAACAACGGCGCGAACGACGACGGCTCGGGCACCGTCGGCGTCATCGAGTTGGCGACGGCGCTCTCGAAGTTGAATCCGCGACCGCGCCGCTCGATTCTTTTCATGACCTTCTTCGGCGAGGAGCTTGGGCTCGTCGGCTCGCGCTACTACGGAAGGCACCCGCTGGTGCCTCTGGAGAAGACCGTCGCGCAGGTGAACATGGAGCAGATCGGGCGCACGGATGATAGCGAGGGGCCGCAGGTCGGCACGCTCGCCGTGACGGGCTTCGACTATTCGGAGGTGGGCGCCTTCCTACAGCGCGCGGGCGAGACGGAGGGCGTGCGCGTTTACAAGCACCCGACGAAGTCTGACTCCTTCTTCGGCCGCAGCGACAACCAGTCGCTCGCGGACTCGGGCGTGCCTGCGCACAGCGCGGGCGTCGCCTTCGAGTTCCCCGACTACCACGCCGTCGGCGACGAGTGGCAGAAGATCGACTTCGTTAACATGACGCGCGTCGTGCGCACCGTCGGCCGCGCCGCGCTCACGCTCGCCGACTCCGCGCGTGAGCCGCGCTGGGACGAGCAGAACCCGAAGGCCGCGCGGTACCTGGAGGCTTGGAAGAAGCTACACGGGAATGGCGGTAGTCAGTAGGCAGTTAAAAGGGAGAAGGGTTGAGCCCCGGAGGGGCGGCATGTTTGTAGTTCAAAGCATCTACCATTGTTCAAGCTCCGGAGGAGCGGCATGTTGATGTCGCCCCTGACGGGGCTCGGCGTCGATTAAAACGTGGATGCTATAAACATTTCGCCCCTCTGGGGCTTCGCGGACAGGCTCCGAACTGTCTACTGCCGGCTGCCTACTGCCTACTTTTTTCATCCCCCTTTTCGTCCCGCTCGGCACGTGGGGCGGGCGGCTCGTCACAAATCCCCCGTGGCGCTGAAACCGTCAGTTAGACTCCCCCGTTAAATCTCGCGACGGCCGCCCCGCGTCTTGAAACTCGGGCGCCGCCCGGCCGTATTAGCTGGCTCAAACCGTCACCGGATTAAAGACCGTCCGCGGCTGAGAGTCCCCCGATTCCACAACCCATAACGTTCAGACTAAGGAGCCTACTCATGCGTTTTTTTAACTTCCGCGTCGCGTCCGCAGGGCTCGCCGCGTGCGTGCTCTGCTTCGTCGCGCTGGCGCAGACCGGCGGCGGCAAGGGGCGCGGCTTCGACAAGGCGCGCATGGACGAGACCGTCTCGGCCTGCACGGACTTCTACACGTACGCCAACGGCAACTGGCTGAAGGCGACCGAAATCCCGGCGTCGCAGCCGGCCTGGGGCAGCTTCAACATCCTCAACGAGAACAACCGCAAGACGCTGCACGAAATCCTCGAAGAGTCCGCCAAGAACACGAAGGCCAAGGCCGGCACCAACGAGCAGAAGGTCGGCGACTTCTACGCGACCTGCATGGACGAGCCGAAGCGCGAGGCCGAGGGCGCAAAGCCGCTCGCGCCCTATCTCGCGCGCATCAACAAGGTCAAAGACCTGAAGGACCTTCAGTCCGAGATCATCTACTTCCACCGTTCGGGCTTGCCCGCGCTCTTCGGCTTCGGCGCGGCGCCCGATTTCAAGAACAGCTCGATGCAGATCGGCACGGCCGGGCAGGGCGGGCTCTCGCTGCCGAACAGGGATTACTACACGAAGACCGACGAGAAGTCGGTCAAGCTCCGCGCGGACTTCGTCCAACACATGACGAACATGTTCCAGCTCCTCGGCGACGCGCCCGACGTGGCGGCGAGGAACGCGCAGGCCGTGATGGCTATCGAGACGCGACTCGCCGGTGCTTCGCGCGGCCCCGTCGAGCTGCGCGACCCGACGACGCAGTACCACCCGACGACGCCGGCCGAGCTGGCGAAGCTCACGCCGAACTTCTCGTGGGCCGACTACTTCTCGGGGCTCGGGCTGCCGAAGGATTTGACCATCAACGTCACGACCCCAGAGTTCTTCACGGCCGCCGACAAGGCGCTCGTCGAGGTGCCCGTGGCCGACTGGAAGACCTACCTGCGCTGGCGCCTCGTCAACGCGGCGGCCGGCGCGCTCTCCTCGAAGTTCGAGACCGAGAGCTTCAACTTCTTCGGCAAGACGCTCTCGGGGCGCAAGGAGCAGTACCCGCTCTGGCGCCGCTGCGTCTCTTCGGCCGACAGCAGCCTCGGCGAGGCGCTGGGCCTCGTCTACGTCGGGCGCGCGTTCCCGGCCGAGTCGAAGGCGCGGATGCAGACGATGATCGCGAACCTCCTCAAAGCCTTCGACGACCGGCTGCGCAAGGCCGACTGGATGAGCGACGAGACGCGCAAGGCCGCGCTCGCCAAACTCGCCGCCTTCGGCCAGAAGATCGGCTACCCCGAGAAGTGGATCGACTACTCGCGCCTCAACATCACGCGCGACTCCTACGCCACGAACATCATCCGCGCCGGCGAGTTCGCGCAGGCGCGCGACTTCGCCAAGATCGGCAAGCCCATCGACAAGGCCGACTGGGAGATGACGCCGCCGACGGTCAACGCCTACAACAATCCGTTCCGCAACGAGATCGTCTTCCCGGCCGGTATCCTTCAGCCGCCCTTCTTCAACCCCGAGGCCGACGACGCCGTCAACTACGGCGCCATCGGCGCGGTCATCGGCCACGAGATCACGCACGGTTTCGACGACCAGGGCGCGAAGTTCGACCTGCAAGGCAACGTCAAGGACTGGTGGACGGCCGCCGACCTGAAGAACTTCCAATCACGCTCCGAGTGCGTCATCAACCAGTTCTCGGCCTTCGAGGTGGAGCCGGGGCTCAAGGTGCAGGGCAAGCTCGTGGCGGGCGAATCAATCGCTGACCTCGGCGGTTTGGCGATGGCCTACGAAGCGTTCCAGAAGTCGATGGAGGGCAAGCCGCGCCCGCCGAGCATCGACGGCCTCACGCCCGAGCAGCGATTCTTCCTCGGGTGGGCGCAGGTCTGGGCGTCGAAGTACACGCCCGAGTTCGCGCGCTTCGTCACGCAGTCGGACCCGCACCCGCTCGACCGCTTCCGCGTCAACGGCCCGCTCTCGAACATGCCCGAGTTCGCCGCCGCCTACGGCTGCAAGGCCGGCGACCCGATGGTGCGCCCCGAGAAGGACCGCTGCCAGGTGTGGTAGGGAAGTAGACAGAAGGCAGTAGACAGTAGGAAGACTAAGCGGCGCGTCCGGTCTAAAGACTGAGACGCGCCGCCTCTTTTTCTACTGTCTACTGTCCACTCACGCAGAGGGACAGTCCCGCCGTTAAGGGGAGCCTCACGGCGCGGGTCGGGTGTGCGTGTGTAACTGTTGTTAGGTCGGTTTAGTGACCGGCGACGGCGCCGGCGGCGACGCGGGTGCGCGCGGGGCGGCGCTCGTGGCGCGCGCAGGCGCGGGCCAGTGCCTCCGTGACGCGGGGCTCGACGCTGCACTCGGACTGGCGGCAGACGGCGGCGAGTTCGGAGACGACGAGGTAGCGGGCTCTCTCAAGCATCCTCTGCTCGCGGAAGGAGAGCGGCTTCGAGTGGCTCAGGTAGGTCAGGTTCTTCAGCACGTCGGCGACCTCGAAGACATCGCCCGTGCGCATCTTGTCGGAGAACTCCTTGAAGCGGTCCTTCCAGTCGTGGGCCGCGCCGCGGAAGTCGTCCGAGAGGTGCTTGATCAGCATCTCGCACTCGCCGGACGTGATGGGGGAGCGCAGGCCGACCTCGCCGGCGTTGGCGACCGGGACGAGGACGACCGAGTTGGTCTGGGCGAGGCGGAGCGTGTAGAAATTTAGTGACGACGCTCCGATCTGTTTCTGCTCAATGCGTTCGATGGTGCCGATGCCATGATTGGGGTAGACAACTTTCTGGCCGACTTTGAAACCCACCACACACCTCCTGTGTTGCAAAAAACATGGCCGCGTCGCAAGGTCGGGTTGGGGCTCCCTTGAGGGGATTGAGCGGCGCGGCGCCGGCGGTTCATCAAATCTAACGAAAGTGTAACAAGCCGCGCCCGCGCGGGTCAAGGTTTTGAATTCGCGCCGAAAGAAGCGCCCGAATTCTTGTCGAAATTGCAACAAGCGGCGCGCTCCACCCGCCAAAAACCGTCCGCCGCCCGTTCACCGCGACATAACGATGAAGGAGGAACGCTGAACGCTGAACTGTAAGACCGTTGTCTACAGTTCAGCGTTCAGCGTTCCTCCTTCATCGTTTCAGAAGCGCAGCACGGTGTCGAACTGCAAGCGCGTGAGCGTGCGGTTGAGCGAGCCGGGCGGCGTCTGTCCGAAGGCGCCGAGCAGACCCGTCGGCCGCTGCGTGAAGAAGCTTGTGAACGTCAGCGCGACGCGCGGGTCGAGGGCGACGCCCGCGAAGAGGCGGTGCACGCGCATGTCGGTGGAGAGGCCGAGGTCGCTCGCGTTGAAGGGCGAGAGGATGGCGTCCTTCTCTATGCGGATGAGCGCGTAGTTGAAGAAGGGGTCGCCGCGCTTGACCGGGTTATCCGCCGACGGGCGCAGCAGGTCTTTGCCGATCTGGAACTCGGCCCAGTAGCCCTGCCCCTGGTCGTTTGGCAGCAGAAGGTCCGCGCCGCCCGCCCCGGCCGTCACCACGTCGTGCGTCTGCGTGTTGGTGACGAAGTTGAAGAGCAGCATGACGGGCCACTTCCGGCTGCGCGTGATGTCGGCGCGCGCGATGAGGTCCACGAGGTTGTAGCCCGACGAGAGCCGCCCGTCGCGGTTGACCGCGTTCGTGTTCGCGAGCGACAGCCCGAGGTTGGCGTTGCCGGCGACGAGCAGGTCGCGCGGGACTGAGACCTGCGTCGTGACGGTGCGCGCGGGCGTCGCGCCCGAGGCGGGGATGACGACGGTGACGGGGAACTGTATGTTCGCGCCGAAGAACTGCGCGGGCGTGATGAACTGCGTCCCGGAGAAGTAGAGGTCCGAGGCCGAGAGCTTGAGCGAGACGGTCTTCGAGGCGATCTCGGTGCGCGCCTGCGCGCCGTAGAGCGCGAGGTCGCGCCCCGCGCGCCCCGAGGCGTCGAAGTCAACGCGCCCGTCGGCGCCGAGCACGAAGGCCGAGTTGCGTTCGAGCAAGGGTAACTGCCACGCGACGAGCTCGAAGCTCTTGAACGCCGACTTCTTGAAGCCGCGTTTGTAGCTCTCGCTCAGTCCCTCGACCGAGATGTCGCCGTCCCACGTCATCTCGGTGCGCGTCCACGGCGTGTCGAACTTTCCGACCTGAAGCATGAAGCCGGGGAGCGCCTTCGGCCTGTAGTTGAAGTAAGCCTGGTCGAGCGCGAAGGGCTTGCGCGTGGAGAAGTCCGTAAGCGTCTGGTTAGTCGAGATTACGTCGGCGAAGGCGCCGGTGGCGAGGCGGATGCCCCACTCGAACTCGTCGCTGATCTTCCCGCGCACGCCGAGGCGCGCGCGCAGGCGCAGACGTTGGCGCGTCGTGAGCGGGTTGCCGAGCGTGCCCGGCACTTCGGGGTTCGCCACGGCGTTCTGCTGCCCGTAGAAGGCTTCGTAGCGGAAGCGCATGTCGCCGAAGAAGGTCATCGAGCCGAGCTGTTTCGAGACCGTCTCGCTCGCCTTCTTCGCCTGCTCCTCCGCGCGCGCCACGCGCGCCTCCAGGCCCTGCGGGTTGGCGGCGGCGGCCTGCGGCTCGGCCGTCGGCGCGTCGGAGTAGGCCGCGTCGCGCACGACGACGGCGCTCGCGGCGGGGCGCGCGCCCGCGAGCCGCTCGGCGTCCTCGACGCGCGAGCGCAATTCGCCGATGAGGCGCGACTGCTCGCGGACGGCGGCGCGGAGCTGCTCTAACTCCTCGCGCTGCGCGCGCAACTGCCGCTCGACCTCTTCGAGCGCGAAGAGGCCGCCCGAGGTCTTCGCCCGCGGAGCCGAAGCGGGGGCCGTGGGCCTCCGCGCGTCGGCGTCCGGCGACTGCGCGCGGGCGCTCGCGGCCGGGAGGGCGGCGAGCGCGGCGAGCGCGCACGCGCGTAGAATCAACTGGCGCATGTGAATCATCCTTTCGGTGAAGAGTCCTGTCACCAACAAAGCGAGTTCGCGGAAAGGGCCGAGACTTTTTAACGCGAAACGGCGTCTGCGGACGCGAGCCGTTAATCCTATATCACATCTTCCTGAACGACGGGTTACGCGCGGCTTAACAAAACGCCGCCGACGCGGCGGACGGATGCGCGGCCTTCTTCGGAACCCCTTTGTCACGCTTCGGCTTTGCATGTAGAATCCGCGTCAGAGAATTCCTCCCTAACAGGGTCTTGGCTCTTATGGCTCTTCTGCACATTACAGACGCGGGCGGGCGCGCGTGGCGGCTGGCGCTCTCGCCGCAGGGCGTGTGCACCATCGGGCGCGCGCCCGACAACCGCGTCGTCCTGAACGACCCGCGCGCGTCGCGCTATCACGCGCACGTCAAATACATGGACGGCGCCTACGTCCTCGTCGATGGCGCGCTCGACGGTAAGCGTTCGGCCAACCACGTCTTCGTCAACGGCGAGCAGCGGCTCGAACACGCGCTGCGCGACGGCGACTCGGTCCAGATCGGCGCGAGCCGCCTGCGCCTCGACCTTTCCGACGAGCAACCCAAGGCCGAGTCGGAGGCGCGCTTCGAGGACAAGCCGCTCGGCCACACGCAGCTTCTCGTCTCGGCCAACGACGTGATTCGCGCCGCGCTCGGCGCGCGCTCGGCCTCGCCCTCCACGGTCGAGCGCGCCGCCATGGCCGCGCATAACGAGGAGCTGGAAGACCTGCGCGGCAAGGCGCGCATCCTCGCGCTGCTCTACGAGATGTCGAAGACGCTCGGCTCGGTCTTCGACCTCGACCCCATCTTCGAGAAGGCGTGCGAGGTCATCTTCAGCGCGACGCCGGCCGACCGCGTCGTCGCGCTGCTCGGCGACGAGCGCGGGCACGACGGCGAGGAGGACTTACGCGTCGTCGCCATGCGCGTGCGCGACGAGAAGCGCGCCGAGCACGCGCGCAAGCAGCCCATCGGCCGCACCATCACGCGCAAGGTGATGCGCGAGCGGCAGGCGCTGCTGTCGCAGGACGCGGCGGCCGACATGGAGTTCGCGGGCGTCCACTCCATCGTCGCGCAGGGCGTGCACTCGACCATCTGCGCGCCGCTCATCGCCGACACGCGCGTCCACGGCGCGCTCTACGCGGACCGGCTCGACGCCTTCACCTCGTTCACGCGCGACGACCTCGAACTGGTCTCGGCGGTCGCCGCGCAGACGGCCGTCGCGGTCGAGAACGCGCGCGCGCACGAGCGGCTCGCGCGCGAGGAGGTGGCGCGCGCCAACTACGGCCGCTTCCTCCCCGAGTACGTCGTCCAGCAAATCCTGGAGAACCCGGACTCGTTCAAGCTCGGCGGCGTCAACCAGACGTTGACCGTGCTCTTCGCGGACATCCGCGGCTTCACGCGCCTGTCGGAGCATGCGGCGCCCGAGCGCGTCGTGCAGCTCTTGAACAACTACTTCACGGCGATGTCGGACGTGATCTTCGCGCACGGCGGGACGCTCGACAAGTATCTCGGCGACGGGCTGATGGCGCTCTTCGGCGCGCCGACCGCGTCGCCCGAGGACGCCTGTAACGCCGTCTCGGCCGCCGTCCGGATGCAGCGCCGGATGGAGGACATCAACACGCAGCTCCGCGCCGAGGGGCTCGCCGAGATCGCCATCGGCATCGGGCTCCACACCGGCGTCGCCACCGTGGGCTACATCGGCTCGGAGCGGCGCTCGGAGTACACGGCCATCGGCGACACGGTCAACCTCGCGGCGCGGCTGGAGCAGAACGCTCTGCCCGACCAGATCATCCTGAGCGACGCCACGGCGCGCGCCGCCGAGGGGGCCGGCTGCGAGTTCCACCCGCGCTCGCCCATCACCGTCAAGAATCGCGTCCAGCCCGTCCCGATCTTCGAGGTTGACTGGAGAAACGCCCTGAACGCTGAATGATGAACGCTGAACGCTGAACTGAATACAAGACGACGGTGGTCTTCAGTTCAGCGTTCAGCGTTCATACTTAACCTTCTATGTCTTCAAACTCATCTATGCGCGGGCGGCGCTCGCTCTTCTCCCTTCAGGGGTGGCGCGACCTCGTGTCGGACTCGATGGCGATTGACATCGGCTCGACCTCGGTCATCATCGCCGTCCTCGGACGCGGCATCGTCGTGGACGAGCCGGCCGTCGTCGCCGTCAACAAGATCACGGGCGAGGCCGTCGCCGTCGGGCGCGAGGCGCACGAGATGCTCGGGCGCGAGTCGCGCGACGTGTCGCTCGTCTACCCGCTCGTGGACGGTGTCGTCGCGGACTTCGAGCGGACGCAGAAGATGCTCGACCAGTTCGTCCGGCGCGCGCGCAGCGGCATCTCGCACTTCAGCCGCCGCGCCGTGATGAGCGTGCTCTCCGGCATCACGCAGGTCGAGCAGCGCGCCCTGCTCGCCGCCGCCGAGTCGGCGCACATCGGCCGCGTCTACATGGTCGAAGAGGGCTTAGCCGCGGCCATCGGCGCGGGCGTCTCCGTCGAGGACAAGAACGCCTCGGCCGTCGTGGACATCGGCGGCGGGACGACGAACGTGGCGGTGGTCGCGCGCGGCATGATCGTCTACGCGCAGGCCGAGCGCGTCGGGAGCATCGACATCGACGAGGCCGTCATCAATCGCCTGCGCCGCCACCACGGACTCATCATCGGGACGCCCACGGCCGAGACGTTGAAGAAGGAACTCGGGTCGGCCGTCGAGCCGTCGAACCCCGCGCGCTCGATGAGCGTCAAGGGGCGCGACGTGCAGACGGGCGCGCCGCGCGCCGTGGACGTGACGAGCGAGGAGGTCTGCATCGCGGCCGAGGGCGTCGTCAAGCGCATCTCGCGCGTCGTCAACCGCGCGCTCGGCGAGTTGCAGCCCGAGGTCGCCTCCGACCTCTACGACCGTGGGCTGATCATCACGGGCGGCGGCGCGCTCCTCGAAGGCATGGCCGACTTCCTCCAGCGCGAGACCAACCTCACGACACGCATGCCCGACGACCCACGCTACGCCATCGTCAACGGACTCTCCCAACTCTTCGACGAGCCGCTGCTCCTGCGCCGCGTCTCGCGCAACGAGCAGTCGCACCTGCTCGACGAGACGGCCGGCGCATTCGAGTGAGTGATGAGGACTGAGGACTGAGGACTGAGTAGGAAGAACGCGCCTTGTCTTCCTACTCAGTCCTCAGTCCTCAGTCCTCAGTCCTTTTATGAACATCCTTCGTCTCTTCCGTCGGCAGATACAGGTCGCGCGCGTGACGGGCATCCCCGTGCGCATCGACTACCGCTGGTTCTTCGTCTTCGCGCTGTCGGCGTGGGTCATCGCGGTGAGCTTCCGCGAGGGGACGACGATGACGCAGTTCGTCAAACTCGGCGTGTGGGCGGCGTGGGCGGCGGGGTTTCTGACGACCTTCGCGCTCTTCCTCTCCATCTTCGGCCACGAACTCTCGCACGCGCTCCTCGCGCGCGCCGAGGGCATCGAGAGCGACGAGATCGTGTTGCATCCCTTCGGCGGACTCACGCGCCTCAAGCGCGAGCCCGACAACCCGCGCGCCGAGTTCCGCATCGCCATCGCGGGGCCGAGCGCGAGCTTCATGATCGGCGTGGTCGCGTTCGTCGGCTTCTACTTCTCGCGGCTCGCGGGTTGGGACGCGCTGGCGGCGGCGCTCTCCATCATCGGCTTCTGGAACTTCACCATCGCGGCGTCGAACCTTCTGCCCGGCTACCCGCTCGACGGCGGGCGCGTGCTGCGCGCCTTTCTGTGGAAGCGGACGGGGCAGCTCGACGACGCGACGCGCGTCGCGGGTCTCGGCGGGCAACTCATCGGCGGCGCGCTCGTCGTCTTCGGCGGCTACTTCTACCTCGTCTGGCGCGACCCCTTCATGGGGTTGTGGCTCGCGCTCGTCGGCTTCTTCCTCTTCGACGCGGCGCGCGCCGTCACGCGCCGCCGCAAACAACTGCGCACGGCCGGCGACGCGATGACGGCGGCCGTCGCGGTCGAGCCCGACTCGACGGTCGGCCACTTCGTCGATCACGTCCTCACGCTCCACCGGCAGGAGGCTTTCGCCGTCGCGCGCGGTGGCCGGCTCCACGGCATCCTCACGCTCAAGGACCTCAAGGCGCTGCCGCGCGAACGCTGGCACCAGACGCGCGTCCGCGAAGTGATGCGCCCCGTCTCCGAAGAACTCTTCGTCCCACCCACGGCCCCGCTCGCGCGCGCCGAACGCCTCCTGAACGAGAACGGCGCCGGCGCGCTGGCCGTCGTTGACGACGCAGGCCAACTCGTCGGCCTCCTCCTCCGTGGCCGCATCAAGCGCCGCGCCGAAGTTAAGTCATAAGACACGCCTGGTAAGACAACTAGTAAGACACGCCTGACTCTCTCCCACGTCCAAAAGCCTCCCGTTGATTTGCGCCCGTTTGTGCCGCATAATCAACGCGGAGGCGTGCAAACCAGACAAGCCGAAAGTCGCCTATGTTGGCAGTGCGCGGTGCGCTGTTCGCCAACGGGCCAAAGTTGTACCCGGACGTGTCGCTCAGTTTGGCTGGGCGTCGAGAGCTGAGCGACGAACGCTTTAGAGATGTTTCTACAGGCGTCAAACCAGTACTTGCAGAGCCTGCGCGAGCCTCGGAACCTCGTGGACATCACGCTCGTCTTCCTGCTGGTCTACGCGCTGCTGCGGGCGATTCGTGGGACGCGCGCGGCGCCGATGGCGTGGGGGCTTTTGGCGCTCGGCGCGCTCTACTGGGCGGCGGCGCGCTACGACCTCGCGACGCTCGAAAGCATCCTGCGGCTGTCGCCCTTCGTCGTCTCGGTGGCAATCGTCGTGCTCTTCCAGAACGAGATACGGCAGGCGCTCGTCAACTTCGGCAACCGCTTCCGCATGCCCTTCCTCATCCGCCACCGAGGCCAGTTCGGCGAGGGCGTCTACGACGAGATCGTGCTGGCGGCGACGACGCTCGCCTCGATTAAGACGGGCGCGCTCATCGTCGTCGAGCGCGGCGTCTCTCTGCGCAACGTCGTCGAGGGCGGCGTGAAACTCGACGCGGAACTTTCATACGACCTGCTCGTCACCATCTTCAACCCGGCGACGCCGCTGCACGACGGCGCGGTCGTCATACGCGGCCACCGCGCGGCGGCCGCCGCATGCTTCCTGCCGCTGACGCTGAACCCTCTGCTCTCGAAAGACCTCGGCACGCGCCACCGCGCCGCCATCGGCATCACGGAGGACACGGACGCCGTCGCGGTCGTCGTCTCGGAAGAGACGGGGCTCGTCTCGTTCGTGCAGGGCGGGCAGATACGCCGGGGCTTGGACGGGACGCGGCTGCGCGCAGCCATCCTCGACGCGATGGAGCCCGGCTCGCGCGAGGCCGAAACGGAAGGCGAGCGTCAGGCCGAGCCCGAGTTAACGACCGAGGTGAGAGGTCAGAGGCTGGAGGTTAGAGATTAGTAGAGGCCGCGCGTGTTCAACCTTCAACGTTTGCGGGAGCGCAACGACAACCCCTAACACCCAACCCCCAACCCCGAGACATGGCATCCAGGCAGACGACAAAGCAGGTCGAGAGGGGCGGCATCACGCGGCGCTGGCTGCGCGCGCTCTTCCTCGAAGACTGGACGTTGAAGGCGATGGCGCTGCTCATCACGCTCGGTCTCTGGTACGCCGTGACGACGCAGCGCGCGCCCGCGACCAAGCGCCTGCACGACGTGCCGCTCGAATTCCTCCTGCCCGACGGCGTGGACATCGGCAACGACCCGCTCGACAGGGTTGACGTGACGCTCAAGGGCAGTCAGGACAAACTGGCCGTGCTGACCGCGCGCGACCTCGTCGCGCAGGTGGACGTGACGAGCCTGCTGCCGGGCGACCGCAACCCACGGCTCACGGACAAGAACGTCTCGATGGACCTGCCCGACGGCGTCAGCATCCTTGAGATTACGCCGCGCAGCCTGACGCTTCACCTCGAACCCGTCGTCGAGCGCGAGGTGCCCATCGAGGCGCGCTTCGAGGGGGCGCCGCCCGAGGGTTTCGTGCGCGGCAACGTCGCGGTCGTCCCCGACCGCATACGCGTGCGCGGGCCGCAGTCGCACGCCGAGGCCGTCGATCGCGCCTTCACCGAGACCATCTCGCTCGGGGGGCGGCGCGAGACGTTCGCCGACCCGCAGGTCTCCGTGGACATCCCCGACCACAAGGTCGTGCCGCTCGACCCGACCGTCTCGGTGCGCGTCGAGATTAACGAGGAGCAGGCCGAGCGTCGCTTCGCGAACGTCACCGTGCGGCCCGAGTCGGGCGGCGCTGTCTCGCCTGCGGCGGTCGCGTTGACGCTACGCGGCCCGCGCTCAATCGTCGAGTCTTTGCGGCCCGAAGACCTGCGCCTCGTCGTCGCGCACGGCGAAGACGGCCGCGCGGTGCCGCGCCTCACGCTCCCGCCCAGCGCGCAGGGCAGGGTCGAACTTATCAACACCAGCCCTTCGGAGTTCACGTTCAACAGATGAAGAGACTTTTCGGGACGGACGGGATGCGCGGCGAGGCGGGGCGTTTCCCACTCGACGCGGCGACGGTACGTGTGGCGGGGCGTTCGCTCGCGCGCCACTTAGCGGAGAGGCTCGGGCGCGCGCCGCGCGTCGTGACGGGTCGCGACACGCGCGAGTCGGGCGCGTGGATTGAGAAAGCATTCCTCGAAGGCGCGCGCGCGGGCGGCGCGGAGGCGGCCGAGTCGGCGGGCGTCATCACGACGCCGGGCGTCGCCTACCTCGCGCGCACGCTCCCGGCCGACGCGGGCGTCGTCATCAGCGCGTCGCACAATCCCTACCACGACAACGGCATCAAGATTTTCGCCCCGACGGGCCGCAAGCTCGACGACGCGACCGAGCGTTTGATAGAGGCGGACATCTACGCCGGTTTCGGAGAGGGCGGCGCGGCGTCGGAGTTTGATGAGAGTGCCGCGGTCGTCAATCAGAAAAATGGTGACGGGGAAGCGTTGCGCGCGGCCGAGTTGCGCGCGCTCTATCTCGACTATTTGAGCGGCGAAGTTGCGGCCGGGCTTAACGTCGAAGGGCTGACGGTCGTCGTGGACTGCGCCAACGGCGCGGCCTCCAGACTCGCCCCGGCGCTGCTCGCGCTGCTCGGCGCGCGCGTCGTCTCGACGTTCGACGCGCCCGACGGGCGCAACATCAACCAAGACTGCGGCTCGCTCCACACGGACGTTTTGCAGACGCGCGTCGTCGAGGAAGGCGCGCACCTCGGCGTCGCTTACGACGGCGACGCCGACCGCGCGCTCTTCGTGGACGCGCGTGGGGAACTGGTTGACGGCGACGCGACGCTCTGGGTTCTGGCGAAGCGCATGCAGGAGCGCGGCGAGCTTGAGGGCGAGCGCGTCGTCGCCACGGTGATGAGCAACCTCGGGCTCGAACTCGCGCTGCGTTCGCGCGGGATAGAGCTTCTGCGGACGGATGTGGGCGACAAGTACGTGCTCGAAGAGCTTCTGCGGACGGGGTCGGCGTTGGGCGGCGAGCAGTCTGGGCACATCATCTTCCCGCGCCTGAGTCTGGCGGGCGACGGGATGCTGACGACGGTCAACCTCCTGCGCGCGGTCGTCGAGTCGGGGCGCGGTCTGGGTGAGTTGACCGAGGGCTTCCGGCGATACCCGCAGGTCCTCGTCAACGTGCGCGTGCGCGAGAAGGTGCCGTTTGAAGAGGTCGAAGAGGTCGCAGGCGCGTCGCGCGAGGTGCGCGAGCGTCTGGGCGAGGGCGGGCGGCTGCTGCTGCGCTACTCGGGGACGGAGCCGAAGGCGCGCGTGATGATCGAGGGGCAGAGTCAGACCGAGATAGAGGCGCTGGCCGAGGGGCTCGCGGCCGTCATTAGCCGAAGTCTCGGCTAGGGCTGAAGCCCGCGTCGTGAAGTTTTTACTCTCGGGCCAGTGTAAGAGTTACACGCGCGCCGATTTTTACTTTCGGGGCTTCGCGGGCGTCGTCGCAAAAAGTCCAGCAAAAGGGGCGAATTTTAAGTGTGACGGTGCCATCTTTCTATGGCATGAGCATTGCGATAGGGAGTGTGGGGCAAGAGAGACGGTTGGTGGATCCTCCGTCTCGGTGGTTGCTGGGGTGAGGACAGTAACCACACATTAGAGGGCGCGGCATTCCCCAAGTTTGCCGCGCCCTCCTTATTTTTGTCCGGCGGAACGTCGAGGCCCGACGGCTCTCATCCATCCTTTTAAACTCAAAAGCGTATAGAATTTCACCCCGCCCCCGCTCGCCTGCTACAATCCGGCTGAACTTTACTTTCAGACCAAACGGGACGGCCACGCGCGCCTCGGCGGAGAGATGGACCCGAGCGATTACCGACGCGACTACGCAGCCTACTCCGCGGCGGCCGAGCGCGCGCGCTTCGAGCACCACGCCGGCCTGAGTCCCCGCCTCGAACTGCGCCCGGCCGAGGAGCGTTACGCGGACCTCTGGACGCGCGAGGCCGTCGAAGACCTGCGCCGCCGCGCGGAAGAGACGCCCACACAGTTCGAGACGGAGCGCGCGGGCCTGCGCGCTCTGGCCGGCGCCGCCGGTCTGAAGTACGCCGAGCGGCGCGCGCGCGAAGTCTCGGAGGAGTTGAGGCGCTGCGCCGAGTCGGGCGGGCTCGACTGGGACGGCGCGCGCGTGGCCGCGCCGTCGGTGCCGGGGCTCCTCGCCACGGAGCGCGACGCGGGGCGTCGTCGTGAGCTGACGCGCCGAAGGCTCGACGCGGTGCGTGCGTGCGACGACCTGCGCGCGGCGCGGCTCGAAGCGTTGAGCGACGCGGCGCGTGAGCTTGGGTTCGAGGGGCGGCGGGCGCTCTACGAAGAGTTCGCGGGCGTCAGTCTGGAAAACCTCGCGGCCGGTGCGGAAGCCTTCCTGCGCCGGACGGAGGCGGCCTACATGTCCGCGCTGGCGGAGTGGTCCGGGCGCGAGTTGATCGCCGGCGTCGCGCACACACCGGAGTACGCGGACCTTTTCATCTTCGAGCGCGCGGCCGAGACGGAGGCGCGGTTGCCCGCGCGCGACTTCCGTGGTCTCTACGCGGAGACGCTCGCGGGGCTCGGCGTCCGCGTCGAGTCGCAGCGCAGCCTGCGCGTGGACGACGCGGCGCGACCGGGCAGGTCGTCGGAGACGAATTGCTTCGCCGTCGAGCCGCCGGAGGACGTGCGGCTCTCGGTCGGCGTCGGCGCGGGCGGGCTCGGGTTTCTGCGCCGCAGCCTCGCGGAGGGCGGGCGCGCGCAGATGTTCGCGTGGGCGTCGCGCGAGACCTCGCGCCGTCACCCGGAGTTCGTACATGCACCCGACCGCACAACGGAGTCGGGGCACGGGCTGCTGCTCGCGGGTCTCACGCGCGAGCCCGGCTGGTTCGAGTCGCGGCGCCGTGTGCGCGCGGCGGAGGCGTCGGCGCTCGCGCGGGCGTCGGCGCTCCTGGAACTTTATCGCGCGCGGCGCGAGTGCGCGTCGGTCGCTAACGCGCTCGCGCTCGAACGCGCGGCGGGCGGTCGCTCCGAGCAACTCGCCGAAGAGTGCGCGGCGCGTCTCACCGAGGCGACAGGCTTCCGCCACGAGGCGGCGACGCACCTGCTCGACGCGGACGAGTGGTTCGAGTCCGCCACCGCGTTGCGCGCGCGCCTGCTCGCGGCCGCGCTGCGCGAGCACCTGCGCGGGCGCCACGGACGGCGCTGGTTCGAGTCGCGTCGCGCGGGCGAGGAGTTGATAGACGTTTGGAACACGGCCTCGCGTTATAGCGCGGAGGAGTTGTCGCGGCTCTTCACGGGCGGCGAGCCGAGCTTCGAGCTGCTGGCCGACGCGGCGCACGCGGCGCTCGCGGGGCGCGACGGCTGAAATCAATAAGGATGACAGACGAGTTGAAGACGTTGAGCGTGCCCGTGCGTCTGGGCGGGGGGCGCGGCTACCGTGTCGAGATCGGCGCAGGCGCGCTCGCGCGGATAGGCGAGGCCGCGCGCGCGAGTTTGCCGAAGGAGGCGCGCAAGGCCGCGATAGTCTCGAACGCGCGCGTGTTCGGGCTCTACGGCGCGGGCGCGGCGGCGTCGCTGCGTGGGGCGGGCTTCGAGGTCTCGCACTGGTTGATGGGCGAGGGCGAGCGCTTCAAGACGTTGAGGACGGCCGAGCGCGTGTTGGAGTTTTTGTCGGGGTCGGGACTTGAAAGGAGCGACGCGGTCGTCGCGCTCGGCGGCGGCGTGGTCGGGGACGTGGCGGGCTTCGCGGCGGCGCTCTACCTGCGCGGCGTCGCCTTCGTGCAGGCGCCGACGACGCTGCTCGCGCAGATAGACTCTTCGGTCGGCGGCAAGACCGGCGTCAACACCGTGGCGGGCAAGAACCTCGTCGGCGCCTTCCACCAGCCCTCGGCCGTCGTCGTGGACACGGCGACGCTCAACACACTCCCCCGGCGCGAGTTGACCGCCGGTTGGTGCGAGGCCGTCAAGCAGGGCGCCGTCGGCGACCGCCGTCTCTTCGAGCGGACGAAGAAGTTTTTGAATGAAGAGGCGCGCGGGAACGGTAACCGCCCGGTCGGCGTTAACGTCATAGCCTCTGACGCGAAGCGCGACGAAGAACTCGCACGGATCATCGCCGCGCAGTGCGCGTTCAAGGCGCGCATCGTCGCGGGCGACGAGCGCGAGTCTTTGGGTCGCAACGACGCGCGTTCGAGGAAGATTCTGAACTTCGGCCACACGGTCGGGCACGCGCTCGAAGCGGTGACCGCGTACCGGCGGTTCCGGCACGGCGAGGCGGTCGGCTACGGGTGCCTCGCGGCCGGCGAGATTTCGAAAAAGTTAGGACTGCTCGACGCTTCAGAGCTAGAATCTCTGCGCGAGGCCGTGGGGCTCGCGGGGCGCCTGCCCGTGGCCGACGACCTCGACGCCGAAACCATCGCCCGCGCTCTGCGTAAAGACAAGAAGGCGGTCGGCGGGAGCGTCCGCTGGGTGCTCCTCGAAGGACTCGGGCGCGCGCGCGTCGTGGACGGGAGGGAAGTCCCCGCGCGCGTCGTCCGCGACTCGATTCGGGCGGCGCTCGCGTCGCGCCTCCTGCCCCCGAAGTAAACAGCCCCGAAGTGAACAAGAGGGAACGTTAATGACTTTCGCAGACACTGCGCGGCAGCGCGGCGGCGCGCGCTTCAACTTCGTCGTCATCATCCTCATCATCGCGCTCGCCGCCTACTGCGCCTACAACTACGCGCCGGTCGCCTACAACGCTTACCTCTACAAAGACTTCATGCAGGAGACGGTGAACAAGGCCGCCTACCCGCCCATCAAGAACAGCGAGTGGGTCAAGGAGCAACTGCGCGGCGCCGCCGAGGAGTACGGCCTGCCCGACGACGCGGACATCCGCGTCCAGAACGAGAACGGCCGCATCTCCGCCCACGTCTCCTACACGCGCCCCATCCAACTCCCCGGCTACGTCTACGAATACAACTTCGACCACACGGCCCGCAGCAGCGGGTTCATCAAGTAGTAGACAGTGGTCAGTCGAAGAACTAAGCGGCGCGACTTTCATCATCAATCGATGAGAGCCGCGCCGCTTCTTTTCTACTGACTACTGTCTACTGACTACTAACTACCCGCCGCCGCCATCTGCCTGCTGCCTACCGACTTCTGCAACTGAATCAGGCCGGCGGGGGCGGCGGCGAGCCATGTGGTGGGGCAGACGCCGCAGCGCGTGCAGGTGTCCACGGAGGGGCAGGGCGCGGTCGAGCGCGAGATTTGCGCGCGCGCGTGCTCCTTCTCAAGGAAGGGGCGGCCCATGCCCGAGTCAACAATCTCCCACGGGAGCACTTCGTCGTAGCCGCGCGCGCGAGAGGTGTGAAACGCGGGGTCGATGCCCGTCTCGCGCAGCGCGGCGTTGAGGTCGTCGCGGTGACGTGTCATCGCCTCGATGACGCGCGCGACCCTGCGGTCGCCGGAGGAGAAGAGCGCCTGCTCGTGCGCGATGCGCGAAGACATCACACGGACCTCGACGTTCGGGATGCGCGCGAGGTTCTTCGAGAGCCACTTCAGCCGCCGCTTCAACTCGCGCTCCTCGCAGATGGGCTCCCACTGGAAGGGCGTGTTGGGCTTCGGCACGAAGCCGTTCAAGGCCGGGATAATCTTGCCCGCCCGGCCGAAGCGCCGGCCCGCCTCAAGCATCCTGTCCTTGATGCGCGCGACGAGTTCGACCATCGCTTCGAGGTCTTCGTCGGTCTCGGTCGGCAGCCCGGCCATCATGTAGAGCTTGACGGTGAGCATGCCACGGTCGAAGACGGCGCCGCAGATGTCAACTATCTCGTCGTTGGTGAGATTCTTGTTGATGACGCGGCGCAGTCGGTCGCTGCCCGTCTCGGGCGCGACGGCGATCTGCTGGTCGCCCGACTCGACGAGCGCGTCCAGCAACTCGTCTTCAATCTGGTCGAGCCTCAAACTCGAAACAGAAATCTTGTAGCCCATCTCGCGCAGGCCGCGCAGGATGTCGCTGATCTCGGGGTGGTCGCAGACGGCCGTCGAGACGAGGCCGATCTTGTCGGTGCGCGGGCGCCACTCCTCGGCCTTGCGGAGGATGTCGCGCGCGGGGACGACGCGCGGCGGCCAGTAGTTGTAACCGGCCCAACAGAAGCGGCACCCCTGCGAGCAGCCGCGCGAAATCTCGACGAGGAAGCGTTCGCCCATCTCGGCGTCGGGCGCCCAGATGATGGAGGAGGGCGCGAAGACCTCGGGCTCCTTCAACTTCTCGACGATGTCCGTGTCGCCGCGCCGCATCGCGCGACGGAGGCTCCCTTCCTTCGGGTTCTCGGCGGCGACGATGCGCCCGACGTTGGCGGGCACGCCCTCGAACTTCGGCGTGTAAGCCGCGACAGTGCCGTCCGTCTTGTACGTCACGTCGTAGAGCGACGGCGCGTAGAAGCCGCGCCCGACGCGCGCGAGCTTCAAGAGCAAGTCTTCCTTTGTCCCGCCCTCCTCGATGTTCTCGAAGAGCAGGTCAACGAGTTTCGGCACCAGTATCTCGCCCTCGCCGACGGCGACCACGTCCGTGAACTCGGCGATGGGCTCGGGGTTGAGGAACGAGGCGGCGCCGCCCATCAGGACGAGCGGGTCGTGGTGCGTGCGGTCCCTGGCCCACACGGGCACGCGCGCGAGCTTGAGCATGCGCGCCATGTTGAGGAAGTCCGTCTCGAACGAGATGGAGAAGGCGACGATGTCGAAGTCGCGCACGGGCGTCTGCGACTCTAAAGACAGGAGCGGCGTGTTCGTGCGCTCGTACTCGCGCAGCTCCGCGTCGTCGGGCAGGAAGACGCGCTCGCAGGAGACATCGGGGACGCGGTTGAACAGCTCGTAAACCGACTGGAACCCCAGGTTAGCCATCCCGACCGCGTACACGTTCGGGTAGCACAAGGCCACGCGCAACTGCGTGCCGCGCTTCGCGACCCAACCCTCCTCGGCGGCGAGCTTTCGCCTGTAACTCTCTACAACTTTTTTAGACATACTTCGGCCAATAACTGAAACGGCAAGACTGAGTTGGATGCCTGAGTCTTGCCGCCAGTTTACCGCAGTTTCCGACTATTAAGTAGGAGGGAAAGGTTAGGCCGGCGCCTTGAACTGCGCGCGGAACTCGCGGAAGTCCGCGCGCATCTCGTGAACCATCGCCTGCGTGCGGTCTAACCGCGTGTCCATCTGTTCGAGCCGCCCGTCCATATTGTCAAAGCGTTGGTCCATCCGGTCGAGCCTCATCTCGACGGCTTCGAACCTTCTGTCCATGCGTTCGCCGAGCGCGTTGATGCGTTCGAGGACTGTCTCAATCGTGGGCCGCGTGGTTGCGTCTTCGGACATTGCTTAACCTCCGCCAAAAGATTGTCCCGTTGGCGGCCGGGCTTCGTCTGAAGGTTACGCGCGCCGGGTGCAGTAGTCAACGCCGGGCGCTACTGGCGGACGCTCTCAAGGAACGCTTTGAGCTTGCGCGAGCGGGAGGGGTGGCGGAGTTTGCGCAGGGCTTTCGCTTCGATCTGGCGGATGCGCTCGCGGGTGACGGCGAAGTGCTGGCCGACCTCTTCGAGCGTGTGCTCGCTGCCGTTGGGGCCGAGGCCGAAGCGCATCTTGATGACCTTCTCTTCGCGCGGGGTGAGCGTGGCGAGGACCTCGTCGGTTATCTCGCGCAGGTTCGAGGCGACGACGGCGTCGGCCGGGTTGAGGATGGAGCGGTCCTCGATGAAGTCGCCGAGGTGCGAGTCTTCTTCCTCGCCGATGGGCGTCTCCAAAGAGATAGGTTCCTGAGCAATCTTCAAGACCTTGCGCACCTTCGAGACGGGGATGTCCATCTTGCGCGCAATCTCTTCGCTCGTCGGCTCGCGCCCCAACTCCTGCACCAACGCGCGGCTGGTGCGGATGAGTTTGTTGATGGTCTCGATCATGTGGACCGGGATGCGGATGGTCCGCGCCTGGTCCGCGATGGCGCGGGTGATGGCCTGGCGAATCCACCACGTCGCGTAAGTGCTGAACTTGTAGCCGCGCCGCCACTCGAATTTATCGACGGCCTTCATCAGGCCGATGTTGCCTTCCTGAATCAGGTCGAGGAACTGCAACCCACGGTTCGTGTACTTCTTCGCGATGGAGACCACCAGGCGCAGGTTCGCTTCGATCAACTCGCGCTTGGCCTGTGCGGTCTCGGCCTCGCCGGTGACGATGGCCTGGAGCGAGCGTTTGATTTCGACGGGCGCGATCTGGTGCTCTTCTTCAATCTGCTGGAGCCGCTTGCGCGCGCTGGCGACGCGGCGCTTGTAGTCCTTCTCTTCGTCGGGGCGGAGCTTCTTGCGTGTGAGCCGTTCGGTGTAGCTCGCGGCCTCGTTCTCGGCGACGCGAATCTCCTTGTGGACTTTGCGGATGGAGTCGATGAGGCGCTGGCGCGCGTGCTCCGTCAGGTTGAGCTGCTTCATCTCCTGCGCGATCTCAAGGCGCATGCGCGCGACCTTGCGCTTGAGGCGCAGGAGCTTCCGCGACTTCTTGCCCTTCAGAAGCTTCTGCTCGGCGCGCAGCTTCTCCCACTCCTTGAGCCCCGCGCGGAAGATGCGCCGGATGTTCTCGACGCCTTCGAGCGTCCAGCGCAGGTACTCGTCGGCCTTGTCCTCCTGCCCCGTCAGCTCGGCCTGCTCCGAGAAGGTGACGTAGTCCCTGATGTTGAGGCGGCCCGCCTCCAGCTCCTCGCCGACCTTGCACAGCTCCTTGACGGCGATGGGCGAGCGCGAGATGGCCTTCTGCGTCTTGGTCTGCCCGCGCTCGATGCGCTTGGCGATGGAGACCTCACCCTCGCGCGTGAGCAGGGGCACGACGCCCATCTCGCGCAGGTAGAGGCGGACGGGGTCGTTCGTCTTATCGAGCACGCCGGCCGAGAGGTCGAGCTCGATGTCCTCGTCCAACTCGCCGTCCATGTCTTCGGACGCGACCGCCGAGACGGCCGAGACTTCGATCACGCGCTCGTCCGAGTCGGTGACCAGGATGTTCGAGCCTTCGAGCTTCTGGAGCACGTCCTCGATGTCGTCGGGCGAGACGATGTTGTCCGGCAACTCGCGGTTGAGGTCGTCGAACGTGAGGAACTTCTTGTCGCCCCCGAGTTCGAGCAGGCGCTGCATCACGTCTTCCTGGTCTTTCTCTTCCATGCTCATCTCTTCTTGGTCCACCTCGGGCTCGCTCGAAACGGGGTCGCCTCAGACTGAGGGGGCGGCGGGGCCGCCGCGTGGGCGCAGGGCGGAGAGCTGTTTCTCAAGCTCGAACTTTTTCATCAGCAGCGAGCCGTGCCGTTCCTCGTCGCCCGCGCGGCCCGCCGCCGCGATCTCAGCGGCCAACTCCTTGATGCGCCGCTCGTAGCTCATCAGGCGCAACGTCGTCAGACATCCCTCGGCCTCCGCGAGGAAAACGTCCACGGCCTCGCCCTCCGCGCGCTCGGGCTCGTGCATCCACATCTCGGGCAGAAACGCCTGCGCGGGGTCGCCGCCCATCAGCTCGTTCAAAGAGTCGAAGCCGACCTCCAGCCCTTCGGCTTCGGCCCGCCGCAACGCCTCGAAGACGGCGGCGGTCGCAAGTCCCTCGTAGTCGCTCTCATGCACCTGCGGCAGGACGTAAGCACGCAAATCCGGGTCGTGCAGGAGCAGTTCGAGCAGACGCTTCTCGGCGACGGTCGGGGCGCCGATTGAGGCGCGCGCGACCTTCTTCTTCACGTCCTCAAGCGTCGCGGCCGCGTTCGGCTCGCGCGCGCTGACGGTCTTCCAGAGTTCCTGACGGAGGCTCAAATCTTCGACGCGGAGCGAGTCCATCATCATGTCGAAGTACTCGCGCTTCTGGATGTTGTTGCGGACGGCGCGGACGAAGGGCAGCACCTCGGCGACGGCCTCGGACTTTTCGGGCGGGTTATGAAGGTTGCGGTCGCGCATGGCCTGTTCGAGCACGAACTGCATGTGCGGGGCGGCCTCCCCGCGCCGCTGGTTGTACTCGTCGGCGCCGTGCGCGCGGACGAACTCGTCCGGGTCGGCGCCTGCGGGGAGGACGAGCACCTTGACTTCAAAATCTTCCGGCAGAAGAACCTCTATGGCGCGTTTCGCCGCGTTGATTCCGGCGCGGTCACCATCATAATTGACGACCACTTTGCGCGCAAACCGGTTAAGAAGCTTCGCCTGCTCGCCCGTCAAAGCAGTCCCCAGACTCGCCACGACGTTGCGCACGCCGTGCTGGAACGGGACGATTAAATCAAGATAACCCTCGACGAGGATGGCGAATTTCTTCCTCCGAATCTCCTCGCGCGTGACGGAGAGTCCGAACAGATGACGCCCCTTCGTATAGGCGGCCGTCTCGGGCGAGTTCAGATACTTCGGCTCGTCGCCGGGCCGCATCGCGCGCGCGCCGAAGGCCACGGGCCGCCCCTGCGCGTCGGTCACGGGAAATATCAAACGCCCGCGAAAGCGGTCGTAATAACCGCCCTGCTCCTTCTTCACCACCAGCCCGCTGCGCTCGATCTGCCCGATGCCGGCGCCCTTGCTCTTTAAGTAATTCCCCAACGCCTCCCAACTGTTCGGCGCGTAGCCGAGACGGAAAGTCTTCAACGTCTCCTCGACAATTCCGCGCCCCTCCACATACTCGCGCGCCGCCCTCGCCTCCGCGTTATCTTCGACCAACTGCCGCTCCCAAAACTCCAACGCCCACGCGTTGAGCTGGACGACCTCGTCGGCCTCCTTCCGCTTCGTCTCGAACCGCTTGTCGTCCACCAACTCCGGCAGCGGCACCCCCGCCTTCTCCGCCACCACCCGCACCGACTCCGGAAACGACAGCCCCTCCAACTCCATCACGAAGTTGAACACACTGCCTCCCTTGCCGCAGCCGAAGCAATAGAAAATATTCTTCGAAGGGTTGACCGAGAACGACGGCGTCTTCTCCTGGTGGAACGGGCAGCAGGCCATCCAGTTCGCGCCCTTCTTCTTGAGCGTGACGTAGTCGCCGACCACGCGGACGATGTCCGCCTGCCGCCTCAAGTCGTCGATGAAGGTTTGCGGGTAACGCATTGTAAGAGAAGATTCAAGCGCATCGGGCGGGTGCGTGGCAAGCGCGTGCGGCGGCGCTTAACTTATGTGCGCGAAGAAGCGTTTTAATTTCTCGGCGTCGAGCCGGCCGCCGGTGCGGACGCCGCTGCACACGTCGAGGCCGAAGGGGCGGACGGTCGCGACGGCCTCGGCGACGTTCTCGGGCTTCAGGCCGCCCGCGAGGAAGACGGGGACGGGGGACGTTTCGACGATGCGGCGGCTCACGCGCCAGTCGTGCGTGCGGCCGGTGCCGCCCAACTCTTTGATGGCGAGGCTCTGGTTGCCCGAGTCGAGCAGCAGCGCGTCCACGCGGCGCGCGACGTTCAATGCTTCTTCGAGAGACTCTTCGCCGCCGACGTGCACGACCTGCACGAGCGAGACGCCGGGGAGTTGTGCGCGCAGCTCTTCGTACACCTCGACGGGCACGCGGTCGCAGAGCTGCAAGGTGTTCACGCGGCAGCGGCGCTGCTGCGCGACGATGGAGGCCGCGTCCTGCCTGCACGTCAAGAGGAACGTCGCCACGGGCGGCGGCACGCGCGCCGCTATCGACGCAATCAACTCCTCCGGGATGACGCCCGGCCCGCTCGGCATCTCGGAGACGAGCCCGAGGGCCGACGCGCCGCACTCGACGGCGAGACGCGCCTCCTCGGCGCTCGCGATGCAGCAGACTTTAACGCGCGGTCGCATCGGCTCGCCTACTGTTTCAGCTCGACGACCGTCGCCCCGGCGCCGCCCTGATTCTCGGGGGCGAGTTCGAAGCGCGCGACGTGCGGGTGGTGACGCAGGGTCTCGTGGACGGCGCGGCGCAGCGCGCCCGTGCCGTGGCCGTGGATGATGCGGACGTGCGTGTGTTCCTGCATGTAAGCCTCTTCGAGGAAGCGGTCAACCTCGTCGCGCGCGTCGTCCGTGGTGCGGCCGATGAGGTTGAGTTCAGCATCGACGGATTCGCGCGAGCCTTTGAGCTTGACCTCCGTGCCGCGCTCCTGCATGCGGCGCAGGCGCCCGGCGAGCGTGTCGTCCTCCTTCGACTTCCTGGGCTGCGCCTTGACGAGTTCGAGGTTCGAGACCTTCTCGCGGAAGCGCAGGTTCTTGACGCGCACCTCGGCCTCGCCGTCGCTGACGCGCTCGACCGTGCCGGTCATGCCGAGCGTCGTCAGACGCACCTCGTCGCCGGCCGCGATGTCGCGCGGCTCGTCGGTTGATGAAGGTGTTCGGGTCTGGGCGTCAGACTCTTCGCGCGCGCCTTTGACGACGCGGACGCCGCCGGGCTCCGCGTCGCCGCCGCCGCGTGCGGTGGCCGCGCGGGCTTCGGTGCGTGCCTTCTGCGCCTCGCGGCGCAACTCGGCGGCGCGGCGCTCGGCCTCGCGCTCGACGCGGACGCGTTGCGCGCGGTCTTCGATCTTCGAATAGAGTTCGCGCGCCTGACGCTCGAAGTCCGCGACGGCGCGTTCCATGATGCGCGCGAACTCCTGTTGGCGCTCGCGCTCGCGGCGCGCGGCCTCCGCGTCGAGCGAGTTGTAGCGTTCGGCGACGGCGCGGCGTTCCTCTTCGAGCGCGCGGCGCTGTGCTTCGGCCTCCTCGGCTTCGCGCTGGATGCGGCGCAGGTATGCGTCGGCGGCGAGCGTGCGCTCGTCCACGCGCGCGCGCGCGGCCTCGATGATTGCTTCGGGCAGACGGAACCGGCGCGCTATCTCAAGTCCGGCCGAAGAGCCCGCGACGCCGACGAGCAGACGATAGGTCGGCTGCAAGGTGCGTTCGTCAAACTCGACCGAAGCGTTCTGCACGCCCTCTTCGTTGGAGGCGTACATCTTCAAACCCGAGTAGTGCGTGGTCGCGATGACGTGCGCGCCGCAGGCGCGGCGGAAGTGATCGACGACGGCGACGCCGAGGGCCGAACCTTCTTCGGGGTCGGTGCCCGTGCCGACCTCGTCGAGGAGGACGAGCGCGGGCGCGCGGCACGTCTCGACCATGCGGCGGATGTTCGAGACGTGCGAGGTGAAGGTGGAGAGGTTGGCGGCGAGCGACTGCCGGTCGCCGATGTCCGCGAGCACGGACTCGTAGGGCGGGACGCGCGCCGCGCGCGCCGGCACGTGGAGGCCGGAGAGCGCCATCAAAGAGAGCAGCCCGGCGGTCTTCAACACGACGGTCTTGCCGCCCGCGTTCGCGCCCGAGATGACCATGACGGGCCGCGCGGGGTCGAGACGAAGTGAGACGGGCACGACTTCGAGACCCTGCTCGCGCAGGTTCTCTTCGAGCAGCGGGTGACGTGCTTCGGAGAGTTCGAGCGCGTTCTCTTCGTCAATCACGGGCTCGACCGCGCGCAGGTGCGCGGCGAGCGCGGCCTTGGCGTTGATGAAGTCGAGTTCGGCGACGGCTTCGGACGCGAGTTCGAGCGCGGGCAGCTCTGCGCGCAGCTCTTCGGTGAGCGTGGAGAGGATGCGCGCGACCTCGCGCTCTTCGGTCTCGCGCAGTGCTTGCAGTTCGTTGTTGGCCTCGATGGTCTCAAGCGGCTCGACGAAGACGGTCGCGCCCGAAGAGGAGAAGCCGTGCGCGACGCCGGAGACGCGCCCGCGATGGTCGCTGCGGACGGGGATGACGAAGCGGTCGTTGCGGACGGTGACGAGTTGGTCCTGAATCGAATCCTCGGAGCGGCGCATCAACGTTTCGAGCGAGCGCGTGATGGTCGAGCGCATGCGCACGATGTCCGCGCGGATGCGCGCAAGCTCCGGCGAGGCGCGGTCGTCCAACTCGCCCGACGGCAGAATCTTCGAGAAGACGCGCGCGGCCAGACCCGGCAGCGTGCGCGGCAGGGCTTCGACCACTTCCCAGAGCACGGGCGCCGCCTCGCGCTCGGCGGAGACGGCCGCGCGCGCGTCGGCCGCCTGCTCGCAGAGCCGCGCCAGTTCAAGCAGCACCAGCGGGTCGAGAATGGTGCCTTCGATTCTCAAACGCGCGATGGCCTCGGCCGGGTCGCTCAGCTCCGAGAACGACCAGCGCGCCCCGCGCGCGCGCAGCTCGACGCACTCCGACACCGCGCGCAGCGCGCGCCTCACCTCTTCAACCGACGCCAGCGGCTCAAGCGCCTCCGCCCGCGCGCGCCCCACCGGCGTCTGCGCGTACCGCCGCACGATCGCACGCGCCCCCTCGTATTCGAGCGTCCCGAATGCCTGGTCGTTCATCGTTGGTAAATAGTAAATAGTGAATAGTGAATAGTAAATGGTGAATGGAAACTGCCTTCATCCATTCACCATTTACTATTCACTATTCACTGCTCTTTGCCTTCTGCGTTCGGTGCCGCTCATGGCGGCTTCGAAGAGGCGGGCGGGGTCGAGGAGGTGGACGGTCTCGCCGCCGCGTTGAAAAGTTCCGCGCGCGGGGAATGAAGGGGAGGCCGCCGGTGATAGACGTTCGTCGGCGTCGAGCGTGTGGGGCGCGGCCGAGTCGCAGGCGAGCGCCAGTTGCTCGTCGCCCGCGAGCGAGGCGATGAAGGCGTGCGCGGAGTGACGTTGTTCTTGACCCGGATTTGAAGTCTCCGACAGTCGCGCGGGGTCGAGGACGGTGCGCATGCGGCCGCGCACCGGGGCGACGCCGAGGACCGGCGCGGGCGCGTGCGGCAGCGGCGCGGGCGCGGCCCACGGCGTCACGCACTCGCACTCTTCGGCGTAGACGGCGAAGGCGAGGCCGCCCGCGCGCAGCAACAGAATCGCGCGGGCCTCCGCGCGCGGCGTCGTGACGGCGTCCTTCTCTTCGTGGTCGCTCATCGGTTCAAAGCGGGTCGGGGGAATGTCTCGGTTCTAGCACGTCTGGTAAACTGTGGGCAAACCGCGGGCTCAAAAAGGGAGAGGACGATGGACGAATTCGCCCGCTACCGGGCGGAGATGAACGAGCGCCCGCGCCGCGCCGTGGACCGCCTCGACCAACTGCTGGAAGGGAAGTAGCATCAACTCTGTGACCTTCGTGAATACCTTCGTGTCCTCTGTGGTTAAGTCTTAACCACAAAGGTCACGAAGGTATTCACAGAGGGCACGGAGGGATTGAGGGATGAGCATGAAAATGTTGCTGTTCGCCGTGTCGCTCTGCCTGCTGCTCGGGGCGGCGGGGGCGCGCGCGCAGGAAGAGAAGGGTGGTGACGACGTGTCTGCTCGCGAGAAGGGGCGCGTGCGCGCGCCGGAGTTGGAGGGCGGTCGCGGGTGGCTCAACACGGAGAAGCCGCTCTCGCTCGCGGGCCTGCGCGGCAAGGTCGTGCTGCTCGACTTCTGGACGTACGGCTGCGTCAACTGCATGCACGTCATCCCCGACCTCAAGCGCCTGGAGGAGAAGTACCCGAACGAGCTGGTCGTCATCGGCGTCCACTCCGCCAAGTTCGAGAACGAGAAAGAGACGGAGAACATACGCCGCATCATCCTCCGCTACGGGCTCGAACACCCGGTCGTCAACGACGCGGACTTCCGCATCTGGAACTCGTACGCCGTGCGCGCGTGGCCGACGCAGGTCCTCATCGACACGTCCGGCTACGTCGCCGGACAGATATCGGGCGAAGGGCATTACGACGTGATCGACGGCGCCGTCGCGCAACTCATCGCCGAAGCGAAGAAGCGCGGGACGCTCGACGCGCGCCCCCTCAAGTTCGCGCTTGAGCGCGCGAAGATGGGCGACCTGCCGCTCGCCTTCCCCGGCAAGGTTCTGGCCGACGAGCGCGGCGACCGCCTCTTCGTCGCCGACTCGAACCACAACCGCGTCGTCGTCACCAAACTCGACGGGACGTTCCTTTACGCCATCGGCTCGGGCGCCCGAGGCCGTCGCGACGGCGCGTTCGACGTGGCGAGCTTCGACAACCCGCAGGGGCTCGCGCTCGATGGCGAGATGCTCTACGTCGCCGACACGCGCAACCACATGCTGCGCCGGGTTGACCTCAAGTCGAAGACGGTCGAGACCGCGGCCGGCACGGGCGCGCAACTGCGCGACTACAACCTGCGCGGCGGTCCCGCGCTGACGACGCCGCTCAGCTCGCCCTGGGATTTGGCGCTCGCGGGGCGCACGCTCTACGTCGCGATGGCCGGGCCGCATCAGGTCTGGAAGCTGGATTTGGACAAACGCGAGGTCTCAATCTACGCGGGCACGGGGCGCGAGGCGCGCAACGACGGGAAGCGTCTGGGCGAGTTCGAAGACCCGACCGTGGCGACCTTCGCGCAGCCATCGGGGCTCGCCTTCGGCGACTCGACGCTCTACGTCGCCGACTCCGAGTCGAACATCCTGCGGTCTATCTCGGGTGAAGAGGTGCGGACGTTGGTGGGCGGCGACCTCTTCGAGTTCGGTGACCGCGACGGCGAGGGCGACTCCGTGCGGCTGCAACACCCGCTCGGCCTCGCGCTCGAAGGCGGCCGGCTCTTCGTCGCGGACACGTACAACCACAAGCTCAAGGTGCTCGACCCGCGCACGCGCCGCGTCTCGACCTTCGCGGGCACGGGCAAGGCGGGCCAGACGGACGGCGCGCGCCCAGAGTTCTACGAGCCGGGCGGGCTGAGCGTGGCGCGGGGCAAGCTCTACGTCGCCGACACGAACAACCACGCCGTGCGCGTCGTGGACCTTGCGACGAAGCAGGCGACGACCCTCGTCATGCGCGGCCTCAAGCCGCCCGAAGCAGCCGCCGCCCCGGCGGAAGACGCGGAGTCGGCGGGACCGAAGGCGGAGGAGACGAAGGTCGCGGCGCAGAGGCTCGCCGTCGCCGACGGCGCACGGACGCTGGTCATCGACGTTGACCTGCCGGACGGGTATCACGTCAACCCCTCCGCGCCCCAACGCTGCCGCGTTGAGGTGACGGCCGGCGGTGAACACCTATCCCTGTTCGCCCTTACAGGGCGCGCGCCGGGCGTGTCGTCCGTGACCTCTAAAGACGTTGGGTTGCCGATAAGGATGATGCTGCACGCGCTCAAGCCGGGCGCGGCGGAGCTGCGGGTGCGCCTCACGCTCTACTACTGCCGCGAGGACAACACCGGCACCTGCCGCATCAAGACGCTCTCCTGGCGCGCGCCCGTCGAGGTCACGGCCGACCCCGCCGCCCCGCGTGAAATAAGGTTGCAGGGGAAGGTAGATTGAAACGCGGAAGTAGGAACGCGGAACGCTGAACTGAAGGCACCGGGCTTTCAGTTCAGCGTTCCGCGTTCCTACTTCCGCGTTTCAGTTCCGCGACACGTCGCCCGCGTCGTCGAGCAGTTCGGGCCAGAGCGTGCGGCTGTGTTCAAGCTCGCGGTCGAGCAGGGCGCGCGTCTGTTCGAGTTCGCGGCGCAACGCTTCGTTGGAGCGTTCGAGTTCGCCGATGTACCTCTTCTGCTGGCGCGAGCGCCCTTCGAGGAACATCACGTAGAAATAGAGCACACCGGCAATGGCGGCCAGCGCGAGCGCGAGAACGAGGGCGGCGTAAAACTCCACGGCTTTCTTCCCTTGCTTCCCTGATTGTCAGTTTTGTCCATTACTACCCCTTCCCGCGCGTTTGCGCAAGTCCCCGCCCCGGCCGCGCCGATTTCCGCTATAATCCGTCCGCTCCGTTCGTCCTTCAACGCAGGTTTAATAAACTTTCGACCAGGAGGAAACCTCGTGCCAACCGGTAATAGAGTGTTGACGGCGATGGCGCTCTGCTTCGTCTTCGGCGTCAGCGCGGCGGCGCGGACGACGTGGACGCTCGCGTGGAGCGACGAGTTCAACGGGCCGGCCGGGTCGGCCGTGGACGGGACGAAGTGGGTCGCGGAGGTCGGCAACGGCTCGAACGGCTGGGGCAACCACCAGCGCGAGTACGACACCAACTCGACGAAGAACGCGTCGATGGACGGCGCGGGCAACCTCGTCATCACGGCCCTCAAGGAGTCGTTGGGGAAGAGATACCGCTGCTGGTACGGCGAGTGCCAGTACACCTCGGCGCGGCTGAAGACGCAAGGGCGTTTCGAGCAGGCTTACGGCCGCTTCGAGGCGCGCATCAAGCTCCCCTACGGCCAGGGCATCTGGCCCGCCTTCTGGATGCTCGGCAACAACATCCAGAGCGCGGGCTGGCCCGCCTGCGGCGAGATCGACATCATGGAGAACATCGGCCGCGAGCCCGCAATCGTCCACGGCACCATCCACGGCCCCGGCTACTCGGGCGCCGCCGGCATCGGCTCGCAATACTCTCTGACCTCGGGCGCCTTCAGCGACGCCTTCCACGTCTTCGCCGTCGAGTGGGAGCCGAACCAGATACGCTGGTACGTTGACGGCAACCTCTACCAGACGCGCACGCCCGCCGACCTGCCGCCGGGCGCGGCCTGGGTCTTCGACCACCCGCACTTCATCCTGCTCAACCTCGCCGTCGGCGGCTACTGGCCCGGCGACCCCGACACGACCACCGTCTTCCCGCAGAAGATGTACGTCGATTACGTCCGCGTCTATCGCTAAGCCCCGCCCCCGCCCGGCGGCGGGCCGACTCACAGGAGGATTCGACCCATGCTGAAACTCACGCTGACCGCGCTCGCCCTCGCCGTCGTCATCTGCGTCCCCCGCGCCACCGCGCGCGCGGCGGAAGAGTCCGGCGAAGTCCCCTTCTCGTTCGAGAAGGGCTTCGTCATCGTCCCTGCGAAGATCAAGGGGAAGGGTGACGTGGAGGTCGTCATCTCGACCGGGGCCGAGTTCTCGACCGTGGATGGAGGGGCGACGCTCAAGTACAAGCTCCAGCTCTACTACACGGGGGTGCCGCCCATCACCGGGCGCAACGACCGCACCATCTCCTTCTCGCAGGTGCCGGACGTGCAGGTCGGGCCGGCCGTCGAGAGTCTCAGCATGCGGCTCGGCTCGACGGCCCACCTGAGCGACGCGGTCGGGCGCGAAATCTTCGGCGTCCTCGGCAACGACTTCCTCAAGGGGCGCACCGTGCAGTTCGACTTCGCGAAGAAGGTGCTGCGCTTCCTCGACAAGCCGGCGGCCGAGGCGCTGCGAACGAAGGCCGCCGCCGCCGGGGCCGTGCTCCGCATGGGCGAGAAGGAGAACGAGTTCCGGCAGACGTTAACGCTGCCGCTGGTCGAGAAGGTCATGTTCAACGACAAGCCGGCCAAGGTGCTGTTCGACACGGGCATCTCGACCGTGATTGCGCTCAGCTCCTCGACGGCGAAGAAGCTCGGGTTGGAGACGCCGCCCGAGAAGGGCAACGCGCGCACGGACACGGTCAAACAGCTTCGCCTCGGCACGTCGGAGCTGTCCGACGTGCCCGTCACCATCCTCGCGAAGGGCTCGAAGGCGGAGGCGCAGTTGGGCGACGGCGGCGCGCTCGTGGGCTCGGTCCTCTTACAGAACTTCGTCGCGACCTTCGACTATCGCGGCAAGGTCGTCATCCTTGAGCGATTCTGAAGGGCGGCGCCTTTCGACGTAGCCGCGCCTTAACGTCCCACCGTGGCCTTGCCGCGCAGCTCGATCTGCTCGGAGGAGCGGCCGACGAGGATGTCGAAGTCGCCGGGGTCGTGGCGCCAGCGTTTGGCCGCCGCGTCGTAGTAGGAGAAGGCGCGGCCGTCGAGCCGGACGGTGACGCGGCGCGACTCGCCGGGGCGCAGGGTGACTTTCGAGAAGCCCTTCAACTCCTTCGGCGGCCGGGGCACGCTTGCGTGCGTGTCTGAGACGTAGACCTGCGCCACGTCCGAGCCCTCGCGGCTGCCCGTGTTCTTCACGTCGAAGGAGACATCGAAGGTCGGCGTGTTGAGCGACTCGGTCTGTTGCAACACGACGGGCGTCACCTTCAGGTTGTCGTACTTGAAGGTCGTGTACGAGAGGCCGTGGCCGAAGGCGAAGAGCGGCTTCGTGTTGTTCTTCTCGTAACCCCGGTAGCCGACGAAGACACCCTCCCTGTACTCGACGCGCTTCGTGTCGGCCGACGCAGGGTAGTAGCTCGCGCTGACGGGGTTGTCCTCCCATCGGCGCTCGAACGTGACGGGCAGGCGGCCCGAGGGGTTCACGTCGCCGAGCAGAATCTCCGCGAGCGCCGTCCCGCCCTCCTGACCGGGGAACCAAGCCTGCAAGATCGCGGGCACGCGCTCGACCCACTCGCGCATGTCCGTGCCGCCGCCCGAGGTGATGACGACGACGGTGTTCCTGTTCGCCGAAGCCATCTGCTGAATCAACTCGTCCTGCCCCGTCGGCAGTGCAAAGGTGCGGTCGGCGCCCTCGCTCTCGGTCTCGTGGTCGAAGCCGGCGGCCACGACGACCGCGTCAACCTTCGCCGCCATCTTCAACACTTCGTCGGGGACGATACTGCCGCGCCTCACTATCCCGAAGCGCAGCTTCGCGCCGAGCCACGCCGAGCGCCCCTTGTGTTCGAGCACGACTTTGTGCGGCGTCGCGTCCAGCGTCATCCGCGCCGTGCTGGCGAGCGCGCGCGTCGTGTCCCAGTTCTCGAAGACGAGTTGGTCGTCCACGTAGAGGCGGACGCGCCCGCCGTCCTCGCCGGTTGACTGGACGAAGACCTCGTAGTCGCCGGCCGTCTGCGGCGTGAAGTAGCCCGTCCAACGTCCCGACATCGTCCCTTCGGGGAAGGACGCGCGTTCGCCGGGGCCGTAGGCGATGTGCGGCTCGTTGCGCGTCACGACGGCGGGGGCTTTGAGGTCGTCGGTCTTGAAGTACTCAGCCTTGAGGCCGGGCTTGCCGTTCGCGGCGGCGTCGTTGAACCTGGTCGCCTGCGCCATCTCGGCGAGCGTCGGGAGGCCGCGATGGTAGTAGACGTTGACCGAGGAGGGCGCGAGCGCGTTGCTCAAACCCTCCATGAAGCTGACGGCGGCGAAGGGTTCGACGCGCGCGCTGCCGCCGCCGACGGGGACGGCCGGGTATGCATTGGGGCCGACGACGAGGACGGTCTTCAACTTCTTGCGGTCGAGCGGGAGCAGGTTGCCGTCGTTCTTCAGAAGCACCAACGCCTCGCGCGCCGCTTGCAGCGCGGCCTGACGGCCGGTCTGGTTGAAGCGCGGGATCGCGGTCTCCGTCTGGTCGCGGTCGAGCCAGCCGAAGCGCGCGGCCGTGCGCAGGATGCGGCGGACGTGCTCGTCGATGGTGGCGACCGCGACCTTGCCCTGCTCGATGGCGGGCAAGAGGTTCCTGCGGTTCATGAAGGCGGGGCCGGGCATCTCCAAATCCTGTCCGGCGTTGACGGCCGCGACGCCGTCGTAGGTGGCGAACCAGTCGGACATCATCAAGCCGTTGAAGCCCCAGTCGTCGCGCGCGATCTCCGTGAGCAGGTGCTTGTTCTGCGAGGCGTGCTCGCCGTTGAGAAGGTTGTAGGAGTCCATGATGGCGCCGACGCGCGCCTCTTTGACGGCGGCCTCGAAGGCGGGCAGGTATATCTCGCGCAGCGTGCGTTCGTCGATGATGGAGTCGGTGCGGTGCCGGTCGAACTCGGAGTTGTTCGCGGCGAAGTGCTTGACCGTGGCCGAGACGCCCTGCGACTGCACGCCCTTGATGTAGCCGACCGTGATGCGCGAGGCGAGGAACGGGTCTTCGCCGAAGTACTCGAAGTTGCGGCCGTTGGTCGGCGAGCGGTAGATGTTGACGCCCGGCCCTAAGAGAAAGTGAACACCCTTGGCGCGCGCGTCGCGGCCGATCTCCGTTCCAACCCTTTCAGCAAGCGCGGGGTTCCACGTCGCGGCCAGCCCGACGCCGCCGGCCATCGCCGTCGCGCGGCCGAAGTTGCGCACGCCCAAGGGGCCGTCGGCCATCTTCAGGCGCGGCAGGTTGAGCCGGGGCACGGCGCGGACGAAGAAGTCGTCGATGCCGCCGAGCAGGTCTATCTTCTCTTCGAGCGTCATCTGTTTGAGGATGGACTCGACCCGTTGCTCGACGCCCGGCGGCGCCGGGTCTTGCGCGCGCGCGGCCGGGACGAGGTGGACGAAGAGTGAGAGGAGGGCGACGACCGAGCTTAAGATTTTCCGCATGATGTCTGCCTCTGGCCTCGAATCCTTTGTTCAATGACTGTCCTGCCCGGCCGGCTTCTGCTTCGGCGGGTTAGCGAGTTCGCGGACGCGCCCGCGCCAGTCAGCGGGCTTCTCTGTTTTGAGTCGCGGCTGTTCGTAGGCGGCGTGCACCAACTCGCGCAGCGCCGGCAGGAAGGTGAATTCGAGCGCGGCCTTCGGCTTCTCGACTTCGGCGAGCGCGGCCAGTCGCGCGTCGCGCCACTCGGCCGTGGGCGCGACGCCCTGCTGTATGTAGGAGAGAGCTTCGAGCCCAATCGCACCGGCCGCCGAAAGGTCGCGCGCGAGCGGGCGGGCTTCGGCGAGCGCGGGCGAGCGGTCGATTAAGGTTTCGAGCACGGGTCCGGCGTCGCGCCAGGACGTGAGCGTGTCGCGCAGCGTGCTGAAGTGGAGCGCGAAGCGCGGCGCGTCGGAGAGAAGGAGGTTGACCCGTCGCGAGAAGCCGCGCGCGGCGGCCGAGTCGGGGCGCGACGCGTCGATGAGTCCCGTCAGCGGCGAGAGCATCGTCTGCGGCCGCTGCTGGTAGCGCCTGTACTCCTTGACGGGCTCGACGAAGGACGCGAGCGTCTCCAACGCCGGCGGGTACGCGCCGCCCGCCAACCGCCGCAGCATCATCGCCTGATTCTTCTCGTGCGTGAGCCCGAGTTCTTCCAGACGGACGCTCAGGCGTTCGAGCCGCCGGTACATGTCATCCACGTCCCGCACCTCGCGCGGCGACCAGAGCCGCTCGGCGATGGCGGCCGTGCGCGGCCAGATGCGCGAGTCGATGGTCTCGGGCGTCACCCACTCGGCCCACATCGTCGCCTCGCCGCCGAGGACGTGCGCCGCCTCCGCGTCGGTCAGGCCGTGCCCCTCGGGCAGGGGGTCGTTGAGGTAATGGTCCGTGGTGGGGAAGATGAGGTCGATGTAGTAGCCGTTCGAGAGCACGCCGTCGTAGCCGCGCCGCGCCGCGTCGGCCAGCGCCTTCTGCCCCCGCCAGGAGTGGATGACCACGTCCTTCGGCAGGTCGGGCTGGAATATCTCGTCCCAACCCATCATGCGCTTGCCGTTCTTCTGTAGGATTTTCAGCATCCGCTGGTTGAAGTAGGTCTGGAGCGCGTGGTTGTCCTTCAGCCCCCGCGCCTTCATGAACTCCTGAATCTTCGGGTTCGCGTCCCACTGCTTGCCGGTGTTCTCGTCGCCGCCGATGTGCATGTAGGCGTCGGGGAAGAGCGCGGCCATCTCGCCGAAGAAGACTTCAAGGAACTTGTAGACCTCCTCGCGCGTCGGGTCGAGCGTGGGCTCGAAGATGCCGGGCCTGCGCTCGATGGTGTACGGCCCGGGCGCGCTGCCGAGTTCCGGGTGGCCGACGAGCCACGCGGTCGCGTGGCCGGGGAGGTCGAACTCGGGCACGACGCGGATGCCGCGCGCGGCGGCGTAGGCGATGACCTCGCGCGCCTGCTCCTGCGTGTAGAAGTTGCCGTCGGAGCCCTGTTGGTGTAGACGCGGAAACTTCTTGCTCTCGATGCGGAAGCCCTGGTCCTCCGTCAGGTGCCAGTGGAAGACGTTGAGCTTGACGGCGGCCATCGCGTCGAGGTTGCGCTTGACCACCTCCATCGGCTGGAAGTGGCGTGCGATGTCCATCATCAGCCCGCGCCAGCGGAAGCGCGGTTTGTCATCAATGGAGACGGCCGGGAGGTAGAAGCCCTCGCGGTCGCCTTCGAGCAGTTGCAGAAAAGTCTCCAGGCCGCGCAACGCACCAACGACCGTCGCCGCGCGCAGCACTGCCTGACGCTCGTTAACTTCGAGCGTGTACGACTCGTCCTCATCGACGGCGGGGACGGTCTTGCCCGGCCCGCGCGCTTCGATTAAGAGCCTTGCGTTCGCGGCGTCCGTCGAGAGCCCGCGCGCAAACTCCAACACGGTCCGGCCTTCGAGACGGCGCAGCATGCGCTCGACGCCAGCGCGCAGGCGCTCGTCCACGTGACCGGCGGCGGCGACCGTGAACGTCTTATCGACGGCGAGCCTTCCCTGATTGAAACGGACGCCCGCCGGCACGGGCATCAGGTTGTGACGCGCCGCCGTCTGCGCCGCTGCGCTCACGGCGCAGGACGAGAGCACGAGGACGAAGGAGATGAGTTTAATCGCTTTCATTTGAACCTCGTCTTGAGTAACGGGCGCGGGCCTTCGCAGTGAGGCGCAACGTCTCGACGTTGCGCTTTAAAATCTCACTGCCTTCGCGCTGACGCGCTCATGGCGGGCAGGATGCCCGCGCTCCCGGCGCGCGGCCGCGTTGTGAATGTTTCTGAATGACGGGAATGCCGCGAACTTCGGCGCACAACGATTAAAACAGACGCACGCCCGCCGTCAACCGAAATGTTCGCGCGGCGAAAAACTTTTTCGATGGCCCGCGCCGCGCGCCTCTGTTATCCTCGCCTCCCGCGTACTCAACTTAGACGTTCTTCTCAAACAAGACGTAAGGAGTGTTGAAGATAATGTCCGACAGACTCAGACTACGTACGGCCTCGGGCGCGGCCGCGCTGCTCCTGCTCCTGCTGCTCCCCGCCGCCGCGCTCGCGCAGACGTGGCCGCGAATTCTCGAAGGCGCCGAGTTGGAGCGCATCGTGCCGCAGGGCTTCTACTTCGAGGGGCAGAGCGCGCCGACGCAGATGCGCAACGCGGCCGTCGCGCAGCTCGGGCCGCGCCGCTTCGTCATGGCCGGGCTCGTGGACACCTCGGGCTATTCGAGCGACGTGCAGGCCAAGTACCAGGGCTTCATCATCACCGACTCGCCCATCACCATCGGCGGCTCGCGGCTGCCGACCGGCGCGTACGGCTTCGGCTTCACCTCGGACGGCTGGCTGAACGTGATGGACGTGGGCGGCCGCCGCGTGCTCTACGTGCGCACGCGCAACGACGACCGGCTCCAACGACCGCGCCCGCTCATGATGACGGACGCGCGCAATGGCGTCCGCCTCTACGCCGGCCGCAGCTTCGTAGTAATATCGAGGTGATTGGTCCTTAAGTTTTACTATGACCCGCAGGATAGATTTAAAGCGGATACACACGGCGCACTTCGGGACGATGCGCGCCATCAACCGGCAGATCGTGCTCAACTACGTGCGCGACCGCGGCCCCATCTCGCGCGCCGAGATCGCGCGCCGCACCTCGCTCCAACGCTCGACCATCTCCGAGATCGTGGACACGCTCCTCGTCGAAGGGCTCGTCGAGGAGATCGGCGCGGGCGCCTCGACCGGCGGTCGCTGCCCGAAGCTTCTGGCCCTGCGCGCGAGCGGCGCGGCCGCCGTCGGCATCGACATCGCGCCGACGCATACCACGGTCGCCTCGTGCGACCTCTCGGGCACGGTGCTCGAACGCGAGGTCTTCGAGACGCACCACGACTTCGAGGAGACCATCCGCCGCGCCGTCTCGGCCGCCACGCGTTTGATTGGGAAGGGCGCGGGGCAGATAGAAGGCATCGGCGTGAGCCTGCCCGGCCTCGTCGATCCTTCGACCGGAAGGCTCATCTACGTCCCTTACTTCAAGTGGCGCGACCTCGACGTGGGCCGGCGCATCGGCGTCGCGACCGGTCTGAAGGTGGCCGTGGACAACGACGCGAACGCGGCGGCGCTCGCGGAGCTTTGGTTCGGGCGCGCGGAGGTCTCGGAGGCGCGCGACTTCATCATGGTCTTCATCGCGGAGGGCGTCGGCACCGGCATCATCTTCGACCGGCAGATATATCGCGGCGAGGGCGGCGCGGCCGGCGAGTTCGGCCACATGGTCATCGGCGAGCGCGCGCCCGTGCCCTGCTCATGCGGCGGCTACGACTGCTGGGAGGCGTTCGCGTCGGGGCGCGCGGCCGTGGCGCGCTACGCGGCGCTGGTGGGCGACGAGGAGGCGCGGCTGATGAGTTTCGCGCAGCTCATCGACCGCGCGCTCGACGGCGAGAGCGCGGCGCGCGAGGCTCTCTTGGAGACGGCGCGATACCTGGGGCGCGGCATCTCGAACCTCATCGTCGGCTTCAGCCCCGAGATCGTCGTCGTCGGCGGGGCCATCACGCGCGCGTGGGAACTGGTCTCGGACATCCTCGACGACGCCGTCAAGCGCAGCATCCGCCGCGACCTGCCCGCCGCGCGCCTCACGCCCTCGACCATCGGCGACGAGGCGAGTCTCATGGGCGCCCTCAGCCTCGTCCTCGCGGACAAGTTCGCCCCCGTCGCGGCGATATAAGATTGGGCAAAGGTTAAAGGGAAGGGGGAAAGGCTTGAGAACCTTTCCCCCTTCCCTTTAACCTTTGCCCTTAATATCAGTATGGCCGTGCGGCGAACGGACTGCGCGGATGAAACTGCCCGAGGGTAGATGAAAGAGCCGTCACGGGTATGAATGTATGAATAAACCTCATCGAGACCCCCCGCAGCCCGAACACTTTAAGGGGCTGCTCCGTAGTTGCCCCAACCTCTAACGCGCAAACCCACGGCGGGAGGGATCACCCGCGCGAAAATTTTTTTTGAGACGCGGAGGCCCGACCAATCTCAAGTTCAAACTTGAGATTGGTCGGGCCTCGCCGTCGGAAGTGCGGCGGTTTTAGTAGCGTTTGAGTTCGGAGCGGTAGATGAGCACGTCGTCCGATGACTTGATGGTCATCTTGTTGCTCTCTTCGACGGCCTCGGTCTTCGCGGTCTGGTGCCGGGAGAGGAAGGCGCGCACCGTCTCTATCTGCGCCGGGTCGGTGATGTCGTTGTAGGGCTCGACCGACTGCTTGAGCGCCTCCATCTCCGGGACGGGTTTGCCCGACCAGATGATCCAGAACTTCTCCGAAGCGTTCTCGCCCTTCCCCTCGAAGACAAAGTCGTCGCCGTCGGGGATGCGTGCCTTCTGCCCGCCGCTCAGGCGCGCGTCCTCGCTCGCGGGGTAGAGCCTCCGGTAGGTGATCTCGCCCTTCGCGGTCGGGCCTTCGTTGATGAGGTAGAGGTAGCCGGGGTCGGGCGAAAGGATGTTGATGTGGAAGAGCGTGCCGTTCTCGTAACGCTCGCGCCCCGTCGATTCAAACGGCGCCCGGTAACGCTTGCCGTCGCGCATCGGCTGGATGGTGAGCGAGTACTCAAGCGAGAGGGGCGGCGTCGCGGGCGCCTGCGGCGTGGGCGTCGCGGCGGGCGTCGCGGTCGCGCGCGGCGTCGGGGTCGCGGTGACGGTCGGCTCGACGACCACGGAAGCTTCGCTCATCTTCTTCCAGACGAAGAAGCCGACGACGGCCGCCGCGACGAGGCTGAAGAGGAGCACCAGGCCGACGGCGACGAAGAGGAGCTTGTGCGGCCGTTGGGGCGGCGGCGGCGTGACGGGCGGGGGCGCGGCCGCCGCCGCGACGTACGAGGAGTCCTCGCGCCGCGCTTCGTTCGGCCGCGCCTCGTTCAAGGGGTTCGCGGGCGCCGCCGACACCACGCGGTCGTCGTCGGGCGCGGGCGGCTCGGGCTCGTAGTCTTCGGCCGAGGGGATGCCGTCAACCTCCATCATGCGCGTGCGCGGGACCGGGCGGGCGGGCGGCTCGGGGAGCGGGCCGCTGAGCGGCGCGGTCGAGCCCGTGACGAAGCGGTAGACATCGTTGCCGAAGTCGCGCGTGCGCGTCTGTCGCCCGGCGGGGTCGAAGGAGAGCGCGCGCAGGATGGCCTCCTGCGCCGGCCCGTGCAGCTCCGGCCGCAACTGCTTGGGCGGGACGGCCACGCCCGCGCGCTGCTCGTCGAGCAGTTGGTAGGCGGTGCTCGGCTTGAAAGGCTTCTCGCCCGTGATGAGTTCGTAGGCGATGACGCCGAGCGCGAAGGTGTCGCTGGCGGGCGTCAGCGGGTCGCCGCTCAACTGCTCGGGCGACATGTAGGAGACCGTGCCGACGGCCGTCGCCAGACTCGTCTTGTGGCCGATGACCGAGTCCTTCACTTGCGCGATGCCGAAGTCGATGACGACGACGCGCTCCTCCTCGCCGAACGTCTGGAGCATGACGTTCTCGGGCTTGAGGTCGCGGTGGAGCACGCCGGCCTCGTGCGTGGCCGTCAGCGCGTGCGCGACCCAGCGGATGATGGTCGCCGCGCGTTCGAGGTTGATGCCGCCCGGCACGATGATGTCGCGCAAACTCTGCCCCTTGATGTACTGGAGGACGATGTAGGGGCGGCCGTCTTCCAACTCGCCGCGGCCGTGGATGGAGACGACGTTCGGGTGGTCTACGCGGCTGAGCGCCTCGGCCTCCTGCCGGAACTTCTTGACGATGTACTCGTCCTGCTGGAACGTGTCCTGAAGGACCTTGACGACGACGTTGCGCCCGAAGGCCTGGAAGTCGCGCGCGAGGTAGACGGTGCTGATGCCGCCCGCCCCGATCTCCTGATCGACGAGGTAGCGCCCGCCGACCAGGGTGGCGACCAAACTTGTCTTGCCCGCGCTCATTATTCTTTAACCTGTAGAAGTGAACCCCGGGCCGAGCCGCCGGCACCGGGGTTGAAGTCGTCGCGGCGGCGGCCGTGAAGAAGTCTGACCACGCCCGTGCGGCAAGTGTGAATCCTCCGGTCGGCACTTGTCAAACATTGGGCCGGGAGGCTTCGCGCGCGCGCGCGTTCAGCAGAGGACGGGCGGCGCGTCGAGGCCGTACTCGCCCGGCCGCTGCGCGATGACGCCGACGGCGAGGAGGCGCACGACCAACTCGTAGCCTTCGGCCGAGACGCCGTTCTTCTCGCGCAGAAACCAGACCGAGCGCGCGACCGAGGCCGCGACCTCCGGGTGCTCGCCGCCCACCTTGACGAGGCGCGCGGCGAGCGGGTGGGGCCTGTGCTTGCGCTCGCCCTCGACGGGGTCGAACGGGTACGGGTAGGCGGCGACGAGCAGCAACGCGCTGTTGGCCGTCTCCGTGCCGAAGGTCGCGCGCAGCGTGAGGAGCTTCGGCGCCATGCGGCGCGCGGCCTCGACGGGGTCGCCACCAGATTCGGACTCGGCCAGCGCGGCGTAGGCGAGCAGCGACGGCCGCAGGTTGTTCGCGCGCGCGAGCGCCGTCAACTCCGCGCAGCCGCGCGCGAGCGCGCGCATCCGCCCCGCGAGCGCCGAAGAGCCGCCGAACTCCTTCACCTTCCGCGCCACGTCGCGCGCGCCCTCGTCGGAGATGTAAGGCGAGTCGTCGTTGCTGATGCGCGACATCACGCGCCGCACCGCGTCGCGCTCCAACTCGCCCTTAACACCCGACCCCGCAGAGGCCGAGGGCTGAGTCGTCAACAAGGGCTGTGTCGTTGAGGAAGGCTGCGTTGTTAAGGAAGGCTGTGTCGTTGCTGCCACAGTCTCAGGCGTACTTGCCTTGCGCGCGGACGCGTCCGAAGTAGAAGTCTCAACCCTGGTTCCTTCATCCGACTTCCTGCCAGACTTCTCTTCGGCGACGTACGCATCTTCGTCGTCGGCCGCGACGCTCTTGCCCGCGCCGCCGAAGTAGAGGGCGAGCAGCACGACGCCTGCGAGCAGCACGAGCCCGACGAGGCCGCCGACGAAGACGTGCGGGCCGAACGTCGAAGGTTTAGTTGTCGTCGCTTCCGGCGCGGGCGGCGGCGTCTCGGGCGCGTCCGCGTTCGGCTCGTCCGGCGCGGCTGGCGCACCGTTCGAGACGTGCAGCGCGCAGGCTTCGCCGAGCACTATCACGTCGCCGTGGTAGACCTCGACCGCCGCGCGGACGGGCTGGCCGTTGACCGTCGTGCCGTTGCTCGAACCCGTGTCGGAGAGGTAGAGACGGCCCGCGATCAACTCAAGCATCGCGTGGCGGCGCGAGAGTCCCGCGACGCCGAGACGCAGGTCGTTCTCTTCGCCGCGCCCGACGTGAAAGCGCGGCCCGTCCACGGCGACCGCGCGGCGGCGTCCGTCCTCGTCCTCGTACGTGAGGGTGAAGTGGCTCGGCATCTGTTCACTTGAAATTAATGGCGCGGCGCGGGCGTCGGCCGCGTGGCGGCGGCGGCCGTCGCCTCGGGCGTGGTGTAGGTGGAGAGCGGGCGCGTCTTCGCGCCGAAGGCCCACGGCGTCTCGCCGAAGATGGCGGCGGCGAAGAAGCGCGGGACGTAGTTGACGTTCTCCCTCTGGAACGCCTCGTCGAGCACGCCCTGGTTGGCGATGAGCGTCCAGAAGCTGCGCTCCTTGTCCTCGTTGTTCGGCATGTTGAGCACGTTGCGCAGGTCGCGCTTGACGGACTCGGCCGCGCGGTTGTAGCCAGCAATCGAGAGCGCGACGCTCATCGGGTCGCTGCCGAAGCTCATGATGTTGTCGCGGAAGTAGCGCGCCGCCGCCACCGACATCTTCGGGATGTCTGTGCGCTCGGAGGCCGGCACGCCGTAGCCCTCGGCGGTCGAGCCGAGGAACTGGAAGAGGCCGGCGGCGCCCGCCGAGTTGTTCGTCGAGACGTTGGTGTACTCGGTCTCGATAAACGGAATGTAGAGGCCGACGACGACGGGCACGTTGTACTCGCGGAAGGCGCGCATGATGGTCGGCGCGTGCGTGCGCCCGCGCTCCAAAGTGGCGAGCGTGTCGCCGCCCCACATGCCCGTCCTGCCGTTGCCCGCGCGCTTCGCGAAGGAGTCGAGCCAGAAGCGTATGTGCTTGAGCGCGTCGGGCGTGAAGGCGTACGGGCGCCGCCCCATCATCACGGCGATGTGCTGCGCGCGGCGCCTGACGAACTCGTTCTTCTCCTCCTCGCTCATCTCCCTGTAGAGCTTCGCCTGCTGCGGCACGCTCTCGCGCGCCTGCGCGGGCGGCTCGGGGGTGAGGACTGAGACTTGAGGGACAGAGGTTGACGAAGAGGGTGCTGTCGCTTCTGTCGCCGCCGCGCCGCCGTCGCCTGTTCTGACCGGCTCGGGCGACGCGGAGTCGTGCGTGGCGGATTCGCTCGCGGAGGTGTTTGCCGTCGCGGTCGTTGAAGAGTTCGTCGCGTCATCCCTGGTGTTCGAGTCTTCCGCGAGCAGTTCCGACGCGGCCTCTTCGGAAGAGGTGGCGGACGCGTTGCTCGAAGCCCTGTAGATGAGGAGGCCCGTGAGCCCGAGCGCGAGCGCGGCGACGACGACGGCCGCGACGAGCGCGAGCGGGGACAGCGTTGAAGATGTTGTGCCCGCGTTCGGAGTCGCCACAGTATGTTGTGGCGCGGCGTCGTTGTTAACGGCGGGCTCGTTGTCGATGTTAACCATGACGGAGGTCGTGTTGCCGACCTGTATCTCGTCGCCGTCCTTGAGCGCGAGGCCGTCGGGCGGGAGCGGCTTGCCGAAGACGAAGGTGCCGTTGGTCGAGCCTTCGTCGAAGGCCCAGACCTCGCCGCCGCGCAGCTTAAACGTGACGTGGCGGCGCGAGAGGCCGCCGTCGTCTGCGACCGCAACGTCGGACGCGTCGGTGCGGCCGACGGTCAGCGCCGCGCCTTCGAGCGCGACGACGCGCTCGCCCGCTGGTGACTTGATGTTGAGTGTGACTCGTGGCATCTCGCGCGCGTTTCAGTAGAGGGTCGAGAGCGGCTGGCCTTTGAGCCCGAACTGGCCCGGGTTCTCGAAGACGATGCCGGCGGCGAAGAAGCGTGCGACGCGTTCGACCTGCGCGCCCTGCACGACGCCCATCGACTTCATCTTCCAGAAGTCGCCGCGCAGGCGCCGGCCGGGGTCCTTCTCGGCCAGCGCCTTGCTGAGTTCGCCCGCGTCGTCAACGCTCATCCCGTAGCAGGCGACGGCGTACATGAAGTCCTCCTGCTCGAAAGTGTCGAAGAGCGCGCGCGTGTAGGCGGCCGCGGCGCGCGTCGAGGCCGTGGGGTCGGAGGTGTCGGCCGAGCCCGCGTACTGCGCGAGCAGCGTGGGCGAAAGGTTCCACACGCCGCCGCCGCCGCGCTCGACGAACTTGGTCTGACTCATCGCCAGCAGGTACGGGACGAGCGGCTGTATGCCCTGCGTGTTGGAGAACTCGCGCTCGATGGCGTCGCGATACTTGCCCGCGCGCTCGTAGTAGTTGGCCGTGGCCCTGTAGTCGTTGGTGTAGGTCTTGATCTGTTCGACGAAACGCGGGTCGAAGGTGTAGCCGCTCTTCTGCGAAATCTGTCCGGCGAGTGCGCGCGCGAGCGCGGCCGTCGCGTCGGCGTTGGCTGCTGCTGCGCTTACGGGCGGTGGGGGCGGAGGCGCGTCGGCCGTCGTCGTTGGTGCCGTCGGCTGTTCTTGAGACGCGGCGGGCGCGGCGGTCGAGCCTTCGTCCTTGGTGGGCTCCGCCGCCGCGTCGAGTTGCTCAAGCGGGTCGGCCGTGAGGTCGTCCGCTGCGTGCGCGGGCTTGGAACTTGAGCCGCCGCCGACGCCCGCGCCCCAGAGCGCGGCCAGTATCACGCCGCCGAGCAGCGTCGCCGACACGGCGGCGAGCAAGGCCCTCGGCATGTTGAGAACCCTATGCACGATGGAAGGCGTCTGCACCGACGGCACGTGCGGCGCCTGTATGGAAGGCACGTGCGGCGCTTGCACTGTCGGTACGTGCGGCGTCTGCACCGACGGCATGTGCGGCGCGGAGGGCAGCCGCACGTTGGGCGCGTGCGGCATGTTGACGCCCGGCACGTGCGGCATGTTCACATTCGGCACGGAGGGCGGTGTCAGTCCGGCTGTCAGCCCTGGCGCGGAGGGAAGTCCCGCGCCGCCGGGTGCGGGTGCGTCGCCGGGCTTGGCCGCGAGGTGGAACTCAAGCGTGCTGTTGCCGCCGAGGCAGATGCGGTCTCCGTCGCGCAAAGGTCGCTGCGCGGTGAGCGGCTCGTCGTTGACGGTCGTGCCGTTGCTGCTGCCGAGGTCGGTGACGAAGTAGTGTTCGCCGCGCCGCTCGATGACGGCGTGGTACTTCGAGACGCCCGAGTCTTCGAGGCAGACGGTGTTGTCCGCGCGCCGCCCGACGGAGACGACCGTGCCCGCGAACTCCGCGACGCGCGCGCGCTGGCCGGGTTGCTGGATGATGAGTCTCGCTGTCGGCATGGCGGGAATCAGCCGCGCTTGTTGAGCACGAGGCGGACGACGACCATGTCGGCCGACTTCGGGTTGAGGTTGCGGAAGCGGCGCGCGAAGACCGTGTCGCCGCGCGTGGACGCGTCGATCTTCTGCGCGAGCCCGCCCACGTAGGCGTCGAGCGCGCTCGCGCTGACGGTCCCGCCGGCCTCGCCCGCGCGCTCAAGCAAAGGGATGGACTCGGAGCGTGTGAAGATGAGCGTGAAGAGTTCCTGCCCGCGCGCGCCGTCGATCTCGAACGAGCAGTCGGACGGCGTCGAGGCGCCGGAGCAGTTCGAAGGGAAGAGCAACTGCTCGCCCTTCTTGACGTGGTTCTGCGCGACGACGCGCGTGTCGGGGAGGTAGATGGTGCCGGGCTGCCCCGGCCCCTTCTGATGTATGACGAAGAGGTAAACGTCGTCGTCAGCCTTGACGGCCACGCGCAGGCGGTCGCCGCCGTTGAAGACGGTGACGGGGCTCACCTCGACCTGCGAGTCGTTGCTGTTGACCTTGAGCAGACGGTACTGCACGGCGAGCGCGCGGGCGCGCGGCGCGGGCGTCGGCTGCGTGCGCGGCGCGGGTCTGGGTCGCGCGGGTTTGGGCGTCGGCTTCGGTTTGGCGGCAGGAGCCCAGACGCCCGTGTCGCGCCGCTGCGCCGGGACGGTGGCGCAGCAGGCGAGGACGAGGCCGCAGGCGAGCGTCGCGGCGCGGAGTGCGTTCGTGTGGGGGTGAGTTTTCTTCATGGGGTTCGGAGGGTTCGTCCTCACTTCATTCCGAGGTAAGGTTTGAGGCGCGGGTCGCTCGCCGAGATGGCGCAGCGGAAGCCGACGACCGAGGGGCGCGCCTTCGTCTCCTCCGTCGTCTTGAACGTGCCGGCCTTGGCGACCCTCTCGGTCGTCCTCGCCTTCAACATGCTGTTGCGTCCGCCGTCGAGGTCTTCGGGGAAACTGCCGCCGCGATAGACGCGCAGCCCCTTGCCGTAGTCCTTGTCCGCGTAGCCGCTCCCGGGGTAGGGCGCGTAGACGGCGTCCACCCATTCGACGACGTTGCCGGCCATGTCCTGGGCGCCGTAGGCGCTGGCGCCGTTCGCGTACTGCCCCACGTCCGAAGGCCCTTCGGTCCCGATGTTGGCGCGCGCCTTCTCCTCGGCGTCGCCCCAGGGCCACTTGCGCTTACTCTTCGCCGAAGGGTCCCAGGAGGCGGCCTTCTCCCACTCCTCCTCGGTGGGCAGGCGCTTGGCGGCCCAGTTGGCGTAGGCGACGGCGTCGTCGTAACTGACGCCCATCACGGGCTTGCGCGGGTTCTCCTCGTAGTAGTTCGGCATCGGCGCCGGGTTGACGGGCGGCGCGTGCCCCGTCTCCTTGCAGAAGCGCGCGTACTGCTCGTTGGTCACCTCGTACTTGTCGATGTAGAAGTCGGGGAGCGTGACGTTATGCGCGGGGGAGGCGTTGCCGCCATCCTCGTCGGCGCCCATGACGAACTCGCCCGCCGAGACGAGCACCATCTTGCCGCCGTAGTCGATCTCGGCCGGCAGCGAAGGCTTCGGCGCGGCGACGGCCGTCATGCGCGCGCGCACGTTCAGGACTTCGCCGCCCTTGCCCGTCACGGTCGTCTTCCACTCGGCGAAGCCCTCCTGCCGCACGCTCACGTTGCGCGCCTCGTTGGCACGCAAGCCCTGGATGACGATGGAGCCGTCGCGTTGGCGGACGCCGCTCGGCACGTCGTCCACGAAGACCTGCCCGGCCGGCGCGTCGAGCACGCGGAGCGTGAAGGTCTGCGGCGTCGCGAGGAAAAGATAAGCGAGCAGCGCGCCGCACGCGACGAGCAGCAGCAGCGAGGCGCCGAGCACGACCCATACCCACGCGGGCACGCGGCCGCGCGGCTTGACGGCGTGCGCGTGCGCGACCGGCGGCTGCGGCGCCTGGCGCGGCGGCTGCCGGTCGCGTGCCCGCGCGTCTTCGTCGTCGTAGGAGGAGGGGACGTGGACGTTGACGGAGGTCAGGTCGTACTTGTTGCCGTGCGTCGGCGCGGGGCGCGACGAGGGCATCTCGGTGGTGGGGCGGACGGGGTTGTTGATGGTCGTGCGTTCGTCGGGCGCGGCGGGCCGCCGGGGCTGCTCGCCCCGCGCCGGGTAGATGTTCGGCGAGGTCAGGTCGTAGTCGGGTCTGTCGGGGCGCTTATCTTTGTCGCTCACAATTCACTCCCTGTCGGTGGGCTCGGGACTCTATTGGAGGCGGCGCTCGCGTCGCGAGGACTCCCGGCGCGGCGTGGCAGGTCTTAAGAGTACACCCTCTGTCAAGGCTTTAAAGTTTCACCAACGTCCGCCGGGGCTTCTGAAATAAACCGGCGCGTTAGACATGTACATAGGGTGTTCGTTGACTCAAGCGTGTGTGCGGTGGCGCACGGGCGCCGCGATAAGGGTTGACAAATCGTGGAGGCGGAAACACAATCCACCGCACACAGCGTGGGCGCCGGCCGGGCGCCGATGAGTTGCGGCGCCGGCCGTCTGGCATAACTTCAACGGGAGACACTCTCTCTCGCCGACCTCAGTTCTCTTCAAACGAAGGATGGAAGTCCTTCCACGTCGGGCCTGGTCTTCAACTGGAACGGCGCGTCCGCGGCACCCTTACATATGAGCCCGTACCGCAAAGTCGTGTGGAACGAGGGGATGCTTTTGACCCCTCACCACTTCCAGCAGTGGGATAATTATTACGAGGAGCTGCTCAACACGCGGCTCGCCTCGCTCCGGCCCTACGAGTGGGGCGTGCTCGACCTCCAGCTCAGCAACGAGGCCGTCGCCAACGGCTTCTGCGAGGTCGTGCGCTGCCGCGCCGTGATGCCCGACGGGCTGGTCGTCAACATCCCGCAGGCCGACGCCGCGCCCGAGCCGCGACGCCTGCGCGACCTCTTCGAGCCGGGCACGGAGAGACTCGGCCTCTACCTCGCCGTCCCGTCGAAGCTCGCGGGCCGCGCCAACTTCCAGCCGAACGGCGGCGTGGCCACGAACTCGACGCGCTACCGGCAGGAGGCGCGCATGGTGCCGGACGAGACCACGGGGCAGAACGAGCAGCAGATAGCCTTCGCGCGCAGCAACCTCCGGCTGATGTTCGAGGGCGAGGGCGAAGGGCTCGCCGGCTACAACTCGATCAAGATCGCGGAGCTCGTGCGCGCGGGGACCGCGCAGGTCGTCTACAACGAGAAATACATCCCGCCGGCCTTGAGCGTCGCGGCCTCGCCGTGGCTGTTGGGCTTCGTGAAGCAGGCGCTCGAAATCCTGATCGCGAAGGGGAACTCGCTGAGCGAGCAGCGGCGCCAGCGCACCACCTCGCTCGCGGACTTCACGACCTCCGAGATTGCCATCTTCTGGCTGCTGCACACGGTCAACGCGTCGATACCCGTGCTCAACCATCTGGAACGGACGCCGCTCGTCCACCCCGAACGGCTTTACACGGAGCTGGCGGGGCTCGTCGGCCGGCTGATGACTTTCTCGACCGACAAGCAGCCGCAGAACATCGTCCCATACTTTCACGAAGACCTCTTCAAGACCTTCGAGGCGCTCTCCATCGAGCTGCGCACGCTGCTTGAGACGGTCATCCCGACGCGCTGCGTGCAGATACCCCTGGAGAGCACGCGCGAGAGCGTCTACGTCGGGCGCGTGACGGACGAGCGTCTGCTGGAGACGGCCGAGTTCTACCTCGGCGTCAATGCCAAGGTGCCCGAGGGGCAGCTCATCGAGCGCGTCCCGCGCATCGTCAAGATTGCCTCGCGCGACGTAATCGACGGCGTCATCGGGTCGGGCATGCCCGGCGTCGTGCTCTCGCACGCGTCGCCGCCGCCCGCGCCCATCCCGACGCGCGTCGGCTTTCACTACTTCAACCTCGGCAAGGACGGCGTCTTCTGGGCGGCCGTGCGCAACTCGAAGTCGGTGGCCGTCTACGTCCCCGACGAGTTGGCCGAGGAAAAGTTAGAACTCTACGCGGTGAAACCTTAAGCGGTGAACCCCTGACCGAGCGCGCTCTGTCCCGCGCCGCCCCCTTGAACCGCCATGCAGACCGCAGTCGCCGAAATGTCGCCTTCAACCGCGCCGCCACGCGGCCCGCGCCGCGCCAACGACCTCCTGAGTTTGTCGGCGCCGCTGCTCGAACTCGTGCTGAAGATACAGGCGGGCGTGGTCGAGCCGTCGAACGACCTCCGGCCGCTCGCCGACGATCTGTTGCAACAGCTCGAAGACGGCGCCTTGCAGCTCGGCTATCACCCGCGCCAGATCGAGCACGCGAAGTTCGCGCTCGTCGCCTTCCTCGACGAGACGGTGCTCTCGCCGCAGCGCGACTTTCCGCTGCGCGGCGAGTGGGAGCGCGTCCCGCTCCAACTGACGCACTTCAAGATTCACCTCGCGGGCGAGGAGTTCTTCGACCGCCTTGAGCTGGCGCTCTCCTCGGTCGAGGGCGGCGGCGGCGACGTGGCGGAGGTCTACTACGTCTGTCTCACGCTCGGCTTCAAGGGCAAGTACAACATCCACCTGCGCGAGGCCGAACTCAAGCAGGTCATCCAACAGACCGGCGAGCGTTTGCGCGCCGCCGGCCGCCTGCAACCCGTCGCGCTCTCCTCGCACTGGCGCGCCGACGACCAGCCCTCGGCGCCCGCCGTGGGCGGATTGCCCATGTGGGCGAAGGTGGGACTGCCGGCGGTCGTCGCCTTCGCGCTGTTCGTCTACGTCGTGCTCTACCTGCTGCTCCAGCGCGAGCTGACCATCGTCCGCTGAAGGGGAAACCCTTGACAGGCATAGGGGGCGGGGGTAGCATGCGCGGTACACGGTCGGTCGTTCATCTTCCTGAACTCACGTTCAGCCAAAGACTGGGACTCACCACGTCGTCGTCCTCGTTGTTTTAGTCGCCGTTTTTCACAACTCGTTTTTAGGCGCGGTTCAACAACACATCACGGGAAGTTCGACTCGGGGCGCCCGTGCCCCGATTGCGGGGGCGACCCGAATCGCCCCCATGACACGCTCTTCACGAAAGTCGCGCGGACTTCTCCACGCGCGGCGGGCGGCGTGCAGATGTCTTCCACTGGCCAACAAATGAAGGCGGCGGCGCTGGTGGCCCTCCAAATCTTCGCCGTGGGGCTGTGGGTCCTGCTGGTGCTCTTCGTCGTGCCCGTCGGCACGCTGGCGAAGGTCCTGCTCATCGCGCTCGTGCCGGTGGTCTGGGTCTCGTGGGTGCTCCTGCGTCGCTGGCGCCGCCGTCGCGCGGCCGCCGCGCAGCCGGACGGCGCGAAGAAGGGGAGACTGCCCGCGCCCGTCGGCACCTACGAGGAGCTGACGCGCGGCACCGAGGCGGTCATGCAATGGCTGCGCGGCAGCAAGCTCGGCGGCGCGGGTGGCGCGGGCGCGGCCTACGCGCTCCCGTGGTACGTGGTCGCGGGGCCGCGCGGGAGCGGGAAGACTTCGCTGCTGCTCTCGTCGGGTCTCGACTTTCACGTGCTGCCCGGCCAGCGCGCCTCGGAGCAACAGTTGGTGCGGCCGACGCAGTTCTGCGACTGGCGCGTCGCCGACTCGGCCGTGTGGCTCGACACGAGCGGGCGCTACGTCGCCGAGGGGCCGGACTCGGACGAGTGGGCCGCGCTCTTCGAGACCATCAAGCGCCACCGCCGCGCGCGCCCCGTGGACGGCTTCCTCCTCACGGTCAACGCGGCCGAGGTGATGGCCTCGTCCGAGCACGAGGTCGAGCGGCAGGCGAAGGTGCTGCGCGCACGACTGGATGAAGCGATGGCGCGCGCGGGGCACCGCTTCCCCGTCTACCTCGTCTTCACGCACATGGACGCGCTCGAAGGCTTCGGCGAGTTCTTCAGCCCCTTCGTCGGCGGCGAGCGCGAGCAGGTCTGGGGCTTCACCTTCCCCCTGGCGCAGACGGACGCGCCCGCGCACTTCGACGACGAGTTCAATCATCTCTACGGCCGACTGGTGCGCCGCCGCACGGTGCAGCTCGGCGCGGCGGCGGGGCCGGACAGGCAGTTGCGGGTCTTCAAGCTGCCGGGTCGCTTCCGCCGCGCGCGCGCGCGACTGGGCGCCTTCGCCGCGTCGCTCTTCCGCCCGAACCCTTTCAACGAGAACCCGCTGCTGCGCGGCGTCTACTTCACGAGCAGCCGAGGCGATGGCGCGAGCCACGTCAGCCAGCCCTTCTTCACGCGCGACTTCTTCTCGGAAGTGGTGCTGCCCGACCGCAACGTCGTGGCGGCCGAGCAGGCGAAGCGCCGCAACCCGAACCTGCGCCGCAACCTCCTGCTCGGGGCGGCGGGCGCGCTCGTCCTCTTATTCGTGGCGGGGGTCGTCGTCTCCTTCATCAACAACCGCGCCTACGTCGCGGAGGCCAACGCGCGCGGCCGGCGGCTGACCGAAGTCCGCAGCGTCACGACCAAGGGCAGCGGGTTGCGCGTGAACGAGGAACTGGGCGCGGTCGAGGACGTACGCGCGGTGCTCGCGGAGCTAGACGAGTACGAGCGGACTTCGCCGCCGCTCTTCATGCGTTTCGGGCTCTACGCGGGCGGGCGTTTGAACTACGCGTCGGCCGACCCGAACCGGGGTTCGATCCTGCGCCACATCTACTTCGAGGCCATCGAAGACCTCTTCCTCAAGCGCGCGGTCGCGTCCATCGAGGACGATCTGCGCAAGTTCGGCGCCGCCCCCGCGCAAGCCGCCGTGGCGCCCGCGACGGGCGCGGACGAGGAAGACTATCTCGGGCGTCACTACGACCTGCTCAAGGTCTATCTGATGCTCTCGAAGCCCGACAAGGTCGAGCCGACCTTTCTCGCGCACGTGCTGCGCGACTACTGGGTCAGGGCTTCGCTCGTGGGCGGCGACGACGCGGCGCTGCGCCAGCTCGAATACTTCGCCACGCAGGCCGGGGCCGAGGACGCGCCGCACCCCGAGGTTGACGAGGCGCTCGTCGAGCGCGCGCGCGAGCGTCTGCTCGCATACCCCGTGGTCAACCGCGTCTACAAGCGCATCACTTCGGACGTGAGCGCCTCGGTCAACAAGCCCGTCAAGCTCATGACCATCACGGGCGCGCGCGAAGGTAACCTTATCCAGAACACATACACCGTCCCCGGCGCCTACACGCTCGAAGGCTACCGCGAGATGACCGAGCGTTTGAAGTCTTCGGTGGCCGAGGAGTTCCGCAAGGACGACTGGGTGATGCGCGCCGACGCCGCCGCCGTCGAGAACATCGACCTCAAGAAGGACGAACTGGTCAACCTCTACTACCGCGACTACAAGGGCCACTGGCAGCGTTTCCTACAGGAGACGAAGCTGCAAGAGTTCAAGTCGAAGGAGGAGGCCGTCAAGGGTCTGCGCCTGCTCTCGGGCAGCACGTCGCCGCTCGAAGCGTTGCTGCGCGAGGCGGCGCGGCAGACGAACCTGTCGGCGGGCGACGGCGGCTGGTGGTCCTGGTTCAGCGGCCTCTTCAAGAGCAAGTCTTCGACGGGCCCGACCACCGAAGTCGAGAAGGAGTTTCGCCCGCTCATCAACTTCTTCGGCGGCAAGGCCGAGGCGTCGCCGGCGGCCGAGTACCGCACGCAGCTCAAGAAGGTGGCCGAGAAGCTGAGCCTCGACGGCAAGTCTCTCGCCGAACTCTCGAACGAGATGAAGGGGGGCGCCGACCCCATCCTGTTGACCGTGGCGCGCAAGACGATTGAAGGGTCGCTCGATGCGAAGGGCTTCGACAGCGCCTCGCCCGCGGCCGACGCGGCGGGCCGCGTGCTCAAGCTCCCGCTCGACTCTTTGAACGCCCTGCTCGTCGGCGCGGACTTCGAGCAGATCGAGAAGACGTGGCAGGGGATTCAGAAGAAGGCCGTCGTGTTCGAGCAGGGCTTCCCGTTCGCCGACGGGCCGGACGTGTCGCTGCCCGCGCTCGCGCAGTTCCTCAACCCGCAGGACGGCGAGTTGACGAAGTTCGTGCGCGGGCCGCTCAAGCCCTATTTCGAGGAGGACTGGACGGTCAGGAAGGAGGCGGCCGACAAATTCGCGCCCGACTTCGTCGCCTACGTCGCGGCCGCGCGGCGACTTCAGGACGCGCTCTTCCCGGAGAAGGGGAAGGTGCCGAACGTCCAGTACGAGTTGACGGTGGCGCCGGTCGCGGGCGGCTCGGCGCGCGTCGAAATCGACGGCGGCATGCCGCTCTCGACCGTGGACAAGACGACGGCCAACCTCGCCTGGCCGGGCGACAAGTCGGGCGTGCGCGTCACCTTCGCGCCCGACGCGGGCGAAGAGGTAGTGGCGCAGTCGTTGGGCGAGTGGGGGCTCGTCAAGTTCTTCCGCGCCTCGGGCGGCGGCGAGGGCAGGACGCCGCCGTTCACGCTCACTCCCTCGGGCACGCCCCTGCGCCTGACGCTCCAGCCGAAGAGCGGCGACCCGTTCCGGCGCGAACTCTTCACCGCGCTGCGTGCGCCGAAGGGCGCGCGCCGCCAGCAGCCGCAGCAGCAGTAGCGGCGGCGCCACGAAAGGAATGCGACGATGACGACACAGGTTACGACGACGCGCGCCAAGGCGCTCTACGACTCGGGCGACCTCACGGCGGCCGTCGAGGAGATCACGCGCGAGGTGAAGGCGAACCCGGCGGACATGCCGCGCCGCGTCTTCCTCTTCGAACTGCTCTGCTTCGCGGGCGAGTGGGAGCGCGCCGGACGCCAGCTCGACGTGATAGGTCATCAAGGCGTCGTCGGCACGGAGGTCGGCGCGCAGGTCTACCGCAACTGCCTGCGCGCGGAACTGGACCGCGTGCGAGTCCTGCGCGACGGCCTTCAGCCGCACTTCCTCGCGGAGCCCCCGGCTTACGTGGACGCGCACCTCGAAGCGTTCGGGCGCCTCCGCGCGGGCGACGCGGCGGGCGCGCGCGAGCTGCTCGATAAGGCGGAGGAGGAGCGGCCCGCGCTCCCGGGCTCGCTCGACGGGAAGCTCTTCCGAGACTTCCGCGACTACGACGACTTCTTCGCGCCCGTCCTGGAAGTGGTCGTGCACGACAAGTACACGTGGGTCCCTTACGAGCAGATTCGGAGCGTGAGGTTCGAGCCGCCCGCGCAGTTGCGCGACCTCGTCTGGGCGACGGCCAACATCGAGACCACCGCGCAGGAGTTGAGGGCGCTCGTGCCCGTCTTATATGCGGGCTCGGGCGCGCACCCGGACGACCTCGTCAGGCTCGGGCGCGCGACCGACTGGAAGGAGCTTGGGCCGGAGCTATACGCGGGGGCGGGCCTGCGTCTCTACGCCGTTGACGGCGAGGAGGTGCCCGCGCTCGAAGTTCGCACACTTGAGTTCGACGCCGTCGCCGACGAGCGGCCGGCGTCGTAAACACGGGGGAGGTCCATGTCTTCAGCAGTGTCGCAGCAGACGCACCCTTCGGCGCCCGCCGTCATAGACGTTGAGGCGCTGCTCGCGCCCGTCGCGGGCGAGAACCCGGCGGGCGAAGACCTCAGGCACGCGGGTCTCTACGACCAGATCGTCGAGGCGCGACGCGCCGACGACGGGCTCGGGCAGGGCGACTGGGTGCGCGAGACGAAGGAGTCCGACTGGGACAAGGTGGCCGCGCTCGCCGAAGAGGCGCTCGCGAACAAAACGAAGGACATCAAGGTCTGCGCGTGGATGACCGAGGCGCTCGTCAAGCTCCACGGCTTCGCCGGCCTGCGCGACTCGCTTCGGGTCATGCGCGGTCTGCACGAACGCTTCTGGGAAGGGCTCTACCCCGACAAGGAGGACGACGACCTCGAAGCGCGCGCCAACGCCGTCAAGCTGATGCAGGACAAGGCGGCCGACGCGCTGCGCGGCGTGGCGGTCACGCAGAGCGGCCTCTCCTACTTCCACTGGGAGCAGTCGAACGCCTTCAACGTCGGCCCCGAGGTCGATTCCGACACCGCCGACGAGCGCCGCGCGCGCGCCGCGCGCGAGGGCAAGGTCACGAGCGAGGACTGGCTCAGGGAGAAGACGCTCACCCCGCGCCGCTTCTACGAGACGGCGCACGCGACCGTCGCCGAGTGCGTTGAAGAGATGCGCGCGCTCGACGACCTCGCCGACGAACTCTACGGGCGCGACGCGCCGTCGTTGACCGAGTTGAAGAAGAGCCTTGAAGCCGTCGGCGGGGTCGTCGAGCGCATCGTGAAGGAGAAGCGCATGAGCGAGCCTTGGCCCGGAGACACGCACGCGAGCGCCGACGCGGCGCCGGTCGAGCCGCAGCAGCCCACGGCCGGCAACGGCGACGGCGCGGCCCACACGGCGGCCCACGTCGCGGCCCACGCGCCTGCCGCCCCGGCCGCGCCGGCCGGCCCCATCAGGTCGCGGCAGGAGGCCGTCCGCAGGCTCGGCGAGGTCGCCGCCTTCTTCCGCCAGACGGAGCCGCACAGCCCCGTCGCCTACCTCGTCGAGCGCGCCGTCAAGTGGAGCGAGATGTCGCTCGACGCGTGGCTGGCGAGCGTCATCAAGGACGACAACGTCGTCCGCGACCTGCGCGAGACGCTCGGCGTGGATGGCAAGTCTGAAGAATAGTTGTTGGAGTGAGTCGCGTGCGCCCCGTGTGGTCGGCGCGCGTCGTGCGGCGAGCGGGGCGCCCCAAAGGGGTGAGCCCCGGTTCAAACCGGGAACGTAGATTCGGTCAGAAAGGAAAACGCAGGATGCCTAAAACAGAAAGCACGCAGCACAAGCTGAGCCGCGTCCGCGCCCCGCGCGTGCACATCACCTACGACGTGGAGGTCGGCAACGCCATCGAGGCCAAGGAATTGCCCTTCGTCGTCGGCGTGCTCGGCGACTTCTCGGGCAAGCCCGACGAGCAACTGCCGAGGGTCAAGGAGCGCAAGTTCATCGAGATCGACCGGGACAACTTCGACAAGGTGCTGGCCGCGCAGAAGCCGCGCATCGCCTACTCGGTCGAGAACAAGCTCACGGGCGACGGCGGGCGGATGAACGTCGAACTGCGCTTCAACCAGCTCGACGACTTCGAGCCCGACCGCGTCGTCCGCCAGGTCGAGCCCCTGCGCAAACTGGTGGACGCGCGGCGCCGCCTCTCCGACCTGCTGTCGAAGATGGACGGCAACGACAAGCTCGAAGGACTCCTCACCGAGATCGTCAAGGACAGCGGCGCGCGCTCGGAGCTGGGCAAGCAGCTCGGCATAGACGACGCGGGCGCGCCGACCAACGGCGGCGGAAAGAAGGAGGGTGAGGAATGAGTAACGAAGCGCAGAAGGACGCGGCCCAGACCGTCACGACGACCGAGGAGGGCGGAGACCTCCTCTCGCGCATTCTCTCCGAGGGGCGTCTGGCCCGGCCCGCGGACAAGGACTCCGAGACGGCCGCGCGCGACATGATCTCGGAGTTCGTCCAGCAGGTGATGCAGGGCGAACTCGTCATGTCGCGCGACATGGAGGCGAGCATCAACGCGCGCATCGCCGCCATCGACAAGCTGCTCTCGTTGCAACTCAACGAGATCATGCACCACGAAGAGTTCCAGAAGCTCGAAGCCTCGTGGCGCGGCCTGCACCACCTCGTCATGAATTCCGAGACGGGGACGATGCTGAAGATCAAGGTCTTCAACGTCTCGAAGAAGGATTTGACGAAGGACATGGAGAAGGCGGCCGAGTTCGACCAGTCGGCGCTCTTCAAGAAGGTCTACGAGGAGGAGTTCGGCACCTTCGGCGGCGCGCCCTTCGGGGCGCTCATCGGCGATTACGAGTTCACGAACCACCCGCAGGACTTGTCGCTCTTAGAAAAGATTTCGAACGTCGCGGCCTCGGCCAACGCGCCGTTCGTCGCGGCGGCCTCGGCGCAGCTCTTCGGCTGGGACAGCTACACCGAACTCGCCGAGGTGCGCGACCTCGCGAAGATTTTCGACCGCACGGAGTTCGCCAAGTGGCGCAGCTTCCGCGACACGGAGGACTCGCGCTACGTGGGGCTCACGCTGCCGCACACGCTGATGCGCCTGCCGTACGGGCAGGAGACCGTCCCGACCGAGGACTTCCGCTTCGAGGAGGACGTGGACGGCAAGGACCACAAGAAGTACCTGTGGGGCAACGCCGCCTACGCCTTCGGCACGCGCCTCACGGAGTCGTTCGCCAAGTACCAGTGGTGCGCGACCATCCGCGGCGTCGAGGGCGGCGGGCTCGTCCAGGGCATGCCCGCGCACACCTTCAAGACCGACGAGGGCGACGTGGCCCTGAAGTGCCCGACCGAGATCGCCATCACCGACCGGCGCGAGAAGGAGTTCTCCGACCTCGGCTTCATCCCGCTCGTTCACTGCAAGGGGACGGACTACGCCGCCTTCTTCGCGGCGCAGTCGGCGCAGAAGCCGAAGAAGTACGACTTGGATTCGGCCAACGCCAACGCGCGGCTCTCGGCGCAGCTCCCCTACATCTTCGCCGTCTCGCGCTTCGCGCACTACCTGAAGGCGATGATGCGCGACAAGATCGGCTCCTTCATGGAGCGGAACGAGTGCGAGCAGTTCCTCAACCGTTGGATTTCGCAGTACACCGTCTCGAACGACGGCGTCGGGCCTGAGATCAAGGCCAAGAAGCCGTTGCGCGAGGCGCGCATCGAGGTGATGGACGTGCCGGGCAAGCCCGGCGCCTATAAGGCCGTGGCCTTTCTCAGGCCGCACTTCCAGCTCGACGAGCTGACGGTCTCCTTGCGCCTCGTGGCCGACCTGCCGCAGTCGGCGAGGTGACCAACCCACGGCGGTTAACGCCCGCGCCGCCCGCCGGGGTCTCACCCGGCTCGACCGGGCACAACTCTTCACAACCCGACCGAGAAGGAGGATCGATTCACCATGGCAATGGACATGTTCATCAAGATCGGCTCGCTCAAGGGCGAGTCGCGCGATAAGACTCACAAGGAGGAGATCGACGTGCTCGCGTGGAGTTGGGGGATGTCCAACTCCGGCAGCGCGCACGTCGGCGGCGGCGCCGGCTCCGGCAAGGTCAACGTGCAGGACCTCAGCTTCACGAAGTACATCGACAAGACGACGCCCGACCTGATGCTCGCCGCCTGCAACGGCAAGCACTTCCCCGAGGCCAAGCTCGTCGTCCGCAAGGCCGGCGAGCAGCCGCTCGAATACGTGACCATCACGATGACCGACGTGCTCATCACGAACGTCTCGACGGGCGGCTCGGGCGGCGAGGACCGTCTCACCGAGAACATCACGCTGAACTTCGCGAAGGTCAACCTCGACTACAAGGAGCAGACCGCGACGGGCGGCGTCGGCGCCACGCCGTCGATGGGCTGGAACATCGCCGAGAACGTCAAGGTCTAGGCAACGGGGCGGGACTGCACGCCGCCACCGACCACACTTCCGCGCCGCCGCCGGCCCTGATGCCGGCGGCGCGCGCGGGCCTCATATCCCTTATGGCAAGGTTCGACAACGAAGAGCGAGTCACGCTGTCGGTGCTCGACCGCCTGATCGACGAGCGGCCGCACGACTCGCACGAGCCGCCCTCGACGCGCGCCAGTTCCCTGCGCGTCTTCAAGGCGGCCGTGCGGCGCGACCTCGAATGGCTGCTCAACACGCGGCAGTTGGCGGCCGGTCTGCCCGAGGGGCTCGAAGAGCTGCGCACCTCGCTCGCCGCCTACGGCCTGCCCGACTTCACCGGCGCCACCTCCGACGAGGGCGCCTCGCAGGCGCGGGTTCGCGCCGCCATCGAGGAGGCCATCCGCTGCTTCGAGCCGCGCCTCCAGGACGTGAACGTGACCCTTGAGCCGCAGCGCGAGACCGAGCGCTCGCTGCGCTTCCGCATCGACGCGCTGCTCATGATCGACCCCGCCCCCGAGCCCGTGACGTTCGACACCACGCTCCGGCTCGTCAGCGGCGAGTACGAGGTCATGGAGAGTTAAGGAGATAGATGCGCGACGAACTGCTCACATACTACGAGCGCGAGCTGGCCTTCGTCCGCCAGATGGGGGCCGAGTTCGCGCAGAAGTACCCGAAGGTCGCCGCGCGCCTCCTGCTTGAGCCGGACAAGTGCGAAGACCCGCACGTCGAGCGTCTGGTTGAAGCGTTCGCCTTCCTCGCCGCGCGCGTCCATCTGCGTCTGGATGACGACTTCCCCGAAGTCACCGAGTCGCTCCTCAACGTCCTCTACCCGCACTACCTCGCGCCCGTCCCTTCGATGTCGGTTGTGCAGTTCGCGGTGGACCCCGACCAGGCGAAGCTGACGGCCGGCTACCACATCCCGCGCGAGACGGCGCTCTACTCGCCGCCGGTCCACGGCTCGGGCACGCGCTGCCGCTTCCGCACCTCGTACCCGGTCACGCTCTGGCCGATTGAGGTCGTCGCCGCGTCGCTCGAATCGAAAGACCCGCCCGACGCGCAGGGGCGCTGGCGCGAGGCCGTGCTGAGCATCGACCTGCGCTGCCTGAACAACACGAAGCTGCCCGAGCTACAGTCGGACGCGGGCGAGTCAGGCCCGCCGCGCCCCATCCGTTCGCTCCGCTTCTACCTCAACGGCGAGCCGCAGCTCACGCACGCGCTCTACGAGATGATCTTCAACCACGCGGCGGGCGTCGAGCTGCGCGCGTCGCGCAAAGGCGTGCGCGGGCGCTCGCAACCGGCGGGCGTCGAGTTGCCCGCGTCGGTCTTGAGCCCCGTCGGCTTCGGCCCCGACGAAGGGATGCTCCCTTACTCCGCGCGCTCGTTCGCGGGCTACCGTTTGTTGACCGAGTACTTCACCTTCCCCGAGAAGTTTCTCTTCTTCGACGTGAACGGTCTGGACGAGGCGGCGCGGCGCGGCGGCTTCGGCGACGAGTTCACCATCGCCATCCGGCTGCGCGACGTGACGCCGCCCAACGCGCACGTGACGGCCGCCGCCTTCCAACTCGGCTGCACGCCCATCATCAACCTCTTCCGCAAGGTGGCCGAGCCCATCCAGCTCACGCACCTCCAACACGAGTACCGCGTTGTCGCCGACGTGCATCGCCAGAACGCGACCGAGGTCTACACCGTGGACGCCGTCACCTCGACCGACCCTTACCTGAAGGAGACGCGCCACTATCAGCCCTTCTACTCCATCCGCCACGCCGACGGCGGGGGCAAGGGCGAGACCTACTGGTACGCGACGCGCCGGCCCTCGCCGCGCAAGGACGACCCCGGCACCGAGGTCTACGTCTCACTCGTCGATCTCGACTTCAACGCGCGCACGCCCGCGGCCGACACCGTCACCGCGCACGTCACGGTCTGCAACCGCGACCTCCCCTCCAAGCTCCCCGTCGGCGGCCCGAGCCGCGCGACCGAAGGGCGCCGCGACAGCGACTTCATGGTCGAGGGGACGGGGCCGCTCGCCTACGCGCGCTGCCTGCGCAAGCCGACCGACACGGTGCGTCCGCCGCTCAGGCGCGGCGCGCAGTGGCGCCTCATCTCGCACCTCTCGCTCAACCACCTCTCGCTGACGGGCGGCGAGGCGGGGGCGGCGGCGCTGCGCGAGATACTCTCGCTCTACAACTTCACAGACTCGACGGCCCTGCGCCGGCAGGTCTCGGGCGTGGTGAGCGTCGAGTCGCGCCGCGCCGTGCGGCAGACGGGCCAACGCATCGGGACGGGCTTCGTCCGTGGCGTCGAGACGACCGTGGAACTTGATGAAGAGATGTTCACGGGCGGCGGGGTCTTCCTCTTCGCCGCCGTGTTGGAACGCTTCCTCGGGCTCTACGTGACGGTCAACTCTTTCAACCAGCTCGTCGCCCGGACGAGCCAACGCGAGGAGGTTCTCAAGCGATGGCCGCCGAGGGTCGGAGACCAGGTCCTACTCTAGAGGACACGCTCAAGCATGAGGCGTACCGCTTCGAGTTCTTTCAGGCCGTGCGCCTGCTCGAACGGCTCGTGCCGGGACGTGCGCCCGTCGGCCGCCACGACGCGCCGCCCGACGCCGAGGCCGTCCGCTTTCGCACGCGCCCGACGCTCCAGTTCCCCGCGAGCCAGCTCTACGAAGTGGTGCGCACGCCCGAGGACGTGGCGCCGGCCGAGATGACGGTGGCCTTCATGGGGCTCACAGGCCCTTCGGGCGTGCTGCCGAGCCACACGACCGAACTCGTCGCCGAGCGCGCCCGCGCAAAGGATAACGCGCTGTGGGAGTTCCTCGACCTCTTCAGTCACCGCATGGTCTCGCTCTTCTACCGCGCGTGGGAGCGTTACCGCTTCACCGTCACCTTCGAGCGCCGCCGGCACGAAGAGATCGCACGCCGCAAACGCGAAGAGCTTGAGCGCGGCGAGCACGGCGAGGTCGAACGCCGCCGGCCCGACGACGTTCGACGCCGCGAGCACGACGAGTTGACCGAAGACCTCTTCGCGCTCGTCGGGATGGGGACGCGGGGCCTGCGCGGGCGGCTCGGGCTCCCCGACGAGACGCTCATCTACTACGGCGGTCTGGTCGCGCAGCGCCCGCACTCGGCCGGCGCGATCGAGTCCGTGCTCGGCGACTACTTCGGCGTGCCGGCGCGTCTGGAAGAGTTCACGGGGCAGTGGCTCGAACTCGACGCGGAGAGCCTGACGCGGCTCGGCGCGGCCAACAGTCGCTTAGGCGAGAGCACCGTGGCCGGCGCGCGCGTGTGGGACGCGCAGTCGAAGTTTCGCGTCTGGTTCGGGCCGCTGCGGCTCGCGCAGTTCGAGCGGCTGCTGCCCGTGGGCGAGGACTACACGGCGGCCGTCCGCCTCGGCCGTCTGATGGGCGGGGCGGAACTCGACTTCGACGTGCGGCTCGTGCTCAAGGCGGGTGAGGTTCCCGACTGCGTGCTCGGCGCGGGCGGCCAGACGCGCCCTCGGCTCGGGTGGACGACGTGGCTCAAGACAGAGCCGTTTCAAACGGACGACTCGCAGGTGCTTCTGCAAGGCGCGGCCTGAACGGGCCGGCCCAGGGCTTCGAAAGGGAGGAGTGTTGCGATGGACATGAACTTCATGCAGTCCCTCATCGGCCGGCTCGACCAGACCTGCCGCACTGCGCTCAACGAGGCCGCCGGGCTGTGCGTGACGCGCACCAACTACGACGTTGAAGTGGAGCACCTCCTGCTCCGTTTGCTCGAAGCGCCGAACACCGACATCGAGCACATCCTGCGCCACTACGAGGTCAACCACGGCCGCGTCGCCAACGACGTGACGCGCGCGCTCGACCGTCTGAAGGCGGGCAACTCGCGCATGCCCGCCTTCTCGCCGCGCCTCTCGGAACTGCTGCGCGACGCGTGGCTCGCGGGCTCCATCCGTTACGGCGCCGAGCAGATTCGCTCGGGCCACCTGCTGCTCGCGCTCCTCACCAACGACACGCTCGCACGCATCGCGCGCGAGATATCGAAGGAGTTCAACAACGTCTCCGTCGAGTCGTTGGGGAAGAAACTGCCGGAGCTTATCGCCAACTCGGCCGAGGAGCGCGAGGCGGGCGCGCGCTCCGCTTCCGCGTCGGACGACGACGGCGCGAACGCACCGGCCGACCCCGTCTCCGCGACGAAGGGCACGAAGGCGCTCGACCAGTACACGGTTGACCTCACGGCCAAGGCGCGCGCGGGCAAGATCGACCCGGTGTTGGGCCGCGACTTCGAGATTCGACAGGTCGTGGACATCCTGACTCGCAGAAGACAGAACAACCCCATCCTGACGGGCGAGGCCGGCGTCGGCAAGACGGCCGTCGTCGAGGGCTTCGCGCTCCGCATCGCGGAGGGCGACGTGCCCGAGCCTCTGAAGAACGTCGCCGTCCGCACGCTCGACCTCGGTCTCCTGCAAGCCGGCGCCGGCATCAAGGGCGAGTTCGAGAACCGACTCAAGTCCGTCATCGACGAGGTCAAGGCTTCGCCGCGGCCCATCATCATCTTCATCGACGAGGCGCACACGATGATCGGCGCGGGCGGTCAGGCGGGACAGAACGACGCCGCCAACCTCTTGAAACCGGCGCTCGCGCGCGGCGAGCTGCGCACCATCGCCGCGACGACGTGGGCCGAGTACAAGAAGTACTTCGAGAAGGACGCGGCGCTCGCACGTCGCTTCCAGGTCGTGAAGGTCGAGGAGCCGACGGAGGACCAGTGCGTCGTGATGATGCGCGGCCTCACGGAGACGCTCGAAACTCACCACGGCGTGCGCGTGCTCGAAGAGGGCGTCGTTGACGCCGTCAAGCTCTCGCATCGCTACATCACCGGGCGCCAACTCCCCGACAAGGCCGTGAGCGTTCTGGACACGGCCTGCGCCAAGGTCGCCATCGGGCAGGCCGCGACGCCGCCCCCGGTCGAGGACGCGCGGCGCCGCATCGCGCAGCACTCGGTCGAGATCGGCGCGCTCGAACGCGAGTTGGCAGCGGGCGCCGACCACGCCGAGCGCATCTCGGAGCTGACGGCCGCGCGCGCGGAAGAGGAGCGGCGCCTCGCCTCGCTCTCGGAGCAGTGGGACAAAGAGCGCGACCTCATCACGCGCATTCGCGACATACGCGCGCGCCTCGAAGGCCGCGCGGCGCCGACGGCGAACGGCAACGGCAATGGGCTTGGCGCGGCGCCCGCATTGGGCACGGGCGTTGCGCCAACTCCCGCGGTGGCCCCCACCGCCGCGGGCGCGGCGGAGACGGTGGCCGCGGGGGTAGAGGCCGCCGCCACCGCCGCACATTCGGCGGGCGCGGCGGAGGCCGCGACCAACGGCGGCGGGCCGGACGCGGACGCCCTGCGCGCGCAGCTCCGCGAGTTGAAGGAGGAGCTGAAGCGCGTGCAGGGCGAGACGCCGCTCATGCACCCGACCGTCGATTCGCAGGCGGTCGCGGAGGTCATCTCGGGCTGGACGGGCATCCCCGTCGGCAAGATGCTGACCGACGAGATCAACACGGTGCTGACGCTCAAGGACCGACTTGAGCAGCGCGTCGTCGGACAGTCGCACGCGCTCGAAGCCATCGCGCAGCGCATCCGCACGGCGCGCGCCAACCTGACGGACCCGCGTCGCCCCATCGGCGTCTTCCTCCTCGTCGGACCCTCCGGCGTCGGCAAGACCGAGACGGCCCTGACGCTCGCCGACACCTTGTACGGCGGCGAGCGCAACCTCGTCACCATCAACATGAGCGAGTATCAGGAGGCGCACACCGTCTCCTCTCTGAAGGGCTCGCCCCCGGGCTACGTCGGCTACGGCGAGGGCGGCGTGCTGACGGAGGCCGTGCGGCGCAAGCCGTACTCGGTCGTGCTGCTCGATGAAGTCGAGAAGGCGCACCCGGACGTGATGGAGCTGTTCTATCAAGTCTTCGACAAGGGACAGCTCGAAGACGGCGAGGGGCGCGAGATCGACTTCAAGAACACCGTCATCCTGCTCACCACCAACGCCGCGACCGACACCATCATGAAGCTCTCGGCCGACCCCGACACGCGCCCCGAGCCCGAAGGGTTGGTCGAGGCTATCCGTCCCGAGCTTATCAAGGTCTTCAAGCCGGCGCTGCTCGGGCGCATGGTCGTCGTGCCCTACTACCCGATCGGCGACGAGGTGATGCGCCTCATCATCCGCCTCCAGCTCGGCCGCATCGAGCGGCGGCTCGCGGAGAACCACGGCGCCGAGTTCTCCTACGACGACGCGGTCGTCGAGGAGATCGCCGCGCGCTGCAAGGAGGTCGAGTCGGGCGCGCGCAACGTGGACCACATCCTGACGCGGACGTTGCTGCCCGAGATGTCGGGCGAGTTCCTCTCGCGCATGGCCACGGGCGAGCCCGTCTCGCACGTCCGCATCCGGGTGGGCGACGGCGGCGCGTTCACCTACGACATCACTTAAGGCCGCACGCAGCACCCGCAAGGAGCGCACGCGAAGCCGATGGGCGACCAGCCCGACAACACTGAGCACGGATGGACTGACGCCGGCTGGACGTGGCCGGGCGACTACCAGTACATCGACGAGCACGGCGAAGAGGTCTTCGTGGTGCGCGGGGTGAGGATGCCGGACGCCTGCGTGGTGCCCGACGCGCCCGCGTGGTGCGACGGCAGGGGCCAGTTCACCAGCCGTCTGCCCTACGGCGACACGCTGGTCACCGGCCTCCACCACTATGCGGGGACGGTGGACGACTTCGACAACAGCGTCGAGGACGACATCTGGATGAAGCTCGACGGCGCGCTCTGCATCATGGCGGCGCGCGCCCGCATTGACGAATACCTCTTCGACGCCTTCATCGAGAAGGTAGGGCATCCCATCCTGGAGTTGCTGAAGGGGCTCATCCCCGGCCTCCTGATAACAATCGCCGGGGTCGCCGTGGTGACCCTCGCGGGCGCCGTCATCGGCGGGCTGGCGGGGGTGCCCTCGGGCGGCACGTTATCGCCCCTCGGCGCGGGCATCGGCGCGGAGTTCGCCTTCAACCTCTCCATGTTCGTCATCACGTGGATCGGCTTCGGCTTCCTCACCTCGATGCTGGCCTCGTCGATCATCGAGGCCGGCGAGTTGATGCAGAGGGGCATCCTCTCGGCGTGGAACGCGCGCGGCATGGAGGGGCACGGGCGGGAGTTGATGATCGACATCGGCGCGCACGACATCGCGCGTGGCATCGCCGTCGTCTTCCGCGCGATACTGGAGGGCATCGTCCTCTTCGTCATCGGCAAGGACGCGGTCAGGTTCACGCGCGGTCTCGCCCTGAGCGCCGACAAGTTCATCGTCTACATGCAGACGCTGGTCCAGGAAGGGGGGCGCCTCGACTGGGTGCTGAGCCAGATGCGCATGACCCAGAGCCTGGCCGAGCTGGCCGACTGGATTCAGGCGCACATCTACGACCTGCTCAGCGACCCGCGCACCAACCCGCTGCTGCGCCCGGGCAAGAAGGGCGGCGCGGGCGCGGCGGAGGAGGCGCCGCCGCTCCCCAAGGAGGAGCCGCCCCCCGCGCAGAAGCCCGCCCCCAAGGAGGAGCCGCCGCCCGAGAAGAAGCCGCAAACGAACGCGGAGAAGGGCGTGTTCGGCGAGGCCAAGGCCGACGAGTACATGGTGGACCGGGGCTATGAGAAGCTGAACGGCCCACCCGTCAAAATCGGGGACCAGCCCATCGGCACGGGCATCGACGGCGTCTGGAAGAACCCGAGCCCGCCGCCCGAATACGTCATCACCGACGCGAAGTACGGCTCGGCCGGCCTCGGCAAGCTCAAGGACGGCACCAAGCAGATGAGCCCCAAGTGGATCGACAAGCGGCTGAACAAGGCCGTGGGCGAAGTCGAGGCCGACCGCATCAGGGACGCGATGGCGCAGGGCAGGGTCGAGAGGTGGGTCCTGAAGGTGGACGAGGCGGGGAAGGTGACGAGAGTGTTATTAACAGATTAGGGACCGGGAGAACAGATGGAGAAACGCGAACCTTTGATGGACCAAGCCTACTTCGACGCGCGCGTCGCCTACAACCGCGAGCGGCTCAAGTCGATGGAGGAGCTGTACGCCACGCTGACGACGCCCGCCGCGAACAAGGCGCGCTACCGGTACTCGATCTACAGGAAGCACTTCGAGTTCCTCATCCTCCGCTACTCGCGGGGCGAGCCGGTCGCGGAGCTGGCGGAGTTCTTCCCGCGCGTGGTCGAGAACCTTGAGGCGTACGAGCCGCCGGACGGGGAGAAGAGGCTCGACTTCCACGAGAACATCGACGAGTACGAGGACGCGCTCTGGCTCGTCTCGCTCGCGCTCCTCTTCGAGGTCGATGACGACCTCTTCGAGCGGCTGCTCGCGCTTATCGATAACGAGGGGGAGGACGAGCTTTACGAGAGGCTGGTCGGGGCGCGCGCCCCGGGGCGCCGCGCGGCGAGTGCCCTTCTCTACCCGAAGCCTTACAAGCTGCTGCTCCGCGCCACGGAGGCGAGCGCCGGCGAGCGCGAAGCTTTCGTCGCCGAGTTCCTGCGCGTCTGGTACCCGAGCATGGCGGACGCCTACTGGCACGAGTCTCACCGGGGACCCGACGGCGGCGGCTTCTTCGGTTACTGGTGCATCGAGGCGGCGGGCGCGGTCAGGGCCTTCGGCATCGACGACGCCTCGTTCCGGGAGATGCGGCACTACCCGAAAGACCTTGTCAGCCCCGGCCGAGCCGGCTGAGACCGCGCCGTAGGAGGACCCCGACCACACACGGGAGGAGCCAATGGCTGTCTATACCCAGGACGGACGGATGATTCGGGTGCATACGCCGCTCGGCGCGGACGTGCTGCTCTTGCAGAGCTTCAGCGGGCAGGAGGGCGTCTCCGACCTCTTCCAGTTCGAGCTGAAGATGCTCTCGCTCAACCGCTCGATCTCCTTCGATTCGGTCGTCGGCAAGAACGTGACCGTCCAGTTGATGCTGGCCGACGGGCAGGACCGCTTCGTCAACGGCGTCGTCTCCGCCTTCTCGCAGTCCGGCTACACGCCGCTCGGCAACGGGCAGGGCTTCTCGCACTACCGCGCGACGCTCGTCCCGTGGCTCTGGCTCCTCACGCGCACCAGCGACTGCCGCATCTTCCAGGAGATGTCGGTGCCCGACATCATCGAGAAGCTTTTCGGCGAGCGCAACTTCAAGGACTACAGCCTCCGCCTCCACGGCTCGTTCCAGCCGCGCGAGTACTGCGTGCAGTACCGCGAGACGACCTTCAACTTCATCTCGCGCCTGATGCAGGAGGAGGGCATCTTCTACTTCTTCGAGCACACCAGGGACAAGCACACGCTCGTCCTCGCCAACAGCCCGAACGAGTTCAAGCCCTGCCCCAACCAACCGGCGGCGAGCTACGAGTCGGGTCGCGGGGCCGGCCGCACCAAGGACGTGATTACGCAGTGGAGCGTCGGCCAGGAGGTGCGCCCCGGCAAGTACACCGCCAACGACTTCAACTTCGAGACGCCGATGCTCGACCTCTCCGCGCAGGTCACGGGCAAGGACGAGCGCGAGTACGAGATTTACGACTACCCCGGCGAGTACAAGACCAAGGACGAGGGCGAGCAGCTCGTCGGCGTCCGCATGGAGGAGGAGGACGCGCCGCGCCTCGTCGCCGGGGGCGCCGGCAACTGCCGCGCCCTCACGCCCGGCTACCGCTTCGACCTCAAGGAGCACTACCGGCGCGACCTCAACAAGGCATACGCCATTCTCTCCGTCTTCCACTCCTTCGACCAGGGGATGAACTTCACGAGCGGCGGCGGCGGCTCCGCCGAGTTCGCCTACAACAACCACTTCCGCTGCGTCCCGCACCCGACGCCCTACCGCCCGCGCCGCACCGCGCCCGTCCCCGTCGTCCACGGCACGCAGACGGCCATCGTCGTCGGCCCCGCCGGCGAGGAGATTTACACCGACAAGTACGGGCGCGTGAAGGTGCAGTTCCACTGGGACCGCGAGGGCAAGTACGACGAGAAGAGCTCGTGCTGGGTGCGCGTCTCGCAGAACTGGGCCGGCAAGCGTTGGGGCGCGATGTTCATCCCGCGCATCGGCCAGGAGGTCATCGTCGATTTCATCGAGGGCGACCCCGACCGCCCCATCATCACCGGCCGCGTCTACAACGCCGCCTCGATGCCGCCCTACGCGCTGCCCGGCGAGAAGACCAAGAGCACGATTAAGACCAACTCGTCGAAGGGCGGCGGCGGCTTCAACGAGATTCGCTTCGAGGACAAGAAGGGCTCGGAACAAATCTTCGTCCACGCCGAGAAGGACAAGCACGTCCGCGTCAAGAACGACCGCGTCGAGTGGATCGGCAACGACAGCCACCTCATGGTCAAGCACGACCAGTTGGAGTCCGTCGATGGCGACAAGCACCTCACCGTCAAGGGCGACCAGAACGAGAAGGTGGACGGCGGCTACTCGCTCAAGGTCGCCATGGACGCGCAGACCAAGACGAACACGAAGTTTGCCGTGGACGCCGGCCAGGAGATACACCTCAAGGCCGGCATGAACGTCGTCATCGAGGCCGGCATGTCCGTCACGCTCAAGGCCGGCGGCGGCTTCATCGTCGTCGGCCCGTCGGGCGTCACCATCTCGGGCACCCCCGTGCTCATCAACAGCGGCGGCGCGGCCGGCTCCGGCTCGGGCTGCGCGCCGCAGCCGCCCACGGCGCCGAAGGAGGCCGACAAGGCGGAGCCCGGTCAGGAACCCGAGAAGCCGCCGAGTAAGTCCCCCGCCAAGCCAAAGGCGTACAGCCCCGCCGCCATCATGATGAAGGAGGCCGCGCAGAACGGGACCCCGTTCTGCGACACTTGAACGTAGTCACCCCGGCGGCCCGTGCGGCCGCCCACGACCCGAAGGATGAAAGTGACCGAGACCATCAGCGAAGCCGCAACGCAGTCGCTCTTCGACCGGCTCTTCGCCGACGAGGCGGCGCACGTCTACGCCGTGCTCGACGGCGCGTCGGTCGAGGAGTTGCTGCCGAAGCTCCACGAGTTGGAACCGGAGTACGAGTGCCTCTATCGCGGCGAGCTTGAGCCAGACATGGCCGAGGTCGCGCCCTACCTCGTCCGTCTTGAGCCGGGGACGGAGTTCGCCGACTGGCTGGTCGAAGAGGGCTGGGGCAAACACTGGGGCGTCTTCGCCGTCACGGACGCCGACCTGCGCGAGACGCACAAGCACTTCCGCGGCTTCCTCACCGTCTACGACCCTTCGGGCCGGCCGATGCTCTTCCGCTACTACGACCCGCGCGTGCTGCGCGTCTACCTGCCGACGTGCAATGCCGAAGAGCTGCGGGCCATCTTCGGCCCCGTCGCGTGCTACCTGCTCGAAGCCGAAGACCCGAACACGCTGCTCCGCTTCCAACTCGACGGCGACTCGCTGCGCCGCGAAGCCCTGACGCTCGACGAAGAGGCGGCGTCGTGAGGCGCGACTCAAAGGCATAGGAGGATGAAGCGATGCCCCCTGCATCAAGGCTCACGGACATGCACACCTGCCCGCTGGTCAACCCCGGACCCGTGCCGCACGTCGGCGGCCCCATCGTCTCGCCGGGCCACCCGATGACGCTCATCGGGTTTCTGCCGGCGGCGCGCGTCACCGACCAGTGCGTCTGCGTCGGCCCGCCCGACAGCATCGTCAAGGGCTCGGCCACGGTCATGATCGGCGGCCTGCCCGCCGCGCGCATCGGCGACCAGACGGCCCACGGCGGCGTCATCGTCGCCGGCTACCCCACGGTCATCATCGGCGGCTGAAGGTCACACACCCGCAGATGAGAATCCGTGACGAACAACTCTCCAGCCTCCGTGCGCGGGCCGTCGGCGACGGCCTGTTGGAGAGCTTCCGGGGCTCCGGGCTCACGGCGGCGCGCGAAGAGCCGACCGGCCCCGTCTTCGTCAAGGACAGGAAGGGGAACGCGACACGCTTCGACTTCGACGCGGGCGGCTTCGTCGGCGCCGTCAACAGCCCGCTCGGGCGCGTGTGGCTTCTGGAGAACGACGGCCTCGGCCGCCCTCTGTCGCAGACGAACCCGGCCGGGCTCCGCGTCGATTTCGAGTACAACACACAGGGACAACTCGCCACCGTCACGCGCCGAGGGGCCGGCACGCTCCAACTCTCCCACGACGAGCAGGGAAGCATCACGAAGGTTGCTTACCCTGACGGCACCGAGACGCTCGCCGCGTACGTAGAGGGCGGCCGTCTTACTTCTCTGACCGACCGCCTCGGCCGCACCGAGTCGTTCACATACGACGCGGAGGGCGACCTCACGGCCGCCGCCGACGGCAACGGGAACCGCACCGTCTTCAAGTACGGCGCGCTGCACCGACCCGACCGCACGCTCTACGCCGACGGAAGCGCCGAGACGTTCGAGTACGACCCCGTGGGGCTCCCGCTCAGGATGACGGCCGCCGACGGGGCCGTCGCCGAGTTCGAGCGCGACGCCGAGGGGCGCGCGTTGCGGGTCACGTATCCGGACGAGGTGCTCACCTTCGCCTACGACGGGGCGGGGCGGGTCACGGAGGCGCGCGCCGCCGGGGTCGTCGTCCGCTTCGAGTATGACGAGGAGGGTCGGGTCACGCTTGAGGACTGCGGCGGTCAGGTCGTCGCGTACAGCTACGACGAGCAGGGCACGCTGGAGTCGATCAGGTACCCTTCGGGCGAGGAGGTCGCGTTCACATACGACGCGGACCTGCGTCTGTCCGAGGTCAAGGATTGGGAGGGCGGGCTCCACAGCTTCACGTACGAGGACGGTGACGGCGGTTACACTTTGAGCGCGCCCGGCGGGGTCAGCGCGCGCACCGAGTTGACCGACGCGGGGCTGCCCCGCTCGTTGATTGTCTCGCGGGGCGAGGAGGGCGGCAGGCTCTTCTCGCTGGCCTTCCAGTACGACGAGGACGACCGGCTCGTGCTCTTCGCCGACTCGGACTACGGGTCGCGCCAGTACGCCTTTGACCTGGAGAATCAACTCGTCGCCGTCGGCCGCAACGGGCAGGAGGTTGAGCGGTTCGACTACGATGGCGCGGGCAACCGCGTGCTCTGCGGCGAGGGGCACGCCTCCTTCGACGCACTCAATCAGTTGACGAGTCAGGGCGGCGCGCGCTTCCGTTACGACGCGCGCGGCAACCTCTCGGACGACGGCGTCTGGACTTACACCTACAACGCGCGCAACCTCCTCGTGCGCGCCGAGGGGCCGGGCGGGCTCGCGGTGAGCTTTGGTTACGACGCCTTCGGGCGCCGCGCTTGGAAGCAGTCGGGCGCGCGCCGCGTGCGCTACGCGTGGGCCGGCGAGACGTTGGTGCGCGAGTCCTGGACGGGCGCCGGGGGGACGGAGGCGCAGGACTATCTCTACGTTCCGGGCACGCACACGCCGCTCGCCACGCGCGCGGGCGGACGCGTCTACGGCTACCACAACGACCACCTCGGGGCGCCGCGCAGGTTGACGGGCGCGGACGGCGAGGTCGTCTGGTCGGCGGACTACGCGGCCTTCGGGCAGGCAGAGGTCGGCGTCGAGTTGGCGCGGAACCCGCTGCGTTTGCCCGGCCAGTACTTCGACGAGGAGACGGGGCTCCACTACAACCGCTTCCGCTACTACTCGCCCGCGCTCGGCCGTTACCTGTCGCGCGACCCTTTGAGCTTCCTCGCGGGGCTGAACTTCTACGCCTACTGCGGCAACGATCCGGTCAACTCGGCCGACCCGCTCGGTCTTTGGAACTGGAAATCCGCGCTCAAGACGGCGGCGGTCGTCGTCGCCTCGGTCGCGGTCGGCGCGGCGGTGGTGGCGCTGGCGCCCGTGGCGCTGCCGCTGGCGATAATCGCGGCGGGCGCGGCTGCGGGCGCCGTCGGCTTCGGCCTCAACGAGGCGCTCAACCAGGAGAAGTTCTCCCCGAAGTGCATCCTCAAGGAGGCCGCGAAGGGCGCGCTCGTCGGCGCGGTCTCGGCCGTGCCGTTCGCTTTCCTGCCGGCGGCGGGTGTCGCGGCCTACGCGGGCGCGGGGGCGGCGAGCGGCGCCATCGGGTACACGGCGAACTACCTCGCCGGCCGCCCCGACTCGCAGTGGAGTTGGAAAGGCTTCGGGGCGTCGGTCGGCATCGGCGCCGCGACGGCGGGCGTCGGCCGCTACGCCGGGGCGAAGTACGGCGCGTGGAAGGAGGCGCGGCTCGACTCCAAGTTCGGCAAGGCGCAGCCGCCCGGCGGTCGCGGCGTCAAGCCCTTCGAGCAGAACGCGGACGGCAGCGTCGTCAAGAACCCGACCGTCCAGACGCCTTCGCGCTCCAACCCGCTCAAGCTCGACCCGAAGAAGGAGTACATCTGGACGGTGAACAACAAGGGCAAGCTCGTCGTCGGCGAAGAGGTGCAGACCGGCGTCACCGAAGGCACCTACGTCCAGAAGCTCGGCCACCCGACGCTGACGGAGGGCGCGAAGTCGCGCGTCTCCGGCGAGATCAGGTTCGGCGAGGACGGCAAGCCCTTCATCAACGCGAACTCGGGCCGCTACACGACCCCCTACCCCGACAGGGGGCCGCAGCAAATACAGAACGCGGCCAACCTCTTCAAGAAGTCGGGCACGCCCGTCGGCGTGAAGCTTAAGAAGTAAGACCCTGAGTTTAGACATGAACATCGACCCCGCAGTCTTCGACGACAAACGCAGGATGGACGCGGCCCTGTTCGCGGCGGTTGACCGCGCCTCGCTGCTCGGCAGTCTCACCGCCGCGCTCGGGGCGTGGGAGCGCCGCTCGTTCGTGGACGACGAGGTGCTGCTCTTCGCGGGGATGGCCGTCCGCGAGTCGGGGCACGCGGGGGTTGACGAGGCCGTCTTCGACTGGTGGCACGCCGCGCCGACGCTCGCGCGGCAGGAGATCGCCGCCGACTTCCTTTGGGGCTACTGGCATTCGGCGGGCAAGGTGCACGCCCCTTCGGTGACGGCGTTGCTCGACTCGCTCGACGCGCTGCCGTCGGACTCAACGGCCTACGCCGCGACGCTGCTCGCGCTCTTCTCGGTCGCGACCGCGCGCCCCGCGAACCTGAGCGCGCCGCAGTCCGTGAGGGTGCGCGAGACGCTGCTCGCGCACCTTGAGCGTCTGGAACGTTCGGGCCAGCACCCCGGCGTGGCGGCGAGCCTTGAGTACCTCAGACCTTAAGAAAGGCGGCGCACGAGTTTGAGAATCAGGGCCGAACAACTAGAAGCCTTCGCCCCCGTGGCCGAGACCGCCTTCGAGCGGCGCGTCGCCCTCTACCTGCGCGAGCACCACGCCGCCGAGGTCGTCACGCTCCCCGAAGGCGAGCGCGCCGTCGAAGACCTCGACGACGAGACGCTCCTCCGCATGGCGCGCTCGGGCATCGCGCGCGCGCGTGCTTACGGCATGAGTTGGGAGTCGTCCATCACGGCCTTCGTCGTCATCATGTTCGTCGTCGCCCCGAACTTCGACGACCACCCGCTCATCCGCCGGACCCTTGAGGATGAAGAGGTGGAGCCCGACCTGCGCGTCGAGCAACTGTGGGAGTTGACCACGGAAGAGAATTGGGAGGCGGCCGCCCGCGACTACGACCCGGGCCGCTGGGAGCCCGCGTCCGAGGAGGTATAGCCGGTGCCGAGTCTGAGCAGCATCAAGCAGACGGCGAAGAAGGCGGCCTCGAAGGCAATGAACAGCTTGCCCAGGACGCCCCCGTCCCCACAAGCCCTCTGCCCGGTGGCGGGCGCCGCCTTCGGACCACTGGGACTGGGCGCGCTCGTCGCCGGGGCCGCCGCCGTCTACGGGGCCAAGAAGCTCCTGGCTAAAGTAACGCCGAAGACGGAGACCTATGCGAAGGGCGTCAAGATCAAGGGGAGCCCCGCCTTCATCAAAGACACGAAGGCTTCACTCGACCGCCTGAAGGCGACCCCCACCGGCAAGTCTTTGCTCACGAGCTTGGGCAATACGGGGAAGACGACTACCATCACGGAGTTCGGTAAGAACAACGGCACCTGCCGGCCGCTGAGTCCGGCCGACGCCGTCCGCACGGCCAGCGGCAAGGCGGGCAAGGGCTCCGACTCCATCGTCCAGTTCAACCCCAAGTTCAAACCGGGCGGGCTGCCCAACGAGGTGGTTCTCGGGCACGAGCTGATTCACGCCCAACACAACGCCACGGGGACGCGGGAGACCGGCCTGACCAAGGGTGTCAAGAACGAAGAGCTAAGGACTTCGGGGCTGCCGCCGTACCCTTCGACGGGGCTGACCGAGAACGCCCTGCGCAAGGACCTGAAGCAGCCCAAGCGGACCAAGTATTAAGATGCGGCGGGCGCTGTTCATATCTCTCGGGCTGGCCTTCCTGCTCGCGGCCGCGTGCGCGGCGGCCGAGCCCACGGCGCGCGGCCCCGCCTCGACAGGAGACGTGTTGATGTCGGACCAAGTGGAACTCGATTACAGCCTCGGTTATCGCGGCGACAAGTCGCTTGAATTGACCTACGCCGTCGTGAATCATCTGAAGGTGGACGTGTACCTCTTCACCCCGCTCTCGGAGTTTCGCGACCAGGACTGGGAGCCGGCCCCGAACCGCGTCTACGCGCACGTGGATGAAGGGGGCGTGCTCCAGTTGTCGAAGATGCTGTGGCCGGTGCCGGAGGACGTTGACGTATACATGCCGGAGGTGCCGTACCTGACGCGCGTCGCGCCGGGCGCGAAGTTCTCCGAGGTGATTCTGATTCGCGTGCCGGTGCGGACCGACCTGCCTTACCTGTTCGACGACGACGAGGACGACGACGAACCGAAGAAGGGCGGCGCGTTGACGACGGTGGACGCGGTCGTCTTCTCAATCGGCTACGTCGCGCCCGACAAGTCCCCGGACGAACTCGGGCTGAAGAAGGACGCGACCGGCAAACTCTTCTCAATCGACTACGGCCCCGGCGTCGTCAACCAGAAGATCGTCAACGGCAAGAAGACCGCCATCAAGGTGAGCGTCTATCGCTAAGCGCCCACGAGGTCGAGTGAACCTTCTATGCCCCGCCCCGCGCGGAGAATCCTGACCGCGACCCTCTTAACAGTCGCCGCCCTCGCGGCGTGGCCCGGCGCGGCGCGCGCGCAGGGCGATTCGTTGCAGGCGCTTGAGGAGGAGTACAAGCGGCTTGAGCGCGAAGGGTTGGAGGAGAACTACATCCGGCACCTCTCCTACACGATGCTCCAGAAGTACCTGCCGCCGGGGACGCGCTTCACCTCCGGCTACCGCAGCCCGCAGAAGCAACTCGACCTCATCGTCCGCAACGCGCGCGCGCGCGGGATCAGCGTCCCGGCCAGCGTCACGTTGGAGGACGAGTCCAGTTGGCGGCCGACCCTGATGGCGTTGCGCTCGACCGGCTTCATCGTCGCCGCCCCGACGACCACGCCGCACGGCACCGAGGAGGCCGTCTTCGACCTCTCGGGGCCGAACCTCAACGCCATCCAGAGCGGGCTGCTCAAGGCGCAGGACGCGGGGATGATTAAGTACAAGCGCATCATCTTCGAGACCAACAACAACGCCGTCCACGTCGAAGTCGAGAGCATCAGTCCGAAGTTGCTCAACGAACTCAAGAAGGCGTCGTCGCTCGGGAGGAGCAGCGGCAGCAGCAGCGCGCCCGCGCCCGGCGGCCCCGCGACGACGACGCCCTCGTCCGAGGACGAGCAGAAGCGCGGCATGATCGCGCAACTGCGCGGACTCCACGAGGCCGAGCCCGACCCCGACAAGCGCATCGACTACGACCGCTCGACCATCAGCCTGCTCGACTCCACCTCCGACTCCGCGCGCATCGGCGAGCTGGAAGAGGAGATCAAGCGTCACACAGAGGAGGCGCGCAGCCTCGGCGCCTCGTCCGAGCAGCGCGAGGCGGTCGAGAAGATCAGCGAGGCGCTCAGGGACGACCGTCTCAAGGACGCCGAGCGCGAGGCCGCCTCGCTCGTCAAGAGGTTCCCCGACTTCCCCGACGCGCGCCGCATGTTCGTCGAGATAAGGACGCGCCGCATCCTCGTCGAAGCGACGCGCGCGATGGAAGCGGCCTCGTGCGGCGACTGCGAACGCGCGGCCGCGCTCGTCGAGCGGGCGCTCGAACTCGCGCCCGGCCACGAGGGCGCGCGGCTCATCAAGGAGGACGTGGACGCCTGCACCGAGCGTTGCGGCAAGAGGAGCGTCGCGCTCTGGGCCGTCTCGCTGCTCCTGCTGGCGAGCCTCGGCGGCGGGCTCTACTTCCTCGCCATCTCGAAGAACTGGCTGCCGTCGAAGACCACGGCCGCAAGTGCGCCAAGCGGCTGGGTGCTTGAGGTAATCGAGGGTGTTGAGCGGGGGCGCGTCTTCAGTCTCGACAAGGAGACAATCGTCGTCGGCTCGAAGGGACCGCCCGACGGCGAGGCCGACGTGGTGGTCACGGACGCGCGGCGGCGCGTCTCGCGCAGGCACTGCACGCTGCTGCGCGAGAGCGGGCGGCTCTACGTGCGCGACGAGAGCACCAACGGCACGAAGGTCAACGGCCGCGACGCCGGGAGGGGCGTGTTGACGCAGTGCAGGGCGGGCGACAGCCTCACGCTCGGCGACGCGGCCGTCCTGCTGCTCAAACAGGGCTGACGCGGCGGACGCTCAATCCCTCACACCTTCATGCACACAAACGCGCGCAAGATACGCGCGCACGAAGAGGGGAGCACACACGGCGTTGTGTGTGCTCCCCCTCTTTCAATTAGGTTAACGCGAGTGCTTAGCTGGCGGGGCTCGGGTTGATGCCGCCGCCGCCGTCGCCGCCGAGCCCGGAAGACTCGTCCTCGCGCGTGACGACGTAGACGATGGCCGCGACGACGCCGCCGATGCCGAGCAGGAGGAAAGCGGCCTTGCGCTTGTCGTCGTCGTCATCGTCTCGCGGCGGCTGCTGCCCCGGCGAGGCCATGCCGGAGGCGAAGAACTCGCCGGCCGCGACGGGGACACTGCGGCCTCCGGCCTCGACGACCACGCGGCCCTTGAGCGCCGTGACGGTCGTCACGCCGCCCGTGTTCTTGAGCGCGAAGGCCGCGCCCTCTTCGGGCACGGACCTGACGCGCAGGTCGCCGGCCGTGATGTCGGCCGTCGTTCCCTTGATTGAAGAGACTTCCGCGCGGCCCGCGCCGAGCGCGCCCGCGATCTGCTTCGCGTCGTAGACGAGCCGGAAGTCCGTCTCGGCGTAGAGCGCGACGTGGCCGAGGTCGGTCAGGCGGATGACGGCCGTCGAGTCGCGCTCCGTCCTGACGTTGGTCGAAGAGAAGACGGTCGTGCCCGAGATCGCCTCGTCGCCGTTGAGCAGCACGCGCCCACGGGCCGAGAGGTCGCCGCGCGGCGCGGCCGCCGCGACGGGCGAGGCCAGCGCCGACAGCATGTAGGTGTTGAGGACGGCGAAGACCACGCAGCACGTGATCAACTTGTGACCCTTGAGATTCCTCGTCATGGTCTGTTCTCCTGTGGTGAAGGCGGCGGCGTCGGCACGGTGAAAGGTTCCGCACGGGCCGAGCGCGAGTTGAGACTGTGGGAGCCGGGGCGCCGGAAGTTGAGCTGTCTGTCCCCGGGTGTCGCCGGCGCGGGCGGCGGCAGGTGTAAGCGGCGCGTGACCGGACGATTGTGAAGGCGGCGGGCGGGCCGCCCGAGTGAAGAGTCGGAGCTATCCCGTTGAGGAAATCCGTCTCGAAAGCGCGCGCATCATAAATCAGCGGTACACCCGTGTCAATGATTTTCTGCCCGTCGCGGCGGCGCCTGCGCGATACCGCGCACGCCGTTTTTTCGGGGATTTTTGCGCCCCCGCGCGCCGGAAACTTTCATTGACATTTAAAGATAACTCGTCTAGTATCCGCTTGCTTTTGGCGTGCAAGAGTTCTTAACAACCGCCTCGCGGTTCAGCCTTAGCCCTAACACGCCACCCTTATAAGTTCACGTTACCGGCCGTCCTTATAATTCTCTTACTCGGCCGTTTCACCTTGCGTCGTAAGTCGAATCTGCGACCCCTGCTGTCACTCACAGCGCCGCGTCGTCGGAACCTTTTCAAGCAGGCAGGCCCGGCCTAACCGCCCGGTACTCCGACATACCGCACCGGACACGGGCTCGGGTCTCCGCACCGCCCGCCCCTCGCGCCGGGCGGTATCCAGTTGTTTTACTCGAACGACTCTCGCGCTCTCTTATCACGGAGAGTTTCGCCTTGCCGCGTCGCGCCCTCAACGAGCGCACGCGGGCGTAAGTCCCATTCTCTACGAGACAAGCCCGGAGGACCGAATAATGTTCAAGGCCAAGAACAGACTCACCTTTAGGATCGGGTCGGCGGCGCTGTCGTTGCTGTTTCTCTTAGCCCCTCTCTCACCCGTCGTTGCAGCCAAAGTGAAACGACAGGACCCCGTGACGGGGGCCTTCGCCGGGACGGTCAGCGAGAACGGGTTGAAGGACAAGCCCGTGCAGGGCGCGTCGGTCGAGATTGTCAACATCCAGACCGGCGCCAAGTACCGCCGCGTGACCGACGTGGCCGGCGGCTTCTACGTCGGCCGCCTCTCGCCGGGCGTCTACAGGATCACGGTCTCGCGTGACGGCTTCGAGTCGAACTCCTTCGAGCAGCGGCTCCTCATCTCGCAGGTGAACACGGTGCAGCCCGTGCCGGTTGACCTTAAGCCACTGACGGTGGCGCCGTCGCCCATCATCACCACCGGCCCGACGCCGCCGCCCGACGTGGCCGCGACCACCCCGACGCCGCCCTCCACCTCGCCGACGCCCGACACGACCCCGGACGAGGAGCGCGTCAACCTACAGGTCGGCCGCCTCGACGGCCGTCGCGGCGGCGGCTACAACGAGGACCAGGTGGCGACGCTGCCCCTCGGCGCGGCGACCTACGTGCGCACCTTCGACGAGTTGGCGTTGCTGCTGCCCGGCGTGACGCTGCCGCCCTTCTCGGTCGGCAGCATTGCCGGCCCGGGCGTCGCGCCGGGCGTGGGCACGCCGGGGCAGTTCTCCGTCAACGGCCTGCCGCCGCGCGCGAACAACTTCACGGTTGACGGCTCGGACAACAACGACGAGGACATCGGCGTCCGCCGCCAGGGCTTCTTCACGCTCGTGCCGCAGTCGGTCGAGTCGATCAAGGAGTATCAGGTCATCACGCTGCTCGCGCCCGCGCAGTTCGGGCGCAACATCGGCGCGCAGGTCAACGCCGTCTCGAAGTCCGGCGGCAACGACGTGCACGGCGACCTCTACGGCCTCTTCAACTCAAGCGCGCTCAACGCGCGCGGCTTCTTCGACACCGAAGGGCCGGGCGGCACGGCGCCTTTGACGACGGCCGGCGGGCGCGCCGTCATCCTGTGCGCGGTCAACACCAACTGCACGACGGGGACGCCCATCAACGTTGACCGCAGCTTCGGCGGCGAAGACGCCTCGACGCTCGGGCAGTTCGGCTTCACGCTCGGCGGGCCGATCAAGAAGGAACGCTGGTTCTACTTCCTTTCGGGAGAGCGGCAGGTGCTGAACGCGTCGCAGGAGCAGAGCTTCGCCGTGCCGTCCGTCGAGCAGCGCGGCTTCGGCCTCGCGGAGGGACAGACGGTCTTCAACCCGCTCGACCCGCGAAGCGGCTCGGGCGCCACAGGCTTCACGCAGGACCCGCTCAGCCTCAACTCGCTCGGCGCGCGCGCCACGCCGCAGACGCTCTTCGGCGCCGCCATCTTCAGCCTCTTCCCGTTCCCGAACAACCCCACGGGCGTCTACGGCGCCAACACCTACACGCAGGTGTTGCCCGCGAGCGGGAAGGGCACCGTCGCCTCCGGCAAGCTCGACTACGTGAACACGGAGCGGCGCTTCTTCCAGTCGTTCACCGCGCGCTACAACTTCACGCAGGACTGGCGCGACATCCCGGCCGCGGGCGGCGCCATCTTCGCCGCGCTCCGGCCCGCGACGCGGACGCAGAACATCTCGTCCTTCCTCAACAGCGAACTGTCGGGGCCTGACGCGAGCACGCAGGTCTATAACCAGGTGCGCTTCTCCTACGGCCGCACGCGCCTGCGCTTCGACGAGTTGCGCGACCCGTCGCTGCTCGGGAGCAACTTCGGCGGCTTCCTGCTCAACCGGCCGCTGCTCCGCGATGTCGCGGGCTTCCCCACGCCGCCGGCCACGACGACGGACGTGCCCTTCAGTCCCATCCAACTCGCCTCCTCGGCCTGCGTGGCGGGGACGGCGACGGGGACGACCGAGTGCCTGACCGGACCCGTCGGGCAGGTCATCATCGGCGGCTTCAGCCCCGTGGGCGTGGACGTGTACAACTTCCCGCAGCGGCGCGTCAACAACACCTACCAGCTCGCCGACACGATGAGCATCCGCGAGTCGGGGCCGTTCGCCATCACCTACACCTTCGGCACGGACATCCGTCGCTCGGAGCTCAACAGCGCGCTGCCGCGCAACTCGCGCCCGCTCATCACCTTCTTCGGCTCGACCTCGTTGCAGAACAACCCGGCCAACCCGCCGAGTGGTTGCGGCGGCGTCTGCGAGGTTGACCCCAACCGCATCCCCTACATCCCCGCGACGTGGCTGGCCGCCGCCGGAGTCCCCTCCGGCTTCTTCCAGTCGCTGGCCGCGCCCGGCCGCGAGGACGGGCAGATACGGCTGCGTTACTACCAGTACAACTTCTTCGGGCAGGAGGACTTCAGGCTCGGCAACACGCTCTCCATCACGCTCGGTCTGCGCTACGAGTACAACACCCCGGTCAAGGAGGTGGGCGGACTGATCGAGCAGTTCTACGGCCTCGCTCCCGCGCTCAACCCGCTCGGCATCCTCGCGCAGCGCGACAGCATCTACGACCCCGACCGCAACAACATCGCCCCGCGCGCGGGCTTCGCGTGGGCGCCGAACATCTTCGGCGCCGAGCACCCGTCGGTCATCCGCGCCGGCTTCGGCGTCTACTACGACCAGATACTCGGCTCGGTCGCCAGCCAGTCGCGCAACGTCTTCCCGGGCTTCCTCCCGCTCAACGTCGCCGCGACCAACAGCACCCTCGGGCTCCCCTTCGCGCTGCCGCGCAACCTGACGCTCGGCAACATCTCTAACAGCCTCGTGCCGGTGGGCAGTCGGCTCGGCCCGTGCATCGTCGAGATATTCGGCTCGGCCTGCATCCCGACCGGCGTCTCGCTCTTCGCGGGCGGCAACGGCAATCTCAACACCTTCAACCCGATCTTCGACCCGAACAGCGGCTCGTTCAGCGCGCAGCAGCTCGGGAACCTGATCGCGGCGCTCAGGTTCGATTTGCCGTCGTCGTTCGCCTTCACGCTGCCGAGCACGCGGCTGAGCATGCCGATGGCCTACCACTACTCGTACACCATCGAGCAGGGGCTCCCGCACAACATGCTCGTCTCGGCCGGCTACGTCGGGACGAAGGGGCGGAACCTGATCCGCATCACGACGCCCAACGGCGGGCCGAACAACTTCCCCATCATTGGTACCATCAACACCTCGGGGTTCACCCCCGGCGTCAACGGCGCCGGCATCCGCAACAACTCCGTGCAGACGCCGAACCGCGTCAACGCCTTCCTCGGCGCCCTCAACATCATCGAGACGACGGGCCGCTCGCAGTACGACGCCTTCCAGGCGCAACTGCGCGGGCGTCTGTCGCGCACGCGCCCCTTCCTCTACCAGGTCGGCTACACCTTCTCGCGCTCGCGCGACTCGGTCTCCGACGTGTTCGACCTCGCGGGCGCGCCCGCGCTCCCGCAGCAGAGCACGACCTTCTCCGGCAACCAGACGCTCAGCCTGACGGGCGGCAACTTCCCCGGCGAGTACGCGCGCTCGAACTACGACACGCCGCACCGCGTCGTCTACGACCTCGTATGGGACCTCTTCCCGGGCCGCAACGGGCTCCAGCTCGCCAGCACCGGCATGTTCCAGAGCGGGCAGCCGTTCACCGTCAACTCCATCATCGACGTGAACAAGGACGGCAACCTGACCGACCGCCTCAACACGACCGCCGGGCTCACGCTCAACGGCAGCGACCGTTCCCCCATCGTGCTCGCGACGGGCAGCTCGGGCGAGACCCTGACCTGCGCCGTCGGCACGACGACGCGCGCGCTCCCGGTCTCGGGCTCGAACACGCGCAGCCTGCTCGCCTGCCAGGGCTTCAACGCGGCGCTCGCGCGGAACACGTTCCGCGCCGGAGCGTTCCGCATCGTCAACCTGACGGCGATCAAGAAGTTCTCGCTCGGCGAGGCGACGACTCTCTCGGCGCGGCTCGACGTGTTCAACCTGCTCGACCGCGACAACTTCAACATCCCCGTCCGCATCCTTGAGTCGCCGGGCTTCGGCTCGGCGACCGAGACGGTCACGCCCGGCCGTCGCTTGCAGTTCGGGCTCAAGCTCACCTTCTAAAGGGCGAGCCGCCGAAACGGAAACGCGCGCGGCGCCATTCGATGTAGGCGCCGCGCGCGTCTTCGCTCGCGGCCGACGCCCGGCGCGCGGAGATTAGGATTTTACATTCGGTTGAAGTTGTATATAATACGCGCGCTCAAGTTTCGCTCGACCCTGACCGCCCTCCCGAGGGGCAGTCCCAACTCGTCCACTCCTTTCCGTCACGACCTCGCAAGGAATCTCAGCAAGGAAGAAGTCAATGTTAGGCAAGACCCCCCCACCCCGAGTAGTCGCACGTGTCTTTATCTTCGCCCTCATGGCGCTGTCCCTGACGGCGGCCGCGCAGACGCCCGCGCGCCGGCAGACGCAGGAGCAGGGCGCGAAAAGCATCACCCACCAGAAGGAAGACCCGCCCATCGTCGAGCTGCCTTCGCGGGCCAGGCGTTACGCGCTCGTCATCGGCATCGACAAGTACACGGCCGACGGCAACATCACGACGCTGAAGGGCGCGGCCAACGACGCGAAGGCGATAGCCGAGGCGTTGGTGAAGTATGCCGACTTCGACCGTGAGAACGTCGTGGTGCTGACCTCGGACGAGGCTGACACGACAAAGCAGCCGACGAAGACGGTCATCATGCGCGCGCTCAAGAACATGAAGGGCTACATCGAGCCGGGCGGGATGCTGGTCGTGGCCTTCTCGGGCCACGGCGTCGAGCGGCAGTCGGACCACAAGGTCTTTCTGCTCCCGGCCGACGCCTCCTCGAACCCGGACGACTACGAAGAGTCGGCGATTCCCGTTGACCGCGTGAAGGAGTTGATCCGGCAGACCAGCGCCAACCAGGTCATGCTGCTGCTCGACTCGTGCCGCAACGACCCGACCGCCGGCAAGGGCTCCGAAGATAACAAGCTGACGCAGAACTACGCCGAAGCCTTCAACATGATGGGCGGCGGCGTCAAGGCGTTCGCCACGCTCTACGCCGCGTCGCCGGGGCAGCGCGCGTGGGAGTATCAGGAGAAGCGGCAGGGCTACTTCTCGTGGGCCTTCGTCGAAGGGCTCAAGGGTCTCGCCAAGGACCCGAACACCGGCGAGGTCACGCTCGACGGACTCACCACCTACGTGGCGAGCGAGGTCGAGCGGCGCGCGCGCATGGCGGGCAGGAACCAGCGGCCCTGGATCGTCAAGGAGGGCTACGGCGACAAACTCGTCCTTTCAAGGACGGCGCCCGCCGTCGCGCCCAAGCCCGTCGTCGTCGCCGCGCCGCCGCCGCCCGCGCCGACGACCGGCACGCTCACGGTCGTCTCCGCGCCCGGCGCGCAGATCACCATCGAGCCCCTCTTCGGCGACCGGACGCAGGTCAAGCAGGGGGCCGTCCCGCAGACCGGCGAGCCCGTCTACAACTCCGCGCCGCTCCCCTTCGGTAAATATCTCGTCACGGCGACGCGCGAGGGTTACGGGACGCTGAAGGAGGAGAGGGAACTGGCCCCGGGCAAGGTCAGCCCGGTCCTGCTTCCCATCAAGGAGGCCACGTACAAGGTCACGCTCAGGACGAACATCTCGAAGGGGCGCGTCGAATTCGGGCCGAAGGGGGCGCCGCCGGTCAGCTACCCGCTCAGCGGCGGGCAGGTCGTCGCCCCGGACCTCCGGCGCGGCGAGTACGCCCTCAAGATCATCCCCGACGAGGTGGGCTTTGAGCCGAAGGCCGAGGTCGTCAACGTCTCCGGCGACCTCGACATCGAGCGGCGGCTTGAGCGCAGACTGAGGAAGATGCCGCTCGACGCGGACTTCAGCCTGCGCGAGCATTGGCAACCGCCGCCGGGCTGGAGCACCACGCCCGTCCTCACCGTGGACGGCGCGGGGCGCATGATGCTGCGCGCGGATGACGGACGGTTCGCAGACTTCGAGCTGAGCGCCAACGTCGAGCTGGTCGGCGGCACTTCGGTCTCGTTCATCGTCCGCGCCGCCGACGAGCAGAACTACTACCTCGTCCGGCTCTGCGGCCCGAACGCCGACCGGCAGAACGCGCTCCAGTTCTACCTCGTCAAGGACGGGAAGGAACGGCTAATCCAGAATTTCAAGCTGCCCACGGTCAAGCTCCGCGACCAGTTCCGCTTTAACGTGAAGGCGGTCGGCGGCAACTTCAAATTCTACATCGACGACAACAACTCCGACCTCGTCCTCGTGGGTAACGTAGACGAAAGCACGCTCGCGGCCGGGACCGTGGGCGTGGCGGCCGGTCAGGGCGACAAGGCCAAAATTTTTCAATACGTGATCCTCCCCGGCGAGTACATGACGAAGTGAACCGCGCGGGCCGCCCGCGTGGCGGCCCCCTCAAACACACGGCGGCAGCCGCGTGTCCGCGCCCCACACCTTTGAAGGAGAGAGTATGCGAAGTGCCCTGAAGAGTAAGTGGCTGTTCCCCGTGGCCTTGTTCGCGGCGCTGCTGTGCGCCGCCCCCGCCCGCGCGCAGGAGCCAGCGGCCGACGACGAAGAAGGCTCGCGCCAGATCAAGTTGAACAACGGCATCACGAAGGCCCGCCCGTCCGGCTCGGGCACGAACAAGAGCAAGCCGGCGACGACGCCCGTCTACAAGCGCGTGGACAGGAATCGCGTGGACACGGGCGCCTGGACCCCGGCGACGACGCCGACGCCCGCGCCCAAGCCTCAGCCCACGCCCAGGAAGCCCCGGCGCGGCAACCAGACCGCGCAGCATACGAAGCCGCCCGCGCCCAAGCCCAACCCCGCCCCCAAGCCTGCGGGCGAGCTTCTGGACATCGGGGTCACGGTCTGGCGGATGCGCTCGGGCAAGGTGGCCGGCGCGGAGCCGGGCGTCAGCTTCCCGACGGGCGACGACCTCGCCGAGCGCGTCACCCCCGTCCGCCTGAGCGGGACCGACCCGGTGCAACTCGGCGACCGCCTGCGCCTCATGTTCGAGTCGCCGCTCAAGGGCTATCTCTACATCATCAACCGCACGCAGTACGACGACGACACCATCAGCGACCCCGAGCTGATCTTCCCGACCAAGCGCACGCGCGGCGGCGACAACAGCGTCTCCCCGGGCCGCCCCGTCTTCATCCCGGATACCGAGGACCGCCCGAGCTACTTCAGGGTGTCGGCCGAAGGCCCGGACGGGAGGGTGAACACCGGCGAGATCATCTACGTCATCGTCTCGCCGAAGCCCATCCCCGAACTGACGACCTCCAGCCGCGACAAGGTCAAAATCTCGCTCGACATGTTGAAGGGCTGGACTTCGACGTGGGGCGACGAGGCCCGGCAGCAGCAGTTCGAGCTGGAGGGCGGCGAGGGGCGGCCCGCGACCGTCGCCGAGCACAAGGCCGGCGCGAGCGTCGGCAGCAAGGCGCTGACGCAGGACGAGCCCCTGCCGCAGAACATCTACCGCGTGCCCGCGAACCCCAACGGCCCGACGATGGTCACCGTGCAGTTGACCTACAAGGATTCGGCACCGAAGAAGTCTTCGGAGAAGAAGTCGTCCGCGAAGAACTAGGCCGCCGGAGGCTTTCGGTAGAACAAGGGGGCATTCCTCCCATTGGACGGGGTTGACTCTCGCGAATCAGCCCCGTTTTTTTTGCCCGGGCCTCGTCCCGGGCTTACTGTCTTTGCGTATCGTGAGTTTGGCGGCGCGGGCTAACGGCGGGCGTCCACGATGCGGTCGCGGTAGATGACGCGCAGGAGCGCGGAGGCGAGTTCGGGGTCGAGCGGCTTGAGCTTCTGATACTGCTCCAACGCCGCCTCCTTCTTCCCGAGCGCGAGGTAGACGAACCCCAGACATTGGTAGGCCGGCGCGAAGGTGGGCTGGATGCGTGCGGCCTGCGCGCACGACTCGCGCGCCTCCGGGTAGTGGCCGAGCGCGAGCTGCGACTGCGCCGTCTCGTAGTGAATCTCGGGCCGGTTCGGCGTCAGCGCCAACGCGCGGCGGTAGGCCGCGAGCGCGCGCTCGTGCTGCTTCATCTTCGCCAGGGAGAACCCGAGATTGCCGTGCGCCTCCGCGAAGTCTGGGTGCAGGCGCAGCGCGCTCTCCAACGCGGCGACGGCCTCCGCGTACCTGCCGAGCATGTAGTAGGTGACGCCGAGGTTGTTGTGCGACATGGCGTCGTCGGGCTTGAGCCGGACGGACTCCTTGAAGGCTTGCGCCGCCTCTTCGTCGCGCCCGAGTTCCCTGTACGCCTCGCCCAGACTGAAGTGCGCCTCGTCGTAGTCGGGCTTAATGGTGACGGCCTCTCTGAACTGCGCGACTGCCTCGTCCAGACGCCCGAGCCGCTGCAAGACCCTCCCGAGATTGCGCCGCGCCACCGCCGAGCCGGGCTGTAGATCGAGCGTCCGCCCGCACGCGCGCGCCGCGCCTTCCCACTGCCCGAGGTTGTAGAGCGAGACGCAGACGCCGTTGTAGGCAGGGGCGTAGTCCGGGCGGATGACGGCGGCCTTCCTGTAGAAGTCGGCGGCGCCCGCGTAGCTGCCCTGCTTGAACAGCTCCTCGGCCCGCCCGAGGCAGGCGTCGGCGTCGCCCACCTGCCAACGCTCGGCGCGGCCGGTCTGCCCCCGCGTCGTGGTGAAGATCAAGGCCGCGAGGAAGACGGCCGACAGCAGCCTGGCGCCTGACATGGTCCCCCCAATCTCGCACGAACCGTTGTGAAGGTGGGCGTCCGCCTGACCCTCTCGCCTCTCGCCCACACGCCTTTGAGTCCGGGAACGATATGCGCGCCGCGCCGAGATGTCAACAAATTAGCGACCTCTCACTCTGAGCCTTCCTTCCCTGTGGTCGAAGTCCATGACGTAGTATGGATACCGGATGCCGCAGTCGGCGCACGGCCGCGACTTTGCTTCGAGCACCAACTGCCGCCGCTCGGCGTAAGCCCGAAGATTGCGCTTGAGATAGGAACGCTTGTTACGTTTGTAGTGACTTCTCGTTAGCCTCTTCCCACACTCACGACAGTATGAGTGACGGACGCCCTTCGCGCGGTACTTGAAGTTGAACTCTTCAACGGGCTTAACGACGCGACAGCCGGAGCAGGTTTTGTGCGTGGAGTCGTGTTCTGCCACGGGTCTAATCTCTCCCGTGGCGGCGGGATTCAAGGTGGGGCTGAAAGAGTTACGGCCGTTCGTAGGCAACGGCCGTAAGTGGTTGATTTAGTTAATGCACCCGGCACGACTCGAACGTGCGACCTTTTGATTCGTAGTCGAAAAATAGTCAATTCTCTCATTACCACTCGTTATCTTTCCCCATCTTCCGTTACAGCTAAACTGTGGATAGATAAAGACTTTGAGCATCTAAGATGATAAGAGGAGATGCCCGAAGTCCCACGCCGTTTAGAGAAATAACGGGAATCATAATGGGAAACGGGAAAGACAAAGGAGCAATGTCGAGAACGAATCAAGGAGTAGTCAAGCAAGGTAAGGACGGTCTGTTTTATGGTCGTGTGAGGTGGACGGATGAGGATACAGGAAAACCACGCGAGAAGAAGTTTCCGGGTCAGGAGACAGATTCAGCCGCATGGAAACTCGTCCACCGATACAAGGACGAACTTGCGGCAGGAGGCTCGAAAGCTGTAAGCAACGAGAACCGCACGTTCGAGGAGCTGGCTGTCGAGTATGAGACAAGCTACCTGATAGAGGCTGTCTATGTTGATGGCGTTAAGGTCAGCGGTCTGCGCTCGCTCGCCTCACCTAAAGGTCAACTCAAAATCCTACGCGAGTTTTTCAAGCGCAAGAAACTCCGCGACATCACATATACAGACCTTCGCCGCTTCCGAGAGATGAGGATTAAAACGCCTACGCGCCGCGAAGTGGATGAGGAAGATAATGCAGCGGGGCAGCGTGCCGTCGCTTCAGTCAACAGAGAACTTGCCTTGCTGAAACGCATGCTCAATGTCGCATGTTCTGAGCTGCGCTGGATTCAACGTAATCCATTCGGAGACGGCAAGCCTCTTATCAGCAACGCCGCAGAGCGTAAACGCGAGCGCATCCTGTCCCGCGAGGAGGAGCAGAAATTACTTGCCCAGTGCACCGGCAGGCGGAAGCATCTGCGGGCGTTCATTATCTGCGCGATTGATACAGGTTGCCGTAAAGGTGAACTGCTCAAGATGCGCTGGCATGACATAGACTGGGAAGCGCGGGAGCTGTCCATCCCCATGATGAACACTAAGACTGCTAGGGCGAGAACAGTTCCTATCAGTAATCGGATGCTGGTCGAACTTGAACTCCTGTGGAATGAGTCAGACCAGAATCCTGATGCTTTGGTGTTCGGCATCAAGGATATAAAACGGTCTTTCGACGGTGCGAGGAGCGATGCAGGAGTGCCAGATGTGCGAGTCCACGATTTAAGGCATAGCTACGCATCACGGTTAGCCAAGAATCACATGCCTGTGGCTGAAATCGCCCGCACGCTCGGTCATGCGACACTGGAAATGAGCTTCCGGTACATCAATTCCGACAAGGAGACGTTAGATAAGGCTAGGAGCATCGTTGACAGATTCCATGCCCAACCTCTGCCTGAAGCGGCTGCTACAGCTATAGAGACAGAGTTGGTCAACTGAGACAAAAGGGTAGAGGATGCCGATTTATCGCAGCGACTGTCACAACGCGCACGGCAGGCGAAATTCACGCAAAACCTGAAATGTGATGGTGTGGCAGTCACTGCGGTAGGCTAAGCTATGGAAAGTTGGCTGAAGGGGCGGACTGATTATGACCAGAGCGGAGCATTTGGTTTCACCAAGAAGTCAAAATCCTGTTTGTTATGACAGCGCAGGAGTATAGAAACAGTTTGCTTGCCGAAAATTCCTGCTGCTGCAAAAAATGTTGCTTTCTTCGCCGTGCGGGTTTAATCTCCCGCGTGTGGGCGTCACCTCCGCATTCCGACGCTCACAAGACACACTAACACCTAGCCGCCACTAGGCAGCCTCGTCCCTGACAGGACTGGCGTGGGTCTTACAGCAACGACGGCAAGAGCGCGAGCATGCCTAACGCGATTTCCGTCAGGCTGTCCGCCGCATCGTTCGGAATTATGCCGTCCACAGTCGGCTCGTCTGGAGCGTTCGTCGGCTCCTGAACGGTGCTGGTCTGCTGTGGTGGAGGCGCGGGTCTGTCGTTCGGCATTTCGCCCGCGACGGCCGGGCCGGTCAGGAGTAGAGCGAGCAGACAAATTCCTAGAGTCTTACGCATCGCTTTCCCTTTCGTGGTGATGGAAAGTAACCAAAGTCGCCGCCGTATCCTGTTGAGATACGGCGGCTTTGCTGCATCTGACAGAAAAGTGTCATCGCAGAGAAGGGGTGTCCTCACATGAATTTAGCAGACGACCGCCTGAAGGAACTAGATAATCCTTTACTGACCGAAGACGAGCGTGTCATGTTGCGCTGTCAGGTGGCGGCAGACCTCACCCACAAAGGCCAGTACGAGGCGGCACGCGAGGCGCTAGGCGAATTTTGGCTAGGCGTCGGGCAGAGGCCGCCGGTCAGGAAACTCCCGCCTGCCGTGGACGCCGAAGTCCTGCTCAGGTGCGGCGCGCTGACGCGACTACTCGGCAACGTCGGGAACGTGGCCGGGGCGCAAGAGCAGGCGAAAGACATGCTCTCCGAATCGGCGCGAACGTTCCGTGCATTGGGGTTGTCCGCGAAGGTGTCAGAGACACAGTATGAACTGGCTATGTGCTATTGGTGGCTCGGCCAGCATGACGAGGCGCGGGTGATATTACAGGAGGCGCTAACGCCCCTAACAGATGCCGACCTAGAGTTAAAGGCGAAGATTCTTATCAAGCGGACGATAGTCGAGGTGTGGGATAACAGGTATTACGACGCGCTCAACATCCTGAGAGAAGCGGAGCCGGTTTTTCAGTCGGCTAACGACGCGCTGAAGGGCAGGTGGCACGGTCAGAAAGGGCTAGTGCTCAGAAGGCTCGCCACGGCCGAGGGGCAGCCCGACTACTACGACAAGGCCATCATCGAATACACTGCCGCCATCTACCATTACGAGCAGGCCAGACACGAAAGGCTCTGCGGGAACAACCTCAACAATGTCGCCTTCCTTCTCTACAAGCTCGGGCGCTACCGCGAGGCGCACGAACAGTTAGACCGCGCACAACTGATATTCACCAAACTTAAAGACACGGGAAGCCTCGCGCAGGTGGATGAGACGCGAGCGCGGGTGCTCGTCGCGGAGAAGAGATACCGTGATGCAGACCGCATCATCGCGGGAGTCATAAAGACATTCGAGCAGGGTGGCGAGGCCGCTTTACTCGCGGATGCGCTCGCCGTGCAAGGCGTGATATGGGCGCGGCTCGGAGCGCATGAAGCATCAATCAACATTCTGCGTCAGGCGATGAAGGTGGCGCAGGACGCGGGCGCTTCGACTCAGGCCGGGCACGCGGCGTTGACGATGACAGAGGAGCACGGCGCGTCGTGGCTGCTGTCCGCGTCGGACGTGACGAAGGTCTACCGCCGCGCCAGTGACTTCCTGAAAGGCTCGCAGGACATAGAAGATAAAAACAGGCTCCTAGCGGGCGCGCGGATAGTGATAAAGCGCCTGTCGGGGATGCAGCTCCACGATAGGAACTTCAGCTTTTACGGGGCCGTGCATGAGTTGGAAGAGAGACTTATAGAGCAGGCGCTAGAGTTGGAAGAGGGCAGCATCACGCGGGCCGCGGAGAGGTTGGGGCTAAAGCGCCAAGCACTGTCGAGCATGCTTCAGACCCGGCATAAGAAGCTATTCGACAAGAGGACACCTCCGATACCGCGCCTCAAGAGCATCATCAAAAAGGACGCCTGACAATTCGTGTGTATGGGCCGCTACCTGACAAAGAACTGCGCCGGAAGTCGCCGCGGCCTACAGCGGTTAGGAGTAGCAGTGGCTCTTTTTATCGCCCGACGGGCCTGCGAGATAACTTCGACAGGTGAGCTACGATGTCAGACCAAGACCGGCGCGGAATACGTGCCTGTACTTTCTCACGGATTGCTTTTTCGTCGTCTGTTGAGAGACGCAGACGTGCTAGGCGGCCCTCGAAGTTTTTCCAGAACTTAACGCAGGCGACGGGGTTTGAGCAGTCTTTTTCTCGGATGCTGCCTAGATAGGCAATGAAGCGGTTGCGCGGATTGCCACCCCGCCGCGGGTCACGGAAACTCTCCACTAACTCGGCTCTCAGCGTGTTGCCTCCTTTCCTCAATTGATACCTGCCAAATCGAACAAACATACTTGCTACTGTATAGACCTCCTGCGAATTATCAGCGCGGCGGAGAGACAGGCTGTCATTAGCCATATAGGTTTTGCTTGCTACGTTCAGTGTCTCGCCGCAGATAGCGTAGGCAGGAAGCGCGGTTGATGGTCATTTAAGCCGCCTGCCTTGGTAAATCAATGAAACCCCGTCAAGTTAATAGACGCTTCTGTCTACGCCGCTTCTTCGCTTCATAAACTGATGTTGTCTCCTCATCAGTAGCTCATTTACGAATTACACTGCGCCTGCGCCGTTCCAGATATGCGAGGGCCGAATCCCTACCCTCGCGTGCGTTTTCATCTCCTTCATCTACTTGCCTCATTGGTCGAAGATTCTGGTTCCGAGCCTTCGCGTATTCGGCCGCACGCTGCTTAGGAGAATCCGGGCCATGCTGCGCCTCGTCTTCGACATTGAAAGACGCTGGGGCGGCAACTGGTGCGTGCTGGGCGTGTCCTTTCCCTTGCTGTCTTTCTCGTTCGGATTCAATGTAGCGAGCGAGCGCGGTCTGCGCTTCTCGAATTGTTTCAGGCGTTGATTTCATTGCTATGCCTCCTGAGATTTTAGCTGCGCGAGTCGTCGGCGCAGCTCTGTGAGTTCCGCACGTCGAAGAGACTTCCTGTCTTCGAGAGTTGCAATCTTGAACTCGTGAGCGTTGTATTCGTGTTGAGCTTCTTCGTATTTGTCGAGCGTTCTATTCACAGCGACAGCCAGCGCAGGCATTGAAGCTGATAGCTGCTCAATCTCGGCCTGCGTCTCGGCCAACTCGCGCAGCTTCGCTTCGATGTTCTCCGCTATCTGTCTCGCTTCCAGTGCCTTTGTCTTCGCTTTGTCGAGGACTGCGTAGACCTCATGGGTAAAGGCGAGCGCATCATCTGCGCTCGCGCCAGCTTCGACAATCTGCGCGGCCTCTGCCGTCTGTCTCGTCATGTCTGCGAGTCGTTCGCGCACATCGTTGTCAGTATCGGAATCCGCCAACGCCTCGCGGAGATACTTAGCTGTCTGTTCGTCAAGCATATTTATAAAAGTTGTATCCATCCTGTTGTTACCTCACAGTTCAGGCACGCACGCTGACAGCGCGAGGCAGCGACGGGCAATGAACTGGAGAACGAACCCATCGCACTTTTTGCTGCCAACGTGCGCGCTGCTCGGAGGCGCAGACACGCAGTACGCCCCGAAGTTGTCAAACTTGTGAGCCGGACACTATGCGCGGTCAGAGGATGAGAGCCGCGCCTATCCTCTGTGTCCGACCCATTCCCCGCGCAAGGGGGATTTTCTACATCCAGTATTCTGAAAACAGAACACTACCAATGAGCTTCGCCATGCCAGACGTGGCCGTCCAGCGTCGTGAATGTCGCATAGGGGTTAGCTCGGGCGAGCTGTACCATGCGCCATGCTCGCCGCTTCCGCATCTCATCACTGCGTAGTTTGTGCCACTCCGGGCGCTTGCCTTGCTGAATCATCTCCGTGCCGATGGCCCTCAGTGATGCCCGGCGCGGTTGGCGCGGGCGTTGGTTACTGATGGTGACGAGGCTACGGGTATCCGGATTCGGGTCTGTGCCGTCAGTTGTGTCTTTATAGACGAGGCTACGGGTATCCGGATTCGGGTCTGTGCCGTCAGTTGTGTCTTTATAGACAAGGTAAGAGTCCGCTGTCCTCGGCCCTCTGCCTTTGTGAGCGTTGCACTCGCCGTAAGTCTCGATGAGTCGGCATCCGTCGAGGACGCGCATGACTTCGAGTTTCTGAGACTGCGGCACCTTCGAGAAGTCCGACCCCTTGACGATGTATCCGCAGACTCGCCGCACGGCTTCCTCTCGCGTGACTGTACCGACGCCCAGCCCTTTTATAGTGACAGGCTTGACATCAACGACGGCCCGCCCGTGAACAGTCGTCGGCGCGAAAGCTGCGCCGACTCCATGACGGCGAGCGGCAGACTCTAGACAGTCTGTCCATTGCTCTCCGAGTTCTTGCCAGCTTATCCACTTAGCCCAGCAGAGAAGATGGGCGTGCGCGTGCCAGTGTTCGCCCTTCTCGCCTAAAGTAAACTCCTTGCCGATGACAGCTCCGCGCACATTCCGCTTGAACCACTGACGCTTCTTCAGCAACACGAGGGCGTCACGCAAAAGTCGCATCGCCAGCTCGAAGCCTGCACCAGACTTCGGCATGGTCAGCGTGAGAAGTTGCAGGCGCTCACCAGCTTGAGGCTGGCACCTGTTCAGGTGCTCGACTGCCCGCTTTTGCGCTCGCCGCGAAGCCTGCGCGATATAGGCCGGGTCAAGTCGGGTGTTCGCAGATGTCAAAGAGCCGTAACCGTCGAAAAGAGTTCCATCCAGACCTGACAAGTCTTCAGCCATGTAAAAGTTGTTAGGCCGTGCTGACTCGCTAAGTAAGTCCGAAGCTGCAAGGGCGGCAGCGTCATTCGAGCATGACGCAGCGCCCTCCAGCTCGCGGGCAATGGTTTCCGTGACACGCATACGGAATGCCGCCGCCTCTGCATAACCCCTATTGCCGGGGTTGGTCTGCGCTAGTAAAATGTTCATTGAGTAGTTCCCCAACTGCTCGCCTATTCAGAAAGCATCGCGCCAAGTCTCTGCTCTACGGAGGACTTGGCGTTTTGCTTTTAGGCTTTGCTCTATTCGTGCTCGCCTGATGGCTCGCCCTTCGGCTTTTGCTCATTCTCTGATAGATACGTCTCAATATGGCTCTTTCCGAATAACAGGACTCGGCCACCGCATACGCGATAGCATCCGAGTTTGCCGCGATTAGCTTCACGCCAAACTGTGATAGGCGCGATGCCGATAAGTTTTGCAGCTTCCTCTTTGCTGTACTTTGGCTCGCTCGTTTTGTCGATGCCTGTTTCACTCGCCTGTACGGCTGCTGCGATTGACTTCATGACGCAAAAGTACCCCCCGATTACTCCCCATATACATACATCTAATGGATGAGGAGGTTCAGAGGGAAGTTGCCATAAGTCCAACTATTTCAACAATTACTTGACAAAACGGCAGGCTTGAATATAGATGCAGAACCTGCATGCGCTCAAAGCTGACAAAATGGGGCTTTGGAGAGTTCCTAGCTAGTTTGGGAAGGGTATAGGTGAGAGTAAAACTTTGGAGTTATGTGCGGGTGCTGTTTAGTGACTTTCAGAAGTCGTGTCTGAGCTGCTTCATAACGTCGTCTGTATCCACGGCCAGCGGGTAAACTGCCTGCTCAGCCTGAGGGCTACAACGCAATTGGCTCCTGTCCCGCAGAAAGGGTCAAGAATTGTATTGCCTGCGTTGTCGAGGCGTTAGACTAAATCACTCATGCCCGATGTGTAAGTTTTATTTTTCATGTTGTGGGTTGTAATTGGGGCGGATAAATAATCCTTCCATGCCTTGCTCTTTTAAAATTCCATCTCTCCTGTATGCAGCAAGCCCCCTGAGAAGTAACCAGAACGCCACGGTGCTTAGCTTTTGTTCTTCCATCTCCGAGATTTCTTGGAGTTCATCTTTTATTTCTTGAGATGCCATAAGTGGAATTTTTACGCGAGCTTGCTCTGTCTTACCATCAGTATTCCGCATAGTCACTCCTAGGTTCCTCAGAAATTCTCAGCTACAATCCAGCCAAATGTAGGTTAAATCCAGTCGATGAGCCGAGATTATAAATAGATATGCCTCATGCTATCAATGCCTTTACGGACGATGAGGTTAGAGTCGTCCAGAAAATGCTGGAAGACCTAGTTAGAGCGTTACGTGTCGTACCCGGCGGCGGCAAAATTGAAGAGGATTACTGGAGCTACATCTACAACACGGTTCGCAATGCGCCTACAGGTGGTTGGAGTAATCTGACAATGAGAGATTACTGCCATGCAGGCTTAGGCGTCGAAATGAAATTGCTCAAGCGTAAGTCGCCCTTGAAAGACCAAGGCCGCACATTGATGCATCCGTCTGCCACAAGAGCATTGAAATTCAATCCTACAGCAGGCGCAGAGGCCTGTAAGAATGCGGTGCTCGAACAATTCGGCGGACTGATGCGCGAATTCAGGGGGCGTGTTGGTGCGACGTGTACCGATGCTGACCCTGACATTCGTTGGGGTGTTCTTCTTTGGGGAGAGTCACTCGAAGACTTTTTATACTTCGAGGAGCCTATGATAGAACCCAATCCAGATAATTTTTATGCGGAGTTTGTCGCCGGAACACATAGGGGTGCAGCCAGAGAGAACCTATACATTTTCGAGTGTGAGACAGGTGTTAAAAGATATTCCGTGACGATGCCTGATAAGGGTGCGAAGTTACAGCCTTACTTCGACATACCACACGTCGGGGATGGCGCTTATGCTTTTAGAGTTCCAGATGATGGCCGAAGGCCGTTGTGGCTGAAGCAAGAAACGCTGGATGCTCTGCATAGTGCTTTGGAGCACAGAAAAATTGATGAGTTGATTATGACGCTTCTACGCGAACGGCAGGCTCGCGGAACAGAAGAATAAGTGTAATGGCAAAATTCAATTTTTTGACGGAGAGCGAAGTCGAAAGGCTGAAAGAATATCTGGTCGGATACGTGTCTTTGCCGTTCGGCTCTGACATCCCCGGTGAAATTGTAGAGCGGTTGATAGCTCGCGCTCGCGGTGCAAAATATGTCGGTAAGAGAGCGAACAGGCCCGAGCCAGATATGATACTGATGAAGAATAACGCGCCGGTAAACTATCAAATTAAAACGGAGAAGAAATCTAGCAGCCGTGTTAGTGCTTTAAGTGATATTGGAAAGTCGGAAGATATTATTACCGCACGCATTGATGTAATGGCAGATTTTAATCTGAAGAAACTGCCTAAGAATGATGATGAACTCGGTACTCTCGTTCTTCGCTCTTATGTTGATAACGTAGTCAAAAAATATAACTGGCATAAGTTGGCAATCCTTTTACGCTATAAGCAGAATAACGAGTTCCTATACTTTGAAGAAGATGCGATTCCTTACGACCCTGCCGATTACGTTTGGGAACCTACCTCGGTAGGAGAGCGCCATAAAAAGCGAAACATCATCGCTTATGAAAAAGATGCAAATGGGCAGGCGGTTAAAAAGCGTAAAAAATTTAAGTGGAACGCAGGAACTACGCTGCTATACGTCTTCCATGATATTCCCACCAACGCAGATTATTTTGAGATTAAGAAAAAGCACATTGATGAAGATGCTTTCCGGCTTTTTATGGAGGAGCAGGGTTACCCGTCAGATGAAGAAATCCAAGCATGGATTCTTGACGCGATAGAAACCAATGAGGACATTGACCGGCAGTTAATGCCTGACATAGCAGTTAGCAATGCAGTCGTGAAAGTATCTGGCGAGATTCATCCTAAAAAGTCTAGAGATGCGCTGCTAAAAACAATCTGGGCTACTCCTTGCGTCAGGGACGTAGAAGATAAAGATTTAGTTCTCCTGTCCGACACAAAAGCCAAGAAGAAGCTCAGTCAGCTAGGTCTTTGGAATGGTGCTAAGACTTCTTGATTACTTCGTCAGCAATGACACGAAACTCTTCAAAACTAAGACGTATGGGAGTCTTAGGCAGCGCATAAGCTAACCATTCTGCATATAACCGCCTGTAGTCGAATTCATCATCTCTAGTTACGTGCTGGTATTTTACTACGTAGCCTCTGGGGAACTTCCGTACTGCTCGTTTAATGAAAGAAATGGTATCTTCACGCCCATCCTTTACTTCTCTATTCTCACCTCTAAGGCCGTTAACAGACTTCATGCAGTGCAAAACTAAGTCATAGCCGACGGCATTATTTGAGACGAACTGTTTGAACGTGCCGTGTTCCTTATCAAACATCTGGGTTCCTTCGATTGAGAAACCTGCGCCATTGATAGATTCCTGCAGTGCACCCCAAACACGCGCTGAGGAATTATGAAAAACTATGGTGAGCCATCCTCCGTCTTTTAACACTCGGTGCATTTCCGAGAAAGCAGATTGAAGCAACTGCCTGTATTCATCAACGCCCTTTCCTTGCACCTTGTTAACAATCGCTTCTTCCTTAGTTACTGTATGAATGCCTAACCAGCTTTCCCACAGGTAATTCATTTCAGAGTAATTGATGTTGCTGCCGAAGGGTGGGTCAGTGAATATATAGTCAACAGACTTATCGGGAATTTGTGTTAGATGGCAGGCAGATTGGACACTTACTCTAAGTTCACGTTTCTCCTGTGATGCGCTATCGAAGTACCAGCTAATAGTCTTTGCTTTTCGCTCGAATGTCTTAAACACATTCTGTTCATTCATAATCGCAGGAACATTGTAGTTGGCTGTATTGCTACTGCCTCCCCAAAAGCGAAATTCAGAAAAGACCGTCACGCGCTGATATAAGGATGTCAGCGTGAATAGCAGTTTGCTTCTGACCTCGGAATCCTGCCAGCGTGATGCTACGTCCCAAAGATAAGACATAGCCCAGAGTGCACGCGGTGTATAGGCTTTATCCACGCTGGTAATGCCAGCGGCGATAGGCTGTTTCGTATTCATCCCTTCTGGAAATTCATTGGTCGGATACCATAAGTCCTGCTTAGGGAGGTCTTCTTCGATAGTTCGGAGTTGTGTTAAGTCGTATTCATCAGGAGATGCAGTAGATTCTTGAAGGCCACCCTTACAGCATTTATAGCCTACCTGCACCGGATACCTGCGAGTTCTCTTTAATTCGCGCTTCTTAAGATATGTGCCACACTTAGGGCAGTCAAAGTCAGCTTTGATTTTGCTCTCTCGTATAGACGGGCGTTCGTCACGCGCTACGTCCCACAACACAAATTCATGCTGGCAAACTTTGCACAGCATTCCGAAACTCCACACCATATACAACATAGGGACAATTCGCTCACATGTGCGGCAGTGAGTCCCGTATAACTTGCGTTCTAGCTCTTCTGCGGAAGCTAACACTTGACGGATTGCTTCAAAATACCGAGGTGCAGGGATGGGAGTTGATATGTTGTATGCGATAAAGGCAGCAGCAGGAGACAAATCGCTCAGTACAGCTTTTCGGCCAATTTGCGTTGCTGCTACGCCTGTCATACCAGAGCCGCAGAATGGGTCAAGCACGACATCATCGGGGCGAGTGTAGTAATCAATCAGTAACTCGATGCCCTGCGGCGGAACTTTTGTATGGTATGTATGAGCATCATAGACATAGGTGTTCTTACCAGCAGAGATGTTTAAAGCATACGGGGTAGAAACCAATTTCGGTGGTAATGATGGCGAGACAAAATCGCCTAGATGAGGATTCGGAGACAAGTAAAACGACGGTGGTACATTCTCAACTTTATTTGATGATTGTAATTTGGGTATCAAATTCAGCTCGGTGATTGATGAAGGAATGTCATTGAATAGAAGGCCTGACTGGTTGGCATGTTTGATTGGATTCTTTTGCACGTTGGTTTTCCTGTTTAGTTTCATCAAAGGTATTAGCATTACCTATGATGTTGCCTTGCGGGGTCTGCCTGGTTTCCTGTCTTCTACAAGCCGCAAGTCTTTTTCTTTAATCACATAATCACGGCCTAGTTTCTGAGCTGGTAGGCGTCCGGCTTCTATGAGTGCGTGGACGCGCCGCACACTTATACCTAGCCGCTCCGCCGCATCTTTGGTCGTCAGCAATTCCACGCGCCCCTTATACCAGAGACAAAACTATGCGACAAGCTGAAGATTTTGATTAGTGATAACTGATAGTGTAACTGGCAAAACTATTCATTGCCTTGTATAATTAGCTGGCAGTTAGGCGGTAGGCAGTACTTGCGGAGATGTGACCTGATTCCCGCTTATCAAAACGGGAAGTAGATATAAAACGGGAAATATAACGGGAAAAAAGAATTGCGGACGGCTTCAATCGTTTTCCACCGTCCGCAAGCTATTCAGGGTATTGAGTTAATTGATGCACCCGGCACGACTCGAACGTGCGACCTTTTGATTCGTAGTCAAACGCTCTATCCAACTGAGCTACGGGTGCGTGGTTTCTCGTTAATGAGAAGTAACGAATATACGGGCGGGGCGGGGGAGTGTCAAGCGGGCTGGCGGTGGTGAAGTTGGCCCGCGAAGTCGTGCGTTTTCAGCGGGCGTAGTAGCCGGGGCGGGAGCGGGCGATGGCGTCGGCGCGGGTGACTTCGACGGTGATGGCGCGCCACTTGCCGTCGCGCGGGCGGGCGTTGGTGGACTGGTAGGCGAGGCTGTAGAGCGTGCGTATCTCGGCGGCGACCTCGGCGTAGAGGCGCCCCATGTCTTCGAGCCGGCGTATCTCGTGGAGGCGGCCGCCCGTGCGGTCGGCGAGCGTCTGCATGCGCGTGCGCGCGGCCGAGTAGATGGCTGACTGCTGCGGCGTGAGCGGGAGCAGCTTCGTCGGGTCGGCCGAGGGGAGCGCGAGCGGGTAGACGGTCACGCCGAGCCGGTCGGCGAGGTCGAGCACGGAGCGCAGCGCGGCGCTCTGGTCGGGCTTGACGGTGGCGACGGCCTCGTCGCCGGTCTTGGCGTCGGCCGTGGCCGTGCCGTCGAGCTTGCGCTCGTCGGTGTCGAGCCCGTCGGTGAGGACGACAATGGCCTTGCGCCGCTTGCCCTCCTTCGAGAGGTCTGCGAGCGCGTGGCGCAGCGCCTTGTAGAGGTGCGTGTCGCCGCGGCCGTCGGCCTGCTCGATGGCGAAGGCGACCTTGCGGCGGTCTGAGGTGAAGCCCTGGAGCGTCTTGACCTGGTTGCTGAAGCTGACGACCTCGACGCGGTCTTCGGGGCCGAGCGCGTCGAGGAAGCGTATGGCCGACTGCTTGAGCGTCGGCCGGAAGTTCCGCGTCGAGCCCGAGAGGTCGAGCAGCAGCACGAGGCTGAAGGGCGCGGTCGAGGGCTCGAAGCTGACGACCGACTGCTTGACGCCGTCCTCGTAGATGTTGAAGTCAGACTGCGTGAGGTTGGGAATGACGCGCCCCTTCTGGTCGGCGACGCCGACGTTGAGGATGACGAGGTTCGAGTTGATGGGAACCACGTCCTCGTCGTCCTGCGCGCGCGCGGCGGCGGCCGGGAGGCAGACGAGTGCGACGAGGGCGCAGACTATTTTGATCGATTTGTGCCGGAAAGTGTTGAAAAAGGTCATCGCTCGAACACGCTCGGTGCGCGGATAGTATGCGCAGGCGGCGCTGTTTTGCGCAAGCGCGCGCGGCCGGCCCCGACGGTAGTGGGTTGGGTGCGTGTCCGGCGTGGGGAGTTGCCAGGATGAGGAGCGATGAAGTAGGAACGATGAACGATGAACTGTAAGACAACGGCTCTTCAGTTCATCGTTCATCGTTCCTGCTTCATCGTTCAGTTTTACCTTCCGGCTCTGGCGCGCGTGCGGCGTGGGGCGGGCGCGGCGTCGCGTTCGGAGTCGTCGGCGGCGACGGGAGCGGGGAAGGGGACGGGCGCGGGCGGCGCGGGGCGCGCGGGGGTGCGACGGGTGCGGCGCGCCTCGGCGCGTTCGGCGTCGGCCTCGGCGACGCGCTTGGCCTTCTCGATGCGCTTGCGCGGCACGAGTTGGTAGCGCAGCTCCATCTCCTGCGAGACGCGGTAGATGCCTTTCGCCTTCTGGCCGCGTTCGGCGCGGCGTATCACGTCGGCCGTCTCCAAAAGCTCGGCGCGGTCTTCCTTGTCGATCCAGATGAAAAAGGATTCGGCCATCTCTCTTAAAACCTCCAGACGTATCAGCTTGCGCATCTCCTCCGGCCGTGCGACCGGCTGGATGCGCGTGAGTGTCGAGTCCGCGCCCGCGCGGGGCGCGTTTGCTTCCTGCCCCCGGCGCGCGTCGTAGTAGTCCGAGACGAGCGCGTCCACCGCCGCGCGGTGCTCGTCGTAGAAGAGTGCGAAGTCGTTGCAGCGCGTGCGGAAGGCGCAGTTCACCGAACAGACGAGCGCGTCCTTAAAGTGTCCGTAGCGGTTGCAGTAGAGTTTCAGACTCATCGCTCGCACCATGCACAAAGGCACGCAACAATATAACATGTGCGTGTCACGCGTGCAACGCGCGGTTGTGCATGAAACGAACCGGAATGTTTTTGTGTTGGTCTCAATAAGAGACTTTGAACGGCGTGGCTTTCGGAAAATTTCCTTCACGGCCGGCGGGCGCGGGCGTATAATCCGCGCCGCCGAAGAGTTGATAAAGACTCACGGGACTGCCGCCAAACTCCCGCGGAGTGTCTCCAAACACGGCGCCGCCGACGAGGCGTCCTCAAGCGTCCGGGAGATGCAAGAGCCTTGTACAAACCTAACTTCTGCTGCGAGTGCGGCGAGGCCGTGGCGCGCGCGCGCGTGCGCCTCCGTGCGAGCCGTAGGTTCTGCCGCGCGTGCGCCCCGCGTTTCCGTCGGGCGGGTCTGAAGCGTGCATTGTTGCTCGCGTCGTTGCTCTTCGTGCCGGGGTTTCTGCTCGGGCGCCTGTCGAGGCCGACGCCGACGCCGCTCGTGTTGGAGAGCGGCGCGCGGGCCGTCGCCCCGCTTATGCCCGCGCAGGCTCAGACTTCACCACGGCCCGCCTACGGCCCGGACGGGACGGCGGGCGAGCGTCCGACCGAGCCGGAAGAGAGCGTCTACGTCTGCGGCGCGCGGACGAAGAAGGGGACGCCCTGCCAGCGGCGCGTGCGCGGCCCCGGCCGCTGCTGGCAGCATCGCGGCAAGCCCGCCATGCTGCCCCCTTCGAAGCTGGTCGTGCCCGGTTGAGGGGCGCCGAATTAACGTCAGGAACGAGGTGCGCCGAGGGTTGCGAAAACGCGGCCGGCGGAGTAGCCTCTCCGGCACAGTTCTCAGAATCTTTCGGCGGAACCGAGCGCCGATTGAGCGTTTCCCCGACGTGAACGCCCAACATCCGGTTACAGCCACCCAGACAGTCAGAGATTCCTCTTTAAGGAGACCCACAAGATGTTTAAGCTCAGGAACACGGCCCTCGTCCTCCTCATCGTGTCCGCGTGCGCGTTGACGGCGCTCGCCATCACCTACGGGCAGTTCGACGGCAACCGTCACCCGCAGGTCGGCGCGCTCGTCGGCGAGTTCTCGTCGGGCACTTTCCCCTATTGCTCCGGCACGCTCATCTCGCCGACGGTCTTTCTCACGGCGGCCCACTGCAACCTCGGCACGTCGCGCGTCTACGTCACCTTCGACCCGAAGTTCTCCTCGAAGTCGAAGCTCCACGCCGGCACCTTCTACTACGACCCCGCTTACAACCAGGCGCAGTCCGACACGCACGACATCGCGGTCGTCGTCTTCGACAAACCCGTCAACAACATCACGCCCGCGCGCCTGCCGCAGGCGGGTCAGTTAGACTCCCTGAGCGTCAACCAGAAGTTCACGGTCGTCGGCTACGGCGGGCAGGAGCCTGTGAACCAGCCGGGCGGCCCCGTCATCGCGTACCTCGACACGCGCGAGTTCGCGACGGCCTCGCTCAACGCGGTCAACCCGAACTGGCTGCGCCTGTCGCAGAACCCGGCGACGGGCGACAGCGGCGCCTGCTACGGCGACTCGGGCGGCCCCAACTTCCTCGGCGCGGGCGCGACGGAGACCAACATCGTCGCCGGCACGACCATCACCGGCGACGCGCTCTGCAAAGCGACCAACGTCATCTACAGGACCGACACGCCCTCGGCGCGCAACTTCCTGAGCGGCTTCGTCGCGCTGCCGTAAGAGAAGTAGAGGTAGGCAGTTAGTCGTTAAAGAAAGTAGCCGAACGAAACGGAGGCGGCGAGTTGTTAAGCTCGCCGCCTCCGTTTCGTTCAGACAGTCTTTCTGTTTTCAACTGCCTACTGCCATCTGCCTACCGCCTACTATTCCGGCTGAGTGGCGGCGGAGATTTTGGTGCCGTCGCCGGGCGTGCCCGTGAGGCCACGGTTGACGAGGACGCGAATCTCCGCGCGGCGGTTCTCGGATCGCTCGTCGCGGGTCTTGTTGTCGTTGAGCGGGTTCATCGCGCCGTAGCCGAACGGCGTCAGGATGCGGCGCAGCGGTACGTTGTGGTTCTCGACGAGGTAACGCACGACCGACTCGGCGCGCTGCTCGCTCAGGCGGCGGTTGACGTTCTTATCCTTCGACTCGTAGGCGTAGCCGGTCACCTCGATCAGATAGCCCTTCGCGTTCTTCGCGTACTCGGCGACCTGGTCGAGCGAGGTCTTGGCCTCGGGCGTCAGCACGGCGCTGCGCGCCTTGAAGTTGATCTTGATGCTCTGCTCGGGCGTGTAGTCGTCGATGGAGTTGATGCGCTCGTTGGCGACCTGGACGCCCTGGACGGCGCGGTTGGCGGTCTCCTGCGCGGCGACGGCGCCGCCGGCCGCCGCGTTCGAGACGGCCGCGAGTTCATCCAACTGGCCCGACATGCGCTGCGCGTTCTGCTCGACCTCGCCGACGCGCGTCTCGGCCGTGCCGATGCGCCCCTCGACGGGCACGATGTTGGCTTCGAGCGTGCGCGCCGCGCGCAGGTCGGCGTCGGTGAAGCGCACCTTGTCGGCGACGAGGTTGCCCGAAGAGTCGCCGCGCCCCTCGATCTCGACGTGGAGGCCGCGCGTGACGGCCGTCAGCGCGTACTTGGTGCCGCCGCCGAGGAAGCCGCCCTTGGTCTTGACGCTCGTGCGGTCGTTCAAGACGACGGTCGTCTGCGCGCCGGTCACGTCGTCCTGCACGACGAAGGAGTCCGAGTCGCGGCGCACGACCGCCCCACGGAGCTTGGTCTTCTGGCCCGAGACGACCGTGGACGTGCGTGCGCTCGTCTGCGCGTCCTGCGCCACGACGGCGGGCGCGAACGCGAGCGCCAGCGCGCAAGTCCCCACAAAGGCGCGTAGTGTTCTGGAAGTCTTCATAATCTAACCCTCCCCCTCCACAAGAATGTTATTTCACTGCGACCTTGAGACCACGGCGGAGTCCTGCGGCGAGGCGCTGACAGACGTGTCGGGTTGTCGGGCAGTGATTTTACTGTTCGGTGAGACGATAGGCGCAAACGGGTGCGCCGTTGGTTGCGATTCCCTTGCGAGAGGGTTGTAAAACAGTAGGCAGTAGGCAGATGGCAGTAAGCAGTTAGCCAGTCGCGTAAGTAGTTAAACGGAACGGGAGCGGCGAGTCGCGTAAGCTCGCCGCCCCCGTTCCGTTGAGGCCGCTCTTTGAGAGGCCCTTTCTCTTAACTGCCTACTGCCATCTGCCTACTGCCTACTTCCTATCCTTGAACTGGTCGTAGAGCATCGTGTGGCGGCTGACGAGGGGTATCTGGCGGCCGCCGATGAAGAGGTGGCGGATGCGCGTGCGCGCTTCGAGGATGTCGCCGTCGGTGACGACGAGGTTGGCGATCTTGCCCTGCTCGACCGAGCCGACGCGGTCGGCGACGCCGAGAATCTGCGCGGGGTAGAGCGTGACGGCCTTGAGCGCCTCGCCCCTGGGTAAGCCGTAAGCGGCGGCCATGCCGGCGTGGAAGGGGAGGTCGCGGACGTGCGCGCCCGAGTCGCCCGTCGAGATGCAGAAGCGGACGCCCGCGGCCTGCAACTTCGAGGCGTTCTCGTAGAGCGAGTCGTACGCGTCGTCCTCGCGCAGCGGCAAATTCAAGACGCTGTCGAGGATGACGGGCACGTTCTTCTCCTTCAAAAACTGCGCGGCGCGGCCCGACTCGCTGCCGCCGATGATGACGGGCCTGAGCTTCAACTCCTCCGCGAAGCGGACGGCGCCGCGAATGTCGCGCTCGCGCTCGGCGCGGAAGATGACGGGGCGCTCGCCGCGCGCGTAAGGGACGAGCGCCGCGAGTTTCAGGTCGGTCGGCGGGCGCGGGACCGACTTCGGGTCTTTGGCGTAGGCGTCCTGCGCGCGGCCGTAGGCTTCGGCGTCGCGGAACATGCGGCGCAACTCATCGACGCGGCGGTCGCGCGCCGTGAGCGCGTCCTGCGTGATGCCCTGCTGCGCGAGTTGGAAGGCCGCGAAGCCGCCGCCCCCGCCGCCGACGCGCGGGAAGTCGATGACGAGCGCCGCGTTGGGCGCGACGGCCATCTCGCGCGGGCTGGAGCCGGCGAGGTTGATGAAGGCCGCCTGCCCCGAGATGGTCCCGCCCGAGGGCATCGAGAGCACGGACGTGACGCCCTCGACGCGCGTGACGGCGATGTGCGAACTGGAAGGGTTGACGGCCCAGATGGCGGCGACGTTCGGGTTCATGTCGCCCAACTCGTTGGTGTCGTTGGTGGCGCCGACGCTGGAGACTTCGCTCAGCCCCATGTTCGTCCCCGCGTCGATCATGCCGGGGTAGACCCAGAGGCCGCTGCCGTCGATGACCTGCGCGCCGGCCGGGCCGTTGGCGCCCGCGCCGAGGGCGCTGATGCGGCCGTTGCTGATGACGAGTGTCGCGTTGTCGATGTCCGCGCCCGAGACGGTGACGACGTGCGCGCCGCGTATGACGTAGGTCGGCAGCGGCGTGTTCGTCATCGACGCGTCGGTGCGGTCTGTGTCCTGCGCGCGCGCCGTGAGGGGAAGCGTGAAGAGGACGAGGGCGAGCAGGGCGTTGGTTAATGATGAGAGTCGTCGGGTCTTCATCTCTGGTTATCCTCCTGCACGTCCTGCACGTCGTCGTCGTCGGTGTAGGCGCGGCGCACCGAGGGGGGCGTGCGCGGCGGCGTGCCGCCCGAGGCGGGCGCGCGGTTCGAGTCGGCCGCTTCGAGTGCCTTGCGCTCGGCTTCGAGCTGCGGGCGGCGCGCGAGGTCGGCCTGACGGTCGAACAACAACTCGCCGTCAACGAACGTCTGCTCGACGCGCGCGTAGACCGAGAAGGGGTGCGCGTTCCAGATGGCGAGGTCGGCGTCCTTGCCCACGTCGATGGAGCCGACGCGCTTGTCGATGCCGAGTTGGATGGCCGGGTTGAGCGTGACGAGCTTGAGGGCTTCTTCTTCGGTCAGACCGCCGTAGCGCATGGTCTTCGCGGCCTCGATGTTGAGGCGGCGCGCGCGCTCGTCGGAGTCGGAGTTGACCGAGGTGACGACGCCGTGGCGCGCGAGGATGGCGGCGTTGTAGGCGATGGCGTCGTACGCCTCCATCTTGTAGCCCCAGAAGTCCGTGAAGGTCGAGGCGCCCGCGCCGTGGCGCGCGATCTCGGCCGCGACCTTGTAGCCTTCGAGCACGTGCTGGAACGTCTTGACCTTGAAGCCGAACTCGTCCGCGACGTTGATGAGCATCAGGATTTCGTCGGCGCGGTAGCAGTGCGCGTGGACGAGGCGCCGGCCTTCGAGTATCTCGACCAGGGGCTCAAGCTCTAGGTCGCGCCGTGGCGGGATGAGGTTCTTCTCGCCGCGCGAGGTGGCGGCGCGGTAGTCGTCCCAGTCGCGCTTGTAGTCGCGCGCGCGCGTGAAGGCGTCGCGGATGGTCTCTTCGACGCCCATGCGCGTCGAGGGGTAGCGCGGCGTCAGTCCCGGCACGTTGAAGTTCGAGCGTTTCGGGTTCTCGCCGAGCGCGAACTTGATGCCCGGCGGCGCGCCCGGCACGGGGAAGTCCGAGGCCGGGTGGCCCCACTTGAACTTGACGGTCGTGGAGAGCCCGCCGATGGAGTTGCAGGAGCCGTGCAGGAGCAGCGCGGCCGTGGTGCCGCCGGCCAACTCGCGGTAGACGTTGACGGCCGTCGGGTTGAGGATGTCGCGCGTCGTGACCATCGAGGTGACGGAGCGCGTGCACTCGTTGACCGAGCCGTCCATCATCGAGTGCGAGTGCGCGTCGATGATGCCGGGCAGGACGAACTTGCCGGTGGCGTCGATGACGCGCGCGCCGTCGGGCGCCTTCAGGTTCTGCCCGACCGCGCTGATCTTGCCGCCCCGGATGAGCACGTCGGTCCGCTCCAGCGTCCCGCGCGAGACGGTCAGCACCGTCGCGTTGCGTATCAACGTGTCCTGCGGCGCGGCCGTCGATGCGGGCTCGGGCGTCGTGCGCGGCTGACCGCCGCCCCTGCGCGTCTGCGCCTCAACGAGCGCGCCGGCCACCGCGATTAAGATTGCGAGCGTCAGAAGTCTCTTCATTATCTTTCTCCGAAAGAAGTGATAAGTGATGAGTGATAAGTGATGAGAAAGAGTCCGGCTCTTATCACTCATCACTTATCTCTTATCACCGCTCTTAGGGCGTGCGCGTGCCGCTGAAGGGGAACGAGCCGCGCGAGGAGGTGACGGTGCCGCTCATCCGGTTGCCGCTGACCGTGCCCTCGAACGTGATGTCTGTGCTCTGCCCCTCGATGTTGAGCGTCGTCGAGACGCGGAAGCTGTTGCCCGTGGCCGAGCCGTCTGTGATGTCGGCCGTGCCGAAGGGCGTCTCGACCTTGCCCGTCAGGCGCGTGCCCTGCTGTTGCAGCATGAGCGTGCCCGGTATCTGTTGTGAGCCGGCGCTCGTCGTCACGCTCCAGGTTCCGTTGAGCGGGGCCGCCGCCGCTGCTTGACCTCCGCCGCCCGGGGGAGGCGCGGCTCCTCCTCCTCCGCCACTGCCGCCCGCTGGCGGTCCGCCCGCGCGCGTCGCCGTGAACGTGCCGGGGCCTCGGCCGACGACCTGCACGCTGCCGCGCATCTCGCCGCCCGTGATGGTGCCGGTGAAGATGGCGTCGGTGGTCTGGCTCGCGGGCGCGGGCAGCGTGATGGGCGCGGTGAAGTTGATGTCCGAGCCGGTCACGGTCCCCGAAGCGATGTTGCCCGAGCCGAGTTGACCTTGCAGCGAGCCGGTCAGGCGGTCGCCCTGCTGTTGCAGCGTGAGCGTGCCGCTCAACTCCTGCCGCTCGTTGCCCGAGCCGCCGAGGTTGACGTTGAGCGTCCAGGTGCCCGTCGCCGTCGCGCCGCCCGCCGTCGCGGTCGCGGGGCGCAACTCGACCTGTCGGCCGTCGATGAAGAGATGCGTGACCCGACGGTTCTTATCAAACAGGTCGCCGCGCGTCACGGTCAGGTTGGCGATCTTGCCGACCTCGACCGAGCCGAGCTGGTTCGAGACGCCGAGAATCTCGGCCGGCCTCAACGTCAAAGCCTTAACAGCTTCATCACGCGCGAGCCCCGCCTCGACCGCGCGCGCGGCGTTGGCGATGTAGTCGGTCATCGTCGTCATGCCGCCCGACTGGAAGGCGAAGCGGACACCCGAGGCCGCCAGACGGCCCGCGGTCTTCGGCGCCTCGACGCGCTCGCGCAGGATGCGCAGGGGCTCGGGGTCGGCCTCCGTCGAGGCGGCGGCCGCGCGGCGCGGGAAGTTCAAAGAGAGAAGGACGGGCACGTTCGCCGCCTTCAGACGCGCGGCGACGCGGTCGGCTTCGAGCCCGCCGTTGATGACGAGGTTGAGGTTGAACTCCTGCGCGAGGTCTAAGGCGCGCTCTATCTCGCGCACGCGGTCGGCCTGCATCACGACCGGCATCTTGCGTTCGAGCACGGGGAGTAGTGCGGCAAGCGACTTGTCCTGCTCGGGCCTTCTCAGACCTCTCGGGTTGCGCTCGTAGATGTCGTTGGCCTCGCGGAAGCGGCGCGCGTCGAGGAGCATCTGGCGCACGGAGGAGAAGACGCCCATCAAAGAGCCCGGGTAGTTGCCCTGCCCGATGGGGTTCAGTCCGACGTAGAGCGCGACGGGCGTGCGGACGATCATCTGCTGCGGCGTGTCGCCCGCGAGGTTGATGACGGCCGACTGGCCGAGGAAGATGTTGCCGCGCGGCGCGGTCTGCGCGGCCGTGATGCCCGCGTTGCGCGCGGCCTCGACCTCGGGGCTGCCCGGCCGGATGATGTCGGCCGCGAGTATCTCGGGCTGGAGTCCCGGCAACTGCGTCGAGTTGGGCGAGACGGCCGACGGCGCCGTCTGCCCGAAGAGTCCCGCGAACCCGCCGCCGCCGGCCGGCGTCGCCGAAGGCGTCGGGCGCGGGATGGCGAGCGTGGTGCTGGCGTCGATGAGGCCGGGATAGACCGTCAGCCCCGTGCCGTCGATGGCGCGCGCGTCGGGCGGCGCCGCGACGTTCGCGCCCACGGCCGCGATCAGGCCGTCGCGGATGACGACCGTGCCGCGCTCGATGGTCGAGCCCGAGACGGTGACGACGCGCGCGTTCGTGATGGCGTAAACGTCCACGCCCCCGCCGGGGCGGCGCTGCGCGCCCGCCGGCGCCCAGGCCCACGCGGCCACGGCGAGCAGCACGGCCGCGAGGGCCGCGAGAGTTCTTTTCTGGGAGTGTCGCATAAGGTGGTTTCCTGCCCCGAGGGGAAGACTCGCGCGCGCCGGCCTGCTCCTGCGGCCGGACGAGAGGCGCGTCTGAATTTTTAAGGTTAAGACTCGGAAAGTGCGCGCCGCCACGGCGAAGGCCCGGCGCACGCCGGCCGGGGCCGGGAGTGCCGTGCGCGGGGTGCCGCCTGACTGTGTCTGCGCGCGCGTTGCTACGGGGACGGCGGGGTAAAAGTTTCAGAGGCGAGTAGGCAGTAGGCAGATGGCAGATGGCAGTCGGCCGACCACGAAAGTAAGTCGTTGTCCCGAGCCGAGCCGCCGGAGTTTGGAATGAAAACTCCTGCTCGTTAATGCTCTTAACTGCCTACTGCCATCTGCCTACCGCCTACTCGCTTACTTCTTATTCGTGTTCGCTGTGTTGGTGTTGCCGGTCTTGTTGGAAGAGCCGTCGGCCTTGATTTCGAGCTTGTTGGAGACGCTCTTGACGCCGTCAACCTTCTTGGCGGCGTCCTCGGCGGCCTTCTTCGAGGCGGCGTTGCCGACCGAGCCGCGGAGCGTGACGACGTTGTTGTCCACGTCCACGTTGATGGTCGAGTCTCTCAGGTCGTCCACGGCCGCGAGGGCGGCGCGGACCTTGATGTGAATCCAGCCGTCTTCGAGACCCTCGCCGATGGACTCGTTCTTGTTCTTGGCCTCGGCGCGGTAGTTGGCCTTGTCCTTCTCGTACTCTTCCTTCGAATTGTAGTTGCGGTTGTAGGCGCTGCCGGCCGGCGTCGCCGTGGCCGTGGGAGTCGCCGTGGCGTTGGCGTTGGCCGCGCGGTTGGTGTTCGCCGTGTTCGTGTTGTCGGCCGGGCCGCAGGCGGCGGCCGACAGGCAGAGAGCCGCGCCGCCCAGAATCGTCAGGAACGTTTTACTCCTCATACTTTCTCCCGGGGAATTCCCCCTTCTTTAAAGTTAACCTGTGCCCGAGCAAGCGCCCGCCGGGGCGTGCCGCGCGGGCGGCGGCCCCCGGTAGGGCCTCGGGCGGATTGTAGGGGCTTGAAAACTGGCGCGATTTTAACGCCGCGAGAGGGGGCAAGACAAGAAAAATGTGCCGTAACGTACGAGAGTGAAGTGTCGGGTGTTAGGTTTTGGGTTTTGGAATTTTAGTAACGCGCCCGTTACGCCTAAGACAGGCACAACCCAAAACCTAACACCCAACCGCCTACCACTTGACGGTCCCCTCCTTCGAGGTGTCGATCTGCGCGGTGGGGAGGTCGCCGCCGCCGAAGAGGAACGCCTTCATGTTGTCGAAGAGAAAGCCCTGCGCGTCCTCGTTCATGAGGTCGAGGCCGTAGTGGTTGATGATCATGTTCTGGCGCGCGAGCCACTCCTTCCAGCAGGCCCCGCAAATCTCCGAGCCGATGCGCTGCCCGATCTCGACCCCCGGGGGGAAGGGGAGGTAGTCGATGCCCTCGCGCGTCTGGCCGCACCGCACGCACTTGACCTGTTCCGCCATTGCCAGTTCTCCTTACAAAAATTCTCTTTGAGAAGTTGTGCCCGAAGGATAACACGCGGGAACGATGAAGTAGGAACGCGGAACGATGAACTGAAAGCCCGGTGCCTTCAGTTCATCGTTCCGCGTTCCTACTTCATCGTTGAGCTTCGCGGATGGCGGCGAGCACTTCGTCGTCCTTGGGGCGGAAGAGCGAGAGGGGTTGGGCGCGGTTGTGGCGGAGGCGGCCGTCGGCGTCGATGACGACGACGGCGCGGGCGGCGCGGCCCGGGAGCCACGACTTCGCGCCGTAGAGTTCGGAGACGCGGCGGTCGGGGTCGGAGAGCAGGCGCAGGGGTAGCGAGTGGTGCTCGGCGAACTTCTTGTGCGACTCGACCGAGTCGGTCGAGATGCCGACGACCTCCGCGCCCGTCTCCTGGTACTGCTCCCAGTTGTCGCGCACCGAGCACATCTGTTTTGTGCAGACGGGCGTCTCGTCGCCGGGGTAGAAGAGCAGCACGACGACGCGGCCGCGCTGGTCTGAAAGGCGCCAGTCTTGACCTTCGCCGTCCTTCAAAGTGAAGTCGGGCGCCTGCGCTCCGGTGTTTGTGCTCAACGTCGGGCCTCCTTATTGAGTTTGAAAGTCACGTATGTCTTTGAAGGGCGTCTCGGGGTCCGTGAAGTCGGGGCGGTAGTAGTGCGAGGCGCCGTCGTACTCCTGCATCCAGCCCTCTTCCATGCCGAGCCGTTCGAGCAGAGAGACCGCGCGCCACCACTCGCTCTCGTTGATGCGACGCCCGAGCAGCACGTAACGCTCGTCGGTCGCGGCCTTGTTCGTCGCGTAGTACTGGGCCATCAGGGAGATTGCGACGCGCGGGCTCAACTCGTCCCTTATCCATTCGAGCGACTCGCGCACGCCCGCCACGTCGTTGGGGAGCACGAGCAGGCGCACGACCAGGCCGCGCGCGAGCGTCCCGTCCTCGCGGAAGACCAACTCGTCGCCCGTCTGCCTGTACATCTCCTTGAGCGCCGCGCGCGCGCGCTCGGCGTAGTGCGGGACTTTGGAGAAGGTGTAGCCCTCGGACGAATCGGCGTACTTGAGGTCGGGCAGGTAGACATCGACCACGCGGTCGAGCAGGCGCAGCACCTCGACCGAATCGTAAGCGTTGGTGTTGTAGACGACGGGGACGTTGAGGCCGCGTTCGGCGGCGATGAGGACGGCGCGCGCCATCTGCGGGGCGAAGTGCGTCGGGCTGACGAAGTTGATGTTGTGGCAGCCGCGCGCTTGCAGTTCGAGCATCATCTCGGCGAGGCGTTCGTGCGTGACCTCGTTCTTAATCTGCTCCTTGTGCGCCTGCGAAATCTGGTAGTTCTGGCAGTAGACGCAGCGCAGGTTGCAGTTGCCGAAGAAGACGTTGCCGGCGCCCTTCGTCCCCGTGAGCGCCGGCTCCTCGCCGAAGTGCGGCGTGTAGGAGGAGACGACGGGGAGCGCCGCCGAGAAGCAGCGGGCCAGCTCGCCCTTCAGACGGTTGTTGCCACAGTCGAGCGGGCAGACGGTGCAGCTAAGTAGCATCCTTTCAAGGGCTTCCACCCTCATTTCCAGCTCACCCGACTCGTATAAATCCAGATATGTTGGACGATGACCTGCTGCCATAAGCGACCTCTTTGCTCGTTAAGTCAGACCTTCAGTACCGTTGCCGACAGACGATTTTCTCCTCCAGGAAGGACGGCATTCGGCGTTCCCCCATTTACCCTGAGCCCCTCATTTCCCCCCACCCTTCAAAAAGCCGTCAAGGCTTTTAGGAAGGTCGCGGCCCTTATCGCCCCTCGTTCGCGTGTCAGTATAACCGGAAGCCCTCACAGATAAAGAGCCGACGGTTAGCCGGGTCATGGAAGCGTCTCATGCAGACTTACCATAAGCGGTGTGCGGAGCAGTCTTCCTCCCGCTCCGAGGTGACGGCTGAGCTCGTGCCGCACACACTCACGGCAGACTGTCTCCGGCGTGTCATACGGCCGGAGGGATTTGATAAGGCGCTTACTCTCGCCGTCACACCTATCACATGATCCAGACATCTCGGCATCACCGACCGACATGAGTGCCACCGCCCGGCGTAATTGTTATCGGCGCGCAGTCCTATCTGCCTCGCGCCCCGCGCCGGAGGCTTACGCCGGGCGGCATCCGCAGCAGCGCCCGGCTTATCGTCTTCGCGCCGAGGCGAGACGCGGGGTCGTCGAAGGTCTCCGGCGGCAGAGACGCCTCGATCTCGGCGTCCTCCAGTCTGTCCAGCGGGTAGCCCGACTTGGCGAACTCCCGACGAATCGTTAGAAGCGCGCGCCGCCGCCGGCGCGCGGCCATCACCCTGCGCAATCTCTTGAACACTTCGGTCACCTCACCTTTTCTTGATTGTTAACGCGGTGGCGCCCGGCGACACGCCCTGGCAGAGACCGGCCTGTCGTTGGAGCCTGCGCCTCTCCGAGAGTCGTTTCGCCGACAGCCCCCTGAGCCTGGTCAGCCTCCGCCGCCTCTGGAGTCGCCTGTGGTCAGCCATCCGCGTCTCGGCGGACTGTCGCGCGCGGGCGCCCGCGAGTAACCCCTCGGACCCGGAGCGGGCGCCCGACGCGGCCGGCGTGTAACTGTGCTTACGCCCGTCCGTCTTGTAGTGGTCTGTGTTGACGTTGTTCTTTCTACTCACGATTCCTTTTACCTCCTTGAAGTGATTCTTACTTTGACCCGCCCTGATGTCACACACAGGTTAGCGGCCGGCCGCACGCCCCCCAAGCGTGTTAACACTCGCCCGCTTAGGGTGTTAACACCCACAAGACGCACACATGCCGGCGGGCGCGTGTAAACACCCGTGGCGCACAGGCGTTATCACGCTTACTAGTGCTGTCCCCGTCTCCTAAGCTAAGCACATCATGAGCGCGTTGCGGCGCGACGGAGTTAAGGGAGGAAATGATGAAAGTACTGATCGGTTATGACGGTTCGTTGAGCGCCGAGGCGGCGCTCGAAGACCTGCGGCGCGCGGGGCTCCCGCGCGAAGGCGAGGCGCTGGTCGTCTCGGTGGGCGAGGTTCTGGCCATGCCGGAAACGTCCGCGGCGGAGATGGTCGGGGCCGCCGTGACTTCAAGGCGGCTGGCCTCGGCTGTCGCCCAAGCGCAGGCACGGGCCGCGCAGGCGCTCGAAGAGGCCCGCATCCTGGCCGAGGCGGCGGCTCGACGCGTGAGGTTCTTCCTGGCCGGCTGGGACGTGCGCGCCGAGCCACTGGCCGGCACGCCCCACTGGGAGCTTTTGCGGAAGACCGAGGAGTGGGACCCCGACCTCGTTGTCGTGGGCTCGCAGGGCCGCTCCGCGCTCGGGCGGCTGCTGCTCGGCAGCGTGTCGAAGAAGGTGGCCGAAGAGTCGAGCCGCTCGGTGAGAATCGCTCGGCTCGCGGCCGTCAAGGGGGAGGGCGAGCCGCCGCGAATCATGATCGGCGTGGACGGCTCGACCGAAGCCGAGCGCGCGGTCCGCGCTGTGGGCGAGCGGGTCTGGCCGGACGGCACACAGGTGCTCATCGTCACGGTGGACGACGGGACCTCGCCGAAGAGGATCAACAGCCCCCTCCCGTCCACGGCCGCGCTCATCAATGGGCGCAACGTAGAGACGGCGGCGGCGGCGCACGCGATGGTCGAGTGGGGCGTCGCCGAGTTGCGCGCCATCGGCCTCGACGCCTCGGCCGTCACACTCAAGGGCGACCCGCGAAGCGTGCTCGTCGCCGAGGCCAGGCGGTGGGACGCCGACTCTATCTTCGTCGGCCCCCGCAGGTTCTCCGGCGCCGTCGAGAGGCTACGGCTCGGCAGCGTCTCGGCCGCCGTGGGGAAGAACGCGCACTGCTCCGTGGAGGTGGTGCGCGGCCCCGAAGCTTCTCGATAATGCGGGAGGGGCAAATCCCTGCTCACAGGTTATAGTCGCCCGCCGCCTCGGGCTGGTAGATCAACTCCTCGACCTTCAACCTCCTGTGGCCCGAGGGGACTTCCCACTCGATTGAGTCTCCGACGCGGTAGCCGAGCATCGCCGTCCCCACGGGTGCCAGCACCGAAATCTTCCCCTCGTCGAAGTTCGCCTCCGAGGGGAAGACAAGCGTGTAGACCATCGCCTCATCCGTGTTCAGGTCGCGGAGCCGGACTCTAGAGCGCATGGTGATGACATCGGCCGGCACCTTCTCCGGCGCGACCGTCTCGGCCCTCTCCAACTCTTCCTCCAGCCTGGCGAGGTACAGGTGGTTCGCGCGACGGCTGCGCTCGCCGGCCAACTCGATCAGCTTCTCCAGCCGCCGCCGGTCGAGTTCGGTGATGTAGATGGTCGTCTGTTCGACCGTTGTCGCCTCTGTGACTTTCATTCTCTCTTCCTCGCGCTAAAAAAAATACGCGCGGGGCGGCTACGGCAATGCCTGCCCCGCACGTGAAGCTGATCGCAGAAGTCCTACCGGCCGCCGCCGCCCGCTCGAATACGCCACTTCTCCGGCGGCCTGCTTCGCCGTCTCACGTTCGCCTCGTATGTTAGCCGCGCACGGGCGGCCGGTAGATGTGCTTACTTTAGTAGCCCGCGCGGATCGCGGGTAGGGTGTAAACACCTAAGGCCGGCGGGTGTTAACACCCGGGCCAACGTCCGGCCGGGCGCGTTACCAAGACCTCGGTCATTCTCATCCCATACTTCTAATCTTCAACATTCATGCAGACTCGATTGATTCCGGCGGCTATCTTCGTCATCCTTTGCGCTTGCTTCTGTGCGGCCGCGCGGACCGAGGCTCCGGCCCCCCCGCGGCGTCACGACGCGCCCGGCGGCGTTGTCGCCTGCTCTCTGGTTAACGGCGACCGTCTCTCGGGAAAGATGTTCGACATCTCGCCCGCCGCGATCTCACTCGCAACGAACTCCTCGGGACGCTGACCGTACCGTGGTCTGCCGTCTCTTTTTGAAGACCTCGGGCGCTACCGCGTGGACGCGCGGGTCACCCTGCGCGCGCCACTCACCAAGGCGCTCGCCTTCAACATCGGTGGGGTGAACAGGTTCGACCGGCGCCCGCCCGAGGGCGTCAAGCGCAATGACTTCTCACTCCTGAGCGGGGTCGCGCTGGAATTTTAGCCATCCGCGAACCCACGTGACGGGCGGCCCGGCCGGAGAGGTTATTTGACGACCGTCACGCGAGAGGGCCGTAGAAGTTCGCCCTCCCACGGATAGCCGTGGCGGCGCTCTCGCGCCTTACCCGGCGGCGGTAGTTGTCGAAGTCCGCAGCGTGCGCGGGCGCGACTCGCGTTCGGCGGACAACTCCTCTTCCAGGCGAGCGACCTCCGCTGAATAGTCCTCCTCGCCGCCCACGCCGGGTAGCATTAGCTCTTGCCCCTTTCGTTCGCCATATGGTTAACCCTCGACCTTTAGGGGCGGGCGGTTATTAGCCGCTCGCCTTCCGCCCTGCTTGAAACCTGCCCGTCGGCCGCGCCGTGGACTCGGATTAGGTGACGCGAAGCTCCGCCGACAGAGAGTAAACACCCGATGGCCGCGAGTAGTTGCACGCGGCGAGCGCGTCGCGGCCGAAACTTTCCGTTGAATGTTTACCCTTTGTTTGTTAGTGTGCGGGAACCCCAAAGACAACCATCAGCTCAGCCATTCGCACGGGCGTCGGCAGGCCCCGGGTATAGCCTCTAATGGCGTTTCCCAAAAAGGAAGGGAGCAATGATGTTGGCAGTTCACAGAGTCGCGGCCGCCGTCCTTCTGTCATCATTCCTGGTATGCGCCACGGGCGCGCAGGGTGAAGGGCCGGCGGAGTTCTCCTTCCGGTCTTTGGACGGCGGAAACGTCACCAGCGCCGACCTGCGCGGTAAGGTGGCCGTGCTCATCTTCGGCGACGCGCGGCTGCGCGTCACGAAGGAGCAGGCCGAGTCCGTCCGCCTGCTGGCCTCGGAGTTCGCCCCGAAGGGCGTCGTCTTCTACCTCGTCAGCACCGACTCCGAAAGGCCGAGGTCGAAGAACTACGCCTCGGACGAGGAGGTGCGCGAGCACCTCCGGAGGCGCGGACTGCAACTCCCGATACTCCGCGACCCCGAAGGGAGGACGCTCAGGAAGTACGGCAGGGGGCAGATTCCCCTGGTCGTCGTGCTGGACAGGGAAGGGCGCGTCGAAGGGAAGCCCCTCGAAGGGTTCGGCCCCAGAGGCTCCTTCCTGCGCCACTTGCGGCCTCGGCTCGCACGCCTGACGGATAAAAGACGCGTGATAACACCCTAGCGGATGGGGTGGAAACACCGTTTCGCACGGGGCGTGAGACGGCTAAGCTGATAGCGTTGGATATGCAACTGAGGTTAAGGAGAACAGAACATGAGCAAGCAGATACGTATCCTCGGCATCGCCGGCAGTCTCCGGCGCCAGTCTTATAACCGCGCGGCGCTGCGCGCGGCGGCCGAACTCGCGCCCGAGGGCGCGACCGTCGAGATTTTCGAGCTCGACGGCATCCCCGGCTTCAGCGAGGACGACGAGCAGAACCCGCCCGCAAAGGTGACGGAGATGAAGCGCCTAATACGCGAGGCGGACGCCGTCCTTTTCGTCACGCCCGAGTACAACTATTCAATCCCGGGCGTGCTCAAGAACGCCATCGACTGGGCGTCGAGGCCGTACGGCGACAGCGCGTGGAACGGAAAACCGGCGGCCATCATGGGCGCGTCCGTCGGCGCCATCGGCACGGCGCGGGCGCAGTACCACCTGCGGCAGGTGATGGTCTTCCTCAACATGTTCCCCATCAACCAGCCCGAGGTGATGATCGGCAACGCCTCCGAGCGGTTCGACTCGGAAGGGAACCTGACTGACGAGCAGACGAAGGAGTTCATCCGCCAACTCCTCCAGAACCTCGTCGAGTGGGCGCGGCGCATCGGCTGAATAAAGCGAGTTGCTGATGAGTCGTAAATATTCGCCAGAGAAGGTCGTCGTCCTCATGGGCGTGAGCGGCTCGGGGAAATCGACGGTCGGGCGGCTGCTCGCGGAAGAACTCGGCTGGAAATTCCATGAGGCCGACGACTACCACTCGGATGCCAGCGTGGAGAAGATGCAAAGCGGTACCCCTCTGGACGACGCCGACCGGCGGCTGTGGCTGGAGACCCTCCGCGACCTGATCCGCGACTGCCTCGTGCGGGGAGAAGCGGCCGTCCTCGCCTGCTCCGCGCTGAAGAAGAGCTACCGGTTGTTCCTGTTTATAGACGAGAGAGTCTTATTCGTTTACCTGAAGGGGGACTACAAGGTCATTCAACAGAGGCTCGGCGGTCGGCGCGGACACTTCATGAATCCGGCCCTGCTCGACAGCCAGTTCGACACGCTGGAGGAGCCGACGGCGGCCGTCGAGGTCGATGTCTCTTCGAGCCCCGAAGAGATCGTCAAAGAGATCAGAGGCCGGCTTGGCCTCTGACGCCCTGGCGGTGAGGGGGGCGCGGGGAACGGCCCCGCTCCCGGTCACGGCGTCCTGATGTAGTCCCACTTACTCAACCTTCTGTGCCTGTACACGACGCGGCCGCCGCACTCGGTTGAAGAGTCAGCCTGAGTATGGTCCGCACGCCTCGCCGGGGCCCATCCCCTCCGCATACGTACCTCTCGCCAGATCATGAAGCCGGCGACGACCAGAACTGCCACGGCGAAAACTATTGAGCTTAATATGTCCATGATTCCTCCTTCTACGCTTCGGCAAGACGCCGCGCGTTTCTCCTTACAGTAGTCAGGATAGTTCAAAGGCGGGGCGTGCAATAGGGTGACAACACCTGCGAAATACGGGTGTTTTCACTCTACTGCCGCCTTCGCATATCCTCTATCATATCAACAGTTAAGAGTTGTTCGATTAGGAGAAGGAGGATTTGATGAAGGACGGAATGAGGATATTGATTGCGTATGACGGTTCGGCTCACGCCGACGCGGCCTTGAGTGATTTGCGGCGCGCGGGGCTCCCGCGCGAGGCGGAGGCCCTGATCGTCTCGGTCGCCGACGGACTCGTCGGCGCCTATCTCCCCGTAGCGGAGATCGCGGGGCCGGCGGCGATGTCACGGAGAGTGACATCGGTCGTCGAGTTGGTTCGGGAGCAGGCCGTGATGCGTCTCGCGGAGGCGCGACAGGCGTTGGGGCGCGCACGCAGTCAGGTGGTCTCATCATTCCCGGGCTGGGAGGTGCGTTCCGCAATCCTGGAGGGCGAACCCTCGGAAGAGTTGTTGAACTGGGCGGAAGAGTGGCGGCCGCACCTCATCGTGGTCGGCTCGCAGGGGCGTTCGGCGCTCGGCCGACTCTTGCTCGGCAGTGTGTCGAAGACGGTCGCTGGCCGCGCGCACGGCTCGGTCCGCGTGGCCCGCCGAGGGACGGAGAAGGAGGAGGGCGAGCCGTCGCGAATCATCATCGGCGCGGACGGGTCGGCCGGCGCGACGCGGGCCGTCCGTGCGGTGTGGTCGCGCGAGTGGCCCGCCGGGACGGAGGTGCGCATCGTCGCCGTAGACGACGGGAGCGGCCCCGTCAGGCTGGCCGACGCGACGCCGAATCTGGAGGAGTTCGGAACGGCCCGCAACGAAGGCCCGCCGGTGAACGCGCGGCTGATGGCCGAGGGGGCGCGGGTGGTGCTGCTCGCGCAGGGCCTTAACGCGTCGGTCGTGGTCAGGGAGGGTGACCCGCGGCGGGTACTCGTTGACGAGGCCGCGACATGGTCGGCTGACTCCGTCTTCGTCGGCTCACGCGGACTGGGCAGCCCGCTCGATAGGTCGGGCCTGGGCGGAGTCGCGGCGGCACTGGTGACGGGCGCGCCTTGTTCGGTCGAGGTCGTGCGGTGATGCCGCGCGCCGGGGAAGGAGGGGAGGGCGATGAACCCTTTCGCGTGGATTATCGCGGAGACGGTTGCGAGGACGAAGCTGGAGATGCTGACGAGGTGGTGCCCGAGGTGTGGCCGCAAGCAGGTCGTGCCGGAGGAGAAATTGACGGCCACGGTTAGGTGCGAGAGATGCGGGGCGACGGTACCGCCCGCTCCAGGGGTTAAGAGGTGAGAATGGAGCGACCCGCCTCACCGGCGAGTATTAACACCCGCGCTGCTTGAGTGTTTACACCCTATCTGCCTCCGCCCTCACTCATTAAGGTACAGACAAGCTGGCGCCGGGAATGTCCGGAGGGCCGTTAGACGAAGCCGTTTGGGCTCCGGCTCGAAAGGGGGCAGATGAGTCGTCATGTCTGTAAGCAGTCAAGTCGGGCGGGCGAAAGTCGGTTGGTCTGAGATTCTACGGCGCTGGTTCGTGCGATGCCCGCGCTGCTCCGAAGTCTGGCTCGTCGTCGGGGCGCGGGAGGCCGACCCCCACGTGTGCAAGGGGTGCGGCCACGGCTTCGACATCAGGTTATTGACCGAGCAGGTGGGGAGTCGCGGGTCAAAGTTCACATAAGGAGGTGGGCATGGCCTACAGAGGGCCGACATTAATCAAGGAGCCGGAGATTCGCTGGCCTCTGATACTCGTGGCCGCGACCATCACGAGTGTCATCGTGCTGTTGACGACCGGCCTCATCCGCCTGGCGGCAACACGGCCTTACCAGGGTCGGGTCTTAGAGCAGCGTCTGGAGGGCGCGATTCGCCGCGAGTCGCCGGGGTTCGACGAGCTGAGCGAACTGTTAGTCGTCGAACGACTCGTCGCCGCGGAGGCTCCACGGCCCCTGAACGACCAGGCGGTCGAGATTACGGGGACTGTGAGGAACGCGACGGGCCGCATTGTCACCGGGTTGGAGTTGCGCGGCGTGATACTGGACGAGTTGAGCAGCCCTTTGCGAGAGCGCACGGTGGTCGTCGTCCCCGTGAGGCAGGCGGCGCTGGAGCCGGGAGAGGCGATCAACGTGAGCATCCTGCTCGAAGGCGTCAGCCCCGAGGTGGAGAGCGCGGCTCACGTGATGGAGGTCACGGGCGTGAGGTTCGATTGAGGATGGTGGTGAGGCGATGAGAGTTTTGATAGCAGTCGATACGGTCGCCACGACCGAGTTGTTGATGAACGCCTTCGCGGTCAGGGCCTGGCCGCGCGGGACAGTGGTGCGCGTGGTCTCGGTCGTGGAGGACGAAACAGTCCCTCGGGAGGTGTGGCGCGCGGCCGCGTTCAAGGCCGAGGCCGTGAAGCTGGAGATGAGGAGGAGGGGCGAACAGCTCTCGACGTTGACGACCGCGCCCCTACAGTGGCTCGGCGTCGAGGCGGATATCACGGTCCTACGCGGCGACCCACGGTGGCTGATTCCCTTCGAGGCGAGAAAGTGGGCCGCCGACCTGATTCTCATCCGCGCTCACAACCGCACCGACTTCCGTAACTGGATGCTGGGCAGCGTCGCCAAGTCCGTCGCGCGCAACGCCCCGTGTTCCGTCGAAGTGATACGCGTCCCGGCCGGTCGCCGCCGGGACGCCGACGGAGGCATGAGGATATTGCTTGCGACGGACGGTTCGGGACATTCGGAGGCGGCCGTCCGCGCCGTCGCCGAATGCCCGTGGCCGAATAACACGGAGGTGAAGGTCATGAGCATGGTCAACCCGGTCGCGTATTCGTTCGAAGAACTCGGGCTCTACAAGGGCGGGAAAACGGAGCGCGCACACCGGGCGATAAACGAGGCCGCGCGGGTGCTCACGGGAACTGGGCTACGGGTCACGGCGGAAGTGTTGGCCGGCCGCCCCGCCCGGCGCATCGTCAGAGCGGCAAGGGAGATGGGCGCCGATCTTATCGTCGTGGGCACGGAAGACCGGGGAGTCCTTAACAGGCTACTTTACGGGAGCGTGTCGGAGGATGTCGCCGGGGCTGCTCACTGCTCTGTGAGCATCGTCCGCCGAGGAGCGAGAGCCGCGAGCGCGCACGGCCGGCTCGCACTAGTTTCGTAGGCCGCATCCTGGTCAACCGTGAAGTCGTCTCGCGGGCGGTATAGCCCGTCTTAATTATTAGCGATGTGAAATAAACCGTTACCGAAGTCGAAAAGGAGGTTCAATTTATGAGCAAAGAGATCATGATAGTTTTGGTACTGACCGCCATCGCGCTCGCCGGCGTGGTGTGGCTTGAAATCAAATCTCGCCGCAACAGACGCGGCGAGGAGTAAGTGTCCCGCGCCGCGACATGACGGCCGGCGGCACCAAGGGTCTATATGATTTGGTATACTGAGGTGCAAATAACAGGGCCGGGTTTAGACATCGGAGGCTAAGGTTGAGCATCCGTGGGCGATTACTTGCGTTGGCGCTGGGCGCGGTCGTCCCGCTCGTCCTTCTCGGCCTCGCCATGTTATGGGTTGTATGGGGCGCGAAAGAACAACAGCTCAACGAGTCTCTGGAACAACAGGCTGAGCTGTCGGCCGTCGTCTTCGACCGCTGGCTCGACGCCCAGCGGCAACCGCTCGTCACCATCGCCTCTTACCCAGCCGAACACTTCCGGGAGGCGGCGGCGCTCGAAGCCGACCTGCGCGCGGCGACGACACGGCGACCGCATTGGATTGACGTGCGCGTCCTCGACGCGCGCGGGCGGGTCGTGGCGGCACACCCGTCCGACGCCGGGAGTCTCCCGGCGGGACTCGCCGAGCGGCTGTTGGCGGAGGCCCGGAGCGGAGCGGCCGCGATTGAAACGGACTGGACACGCGGGGAGGGCCGCTATGTTCTCGCCGTCGCGGCGCCGATAGAAGGCGGCGGCGCTTGTATCGCGCGCATCGACGGCGAAGCCCTTAAAGACCTCTTCAGCGGCATCGCCTTGCCGGAACGAACACCTGTCATCACCCTGCTCGATTCGCGCCGCCGCGTGATCTACCGCAGCCAGACCCCGGAATCTACCCTGGGTCTCGACCTGAGCGACGCCAGCGTATTATCCGCGCTCGGCGAACGGAGCAGTGCCGTCATCACCGTCACGAGCGCCATCGACGGCGTCGAGCGCGTGTACGGTCTGGCGCGCGCGGGCCGCACGGGCTATGTGACGATGGTCGGCGTGTCGAGCGCGATCCTCTACGCGCCCGTGAGGCGTCAGCTCGCCACTTACGCGCTCATCAGTCTGGCCGTCGTCTTCGGCACCCTGACGGCGGCGCTCCTCATCGCGCGGAGCATCGCGCGTCCCGTGCGCCTCCTCGGTTTCGCCGCGCAGCGGTTCGGTGAAGGGAATTTTTCGGCCCGCGCGCCCGACGGCGGCGCGGATGAGATTTCAAGGCTGGGCGTGAGCTTCAACGCGATGGCCGGGCGGCTGGAGGAGAGAGAGGCGCGCATGGCCGAGCTGGACAGTCTGAAGTCGGAGTTCGTCTCCAGCGTCTCGCACGAGCTGCGCACGCCTTTGACGACGATCAAGGCTTTGACGCGGCTGCTCATGCGCGACGGCCTTGAAGACGCGAAGCGGCGCGAGTATCTGGATACGATCTCGGTCGAATGCGACCGGCAGATAGACCTCGTCCTCAACCTGCTCGACCTGTCGCGCCTCGAAGGGGGCGTCTTCCGCATCACGCACGAGCGCGTGGACGTGGCGGAGCTTGTCTCGTCCGTCGTCAAGTCGGAGACGAGGGCGGCGGAGAAGCGGCGCCACGAACTCCGCGTCGAGCCCGCCGAGGAGATTCCCCGCGCGTGCGCCGACCCGAAGGCGCTGCGCCGTGTGCTGTCGAACGTCATCGAGAACGCCATCAAGTACACGCCCGACGGCGGGCGCGTCCGCGTGGCGGCGCGCGCCGAGGGCGAAGAGGTGTTGGTCAGCGTAACGGATAACGGGCGCGGCATCCCGGCGGAGGACATGCCCGTGCTCTTCGACAAGTTTCACCGCGGGCGCCCCGCGCCGCACTCCGAGGCCATGCGCAACGCCACGACGGACGACGAGTTTTTAGAGGACGCCGACGTGTCCGGGGTGGGATTAGGGCTATACCTGGGTCGCAACGTCATGGAACAGATGGGGGGCAGGATCAGCGTCGAAAGTGAAGTCGGGCGCGGGAGTACGTTCACGCTGCACCTGCCGGCGTGGCGCGAAGGAGGCTGTGACAAGCAGCCTGACAAGGAGAACGGAAATGGCAAAACAGTTGCTGGTCGTTGACGATGACCCGAGCCTCCTGCTCGCGGTATCCGAGACGCTTCGCGCCGAGGGCTACGAGGTGGTGACGGCGCGTCGGGGCGCGGAAGCGATGGTACGCGTGGCGGAGGCGCTGCCCGACCTGATAATCAGCGACATCCGCATGCCCGGCATGGACGGCTACCAACTCGCGCGCAATCTGAGGTCCGCGCCGCGCACGCGGCTCGTCCCCATCGTTTTCCTCACCGCCAAGGACGAAACGGCCGACCGCATCGCGGGGTTCCGCACCGGCGTGGACGCCTACCTCACGAAGCCGTTCGAGCCGGAAGAACTCGCGGCGGTCGTCAAGAGCATCCTCGACCGTGTGCGGCGCACGCACTCTGACCTCGCGCGGATGTTTGGAGAGCAGGGGGCGGACGACGTTGAACTGGTGCGTGATGAGGAATTGACGGACGCCGAGTGGCGCGTTGCCGAGGCGGTCGCGCGCGGGCTTTCAAACAAAGAGATCGCCGCCGAACTCAACCTCAGTCTGAGGACGGTGGAGGGTCACATCAGCCGCATCCTCGACAAAAAGAGTCTGAGCAACCGCGTGGAGCTTGCGCTCCACGTCAGGGAGCACAAGCAACAGGATTGAGCTTTAGATGTCGAGTGCACTGCTATAACGAGTACCGCGTAAGCCTGGTAGACCGTCACGATGGAATTGATGAATGCTCTTTGAACCGGCAAACAACCGATCAAAGAGACGCGCCAACCGCCGCCGGCACGGCCGCCGCGCTACGATTATGAATATGAGAGAGCGTGCACGCGCAACCTGTTTCTGTTTACAGAACCCTTCCTTGTATGAAGCGTTCGAGCCGGCGGAGGCGCGGCCTACCTCTTCACTCATTCGACGATAAAAGACGGGAAGACTTACCGGGTTGACCCGAGGCGTGTAAACACCTGCACACGTCAGGTGTTAATACTCTGTCTCCCGCCGTCCCCTTCATTTAAGGTAGAGACATGCTGAAGAAGTTCCACGAGGCAACGAGCAGCCGTCATACATAACATGATTGGGGATGACGTACATGACGATAGCTAATATTTACGTGGCGCTCAGCCAATTACAATTGGAGGGAGCACAAAGAGGGAGGAAATGATGGCGGCAGACTATTACATCCGCGAGCCGAGTGATGAATGGGAAGACTTCGAGAGATGGGAGAACGAGGGCGGAAAGCTCCAGCCGAATGACGAGGCGAACTACATTACCGGACAGGCGCTGGTCGCGGGCGGCGGGCGGACTTTGCCCGAATCGAGTTCTGCCGTGTGATTATTTATCCAGCTCGAACAGGAGGCTGGTGGTGATGAGGGTATTGAACTATGAAACTACTGATTGCAGTTGATTCGGCGATTTCAGCGGAGGTGCTCGTCGGCGCGGTGGGCGTGCGTCCCTGGCCCGACGGTACGACGGCGCACGTGCTTTCGGTCGTCGCGGACGCGGACGTTCCCGAAGAGGTGTGGCGCGAAGAGGGTTACGGGAAGGGAACCGTGCGGCGGGAGATGGAGAGGAGGGGCGAACAGATAACCGCCCTCGCCGTCGAGCGCCTGAGAGAGGTCGGCATCCCGGCGGAAGTGTTGGTGGGGAGGGGCGACCCCCGACATCTCATTCCGTTTTTCGCGCGGAAGTGGTCTTCGGACCTGATCTTCGTCCGCGCCCACGTCCGTAAGGACCTGGCGCACTGGATGCTGGGGAGCGTCGCCAGAGCGGTCGTCACGACCGCCCCCTGCACCGTTCAGATCGTGCGTGACCCTGGTGAAGACCGCGCGCACACTCCGGATAGCGGGAGGAGGGTGCTGCTCGCCACCGACGGCTCGGAGACCTCCGCGGCGGCCGCCCGCGCCCTCGCCAAACAACCCTGGCCCGAAGGGAGCGAGTTCAGGGTCGTGAGCGTTGAAGAGCCGTGGGCGCTCACACTCTCCAGAGTGAGTAACTTAGAGGCGGTCGGCGGCGCCGAACGGGTGCTGGCTTCAGCGGGGTTGAATGCGACCGGGGCGGTGCTCTCCGGTAACGCGAAGGAGGCCATTTTAGATGAGGCACGGAAATGGGCCGCCGACCTGATCGTCGTCGGCTCGCACGGGCGGCGTGGATTCAGGCGACTACTGCTGGGGAGCGTCTCCGAGGCGGTCGCGATGAACGCGCATTGCTCGGTCGTGGTCGTGCGCGGCCCCGCGCGAGCTTCGAGAAAAGCTCGGGCGTCGGGTTGAAGCTTTACCGTCCCGCACGGAAGACTTCGAGGGCAAGATATCGGTTCTCGCGCCCGTCGGGACGGCGCTGCTCGGCTACCGGCGCGGTGACTTGATCGAGTGGGAAGTCCCGTCAGGCGTGCGGAGATTGAAAGTCGCGGAAGTCCTCTACCAGCCGGAGTCGCAGGGCGACCATCGGCCCGATTATTCAATTCATGTCCCGCATGACCGGGGAAAAACTTGGTGAAGTAAACTAATTAGCCGATTTTGACTGAGAGCATAGAGACCGATCCTCCGTCGAATCCCTCCACCGGGAAGCTGACCTGCTCGCCTCCTCTCTGTTGCGCGATCACGTAAAGAAGAGGCAAATAATGGTCGGGCGTTGGAATCGACAAGGCGGCGTCACGCCCCAGGGTCTCGTAAGCGATGAGTGGGCCATGTTCGCCCGCGAGCAGCAGCTCGCGCGCACGTTCCTCGAAGCGCACGGCCCAGTCGAGCGGCTCGACCTGCTGACGGTCCCACGCGTAGGCGTGCAGGTTATGCACGAGGTTGCCGCTTCCCACGATGAGCACCCCTTCGTCGCGCAGGCCGCCGAGCCGCTTCGCGGTTTCGTAGTGAAACTCTGCCGGCCGCGTCTCGTCGATGCTGAGTTGGATGACGGGCACGTCTGCTTCGGGGAAGACGTGGCAGAGCACAGACCATGTGCCGTGGTCGAGTCCCCAACTCTCATCTGAGTTAAGCGTAGTGTCACATCTGTGATGTGAGTATTTGTCACATCGGTTTTGTTAGTATCGCTGAACTACTCTCCCGGTCGGAGGTTCAACGATGCCACGTTCTTTGAAAGTGCGACAGCCGCGGGCGGCTGACATCCGGCGACTCGA